>JASFYP010000009.1:0-77658 GCA_045047075.1 Flavobacteriaceae bacterium
TCAGAAGTCGTAGTTTCAATATTTGCTTTGATTTGACTCACTCTAGATTTAATAGCTTCAGCATCCCCAGCACCATTTATAACAGTAGTATTGTCTTTGTCAATAGTAATTCTCTCTGCAGTACCTAACATATCAAGTGTAGTTTTTTCTAGAGATAAACCTAGTTCTTCAGAAATAAGAGTACCACCAGTTAAAACAGCGATATCTTGTAACATTGCTTTTCTACGGTCACCAAACCCAGGAGCTTTAACTGCTGCAATTTTTAAGGCGCCACGTAATTTATTCATCACTAAAGTAGCTAAAGCTTCGCCTTCAACATCTTCAGCAATAATTAATAATGGTTTTCCTGATTGAGAAACTGGTTCTAAAATCGGAAGTAAATCTTTTAATGAAGTAATTTTCTTTTCGAACAATAAGATGTATGGATTCTCTAAATCTACAAGCATCTTTTCAGTGTTAGTTACGAAATATGGAGAAAGATATCCTCGGTCAAATTGCATCCCTTCTACAATATCAACATAGGTTTTTGTTCCTTTAGCTTCTTCAACAGTAATCACACCTTCTTTACCTACTTTACCAAAAGCTTCGGCTATTAATTTACCAATAGAGGTATCATTATTTGCTGAGATTGATGCAACTTGCTCAATCATATCAGATTTGTTACCAACCTCTTTAGATTGCTTTTTTAAGTCAGCAACAATTGCTTCAACAGCCTTGTTAATACCTCTTTTTAAATCCATAGGATTTGCACCAGCAGCAACATTTTTTAAACCTTCTTTTACAATTGCCTGAGCTAAAACTGTTGCGGTAGTTGTACCATCACCAGCTAAATCATTAGTTTTAGAAGCAACTTCTTTTACCATTTGAGCTCCCATGTTTTCTAACTCATCTTCTAACTCAATTTCTTTAGCAACAGTAACACCATCTTTAGTTACAATAGGCCCGCCAAAAGCTTTCCCAATAACCACATTACGTCCTTTAGGACCCAAAGTTACTTTTACTGCATTTGCCAATGCATCAACGCCACGCTTTAATCCGTCACGTGCTTCTATATCAAATTTTATTTCTTTTGCCATCTTTTTATATGCTTTATGCCTTATGCTATTAACTGTAGGCTGTTATTTTAATTTTTGTTTTAAAGAATTGCGAAGATATCGCTTTCTCTCATGATTAAATAATCGTTTCCTTCAACAGATAATTCTGTTCCGGCATATTTTCCGTACAAAACTAAATCGCCAACTTTTACAGTCATTGGTTCTTCTTTAGTTCCTTTTCCTACGGCAACAACAGTTCCTTTTTGTGGTTTCTCTTTTGCTGAATCTGGAATAATAATTCCGCTTGCAGTTGTAGTTTCTGCAGCTACAGGTTCAATTAAAACTCTGTCTGATAATGGTTGTATCTTTACTTTACTCATGTTGAATATTTTTTTAGTTTATTATTGATATGATTCTTTTTTTCCAAAAGTATGCCAAATGAATATCACTGACAATTTGCAAAAAAAAATGCCAACGTGTCATTTACGTTGGCATTTGTATGATTTAAAACGACATCTTAGTTCACAGTATCTTGTGGAGTAGTTATCGGAGTTGTTATATCTTCAAAATCTTGAACTTCTCTATTGTCAATTTTTTCACCAACAAATGTATCTTGTTGCACATTAGCATTTTTATTTGGAGCTGATATGTTTGATAACAATATCAAAGCCAATAAAGAAATTGAAAGAGTCCAAGTGCTTTTATCTAAAAAGTTGGTAGTACTTTGCACGCCGCCACCTAAAGATTGTGATCCTGCACCACCACCAAATGAAGAAGATAATCCACCTCCTTTTGGGTTCTGAACCATGATAATTAGTACAAGTAGCACAGCTACAATAATGATTAATATTAAAAAGATTGTATAACTCATAATTTATTTTTTTTCTAAAAATTCTATTGCTTTAATTCGGTCTGCAAAGAAACTACTTTTTTCTGGATATTTCAAACTTAAAATGTGATAAGCTTTCTTAGCATTTTCATATTTTTTTTGTTCTAAATAGACTTTTGCCAAAGTCTCAGTCATTAAGTTAGAATAATCAGTCTCTTCAGGTTCTAAAATTGGGAAACTTGCAGTTTCTTTTTTTGCTCGTTTTATCTTTGGGTTGGCAGCTATAAACTTATCAATAATTTCAAATTTTACAGCTTTTTTGCTTTTGGGTTCTTCTCTTTTTATTGGAGATATAGTTCCTAATTTTAACCATTCACCAAAAGAGTGTGATTCGTCAGATTCAAAATTCAAAGGTTTGCCAATTTCTAAAACTTTAGAGTTTGAGATTTCAACATCAATTGTAATTTCTTTTTTGTCAGAAGTTATTTCTATTTCATCAGAAATAACCTCGAAATTTTGTGTGTTTTCAAAAATAGGTGAGGTGATAAAATTGAATAAAATACTTCGGTCTGTTGTATAAGCTGCAGTTGTTTTTAAAGTTTGATTGTATTTATAACTGTCTTGATTTTTTAAGCCTTTTAAATACAAAACCCTTGCAGATTGCAAGTAAGGGAAAACAGAAATTACATTTTCTAAAAGCGCTGTTTGTTCTTCATTAATATTTGAAGGATGCTTGAGTAGGTATGTAAAATCTTGTGTGTTCATTTTACCAATTCGCAACAGATGCATTAAAAATATCTTGAGTGATGCGTTCTAAAATTGCAGTAATAGCATCTTGTTTAACACTGCCAGTTAATTGAGAACTTCCGGGATAGTCATAATAAAAAGAGAAGCGTTGTTCAAAATCTTTGTCTTCTTCATATTTATTATAGTAGCGAACATTTACTGTAATTGTCAATCTGTTTTGGGCAGCTGTTTGATTAGAAGTAGCGGACATAGGATTGATTCTATATCCAACAATTTCACCTTCAAAATTAATATCACCTCCAGATTTTACCATGTCTAAATTTGTTTGACTGATAAAAATATCTTGGAGTGTTAAAGTAAAAGCTTGACTCAAAGTTGGTTCAATCAATGCAGCATTGTTTGGGAAATAATCAACCTGAACAGTTTTAACTCGGGCATCTAAAGTTACTCCGCCAAAAGTATAGCAGCTTTGATTAGTTAAAAGAAAACCAAAAGCAAGAAGTATAAAAACTGTTTTTTTCATTAATAATATTTTTAATTTTCGTCAATAATCAATCAGAGATCGTATTGTTTTATTTTTCTGTAAAGTGTGCGTTCAGAGATTCCTAATTCTTGAGCTGCTAATTTACGTTTTCCTTTGTTACGTTCAAGAGATTTTTTAATCATTTCAAATTCTTTGTCTTGCAATGATAAAGATTCATCTTCAACTACAGTTTCTGCGAAGTCGTAATTTTGATTTTCTTGTTGGTAAGTTTCTTTTGTATAAACTACCTGAACTTCATTTTCATTGGCATCAGATTTATCTTCTTTATAAATCTTATCAATTAAATGTTGATGTTCTTCTTGAACCTGAACATTGTTGCCTCCTTTAATTAAATCGAGGGTCAAAGTTTCTAAATTTTTAATATCCTTTCGCATATCAAAAAGAATCTTATACATGATTTCTCTTTCGTTTGCAAAATCATTTTTATCCTTGGTGTCAGATATTACAGAAGGTAAATTTCTGCTTCTGTAATTAGGTAAATATTTAGATAATTTTTCGGCATCAATACTTCTATTTTCTTCAACGACAGATATTTGTTCGGCAATGTTTCGTAGCTGCCTAATGTTGCCAGGGAAATTATAACTCATCAATAAATTTACAGCATTGTCAGTCAACCTTATTGTTGGCATTTGGTATTTTTGAGCAAAATCTGCAGCAAATTTTCTGAATAATAAATGGATATCATCATTTCTTGTGCGTAGCGGGGGGAGGTCAATTTCTATGGTGCTTAAGCGGTAATATAAATCTTCTCGAAACTTTCCTTTTTCAATTGCTTCATGCATTTTTAAATTGGTAGCAGTTACAATTCGTATATCTGTTTTTTGAACCTTGCTAGATCCTACTTTTATAAATTCACCATTTTCTAAAACTCTTAAAAGCCTTACTTGAGTTGTTAGCGGTAATTCTCCTACTTCATCTAAAAATATAGTACCTCCATCGGCTACTTCAAAGTAACCATCTCTAGTAGATATTGCTCCTGTAAAGGCTCCTTTTTCGTGACCAAATAATTCACTATCTATAGTTCCTTCTGGTATTGCACCACAATTTATAGCAATGTATTTTGCGTGTTTTCTATGAGAAAGAGCGTGAATTATTTTCGGAATACTCTCTTTACCTACACCACTTTCGCCTGTTACTAAAACAGAAATATCGGTGGGTGCAACCCGCATCGCTTTTTCTAAAGCAAGGTTAAGATGTGTATCGTTACCAATAATCCCGAAACGTTGTTTTATAACTTGTAAACTTTCCATATTTTAATTATTTTCTGAATACCCAACAGCAGTTCCAATCAAAGTTGCTGAGGTGCAATCATTAACTTTTACATTGACAAAATCTCCAATCTTATAATTTTCTTTTGGAAAAACGACGACTGTATTTTGAGAATTCCTTCCTTTAAAATGCAACTCAGATTTTTTCGAAATTCCCTCAATTAAAACCTCCATCGTCTTTCCAACAAAAGCTTTGGTTCTATAAAAACTGTGTTCTTGTTGTAACTGAATAATTTCTGTCAATCTCCTTTTTTTGACATCCATCGGAACGTCATCAGGCATTTTCTTCGCCGCTGGTGTTCCTGGTCTTTCGGAATAGGCAAACATAAAACCAAAGTCATATTTTACATATTCCATTAAGCTCAAAGTGTCTTGATGATCTTCTTCCGTTTCACCACAAAATCCAGCTATCATATCCTGACTCAAAGCTATATCTGGAATAATTTTGATAATATTATCAATCAATTCCATATACTCTTTTCGTGTATGTTGGCGATTCATTGCCTTTAAAACTTTGGTACTTCCACTTTGAACAGGTAAGTGAATATAACGACAAATATTTTTGTGATTCACCATAGCATGCAGAACACTCAAATCCATGTCTTGCGGATTGGATGTTGAAAAACGAAAACGTGTTTTTGGAAATGTAGTTGCGCATAATTCTAATAATTGAGCAAAATCTACGGCAGTAGCCTGTGCAATTTCAGAAGCTTTTTTGAAGTCTTTTTTCAATCCACCACCATACCACAAATAGCTATCAACATTTTGACCAAGTAAAGTTATTTCTTTGTAATTTGTATCAACTAAGTCTTGAATTTCTTTAATGATACTCTTTGGTTCTCGACTACGTTCGCGTCCTCTGGTAAAAGGTACTACACAAAAAGTACACATGTTATCACATCCTCTAGTGATAGAAACAAAAGCAGAAACCCCGTTAGAATTTAAGCGAACCGGAGATACATCTCCATAGGTTTCATCTTTTGATAGGATTACATTTACAGCATCTCTGCCTTCATCAATTTCTTTTAATAAATTTGGTAAATCGCGATAGGCATCTGGACCAACAACCAAATCAACAATTTTTTCTTCTTCTAAAAATTTTTCTTTCAGCCGCTCTGCCATACAACCCAATACTCCAACTTTCATTTTAGGGTTTATCTTTTTTACAGCATTATATTTTTGTAATCGCTTGCGAATTGTTTGTTCTGCTTTTTCTCGAATTGAGCAAGTATTTACCAAAACCAAATCGGCATCTTCTAAATTTGTGGTGGTGTTAAATCCTTGTTTAGAAAGGATAGAAGCTACAATTTCACTGTCATTTAAATTCATTTGACAGCCATAACTTTCTATAAAAAGTTTTTTCTTATTTTCCGATTTATTATCAGTTATAAGTGCTTGACCTTGTTTTTTTTCTTCGATTACATTTTCACTTGCCATACATTAAATTTGGTTTGCAAAGATACAACCAAAAACTTAAAATTATGACAAAGTGGCAGAAATATAATTAGGAGGGTATTTACTTAAAATAAGGGACTCTCTAAATAGCGATAGCTAAATTCTTATCCCTAAGATCCAGACATGTTGTGATATTTAGAGAGTTTTTTTATAATGAGAAAGTTTTCTTCAATTGAGTGACTCCCTAAACATCAAAGTGTCAAAAATATTATTTCCTATATAACTATTTAAATGATGTTTAGAGAGTCTTGATTAATAAATTTTACTCAATTAAAAATTGAACTGATTTTACTGTGTTATGAGTGTAAATCAATATATAATATGACCCTGTTGGTAATGATTTTAAATCTAATATTGCTTCTTTAGAGTTGATTGATTTCTCAATTAATTGTTGTCCCAATAAATTAAATATTTTCATCTGTTTAATTTCCTCTTCGGCATTAACAAATAATAAATCTTTCGTTGGATTTGGGTACATATTGAAACCCTCTATTACATTATTTTCTAAACTTAGAACTAAGTCTTCAGCTGTAGTCCACCTACTAAATCCATCTATCCCACTTAAAGAAATGGTATTGTTTGTTGTATTTACAGTTCCGCTCTCATTAGTCCAGTTTGTACCACTATCTGTAGATTTAAATAATAATAAATTAGACTCCGTTAAACCGTTTAACTCACTGTCATCATAATTAAAAGTGAGAGTTGCATTTAGCCCAGTGTTATTTGTGGGTGTAATGTCAAAATAACGTTTAATACTATTATTACCTTCAGTTACATATACAGTATGACCTCTTGTAATAACAGTGCTTCCCATATCAGCAGTTGTTGTAATTGTTGCTCCAAGGCCAGCTACATTTTCACTAATATTATTTAAGTCTCTTGTTGTTGTAATGCTTCCTGTACTACCACTTATCAATCCACTGTCCTCATATAAAGTTGCTGTACTTCCTAAAGTAATAGTTTGTCCATTTAGGTCTATATTATCATTAAGAAACAAATTTCCGTTTACTGTAAAGCCAGAATTTAAAGTTAACTCTGAACCACTTCCAATAAAAATGTTATTTACAGTAGGAGTTCCTACTAAGGTAGGAGATGAGCCGCTGTAATTATTGATTCCTACATTATCTGTTGGAGCAGGAATACCATTACTCCAATTTGAAGCTATAATCAAGTTTGTGCTATTCGTATTTAACCAAGTGTTAAATGCTGTGGATGCTACCCAAGTAGCTCCGCCACCAATTGCGCCATCATTTGCTTCTGCTGGGTATGACTGTGCTACTACACCATCAGCATTATCTAGGTTGTAATACGCAACTAAATTAGCTTCATCACCTACAAAGTTTTTAAACATATTTTCTCGAATCTCTGATTCTGTTCTTACATCGTTCCATAATCTTACCTCGTCCATCATACCATCAATACCTTCATAAAAACCTGAAGTAAATTGACCCCCAAAGCGAAATGAATCAAAACCAAAAGCTGCAGCCCCCCGTATCATCTAAAATACCGTTGATGTATAATTTTGAACCGGAGCCATCTGCAGTAATTGCCACATGAGTCCAAACGTCAGTGGGCAAAGGATTTGTTGATTGCAAGTCATCTCCGACTACCAAACTACCTTCTGTATATATTCCCCCATCATTATTTAACAAATAGATTTCGTCACCTGCGCTATAGTTGGCTCCACGTGAAATTAAACGAGCATTATCTGTGGGTATTACATCAAGGTTTACCCAAAACTCTATAGTACGACTTGTTACAGTTGGTGTGATGCTGGGACACCAAACATTAGCATCAAGTCCATCAAAATTACGAATACCATCGCCCCCTATGCCAAAAAGGGAGTTTGAATAAGTGTCTATAGATGGAAATTGATTATAAGCTACAACCTCCCCATTTATAAGTAAGTATTGAACGTCGTTAGGACTACCTTTATGAAGCAATATAGCGGCATGATACCATATACCCGCTTGTATTACTTCTGGAGATGTGACGGTTTTATAACCTACGTCTGATTTTATTACAAATTCAAGCTTATTACTGTCTCCATTTATTCGAACAAAACCGGCATCAGAAGGGCCGTCAATAACACCAAAAATATGTGGGTATTCCCCAGCGCTTGGTATTATATCGACTTTAAACCAGCCTTCGATAGCGTATGATTGAAAGGATAAATCGATATACTGCGAAGTGATTACTTAATCATCTGTTCCATCAAAATTGAGGGCGTTGTTTTGTGCTTTGGTAATAAAAGGTGTTGTTAAAAATAAAGTTAATACTAGAAGGGGTAGTATTTTTTTCATGATATGAAAGTTTCGGGTTGATTATTAAGAAGTAAATTTAGAAGAAACAAGCTTTAAATAACATGATATTTATCACCTAATGAGATAGTTAAAATGGTTCCAAATAACTACATTTTTAATGTGAATTTTTAATATTTTTTTCATCAAAAAAACGCTTTTTTAAGATTAAAATTTGATTTTAAAAAAAACTATTTACTTTTGCAGTCCAAAATCATCTGCAATAGAAAGGATGTGTTTTGATTAAAGAGTTAAGATTTATGGCAAAGAATTTAGTTATAGTAGAGTCACCAGCAAAAGCAAAAACCATTGAAAAGTTTCTAGGAAAAGACTTTCAAGTAGAATCGAGTTTCGGTCATATTGCAGATTTACCCTCCAAAGAATTGGGGATAAATGTAGATGGGGATTTTTTACCGAATTATGAGGTGTCTACCGATAAAAAGGCGATTGTTAAGAAGTTAAAGAGTTTAGCGAAAAAAGCAGATACAGTTTGGTTAGCAAGTGATGAGGATCGAGAGGGAGAAGCAATTGCTTGGCATTTATCTGAGCAGTTAAAATTGAAAGAAGAGAATACAAAGCGTATTGTTTTTCATGAAATCACGAAAAAGGCAATTCTAAAAGCGGTTGAAAATCCTAGAGAGATTAATTACAACTTAGTCAACGCACAACAAGCTCGTAGAGTTTTAGATAGATTGGTGGGGTATGAATTGTCACCAGTATTATGGAGAAAGGTTAAAGGAGGCTTATCGGCAGGTAGAGTGCAATCAGTTGCAGTTCGTTTAATTGTGGAGCGCGAAAGAGAAATTCAAGAATTTAATGCTAAAGCATCTTACCGCATTGATGCTGAGTTTACGAATAAAGAGGGTAAAATATTTAAGGCAAAATTGCCTAAGAATTTTGACACAAAAGAAGAAGCAGAAGTGTTTTTGAAATCTTGTGTAGAAGCTAATTTTTCAGTTGCTGATTTAAAAAAGACACCAGCCAAGAAAACTCCAGCAGCACCTTTTACAACATCAACATTGCAACAAGAGGCATCACGAAAATTATATTTTCCTGTAGCAAAAACTATGATGATGGCGCAACGCTTGTATGAGGCTGGTTTGATTACGTATATGAGAACAGATAGCGTTAATCTATCTGAGGATGCTAAAACTGCAGCTCAAGAAGAAATTACATCTTCATATGGTGCAGAATATAGCTTTCCTAGAAATTTTAAGAATAAAACAAAAGGAGCTCAAGAAGCGCATGAGGCAATTCGTCCTACACACATGGATCGTCATTCAGTTTCGATTGATTACGATCAAGATAGATTGTATAGTTTAATTTGGAAACGTACGATTGCATCTCAAATGAGTGATGCGCAATTAGAGCGCACCAATGTTAAGATTGATAATTCTAAAAACGATAAAGTTTTAACTGCTAAAGGTGAAGTAATTTCATTTGATGGTTTTTTGAAAGTGTATTTAGAAGGTGTTGATAATGAAGAGGAAGAGCAAGAAGGAATGTTGCCTCAATTATTTGTGGGTGAGTTGTTGCAAAACAATTTTATCACTGCAACTGAGCGTTATTCGAAACCGCCTTATCGTTATTCTGAAGCGTCTTTGGTAAAGCGATTAGAAGAGCTGGGAATAGGAAGGCCATCAACCTATGCCCCAACAATTTCTACAGTCCAAAGAAGAGGCTATGTTGAGAAAGGTACAGTTGAAGGAGTTGAAAGAAATTATCTACAAATAAGATTGGAGGATAATACTGTTGATTCTAAAACTTTAACCGAAAAAGTTGGTGCGGATAAAGGAAAAATGGTGCCAACAGATATTGGTAATATTGTTACTGACTTTTTAGTAGCGCATTTTGAGAATATTATGGATTACGGTTTTACGGCAAAAGTTGAAACTGAATTTGATGATATTGCCGAAGGAAAAGAGGATTGGACAGAGATGATTAAAGAGTTCTACAAAGGTTTCCATACGAGAGTAGAAGATGTTGCTGCCAATGCCGAAAGAGAATCAGGAGAGCGCATTTTAGGAAAGCATCCAGAAAATGGAAGAACTATTTTAGTGCGTTTAGGAAAATTTGGACCCATGGTTCAGATAGGAGATAGAGAAGATGAGGATAAGCAATTTGCTAGTTTACAGGGAGATCAAACTTTAGGGACAATTACTTTAGAAGATGCCCTAGATTTATTCTTATTGCCAAAAACAGTTGGTCAATATGAAAAAGAAGATGTTATTATTTCGAATGGACGTTTTGGACCTTATGTGCGATTTGGGTCTATGTTTGTTTCGTTGCCAAAAGGAGGTAATCCAATGGAGGTTGATTTAGATCAAGCGATAGAGTTGATAGAAGCAAAAAGAGAAGCTGATGCGCCAATTGCCGAATACGAAGGTTTTCCAGTTCAAAAAGGAGTTGGTAGATTTGGCCCTTTTATCAAATGGAATAATATATTTATTAATGTGAATAGAAAATATGATTATGATAATTTAACCTACGATAATATTGTAGAGTTAATTGAAATCAAAAAACAAAAAGACATTGATAAAGTAATTCATAATTGGGAAGAAGAAGGGATTAGAGTTGAAAAAGCACGTTGGGGACGTTTTAATATTTTGCAAGGAAAAGTTAAAATTGAAATGCCAAAAACTACAAAGGCTGCTGAATTAACTTTAGAAGAAGTGAAAGCAATTATCGAAAAAAAGGCTCCTAAAAAGAAAGCTAGAAAGAAAACCGCTAAGAAAAAAGCGACAAAAAAGAAATAATTTACTATTTTGCACTATTGTTAAACCCCAAAACAATTTATAATAGCAATGAATCCTGATTATTTGAATCCGGTTGATGATACTGTATTTGCACATGCTATGTTGCAGTCTGATCAAACCTTGGGTTACCAAATTAAAATTCACTCTAAACAAAATGGTCTGCCAGACCTAGACGGAATCCGTTTAGCAATCGTTGCTGTTGAAGAAGGAAGGAATGCTATTGACAATGAGGAGACAGGGTTAGGGATAGGAGAAATTAGAAAACAACTCTATCAACTTTATCCTGGTAGTTGGGCAACAAAAATTGTTGACTTAGGAACAATTCCACGAGGAAATACAGTTGAAGACACTTACTTTGCTGTAGGTGAGTTGCTATCTTATTTGTTAAAAAAGAATATCATACCTATTATAATAGGCGGAAGTCAGGATATTACCTATGCAAATTATCGTGCTTATGATAGTTTAGAGCAAACAGTTAATTTGGTGGCAATTGATAATAAATTCAACTTTGGAGCAATTCAAGATGGTATAACATCACAATCTTATTTAAGTGCGATTGTTATGAATAAGCCAAACAACCTTTTTAACTTTAGTAATATTGGTTATCAAACATTTTTTAATCCACAGGAAGAAATTGATTTGGTAAATGCGTTGTTTTTTGATGCCTATAGATTAGGAGAAGTAGCCAAAAACATTGCGTTGGTAGAACCTGTTTTACGCGATGCTGATATTGTTTCAATAGACATTAGTGCTGTAAGAAATAGTGACGCACCGGCAAATAATAATGCCACCCCTAATGGTTTTTATGGTGAAGATCTGTGTGTAATTGCGCGTTATGCAGGTATCAGTGATAAAGTGAGTTCATTCGGAATTTATGAGTACAATCCAAAATATGACAATAAAACAGAAACTGCGCAGTTAATAGCTCAAGCAATTTGGTATTTTATAGAAGGTGTAAATTGCAGAGCAAATGATTATCCATTTGGAACAATAGAAAAGTATCAAAAGTTTATAGTTCCTATTGAAGAAGATGTCATAAATTTTTATAAAAGTAATAAAAGTGGCAGGTGGTGGATGGAAATAAATTTTAAAAATAATAATAAACACAAAAGACATGCGTTAATACCTTGTACATATCAAGATTATTTGAACGCAAACGAACAAGAAATACCAGAGCGTTGGTATAAAACAATGAAAAAAGTTATTTAGTTAATTCGTTTCAAATAATTAAAGATTTGAACTGTTATTAAAAAAATAATTTTTAGGTTTACGCGAATTTAGAAAGAGATAAATTTTATTATGAAGAAAGTATCATTATTTATACTAATTATTACTGTAATTTATAGTTGTGGTAAAAACGACAAAGGTGAATTAGTAGGTGTAAAATCAAAGAGTACTTGGCATGCTGAAAAACCTTTTGGTATGACTTTGATTCCAGGCGGGTCTTTTACCATGGGTAAACAATCCGAAGATATTTCAGGAGCATTAAATGCACCAACAAGAACTGTAACTGTGCGTCCTTTTTATATGGATGAAACAGAAATTACAAATAGTGAGTATAAAGGATTTGTACGATGGGTAAGAGATTCTGTAGTAAGAACGGAATTGGCAATTATGGCTGATTTAATGGGCGACCCTAATGATCCAGCATCTGTATTGGCTGCTTATCAGTTTAAAGCTGCGGATACAACAGATGCATCAGTATATGAAAAGTATATGATGGATACCTATGGTAGTTTAGGTGATATCAACTCTCCAACGCAAGGTAGATTCTTAGACTGGAGTGAAGACCTAGTTTGGGATACAAATGATTTTCCTGATGAGTATTATGCCGAAGTAATGGTAGATTCAATGTTTGTTCCAATAGAAGAAACATTTGACGGAAGAAGAATGTTGAAAGTTGAAAAATTAAAATATACCTATTCTTGGTTAGATAGAGAAGCAGCGGCAAGAAATCAAGGAAATAGAAAAGATTATATAAAACAAGAAGTAGTTGCAGTTTATCCAGACACTACGGTTTGGATTAAGGACTTTAGTTATTCTTACAACGACCCAATGCATCAAGACTATTTTCATCACCAAGCCTACGCAGATTATCCTGTTGTTGGAGTTACTTGGGGGCAAGCAAAAGCATTTTGTAGCTGGAGAACAAAAATGAAGAACGACTATTTAAAAACTAAGAAAAGATCAATATCAGTTCCGCATTTTAGATTGGCAACAGAAGCTGAGTGGGAATATGCTGCTCGTGGTGGTCTAGATTTCTCTACCTACCCATGGGGAGGTAGATACACAACAAGTGATAGAGGTTGTTTCTTAGCAAACTTTAAACCAAGTAGAGGAGATTATGCTGTTGACGGAGCACTCTATACTGTTGAGGCAAAATCATACAATGCAAACGATTATGGATTGTACAATATGGCAGGAAATGTTTCGGAATGGACAAACACTGCTTATAATGAAGCTTCATATTATTTAGGGTCAACTATGAATCCGAATGTAGAAGATAGAAACAATCACAGAAAAGTAATTAGAGGTGGCTCATGGAAAGATGTAGCTTACTTTTTAGAAGTGAGTACCAGAGATTATGAATATGCAGATACTGCAAGAAGCTATATAGGTTTCCGTACTGTGCAAGATTACTTAGGTACAAACTTAACTCAATAATCAATTAACTAAAATTTATTAACCCCAAACACTAACCATTTAAAAACAAAAAAGTTATGGCACAATCAAAATCAACGAAGAAAATTTTCAACATGGCCTATGGTCTAGGAGCTTCAATTGTAATTTTAGGAGCACTATTTAAAATTCTTCACTGGGAGTACGGTAATGAAATGCTAATGATAGGTATGATTGTAGAAGCAATTGTATTTGCAATTTCAGCATTCGAACCTGTTGAAGATGACCTAGATTGGTCTCAAGTATATCCAGAATTATCTGGAGGTAAAGCAAAAGATAAAGGTGATGTTCAAGGAATGTTATCTCAAAAATTAGATGATATGTTGCAAGAAGCAAAGTTAGATACAGGTCTAATGCAAAGTCTTAGCGAAAGCATTATGAACTTTAAAGGTGCAGCTGAAAATATTGCTCCTGCAGTAGATTCAATCGCAGCAACAAATAGATATAGTGAGCAAATGTCATTGGCAGCTGCTCAAATGGAATCTTTAAACAGCTTGTACCAAGTGCAATTAGAAAGCGCTGGTCGTCAAGCAGAGATAAATGAAGAGTCTGTTGAAAATGCAGCGAAATTAAAAGAGCAAATGGAATCATTAGCGTCTAATTTATCTTCGTTAAATGGAGTTTATGGCGGAATGTTATCTGCAATGTCAAAAAATTAATTAGTCTTTATAAATTAAATTATTAACCACTAAAAACTAATTAATTATGGCAGGAGGAAAACTTTCACCAAGGCAAAAGATGATTAATCTTATGTACTTAGTATTTATTGCAATGTTAGCATTGCAAATGTCTAAGGAAGTATTAACAGCTTTTGGATATTTAAATGAACGATTAGATGATTTTAACATCACACAAGTAGATAAAAATGCAGATAGCTACGATGGGTTAGCTCGTAAAGCACTAGAACAACCTTTGAAATTTGATGACGAAAATAAAAAAGCGAAACAGATTCGTATTTTATCTCAAGAACTGTATACACTTATTGATACCATTAAAGAAGTTGTTTTAGATGGTGTTGCTGAAGAAGATAGAAAAGAATATGAAACACTAGATAAGGCAGATAATTTAGATTTGTATTTGTATCAAAAAGGAAAAGTGACTGAAAAGGGTCAAGCTTTTTTAGAAGCGATATCTAAATATAAAAATGGATTGATTTCTATTTTAGGGAACGAGTACCAAACAGTTTCAAAATCAGTTGAAGATCATTTTAATACAGATGACATTCCTGCTAAAGATGGTGTTTCACAAGCTAAAAATTGGATTGATCATAGTTTTGTCGGTTTTCCAGCAGTTGCATCATTAACAAAATTAACATTAATGCAAACAGATATTAGAGGTGCAGAACGCCAAATATTGAGTGCAATGTTAGGAGGGCAATTACAAGCAGATGCTAATATAAGTGCTAGTACTTATAAGGCAATATTTTTACCAAAAAAACCATCATTTTTCCCAGGAGAGCGTGTTCAAGGGCAAATTGTTTTAGGACGATATGATGCTTCATTACAACCTAAAGAGGTTATTGTAAACGGAAAAATAGTAGAAGGTAGAGAAGAAGGTGCAGCATTTTTAGACATTGCTGCAGGTAATGTTGGTGTACAACCATTAAAGGGTAAATTTATTTTTACACAAGATGGAGTTGATGAAGAAATTCTTATCGATACTGAATATACAGTAGTTGGAAAACCAAGCGATGCAGTTATTTCTGCAGATAAAATGAATGTTGTGTATCGTGGTTTACAAAACCCATTAACAATTTCAGTTCCTGGAGTTGCTGATAAAGATGTAAGACCATCTGCAAAAGGTTTGAAAAAAGCAAGTGGATTAGGAAAATACATGATGACTCCTGCTGCAGGTAAAGAAGTAATTATTAATGTTAGCTATACTTTACCAGGTGGATTAACAGAGAGTAGTCGAAAAACTTATAGAATTAAAGACATCCCTAAACCAATGGCAACGGTTCGTAAAGAATCAGGATTGGTAAAAATGCCGAAGGCGAGTTTAGAGAAAACAACGGTACGTGTTGAGTTACCAGACTTTTTATTCGACTTAGAATTTAAAGTGAAAAGCTTTAAAATTAAAGTTCCTGGTCAAGCAACAATTACGGTGTCAGGAAATAAATTAAATGCGCAAGCAATTACTGCTGTTAAAAAAGCAAGAGTTGGTGATATGATTGCCATTTTTGATGTAAAATCTACAATGGTTGGCAACTCAACATATCAAGTAAAAAATGCGATGCCAGTTAATATTGAGATACAATAATTAAAAGAAAAATAAGATGAAGATGAATTGGAAGAGTTTATTATTGCTTGGGTCTGTTGTTTTTATAACAGCAAATACAAATGCCCAAACTAATCTGTTAAATGCTGTTACGCCAGATGAGATTGGTGTAAAAACTGCTGAACAATTAGCTGCAGATAATGATAAGCCTTTGGCCTATGGTTATGTGGATGATAGAGATATGTTGTGGTCTAAAGTAACATGGGAATACATAGATTTAAATGAACGTTTAAACCTACCTTACTATTACCCAATTCATGAAAATAGTACACAACAAGGACGTAAATCATTGTTTTCAACTTTATTACAAGGTGTGATGGATGATGAGTTGACAGAAGTGTATGATGATTCTTATTTTACTACAAAGCTCACGAAGAAAGAGATTGAATCTAAACTTTTTAGAGTTGATACAACAGATGCTGGTAGAGATGAATTAAATGCAGATCCGAATGCAAACATCGAAGAATTTATTACTAGAACAGAGTTGACTGCAAGAGATATCGAAGGCTTTAAAATTAAAGGTGTTTGGTATATCGATAAGCGTCAAGGCGAAATGAAATATAGATTGTTAGCAGTAGCTCCAATTGCTCCTGATGTGCAAACAAAAGGAAGACAAGATGTAGCTAATGTTGCTGAGAAACTACCTATTTTTTGGGTATGGTATCCAGGTGCTAGACAAATTTTACACGACATGAAAGTGTTTAATCCTAAAAATTCTGCATACCCTATTTCATATGATCACATGTTAAATGCAAGACGTTTTAATGCGATTGTGTATCGTGAAGAAAATGTGTATGGTAATAGAGATGTATCACATTATGTTAAAGGAAACGCTTTATTCCAAGTATTAGAATCTGACAGAATTAGAGAATCAATTCGAGATAAAGAATTGGATCTTTGGAATTATTAAAATCTTAATTCAAATTTATTTGAAGCTCCTGAAAGAAATTTCAGGAGTTTTTTTATGCTGTGATTCCAATGAAAGGTAGAACCCATTTCCGTGTTATCATTTTGAACGAATATGAGAAATTCCGTCTTTGATTTACGTACCTTTACCCTATGAGAAAAGTAGATTATATCATTGTCGGATTAGGGCTTGCTGGATTAGCATTTACAAGAGAATTAGAAAAGAATAACAAATCATTTATTGTTTTTGAAGACGACTCACAGCATTCTTCAAAAGTTGCAGGAGGAATGTATAATCCTGTAATATTAAAAAGGTTCACTCCTGTATGGGATGCCAAAAAACAATTGGAAATTGCACTTCCGTTTTATAAAGAAATGGAAGAGAAGTTTGGTGCGACGTATAATATCCCAATGGATATTGGGCGATTACTCACATCCATAGAAGAACAAAATAATTGGTTTGCAACTTGTGATCATCCTTTGTTGGAAGATTATATGATTCCAAAAATTGAAACAAAAACTTATAATGGAGTTGAATCTCCTTTTGGTTATGGTAAACTTACCAAAACTGGTAGAATTGATGCTAAAAGCTTGTTGAATGATTATAGAAATTATTTGGTTGAAAAGGAATGTATTTATTTTGAAGTATTTAATCATGAAGTTATTCAATTTGAAAATGATGTTACTAAGTATAAAGATGTAGAAGCTGCCAAAATTGTTTTTTGTGAAGGCTTCGGAATTAGAAAGAACCCATTTTTTAATTACTTACCAATGCGAGAAGCAAAAGGTGAGCTAATCACCATTCATGCTCCAGAATTAGATATTGACTTTGTTTTAAAATCAGCAGTATTTATTTTGCCTTTAGGTGAACATAAATTCTTGGTTGGAGCAACCTTTAATTGGAAAGATAAAACCAACAACCCATCAGAAGAAGGTAAAAACGAGTTAGTAGAAAAACTGAATAAGATTATTAAAGTTGACTATAAAGTAATTGATCAAGTGGCTGGAATTAGACCAACGGTTAAAGATCGTCGTCCTTTGATAGGAATCCATCCAAAACATCCTCAGTTAGCTATCTTGAACGGTTTAGGAACACGGGGAGTTATGATTGCGCCAACTGTATCAAAAGAACTATACAATCATTTAGAAAACAAAGAAACTCTTAGAAAAGAAATAAATATTTCAAGGTTTGGATAACTTTTCGTCATTGCGAGGACGAAAGACGTGGCAATCTCTTGAATTGAACCATAATATTGAGATTGCTTCACTGCGTTCGCAAAGACGTTTTAAATAAAACAAACAAGTCTTATATCTTACGTCTAAAAGCGAAGCGATCTTACGTCTCCTTTTTATACTTCACAAATATATTAATCCAAATAAGTCGGGATAATCGAATTGTCAATGGAGTCAAAAGGATCAAGACACCAATAATAACTCCAAAACTAACATTTAAAGAAAACTTAAAAACGAGCATTGAAATAGCAAATGCAATAATGCCAATACCTACAGTCAAAGCGTAATTTACATACAATGCTCCGTAGAAAAATGAAGGTTCCATCATGTATTTTAAATTGCAGTGACCACAATTTTCATACATCTTCAATACTTTTCTGAATCTAAAGGAATTTGGTTTTACAAAAAAATCTCCTTCATTACATTTTGGGCATTTATTGTTAAAAATACTGTAGAGTTTGCTTCCTTTTTTAAATAACATAAAGTCAAAAAATAGATTACTTTTGCAAAAGTAAAATTTTAAATTAATTCACGATACTTTTTAATGCTAAACATTCATAATATAACGGTTTCTTTTTCTGGTGAAGAGCTTTTTGCAGGCATCACTTTTAGGCTAAATGGAGGGAATAGAGTAGGACTTGTAGGTAAAAATGGCGCAGGAAAATCGACCTTATTAAAAGTGATTTCTGGTGATATTGAATACGATGGGGGTACCATGGCATTTGAGAAAGATGTGCGTATTGGTTTCTTAAGGCAAGATATTGATTTTGTACAAGGGCGCACTATTTTAGAAGAAGCCTATGAAGCTTTTAACGAAATTAAAGAGCTTGAACGAAAGCTAGATAAAATCAACAATGAATTAGTAGAGCGTACAGATTATGAAAGTGATTCTTACACCGATTTAATTCATGATTTAACAGATAACCAGCATCATTACGAAGTATTAGGTGGATACAATTATAAAGGGAATACAGAAAAAATTCTTCAAGGTCTTGGTTTTAAACGAGAAGATTTTGATAAGTTAACCGATACTTTTTCTGGTGGATGGCGTATGCGTATTGAGTTGGCAAAACTACTCTTGCAAAACAATGATATATTGTTGCTCGATGAGCCAACAAACCATTTAGATATCGAATCAATAATTTGGTTAGAAGATTTTTTAAAGAGCTATACAGGAGCTGTAATGTTAGTGTCGCATGATAAAATGTTTTTGGATAATGTGACCAATAGGACTATTGAAATTTCTTTAGGTCAGATTTACGATTTTAAGAAGCCATACAGTCAATATTTGACTTTGCGTGGTGAGATTCGCGAAAAACAATTAGCAGCACAAAAGAATCAGGCTAAAGAAATCAAAGCTACAGAGCTACTAATTAATAAGTTTAGAGCCAAAGCTAACAAAGCATCGATGGCGCAATCGCTGATTAAAAAATTGGATAAAGTTGAGCGTATTGAAGTTGATATGGAAGATACGGCAGTAATGAGAGTTCGTTTTCCATTGTCTATTCAACCAGGGAAAATTATTGTCGAAGCCGAGAATTTATCAAAGAGTTATGGTGATAATCACGTTTTAGAAAATGTTGATTTGATGATTGAGCGTGGAAGCAAGATTGCATTTGTAGGTCAAAATGGTCAAGGAAAATCTACATTAGCAAAAATGATGGTGGGTGAGATTCCGTTTGGAGGAAAATTGAAATTGGGCCATAATGTTCAAATAGGGTATTTTGCTCAAAATCAATCAGAGTATTTAGATGGCGAAAAAACGGTGCTACAAATTATGGAAGATGCCGCTACGGATTCTAATCGAGTAAAAGTTCGTGATATGTTAGGCGCGTTTCTATTTGGTGGAGATGATGCAGATAAAAAAGCGAAAGTACTATCTGGTGGAGAGCGAAATCGTTTGGCTTTGTGTAAGTTATTGTTGCAACCTATCAATACTTTGATTATGGATGAGCCGACGAACCACCTTGATATACCCTCGAAAAATGTATTAAAAAATGCGTTGAATGATTTTGAAGGAACTCTAATTGTTGTTTCGCATGATCGTGATTTTTTACAGGGATTAACGTCAACTGTATATGGATTTAAAGACAAAGTAATCAAAGAGTATTTAGGTGATATTGACTATTTCTTAGAGCAACACAAAATGGAAAATTTGCGTGAAGCTGAAAAAAGAACGAAAGTAGAGGGAGTTAAAAAAGTTGTAAACTCATCATCAAAAGAAAAAAGAGTTTCAGATAAAGAGCAAAAGAAGTTACAAAACAAACTATCTAATTTAGAATCAAAAATTTCTGATTTAGAAAAAGAGATTATTGGTTTGGATGCTGAAATTTCTGATGATTTTGAGAAGGTAAATAGCGATCCGATTTTCTTTAAAAATTATCAAGCTAAAAAAGATTTATTGGATGAGATAATGGAAGAATGGTCAGCCTTAGATGATAAATTGAGTGTTTAATTGATCCTTTGTTTTAGGTGTCTTTCCCTTGAAAAAGGGAATCCATTTTAATCAAAGTAGTAATTTCATAGTAATAAACAGATTGCCACATCACTCTATGGAGTGATTCGCAATGATGTTTAATAATAATTACCAAGTTGAGCTTGTCATTCCTGCGAAGGCAGGAATCCTAACTTTGGTTTGTATTTCCCGCGAAAGTGAGAAACTATTTCAATTAGCAGATTGCCACATTATTCTATGGAGTGATTCGCAAAGGCGGAAGGAATTTATTCTAGTATTCCAATTTGTCTTTCTCGCGAAAGCGGGAATCCAGTTGTAAAAAGTTTAAATTAAATGCCCAACACCAAAAATAGCATCCTACAAAAAGTAACCTTTTCAGGAATCAACCGAAAAGACATTCTGCTGTTTGTAAAACGCGAAGATTTAATTCACCCAGAAATTTCAGGTAACAAATACCGAAAACTAAAATACAATTTATTACAAGCGCAGTCAGAAAATAAAAAGGCACTCCTCACTTTTGGAGGTGCATTTTCTAACCATATTTCGGCAGTTGCATTTGCTGGTAAATTAAATGGATTTAAAACTATTGGTGTAATTCGTGGAGATGAATTGGGAGTTGATTTAGAGAAAACCTTAGCATCAAATTCCACCTTGCGTTTTGCAAATGAATGCGGAATGCAGTTTAAGTTTGTTTCAAGAACTGATTATCGTAATAAGGCATCTCAAGAATTCATTCAGCAATTAAAAGATGAATTTGATAATTTTTATCTAGTTCCAGAAGGCGGTACAAATGAGTTGGCAATAAAAGGTTGTGAAGAAATTTTGTCAGAAGAGACTGAAAGGTTTGACGCTATTTGTGTGGCAGTTGGTACTGGAGGTACGATTTCCGGGTTGATTAATTCTGCGCAAAGTCATCAAAAGGTATTAGGATTTCCTGCTTTGAAAGGTGATTTTCTAAATATTGAAATCAACAAGTATGTAAATCAAACAGAAAATTGGAAGTTAATTTCTGAATATCATTTTGGTGGTTACGCTAAAACATCCAACGAATTGATTACTTTTATCAATCAATTTAAAAAGGAAACCTCAATTCCGTTAGACCCTATTTATACAGGTAAAATGTTGTTTGGTTTGGTGGACTTAATCAACCGAGATTATTTTGGAGAAGGTGCTAAAATTTTGGCGATTCATACTGGAGGACTCTAGGGAATTGAAGGAATGAATACAATTTTAAAACAAAGAGGAAGTTTAATTATTGAATAAATAAGTTTTAATGAAATTAAAAATTCTAACCCTATTATTAGCAAGTCTTTTTTTAGTGAGTTGTGGTGCAAAACGAAAATCTAAAAAGGCATCCAAAAAAAACACTCCAAAAAAAGAAGTTGTTGTAACTTCTAAAAAGAAAACGTCTCCTACAAAAAAATACACCGACGTAAAATTACAATACATTGATACGTATAGTGAGATTGCTATGGATGAAATGCGTAGGTATAAAATTCCGGCAAGTATTACTTTGGCACAAGGAGTTTTAGAATCTAGATCTGGACTAAGTGAATTGACACGAAAATCTAACAACCACTTCGGAATAAAATGTCATAGGGGTTGGACTGGTGGTAAGACTTACCACGATGATGACGAAAAAGGTGAGTGTTTTAGAGTGTATAAACATCCAGAACAATCATTTAGAGATCATTCCTTGTTTTTGGCAGAGCGAACACGTTATGCAGATTTGTTTAAACTAAAACCAACCGATTATAAAGGATGGGCAAAAGGATTGCGAAAAGCAGGCTATGCTACTGATAAAAAATATCCTGAAAAATTAATTAATATTATTGAAGCCTATGACCTTAATGAATATGACGAAAAGGTATTGGGTAAAAAGAGTAGAAGAAATAAAAAGAAAACAAAATCAAAAACTTCTGAACCTAAATTTCACAATGTTATAAAAGGAGATACATTGTATTCTATTTCTCGTAAATATGGAGTGTCTGTAAACAAAATAAAATCTATTAATGGCTTAGATTCTAACACCATTGATATTGGGCAAAAGCTATATTTGAGTTATTGATATAAAAAAAGCAAGAAATACAATTGTATTTCTTGCTTTAACAACTAATTAACCATTCAATTACTATAAAAATATCTTTCGGAGCGTAGCTTCGAATTTCAAATAAATTGTCATTCCCGTGAAAACGGGAATCTATTCGAATTACCTTTTTCCTTTTCCTCTTTCTTTTTCTTTTTTCATTCTTTTTTGCATTGCATTTCCCCGTTTTTGCATACCATCTTTCCATTGGTCAAATTGTTTTTCGTTTAAGATATTTTTCATTTCACCTTGCATTTCAATTTGGCTGTCTAGTCGAGCTAACTTTGCTTCATAGCGTTGCTCTTCACTCATTTCTTTTCTCTCTTTTCTGTCTTCGCGCATGGTTTCTCTTTTTTCAGCGCGTTCTTTAACCAAGGCATACACTTGCTTTTGTTGTTGCTTATTCAACTCTAAATGCAAGGTCATTTCTTTGGTGTGTAATGTTGCAGCTTGTTCAGCTGTTAAGCTCATTTTTTTCTGTGCTTGTGTGCTAAAAGTCATTAACACAATCAAGGCAACTACTAATTTTCTCATTTTTGCTGGTTTTAATAATTTCTAATACTTCTATGACTTTATATTTTTGAAAAGGTTTAACTTTGGACAACAATATTTTAATATAATATCAAATGAAAAAAATAATATTCTTAGCAACAATTCTAGTTGCAATGATTTCTTGCCAATCAAAAGGAGATGCAAGAAAACCGACAAAACAAGTAACGGTTGAGCAAAACGTAACCGATATGCAAAAAAACTTAAGCAAATATGTAACGGTTAAATTAACTGCTGATGTTGGTAAGCTTACTGATAATGAACGTAAAATGTTACCTTTATTGATTCAGGCAGCAGACATTATGAATGATTTATTTTGGTATGAATCTTATGGTGATAAGGAAGCCTTGTTAAATTCTATTGACGATGTAGATACCAAAAGATTTGTAGAAATTAATTATGGTCCTTGGGACAGGTTGAACGGAAATAAATCTTTTATGTCAGAATTTTCTGACAAACCTTTAGGAGCAAATTACTATCCGAAGGATATGACAAAAGACGAATTCGAGGCTTCAGAGTTTGACAAAAAAGGAAGTATCTACACTTTTGTAAGAAGAGACGATGCAGGTAAGTTATATGCAATTCCGTATCACATACAATTTGCAAAAGAATTGAAAGTAGTTTCTGATTTATTAAAAGAGGCTTCGACCTATGCTGACAATGCTGGATTAAAAAAATATTTAGAATTACGTTCACTAGCGTTGTTAGATGATGAATATCAAGCGAGTGATTTGGCATGGATGGATATGAAAACAAATACGTTAGATATTGTGATTGGTCCTATCGAAACCTATGAAGATCATATTTATGGAAACAAAGCGTCGCATGAAGGGTATGTATTAATTAAAGATCAAGCGTGGTCTGCGAAGTTGGCAAAGTTTAGCGCTTACCTACCAGAATTGCAAAGAGATTTACCTGTTGATGCAGCTTACAAAACGGAGACTCCAGGAACAGATTCTGATTTAAATGCGTATGATGTTGTGTTTTATGCGGGTGATTGTAACTCAGGTTCAAAAACAATCGCGATTAATTTGCCTAACGATGAAGAGGTTCAATTACAAAAAGGAACACGCAGATTGCAATTAAAAAATGCAATGAAAGCCAAGTTTGAAAAGATTTTAGTTCCAATTTCTGAAGTATTGATTGATGAGAGTCAACGTAAGCATATTACTTTTGATGCCTTTTTTGCAAATACGATGTTTCATGAGGTTGCTCACGGATTGGGAGTAAAGAACACTATTAATGGAAATGGAACTGTGAGAACTGCACTTAAGGATCATTCAAGCGCTCTGGAAGAAGGGAAAGCAGATATCTTAGGATTGTATATGATTCAGCAATTAGTTAATAAAGGAGAGCTTAAAGAAGACTTTAAGGATAATATGGTAACGTTTATGGCGGGTATTTTTAGATCTGTTCGTTTTGGAGCATCATCTGCTCACGGAAAAGCGAACATGATTCGTTTTACTTTCTTTAAAGAAAAAGGCGCATTTACTAGAAATGAAGACGGAACTTTTAAAGTGAATTTCGAAAAAATGGAAATAGCTATGGAAGAATTATCTCGTTTGATTTTAACGCTACAAGGAAATGGAGATTATGATGGTGTTGCAAAATTAGTTGCAGAAATGGCTGTGATTTCTCCAGAATTACAAGCCGACTTAGATCGTTTAGGTACAGCAGGGATTCCTGTTGATGTTGTATTCGAACAAGGAGTAGAAGCGTTAGGATTGTAAGCTAAAAATATATAACATAAAAAAGGGAGCTGTATTTACAGCTCCCTTTTTTATAAATATTAGAGACTTAAATTTAATAAGAACCAAAATTATCTAAAACAATACTTTTTATTTTTTTATTGAGCGAAGTCATTGAACGATAGCTGGTGTGTTCTAATATAATCACCACCATATCGTCGTCTAGATATTGTGAAATTCCGGTACTAAATCCGTTCCATTTACCATAGTGATAAATTACTTTTTCGTCGTTTTTGGTATCAATTCTAAAGCCTAATCCGTAGGGTACTTTCCTGCCATAAATGGTTTCTCCTTTGCTATACATCAACTCTAAAGATTCTTTAGAAATGAGTTTTTCATTGTTGAGACCATTCATCCATTTCAATAAATCTTCAGAGGTAGAATATAGATTTTTATCACCCACAATAGCATCGTTTACCGTACCGTTAATAGTCAAGTGTCTCCAACCTCTATACAAGCGATACCCTTTTAATTGGTTGGTTTGTGGTGTGTCTTTTTCAAAGCGATACACAAAAGAATCATTCATTTGCAATGGCTCAAAAATATTTTTTTCTACAAAATCCCCAAATTTCATATCGGTAATTTTTTCAACAATTGACGCCAAAACAACGTAACCAGTATTAGAATAATCGAAGTTTCTACCGGGACTAAAAAATTTATTGACAGTACTAGTTTCTAACAATTCCATCATTTCAGTATTACTAGGTGCATGGTCATTTTTCCATTCGTGTTCAGCTACCCAAAAGTATTTTGGTAAACCAGAAGTGTGATTCAATAAATGTTTTATGGTGATTTTTTCAAAAGGAAAATCAGGAAAATATTTAGTAACGGTATCAGTCAATTTTAATTGATTGCGCTCCATCAAAATAAGAATGGACGCCGCAGTAAATTGTTTACTTACAGATGCTAATTGATAAACAGATTCTTTTTTTAGAGGCTCCTTTTTCTTAAAGTTGGCAGTTCCTATTTGATTTTGATATACCATTTTCCCGTTTTTAGAAACCAAGATGCTTCCGTGAAAATCGTGTCTTTTGTTAATTCGTTTAAGTAAAGAATCTAATTTGTGAGTTACCTTTTTAGTTTCTAATTCTGAATATTTTTCAATCAGAATTGGAGCTGCTTTTTCAGGTGCCTCTTCAACAATTACAGATGTAGTAGCATTTTTTTTAAGATTATCAGAATTGTTTGAAATAACAAAGCTACTTAGTATGACTATGAGAAAGACAATAAAATATTTAATATATTTTTTCAAATGAATCCTTTGGGATTTATAGTTTGCAAATTAATAAATAGTATGCGAGTAGCAAAAAATCATACGTTGTTTAACGTTTATTTATAATTTATTGTTGTCCAGTTGATTAGGTTTTTTTCGATTTGTTATCGAAATTTATTATATTTGAAATTCACTTAAAAACTAACAAACATGGAAAATTTATCTTCTCAAGAAAACACACCAGCAATGTCATACAAAGAATGGGCATTGACTATTTTTTTAGCTTCTTTACCAATGATTGGATTTATATTGGTTCTGGTTTGGGCTTTTGACGGTAGTACGAATATTCATAAAAAAAATTGGGCAAAAGGAAACTTGCTAATCATGGTTATTGCTATGATATTGGTTTTTGTCTTTTTGTTCTTATTTGGCGGAATGGCATTATTGGCAGGATTAGGGAATAATTAAAAAGGAATATAGTTGTACAAAAAAAGGAATCACATTATGATTCCTTTTTTTAGTTTGAGGTCCTTCGACAGGCTCAGGATAACAGTTCTATTGAGCCAACTCAACAAACAAGCCTTCATCAGTTTTGTCAACTTTTGCTAGATTATTTTTTGTTAAGCCTTTAATAGTCTTATCCCATTTTTTATTACTCAATCCACTTTGAGATTTTAAGTCGTTTAATAAAATAGGCGAGTTGGATTTTAAAATATTAAAAACCAATTTTTCATCATCAGTCATTGCAACTGCCTTACGCTCTGGTTTCATTTGAGGAAAGAACAGCACTTCTTGGATAGATGCATTGTTGGTCATAAACATTGTTAAGCGGTCAATGCCAATACCAATACCAGATGTTGGGGGCATTCCATACTCAAGAGCTCGAACAAAGTCATGATCAATAAACATGGCCTCATCATCCCCTTTTTTAGCTAATTTTAATTGTTCTTCAAAACGTTCTTTTTGGTCTATTGGGTCGTTTAATTCTGAATATGCATTTGCCAACTCTTTTCCGGCAACCATTAGTTCAAAGCGTTCTGTTAGTCTTGGGTCATCGCGATGTTCTTTACATAGCGGACTCATTTCTTTGGGATAATCAGTAATAAAAGTCGGTTGAATGTAAGTATGCTCACATTTTTCGCCAAAAATCTCATCGATTAATTTTCCAACTCCCATACTTTCATCAGCTTCGAGGTTTAATTGATGGCATACTTCAATTAATTCTTGTTGATTCATTCCGTTAAGGTCAAAACCAGTATGCGCTTTAATAGCATCTAAAATTGGCACACGCGCATAAGGAGCTTTAAAATTTAATTGATGTTCTCCAAAAGTCACAGTTGTATTGTTATTAGAATCTAAAGCAACTTTTTCTAATAGTTGTTCTGTCATATCCATCATCCAGTTGTAATCTTTGTAGGCAACATAAAGTTCTACTTGCGTAAATTCAGGATTATGTGTTCTATCCATTCCTTCATTACGAAAATCTTTTGCAAATTCGTAGACTGCATCAAAACCACCAATAATCAACCGTTTCAAATACAGTTCATTTGCAATTCGTAAATATAATGGAATGTTTAAAGCATTGTGATGTGTAACAAATGGACTTGCGGCTGCACCTCCAGGAATTGATTGTAAAATTGGTGTTTCAACTTCGATGTAATCCCGTTCGTTAAAAAACTGGCGAATAGTATTTGTAATTTTAGTACGCTTTAGAAAAGTTTCTTTTACATGATCGTTTACAATTAAATCTACGTAACGTTGTCTGTATCTAGATTCTGCATCCGTAAATCCGTCATGTACTTTTCCGTCAGCATCGGTTTTAACAGTTGGTAAAGGTTTTAATGATTTAGAAAGCAAGGTTAATTCTTTTACTTTAATAGATATTTCACCAACCTGCGTTTTAAAAACAATCCCTTTAACACCAATTATATCACCAAGGTCTAGTAATTTTTTAAAAACAGTATTGTATAAAACTTTGTCTTCACCTGGGCAAATTTCATCACGGTTGATATAGATTTGCATACGTCCACTACTATCTTTTAACTCAGCAAAAGAAGCCTTACCCATAATTCTACGGCTCATAATTCTACCCGCAAGTACAATTTCCTTACCGTCAAATGCATCAAAATCTGCAACAATATTTTTAATTGCTGCTGTTGTTTTATACTGAGCAGCTGGATACGGATTGATGCCTAACTCACGAAGTTGTTGTAATGATTGTCTTCGTACAATTTCTAATTCTGATAATTGCATTATGGAAATATTTAAAAAAAGATGACTTATTGATTAGTTCGCAAAGATACAACCTCTTGATAAATAACAAATAATAGATTTTGTAAAAGATTACTATAATAATTACGAATAATTAAAAAGTTGTGTATATTTGTAGTCTGTATTTTAGGATACAGAGTTGTGTTGTTTTGACGTTGAAAAACGTCAATTAGGTTTATTAAAACCAATGGAAAGCTTCCCGTACTTCGGGACGCTTTTTTTATTTGGGATCATTTCGAATGAGGAACAAAGAGAAATCGCATGATATTGCTCAAATACTTACATGTGTAAATGTGATTCTCAGGATGCTATTTCTCCTTTCGTCGAAATGACTTAAGTTCTAAAAAAATAATTCTTTGTGTTCCCAAAACTTACTCCAATACAAATACACAAAGACTAAACTGGTTATTAGTTTGAGTCCGGTTGAAAGCATAAAGCCAACAAAAGAACCAAGGGCAGCTTTCAATGCTCTAGATTTATCTTTTCTATCATAAATTATTTCTCCAATAAATGCACCGACAAATGGACCTATTATAATTCCTAGTGGGCCTAAAAAAATGATTCCTATAATCAACCCAATTATAGTACCCCAAACTCCGTATTTACTACCACCAAATTTTTTAGTACCCCAAGCGGGAATCACATAATCGATTGCCCAAATAAAAATTGCGATTGCTAAGGTGATGCCTAAAAAAGTCCAGTTCATTGGTATGGCATCTGAAAAATGGAGTAGTAGTAAGCCTACCCATCCTGTAATGGGTCCGGGTAATACTGGTAAAAAAGACCCTATGATTCCTAGTAATACAAAAAGAAAACCGATGATGAGTAAGAAAATGTCCATGTTATCTTGTCTTTACGTCTTTGAGAAGGAGGTACGACTGACGCAATCTGTTTATAGGTTTGTAAATGAGATTACTTCGTCATACTTCCTCGTAATGGCGATGAATTAGCAATGTAAAAATAAGAAGGAATAATAGTCTTTTATCATTAAACCAATTATTTATTCAACTAATAAATTAGTTTAAACTAATTTATTAGTTATATTTGTATCGAATTCAATATTAAGTTTTTAAATATGGAAAAACAATTAACAAAAGCCGAAGAACAGTTTATGCAAGTTTTATGGAAACTTGAGGAAGCATCGGTACAAGAAATAATTGATGAGTTGCCAAACCCAAAACCTGCGTATAATACGGTTTCAACAATTATTAGGATTTTAGAAACCAAAGAATTTGTATCGCACAAAAAAAAGGGGAGAGGCTATATTTATATCCCCATTGTAAAAGAAGCGGATTATAAAAATCAGAGTTTAAACAAAATTATGAATGGTTATTTTGAAGGTTCTTTTAAAAGTATGGTATCCTTTTTTGTAAAGAAAAATGATGTAGATATTAAAGACTTAGAAGAAATATTGAAGAATATTAACAATAAAAATTAAGCGCTATGATTAATTATATAATTCAGGTACTATTATTTCAAACCTTATTTTTGGCAGTTTATGATTTCTTTTTACAGAAAGAAACATTTTTTAAATGGAATCGACTTTACTTATTAGGGACTCCGATTTTATCGATCATCATTCCGCTATTAAAATTCGATAGCATCAAAAGTACCGTTCCGCAAGAATACATCGTAATGTTACCCGAAGTGATGTTGAATCCACAGGCGGTGATTGAGAAAACGGTAGCATCGGTCACAACAATTAATTATGTCAACTTGTTATTTTATATAGGAGTTACCCTATTTTTAATATTGTTTTTATTAAAATTAATGAAGATAATTAAGGTGATTTCATCTAACAGAATAATCAAAAAAGACAACTATAAATTGGTGTTGTTAGAGGGGAAACAATCTGCCTTTTCATTTTTCAATTATATTTTTATCGACCAAAAATTAATAGAGAAAAAAGAATTACAAATCATTCAGCACGAATTAGTCCACAGCAAACAGCTGCATACACTTGATTTATTATTTTTCGAAATCTTTAAAATAGTAATGTGGTTCAACCCAATGCTGTATATCTATCAAAAGCGAATTGCAGAATTACACGAATATATTTCGGACGCAGAAGTTGTAAAAGCGTCTGACAAGAAAACCTATTTTAACAAACTCCTTTCCGAAACATTTAGGGTAGAGAATATCTCGTTCGTCAATCAATTTTATAAACAATCATTCATTAAAAAACGAATTACTATGATCACAAAAAACAAATCACAAAAAATGAAACAGTTAAAGTATTTACTATTAATACCCGTATTGGCAAGTATGCTATTGTATTCTTCTTGCGAAACAAACGATTTAAAATCTGTAGAAGAAAGTGTTGCTAAAAAGGAATTGTCTACCGTGTATATGAACGAAGGTGACACATATAGATCTTCAACAGGAAGTAAAGAAACTTATTTTGATACTTACATTCTATTTAACAATCAAGATCAACCGAACATAGAATTATTAGTGTTGGACTATAAAGATTTAATTGATGAAGAAAAAGCTGAATTTGAAGATGTCTTGGCAAGGTTTAAAAAGCTTGAAAATAAAAATGTTAGTTATGAATTGTCTTTATATAAATTGAAAAATGGCAGGAAAATCATAGTTCATAGAATGAATATGGAGCGCAAAGAGAAAGAAGAATATTCCTATAATGAAGATGTGCCATTTGCTATTATAGATAAAGCACCAATATTTCCTGGGTGTGAAGATTCTGATAATTTAAAGGACTGTTTAAATACAAGTTTGAGAAATTTTGTAGTAGCAAATTTTAATGCGGATTTAGGTAAAAACTTAGGATTAGAACCAGGAAAGCAAAAGATTTATGTGCAGTTTAAAATTACAAAAAATGGGACTGTTGAAATTCTTGGCGCAAGAGCAGCTCATAAAGATTTGGAAGCAGAAGCAAGACGTGTTGTAAATTTATTACCAAAAATGATTCCGGGAGAGCAAAAAGGAAAACCTGTAAATGTTACCTATATGTTGCCGATTTCTTTTATGGTCGATGGTGTGGTTGAAGAAGATGATAGTGAAAATAGTAAGGGTAAAATATTAGCTACTGTGGAGTATCGTGACACGGGAGAGATGATCTATTACGTCGAAAAGGAAAAAGTAACTAAGGAAGAATATGAAAGGGTGAAGTTAGAAAATGAAAGATTGAGAAAAAAGAACAGTCAATAAAGAAATTGTATGAAAAAGAAAATAGTACTCGCCATCATTTGTTTGATAGCCATAAAAACCGAAGCTCAGACTTCGGTTTTTAAGATTGTAGATTCTTTACTATTAAATGGTAATTATCAAAAAGCATTGGTACTACTTGAAAACAGTAATGATAAAACAGTAGCGGTATTTGATAAAGCTGGCGATATCTATAAATCAATCGGAAATTATAACAAGGCGATAGAAAATTATCAGCACGCTTTAGAAAAAAAGGAATCAATAGCTATAGAGGCAAAACTTGGAAGAGTTTTTGAACTTTCTGGGTATTCATCAAAAGCCATCAAAACTTATGAAAATGTGATGCAAAAAGATTCAACGAATCTCATTTTGATTAACAACCTAGGCAAGTTGTATTTGTCAAATTATAAAGCAACGAAGGCAGAGTATATTTTTAAATATTTAATAGAGCAAGATTCATTAAATCCTAATTACCCATATTTATTGGCGCAATCTTACCAAAAACAAAAACTAAAGTTTGCGATGGGGCAAAGTTATTTGGATACTTATAATTTAGACTCCCTTCATATAAAGAGTATTTATAGATTGGCAGTTTTTTTTAAGGAGTTAAAAGATAAAGATTCTACCATGATTTTTATTGATAAAGGATTGCGATTAGATCCTAATAATATCAATTTTAATCAGCTAAAAGCAAACCAATTATATGCTGCTAAAAAATATAAAAAGGCTATAAATTATTTAGAAAAGTTAGAACGATTAAATTATAAGTCAAAAAATGTTTATGAAATGTTTGGAATGTCTTATTTAAAAATTGATAGTTTAAAACTTGCCAAAATATATATCAATAAGGCTTTAGATATTGATAGAAAAGATCCAAAACTATTATATCGTTTAGCCACTATTGAATATGAATTAAATGAAAAAGAGAAAGCGAAATTTTCATTGATGTTTTCAATTTACACAGCAAAACCAGATTTAGACAAGCAGTATTATTTGTTAGGAAGTATTTTTAAAGAAGAAAATAATTTGGAAGAGGCCATTTATTATTTTGAAAAATCATTTAAAAACAACCCTAATAGATATAGGGCATTATATGAGTTAGCTTTGGCTGAAGATGATTATTATGAAGATAAAAAAATTGCATTTAAACATTATCAAAGGTATTTAGATAAATTTGAATCTAAAGAAAAAGAGCTAACTGATATTGTGAAGTATAGAATAAAAGAAATAAAAACAGCACTTTTTATTAAAGGAGAAAAAATGGAGTGATGTAAAATATAGTAATTTGATTGATTTTAACCGAAGTTTTTACTTCGGTTTTTTTTGTTTTTGTAGGTAATAATAATTTTTGTATTTTCACGGTCTTAAGTTCCCCTTATTTTCCTAAAGAATTAAATTTTAAAAAATTAATTTTTAAACATAATTAATGCGTTTAAATAAATGGTAAAAGGAACATTACTTCGGTTGTTATGTGTATTCTTATTAATCAATACATGGGTTGCACAATCACAAAATGAAATAATTTCAAATAAAGGAAAACTTCTTGTTTCGATAGCAAAACAGATTGATGAAAAAAATTCTGAAGCTGCACAATTATTAATTGATGAGGCAAAAGCCATAGAAACGATTGGCGATAATTTATTTGCTGTTAAGCTAAATTATTACCAAGCAGAAGTTTTTATACTCAATGAAAATGATGAAAAAGCCTTAGAGCTTTTGCTTGAGGGACATTCGAAAGTAGAAAAACTTGAATCTCTAAAGTTTGATATAAAATATGATGAGACCATTGGACGTGTTTTTAGCAGAGCTAAGAATTATGAAAAGTCTCTTAAATATTTTAAAGAAGGAGTTAAGCATAGTTTAAAGCTAAATGATTCAATTTTAATTAGCAGTTTGTATTTAAATGCAGGAAGTGTTTTTCAGAATTTAAGGCAGATGGATTCTGCTGAAATTTACTACAAAAAAGTATTGCAATATCATCCAAAGCATTTAACGAGTGATGAAACTTTGGCAACAGTTTATATTAATTTAATTGGTGTTGCTATTGGTAAAGGTGATTTTGTTTTGGCTGAGGAGTATGGTAAAAAGTCAATTAAATTACACGAAAAAAGAAAGGAAACCATAAAGTTGGCAGGTGCTTTGGCTAATATGGGGTCTTTAAATATGTACACCCAAAACCTAGAAGCTTCAAAAGAGTATTATATAAAAACGCTTGATTTATTGGCGAAGAGAACAGATTCTAAATCGAGAGAAGTTACTGAGATTACATTAGATAATCTTTCGCAGGTTTTTTATTTACAAGAAGATTATAAAACAGGGTATGATTATTTGTTTGAAAGTGTAGGGCTTAGCAGAGACTTGATGGCTGGAAAATTAGCAAACAAAATTACTGAGATTGAAGCGAAGTATAATGTAGAGCAAAAAGAAAAGGATACGGAAATAGAAAAACAAAAAAGACAACTTGCAGAAATACTACTCTATGTTTTTGGCGGAATTACGATTATTTTATTAGTTATTATTTGGTTGTTTGTAAGAACCAATCGGCTTAAAAAACAAAAAGCAGGTTTAGAATTGCTGCAAGAAAAAATGAAACAAGATCGTGCGCTAGAAATTATACAAAACGAAGCTCAGATTAAAATATTGAATGCGACTCTTGATGGTAAAGAGGCAGAAAGGCGTCACATTGCTGAGATATTACACGACAATGTGAGTACGTTATTGTCATCAGCAAACATGCATTTATATGCAGTTAAAGCAGAGCTGAAGTCAGAAGCACCAGAAGAAGTTGCTAAAATTGAAATGATTATTGGTGAAGCATCCGATAAAATTAGAGATCTATCTCATAAGTTGATTTCATCTGTTTTATTAAAATTTGGATTGGCAACTGCAACCGAAGATTTATGCGAAAAATATTCAAATTCACAAATTGTTTTTAATTCGGAATCCAAAGATATTAAACGTTATGATCAAAGTTTTGAAATTAAAATTTACAATATTAATGAAGAGTTGGTCAATAATATTTTAAAGCATAGCAATGCAAGTATGGCTACGATTGAAATATTTGAAATAAATAAGGAATTAAAAATTCAGATTATTGACAATGGCGATGGATTTGATGTTGATGAGGTATTATATAAGGATGGATTAGGTTTAAGCCAAATCAAAGCAAGAATAAAAATGATGCGTGGTAGTTTTGAAATTAAATCGTACCCTGATACAGGGACACAAGTAAATATGCTGATTCCTATTCCGGATTAAAAACGTAATTTAGCTATTAAATTCAACTGATGTTTCAACGCTTAATTCTATTTTTTCTTTGTGGATTTTTTTTAGTGTCTTGTGAGTTTTTTCAAAAGAAAGAATTGTCTAATGACTCGGTTATTGATACCGTAATTGATTATAATTCAGTGGATGTATTTCCGTTGTTTCCTAAATGTGATAGCATTCCGTCACAAGAAAAACAAAAGATTTGTACGCAAATAAAACTCTCAGAGCATATTTATGCATCATTAGCCTCTATTGATATCATCACCTCAAAAAAAGTGAGTGATACACTTTTGATTACGTTAATTATTGATAAAACAGGTAAAGTTTCGTTGTCAAATATTAAATCTTCAGAAATGATTCAGCAACAAATCCCGAATTTGGACAGACTTATCGAAAGTGGAATTGAAAATTTACCATTGCTTAAACCAGCTATTAAAAGAGGAATGCCAGTAGCAACAGAGTTTACTTTACCAATTGTTGTAAAGAATTAATAGTACAGTTTAAATTTAAAATTGAGATTCTGACTTCATCAATATTACTTCAAACTTTATTTTTTGCTTATCTTTGCCAAAACCTTTTGCCTTGACCGAACAAGATTTTATCCCTCAATCACTAAATACTTCAAATCTTTCTAAAGGATCCTTTGCTTGGAAAACTCCGAGTAATATTGCCTTGGTTAAATATTGGGGTAAAAAAGAACATCAAATTCCTGAGAATACTTCTATCAGTTTTACGTTAGATGCTTGTCATACCATAACAACATTATCATTTAAAAAATGTCATTCCGAACTTATTTCGGAATCGCATATTGATGAGACCCTGAAACAAGTTCAGGGTGACGATGTCAATTTTGAAATCTATTTTGAAGGTCAAAAAAAAGATGATTTTAAACCAAAAACCGTAACATTTTTTAAACGAATAGAAAAGTACTGTCCGTATTTAAAAGACTTTGATTTTAAAATTGAATCAGAAAATTCTTTTCCACATAGTAGCGGAATCGCTTCATCAGCAAGTGGCATGGGCGCTATAGCTTTGTGTGTGATGAGTATTGAAAAGGAATTGAATCCAAAAATCAGAGATGATTATTTTTACAAAAAAGCGTCTTTTTTAGCTAGATTGGGTTCTGGTTCTGCTTGTAGATCTGTAAAAGGAGAAATTGTAGTTTGGGGAGAACATAAAGAAATAAAAGATAGTTCTAACTTGTATGGAGTTGAGTTTTCTGATGCCGTCCATTCAAATTTCAAAAATTATCAAGACACTATTTTATTGGTTGATAAGGGAGAAAAGCAAGTAAGTAGCACGTTAGGTCATGATTTAATGCATGGTCATCCATTTGCTGAAAATCGTTTTCAACAAGCCGAAGAGAATATCAGTAAAATGAAATCTATATTAAAATCGGGTGATTTAAAAGCCTTTGTAAATTTGATAGAAAGTGAGGCTTTAACTTTGCATGCAATGATGATGACTTCGAATCCCTATTTTATTTTGATGAAGCCAAACACACTTAAAATTATCAATAAGATTTGGGAATATAGAGCTGCAACAAATTCAAATATTTGTTTTACTCTAGATGCTGGTGCTAATGTGCATTTGTTGTTTCCATATAATGAAAAAGAGAAGGTTAAAGGTTTTGTAACCAAAGAATTAATGCAGTTCTGTGAAAATAATCAGTATATAAATGATGGTGTAGGAAAGGGAGCTGTTGAATTAATAATGAAAAAGGAATAATTAATAATGAAAAGGATTAGTTGATAATTAAAAGTTGCTGTTATGAAAAGAGAGAATATTATAAAAACAAAAAGTTTCAATTTTGCTATTGTAAACCTTTATAAAGAATTAATTGAAAGAAAAGAATTTGTACAGTTACTAAAAGCCGGAACATCAATCGGCGCAAATGTTAGAGAAGCAGAATTAACCCAAAGTAAAGCAGACTTTATTCATAAAATATCTATTAGTCTTAAAGAAGCAAATGAAGTTGATTACTGGTTAGAATTGTTATATAAAACAAAGTTTATCAGTGAAGTAACTTTTAAAAAGTTTAAGTCAAAATCAACTGAAATATTGAAAATATTAATTACTATTGTAAAATCATCAAAAAAATAATTATTCCTCATTAATTGACACTATGAAAGGTCCATTATTTTACGCAAAAATATTACTCTTTGGAGAATATGGAATTATTAAAGATTCCAAAGGATTGGCAATTCCATACAATTCATACCAAGGTGCATTGAAAATTTCAGGCAACTTATCTGATGTGTCAAAAGAGTCTAACAATAATTTATTAAAATTCCATTCTTACTTATCAAATATAGATACCAATTTAGTTCACTTTAATTTAGATCAATTTAAAAGTGATATTGATAAAGGAATGTGTTTTGATTCTAGTATTCCTCAAGGATATGGCGTGGGAAGTTCAGGAGCTTTGGTAGCTGCAATCTATGATAAGTATGTTGATGATAAAATTACTGTTTTAGAGAATTTAACAAGAGAAAAATTACTAAAGCTAAAAGCAATTTTCTCGTTAATGGAATCTTTTTTTCACGGGAAAAGTTCTGGTTTAGATCCGTTAAATTCATACTTAAGTTTACCTATTTTAATTAACTCAAAAGACAGTTTAGAGGCAACAGGTATTCCTTCACAAAAGGGAGGTAAAGGAGCTGTGTTTTTATTAGATTCTGAAATGGTTGGAGAAACAGCTCCGATGGTCAACATCTTTATGAATAAGATGAAGAACGAAGGCTTTAGACGTATGTTGAATGAGGATTTTGCACGTTATACAGATGCTTGTATTGATGATTTTTTACACGGCGATGTAAAATCACTTTTCGGCAATGTAAAGCAATTGTCTAAAGTGGTATTGTCTAACTTTAAACCGATGATTCCGAATGCTTTTCATGCTGTTTGGCAACAAGGAATTGATACGAATGCATACTACTTAAAACTTTGTGGATCAGGAGGTGGAGGTTATATTCTTGGATTTACTGAGGATTATGAGAAAGCCAAAAGGATATTAAAAAGCTACAAATTAGAATTGGTATATAGATTCTAGAGGTTATTTGTCATAGACAGTAATCTTAATACTTTCAATTAAATGTCTAACATCACTACAATAAAACAATACGGATTAAAAATATTCAGCTTGTTTTCTGTGGTACGTGGTTATAATATTTTAGCCTTAGTGATTGCACAATATTTGGCGGCATTATTTATTTTTTCTCCTGATAAATCTTTACGAACAGTTTTGTTAGACATCAATTTATTTTTTATTGTGTTGGCTTCAGTTTGTGTGATAGCCTCGGGTTATATTATTAATAATTTTTATGATAAAGAAAAAGATCAAATCAATAGACCCATAAAATCAAAGATTGATGCATACGTTAGTCAGAATACAAAATTAATTATCTATTTTCTGTTGAATTTTATTGGGGTATTATTATCCTATTTGGTATCTTGGAAAGCAGCATTCTTTTTTTCAGTATATATTTTTCTGATTTGGTTTTATTCACACAAACTAAAAAAATATCCAATAATAGGATTAATATCTGCAACTAGCTTAACCATCCTGCCATTTTTTGCTGTGTTTGTGTATTATAAGAATTTCTCTAACATCATTTTTGTACACGCAGTTTTCTTGTTTTTATTAATATTGATAAGAGAGTTGATGAAAAACCTTGAGAATATTGATGGTGATATTTTGGTGAACAACCAAACGGCGGCTGTAAAATATGGCGAAGTATTTATAAAAAAATTCAGTACTTTTTTATTGCTTTTAATTTTGATTCCTATTTATTTCTTATGGCAATATCCAGAAATAGGGTGGATGAAATATTACTTTTATGCAGCAGGATTTTCTTTATTGATATTCATTTTCTTGTTGTGGAATTCGAATACAAAACAGCAGTACATCATTCTTCACAACTTATTAAAGCTGCTTATTTTTACAGGTATTTTTAGCTTAATGCTGATAGACACTTCTGTTATAATCGAGAGGTTGCTTTAAGTTTAAGAATTTTAACTTCTAAGCACAACTTTACTTGCTCATCTTAAGATAAACAAGCGCTATAAAAATTATTTTGTTTTATATGTTATCCTCCTTGTAGCTTGTCTGCGCCATCCAATAAGCCTACCAAATCTTGAGGATTATGAATTAAAACAGGTATATGTTGTGGACAGATATAAAATTCACTTTCTTGATAATAAAATTTTGTTACGGGTGTTTCTACAGATGATTTTTTACAAACTAAACACTCTTTTATATTGCTCATGATTTTCTATTTAATATTAAGCAAAAGTATCTTATACTATTTGATTAAAACATAACAAATGTCATGCTCCATGATTTATTGAAACGCTTAATATTTAAGTGTATATTTAGTTTTATGTTGATTGACTTCAGTAATTTAGGACGGGTTAATTAACTAGATGTTTAACTTCTTCATTAATTCATCTACATTGTTTTCAAATACTATGCATTCTATACATCTCCCATCTGCGGTTAAAATTTCTTGACTTGTTTTTAAACAATTTTTGCAGTTATCTTTTTTTAATTCTTTACTGCTAAACGTATAATCCATTTATCTGTTTTTAAATAAGAGATTTAATCATTCCTTATTACTATAACTAAATTGTTTGTTTATTGTTACAAGTTTTTTTGCTAAAAAAAACTTTAAAACTTTAAAATTCTACAATTAAAAACAAGCTGTACCCTTGCCAAATTTTTTATAATAAATATTTAATGCAGATTAAACCAACACCACCCAAAACAATAGCATAAGGGAAAGCCATTTTTACCATTTTCCCATATGATAGGTTTATCAATGGTGCTAAAGATGAGGTTAATAAAAACAAGAAGGCAGCTTGACCATTGGGGGTTGCAACGCTTGGTAAATTTGTACCAGTATTAATTGCTATTGCTAATTTTTCAAATTCCATTCTTGATATTTCGCCAGCATCAAATGCAGCATGTACTTCATTTATGTATACGGTTGCTACAAAAACATTATCGCTAATTGCTGATAATGCTCCATTTGCAATGTAAAACATTGTAGGTTGAATCGAGGGGTCTTTTGAGAGTGCCCAATCTATAATTGGCTTAAATAAATGTTGATCGTGTATCATTGCAACAATAACAAAAAAGACAACCAATAGTGCTGTAAAAGGCAATGCTTCTTCAAAGGCTGGACCTATTTGATGCTCATCAGTTATTCCCATAAATGCTGCTTGGAATATAATTAAAGCCAAACCTATAAATCCAACAGGGGCTAGATGTAGTGCTAACCCTATTATCAACAAAACCATGGCAATAGCTTGAATTATTAGTTTTTGTTCCTCTTTTTTAGTTCTTTTATTATCTTCTATTTCAGTGTAGTTTTCAATTATATTACGAGCGACTTCTGGCAATTTTGCGCCAAAACCAAAAAGTTTGGTTTTTTCGAGAAAAACAGTTGTCAATAATCCTGCAATGAATACCGGAATTGTAATAATTTTCATTTGTAAAAAGAACTCAATAAAGTCCCAACCAAGTTTTTCTCCTATCAATAAATTTTGAGGCTCTCCAACTAAAGTCATTACTCCCCCAAGAGCAGTACCTACCACACCATGCATTATTAAACTGCGTAAAAAACTCCTAAACTGTTCTAAAGTTTTTCCACTTAGCTGTTTTCGATCTAATGTCCCATCTTCATCTAAATCGAGATTGCTTGAATGAATTTTATGATATACTCCGTAAAAGCCAACACCAACACTTATTAAAACTGCTGTTACTGTTAATGCATCCAAAAAAGCTGAAAGTAGCGCTGAAAGAACAACAAACAAAAGGGATAATGCCATTTTTGATTTCACCTTTGTAAAAACTTTACTAAAAACAAACATTAGTAATGGCTTCATAAAGTATATGGCTGCTACCATAAACATTAATAAAAGAATCACCTCTAAGTTTTGTTCTACTTCGTGATATGCATTTTTAGCATTGGTTAGATTAAGGGCTAATACTTGTATAGCCAGCAATCCTCCTGAGATTAAAGGATAACACTTTAAAGCCATTGCCAGCGTGAATATAAATTCTGCAATAATTACCCACGAAGTTACGGTCGGTCCTAAGGTGAAATAGGATATGATATTAAAAATTAAAAAACCAATTATGGTGAATTTATACCATTGGGGACTATCCCCTAAGAAATTTTTAAACATTTGTAAGTGATTTGAAGGTTAATTTTTGATCGTTTTATTTTTTCTGAAATCAGTATTGAAAAATAGTGCGAATTGTAAATACCATTTTCCAGAATTGCTTAATTGTTGATGTAACATGCCTATTTGGATATTAATATCTTTATTAATTTGATATCCTAAAGCTCCGTAAAGTCTATTTCTATCAAAAAAAGACTCTTTAGTGTTCATAAATATTTCATCATATACTCCTAAGAATAAAGTTCCTTTTTCAATAACTGGTTTGTTAAGAGGAACAAAAAGCATCAATCGGTAGCGCAACCTGTTTTTGTAATTTTGATTTATCCATCGTTGCTCTATTCTATATCTATGTTCGAATTTTACTCTACCAATTTTATTGGTCAAAATAAACTGCTGCCATATTCTGTGCTCTTCAACTTCTGGAGAGTTTTGTTTAGAATCATATACATATGACGGGATATATGCATATCCTGCAGTAACTGTTGCTTTCTCCGAAAAATGATAATTCAACCCTGTTCGAAGTAATAATTGTTCAATATTATTTGGAGTTATAGCATGGTTTCTATATTGTATTTCAGTATGAATACTTAGATGATCACTAATTCTATTCATGCCAAAATACATCAGCCAATTACCAACCTTATCCTCTTGAGAATAAGACATAAGTGGAGCTAGAAACAGTAAAAAAACACTGTTTCTAGTTAGTTTATTTAAAAAGCTCATCTTATTACAGAAAATTGACTAACCCTGTAGAAACATCATAAATAGCTCCAACTATTTCAATAGTTCCTTCCTTTTCTAATTCAGACAATATGGCGCTTTCCTTTCTAATTCTATCAATTGATAATTCCACATTAAGTACTGCAACATCTTCAATAGATTTATCATCCATTTTAGAAATAGTTGCTTCTACAGCTTTAACAGCTGGTTGAATTTTCTGCAACAATGGCGTAATATTTCCTAATTCTACATGATTACAAGCAGCTGTTACTGCACCACATTTGGTGTGTCCCATAACCACTACTATTTTTGACCCTGCAACTTTACAAGCATATTCCATTGAACCTAAAACGTCTTCATTAATAATGTTTCCCGCAACACGAACACTAAAGATATCTCCTATTCCTTGATCAAAAACTAATTCTGTGGGTACTCTTGAATCAATGCAACTTAATATTACAGCAAATGGATACTGTCCTTCACTAGTTTGAAAAACTTGTTCTTTCAGGTTTCTAAGTACTTTTAAATTTTTTGCAAATCTGCTATTCCCTTCTACTAAAATTGCGTGAGCATCATTAGCAGTTAAGTTATCTTGTGTTATTTTTGTTTGAGTATTCATTTTTGTTCTTTTAAATTATTATCTTTTATCCACTTAATACACTCTTTAAAATTGCCAAAAATTTGTTCTCCAGGTATTAAATCTGGAATTATATCAATTTTCTCCATCAAATACCGAGGTTGTTCAATGATATTTACTAGCAATACCTTTTTGTTACCTTTGACTAAATCAATTAAAGCATCTTCTAAGGCGTATAATCCTGATTGATCTATATATTGCATTCTTCCCATTCTAATAATTACTGTTGAAGCAGTATCAGGAATTTGCTTTATAAGTTGTTGAAAATCGCTTGTAGATCCAAAGAATAATGGGCCTTTTATATGTTTTATGAAAACTTGTTCTTTTAATTTTTTCGGAAAATTATCCTCATCTTCCCAGGCTTTTTCTTCAATTAATGATTTTACATCAGAACGTTTTGCTGTTAAATCTCCTATTTTTTTCATAAACATTAAAGAGGCTATTACCAAACCAATACCTACAGCATAAACCAAGTTCCAAACAGATGATAATACTAATACAACTAACATTATTATTACTTCGGGTCTAGGCATTTTAGGCATTGCTTTTAACCCTTTATAATCCATTACACCGATACCAACAGTAATTAAGATTCCAGCTAAAACTGCTGCTGGAATTTGCGAAGCAATAGGTCCTAATGCTAATAAAATAACTAATAAAAGCACACCCGCTATCATTCCAGATAACCTTGTTTTACCACCTGCATTGATATTAACAACAGTTCTAATTGTAGCTCCAGCTCCTGGAATCCCTCCAAAAATGGCTGCAATACTGTTACCAATTCCTTGACCAATTAATTCTTTATTTGGTTTGTGCTTGGTTTTGGTCATATTGTCTGCAACAACAGAAGTCAAAAGAGAGTCTATCGCTCCTAATAATGCTAATGTCAGCGCTGTAAAAATATAAGGGGTAATGTTTCCTAATTTAAAACTTGTAAATATTTCAAGGTTTGGTAGTGGTAACCCACTTGGTATTTCTTCAATAGGTCTATAATCTAACCCAAAACCAAATGCAATTCCTGACATCACTAATAATGCTACTAGAGTACTCGGAACAGCAGTAGTAATACGCTTAAATCCGTAAATAATTAATATAGTTCCTAGAGCTAATAATAGTTCTAGCCAGTTAATATTGCTTAAAGCTCTTGGCAATACTTTAAAAGCACCTATTACTCCAGAGGCTTCTTTGCTTGCTAGAGTTTGAGATTCTTTTAGTATCTGATCTTGATTTATTCCCTCTGCTCTTTTAACTGTTTCTTTAAAGTCTTCTAAAACTAAAATTCCTTCACCAGCTTCTTCTTTTAAGATATTGTTTAAAATAATTTCTTCGGCATGTGGTTTAAATTGATTCACAAATTCCGCATCTTCTTTTGGATAGTAACCCACAGAAGGAAGTATTTGAGTGACTAAAATAATAACACCAATAGCAGTCATAAACCCTGAAACAACAGGGTATGGTATATACTTTATGTATTTGCCAAGACCTATTAAGCCAAGGCTAATTTGCATAAGACCGGATAGTATAAATACGGTTAATATAGCAGGAAGCGCTTTTGAAATATCGCCATCAAAAGCAGCAACAATACCAGCAATTACAACCATGCTAACTGCTGTCATAGGTGCTGTTGGTCCTGATATTTGAGTATTAGTACCGCCAAAAAGAGCAGCAAAGAAGCTTACAAAGATTGCTCCATACAGCCCTGCACTTGGACCAAGTCCTGAACTAACTCCAAAAGCCAATGCTAAAGGAAGTGCAACAATTCCGGCAGTCATTCCGCCAAATAAATCTCCCTTGAAATGTTTGAAATTGAATAAATTTTTCATTTTTATTATTTATAATTGATGTATAACCTCATGATTAAGAGATTATGTAAAGTGTAAATAGATTTAATGTTTGTTTAAATATAATTGAGAAATTATATTCTTGGAGGTGGAACCTGTATGTCGATATTTAGATTCCAAAATGATTGATTTGATATAAAATAAGCTAGAGGTTGATTGATATTTGATGTGCCACCTATTTTTTTTATGTTATAAGTGATGTTTTCATCTTCTAAGTCTATTTCGTTTTCAGAAGAATTTTCTTTTTCTGAAGTATCAGCTAGTTCGTGTTTTATATCTGTAAGGTTAAAAGAATTGTGGATAACGGTTTTGTTTATTAGTAAAAACAATAAACAAAAAGAGATGAGGTATCTAAATTGATAAATTAGAGTAATAGGGCTATATGTTGTTTTTGTAAAAATCACTTTATGACTTGAATTACCATATTTGTATAAAACTCTGTAACACTATTTGTTCCTTTTTTTGTATCAGTAAGCGATGGTAAATGTTCAGCAAAATATTTTTGTTGATGTGCCCCTTCAATTACTGTAGAAATTAACATGTGAGGGAATTTATAGTTTGAATTTATTTCTAAAACAATTTTACTTACCCGTTGCACTACTTTTTTATATGTTTCAAAGTACCCCTTTTTATTCTCTTCATCAACACTTTTTGTGTGGTATGATTTCATTGATTCAGAGATAATTATCTCACTTAATAACACTTCATTTATATAAGAAATTGAATTGTCAATTACCCCAGCCTTTGTAAGAATATCAATAGATTTAAGCAATCTTTTTCTTGGTGAAGATACATTTGTAGTTGCAAAAACTAATTGATATTCTATCCAAGCCCAATACCAGCTAGTTAGGTAAATTAGTAAAATATGTTTATTTTTAAAATAACGATAAATTGTACTTTCAGGAGAGTTTAAAACAATCCCTAGTTTTTTAAATGTAAATGCTTCAAAACCTATTTCATAAATTAATTCGATACTCTTTGTAATAATATTCTGACCCAATTCTGTTGAATCAGGATTTTTTGAATATAATTCAGGGTTAATTTCTATATGAATATTTAAGTTTTTCAAATAAATAATTATTAGCATGCAAATATAATAGTATTACTATTGATTATGCAAGTAAAAATGATTTTTTTATAAATTTTAAAAATGAGATAGGTTTAATCATATAATAAATTCCAAAAGAAGCAGTATCTTTTCCGAAATTATTTTCTGAAATAGTGACAAGAATAAACCTGACAATTTAATTATGAAAGCTAAAGGAATTTATTATTTTATTTTAATTGGAATCTTTCTACTTTCATTTATTAGCTGTAAGTCCACACAAAAATTCAAGGCTATTGGATTCATGAGGATATCACAAACAATATTACTTCTCACTCCTTAATAAAAATTGAAGACGGTAGGTTTATTAATTACGACTCATATTCTTGCCTAGGCGATACGATGCATTATTTTATTGAGAAAGATATAATTATCGTTAGAAGCAACTATTGTGATTATGTTTCAAAGTATACTATTTCAGCTTCTGAATTTAAACTTTTTAATATTGAATCTGATACATTAAAATCAAAATTTAAAAGGAGTAAAGAAGAACAAGTCATATTTGATTTGTTAAATGACAAAAAATTTATTACGGATTTACCTATTGGAAAAGGGAAGATTGATAGATTCCAGAACAATGATCGAGTAACCTTTTTTGTTTATTTAAAATATATTGATGGTAAATTAACTGCAAATTATAACGATAGAATAATTCCTTTAGATAGTAATTTTTATTTAGAGGCTCTTAAAGAAGGAGTTTTACTTCCTTCAGATGAAAAAAATTATATAAGGCATTTTATAGTTGCAGATAGAAATATTAAAATGAAAGATATTCTGTTTTTAGAAGAGCAATTAAAATTTGCAGGTTATAGGCGAATTAGTTATTTGTTAAAATCAAGCGAGTATGACGAAGTTAATAGACTTCATATGTTGATGCATCCTTTGGAGAAACCTATTAGAGATGAGTATAGAAATAAAAGAAATAAGTATTTTAAGCAACGAGACTCTATAAAAAAAAGCACTTATAAGTTGTCTGAAAATAAAGGGTTGGAAGTTGTATTTCCTGATTATGTGGATTATGAAGAAATTGAGATTTTTGAAATAGCATATCCTACATTTAATAAAGAAAATACGATATTGTTACAGGTTGATAAGGAGTCTGTATTATTCAATAATAAGATTATATCTAGGTCTGAATTAAAAGAATTGCTCAAAAAAAAATTATTAGTAAATCCTATTACTCAAGTTTTTTATTATGTTGAAGATGATGCTAAATATCAAGATTTTATAAATGTATTAGGAGATGTTAAAAATACAATTATTAAATTAAGAACTCAATATTTACAACTTGAATATAAATTGAAATACGACGAATATTTTGATGAGAACAAAAGGGAATTGGTTAAAGAGTCTAAAGAAAAGTATCCTTTTATATTTTGGCAGATTGATTTAAAGGAGTATAAATCTTATATCAATGAAATTTAAAATTTAGTATTAAATCCCAAATCGTATTTCGTAAATCCTCATTCGTAATTCGGCAATCGTAAATCAAAAAATAAGAAGTATCTTTGCCAAAAATTATTTTTAAGATGGCAACAAGAGAAAACTCGTCGAGAGGACGACACGCTAAAAAAACTCCTCAGAAATCTCCAGTAAAGAAGATGAAAACTAAAAATTTTCGTCCAAATCCACAAAACGTTAAAACATTTAAGCGCAAGCCAAATACAACTCCTAAAAAAGAGAATGTAGCGGATGGAATTCGTTTAAATAAATACATTGCCAATGCTGGTATATGCTCACGTCGCGAAGCAGATGTTTATATCGCTTCAGGTAATGCAACTGTAAACGGAAAAATAATCACTGAAATGGGTTATAAAGTTCAGAAAGAAGATGTGGTTCGTTTTGATGGAGCAGTACTTTCTATTGAAACAAAACGCTATGTTTTATTTAACAAGCCTAAGAATATGATCACCACAATGGAAGATGATAGAGGTCGTAAAACCGTGATGGATGTTATTGCAAGTGCAACGAAAGAACGCATTTACCCAGTTGGGAGATTGGATAGAAACACGACTGGTTTGTTGTTGTTTACCAATGATGGAGATTTGGCTAAAAAGTTGACACATCCAAAACACAATGTTAAAAAATTATACCACGCATCTTTAGATAAAAAATTATCGATGAAAGATATGCAAACCATTGCAGGTAACTTTATGTTAGAAGGGAAGATGGTTTTTGTTGATGCTATTTCGTATGTAGAAGGACAATCGAAAACCGAAATTGGAATCGAAATTCATTCTGGTAGAAATAGAATTGTTCGTAAAATATTCGAGAATTTTGGATATGCAGTTGTAAAACTAGATCGTGTCATTTTTGCTGGATTGACTAAAAAGAACTTACCACGAGGACATTATAGACCGCTTACAAATCAAGAAGTGATTAATTTGAATATGATTTAGATTAGACTTTAGATGTTAGATTGAAACGTCTTTGCGAACGAAATGAAATGTATTGTGGCAATCTCATGCGGATTACAATAATTTTTAATAAGATCGCCATACTCGTACCTCGTTCGCGAAGACGTAAAGCTGAATTTTTTTTTTTTGTAATTTATTGATTCTGCGAATCAACATCGACACACTCTGCAGGATTATTACTAATAGTCAAAGCAGCATCAGAAGGAGAAATATAAGGAATTCCTAACCCCATTCCTCTAAGAATAAATAAGATTCCGATCATCACGACAAAAACGGGAATCACTTTTTGAATCTTATTTCTAACAGAAATTGAAAGCACATTTCCTAAATATACAGCAACTGTCATTAAGGGTATAGTTCCTAATCCGAAGATAAACATATACAGAGCTCCAAGGGCAGTATCGGTTGTTGCAATTGATCCAACCAATGCCATATAAACCAAGCCACAGGGTAAAAACCCGTTGAGGATACCAATTGTAAATAATGCTTTGTTAGATTTGTTTTTGAGGAGTTTTCCTAATCCTGATTTTACTTTTCCTACAAAGGAGTATAAGGGACTTGAAAAATTATATTTGTTGAAAACACGTGCTGGAATTAAAACAATGAGAATCATTAAAACTCCAACTAATATGGAGATACGTTGTTGAAATCCCATCAAGAATAAACCTTTTCCCACCAATCCGAAAATCAATCCAATAAAAGAATAGGTGAGTAGTCTGCCTAAATGATACAATGAAACTTGTATCACTTTTTTAATATTATTTTCTCTGTTTAGAGGCAATACAAATGCTATGGGGCCACACATACCAATACAATGAAAACTTCCAAGTAATCCTAGTATGAGTGCTGAATAGAGCATTAGTAGGTAATTGAGCGTTTGACTAAATATTCCTCAGAATTTGATTTAAAATCAATTCTAATATTCCAATTTCCTGAAACTAAATTTTCATGTTCAAAGCTCATTTTATTGTCAATAATAGCTATCGGAATTTCGAAATCTAATACTTTGGAAGAGGGTCTTAAAAAAGAAATAGTACCAGTTGTATCTTCATTTATCTCCTCTGGAAATTCAATTACATAGCCAGTAGCTGTTTTTAAAATAACAACTTTGCTAGATAAAGTTTTAGTATTTTCTTGTTTGTCAATTTCTTCTTGATATTTAAGCTCTGATTTGTAATACTCCTCATCTACCAAGAAATGTTTATTATCTGAATCGAATGATTTAATCACAAAAAATGCGATAAAACTCATAAACAATACCATTGCAATTACGATTCCTGTTCCCCAATTTATTTTCATATTTCTTCTTTTTGATGTCATTCCGCACATGATGCGGAATCTATTCGTATTTTAATTATTTCTGTGAAATCAAATGGATTCCCACCTCCGTGCGGGAATGACATTCTAGTTTCCACCTTTGTGGAATTAAAGGGGCCTTTATCTATAACTCCTAGGGCCTAAGAAATTAGTCTTAGTAGTTTCAATCAATTCCCCATTAGAATAGACACCAATCTTAATATTTTCTTTGGCATCTTTTAATTCACCTCTCGGAATCTCAATAAACAAAGTCCCACTTAATAAATCTTGTTGGTCTAATGTAAAATCTTCGTGACCAATTAATTTAATGGTTCCTTCGTGAGATATCAATTCAAATGTGATGTTCTCTATATCTTTAGACGTTTTATTTATCAACTTATAAGTAAACACGTTGCTAATCACATTGTTTTCTTTGGTTTCATACAACTGCCCAGGTAATCTTAATATTACAGCTTCTACATCTGTCCTCATAAAAAGTAAAGTGGTTAAAGCAATAAATAAAATGATTAATACAACCGAATACCCTTTAACTCTAGCATTCAATTTAAACTTGGTGCCTTTTGCAATATTATCTTCAGATGCGTAGCGAATCAATCCTTTAGGGAAGTTTATCTTTTCCATAATATGATCGCACTCATCTATACAAGCCGTACAATTTACACATTCTAATTGTGTACCATTTCTAATATCAATACCAGTAGGACAAACCACAACGCATTGATTACAGTCTATACAATCTCCTTTTCCGCTTGCTGCTCTATCTTCACTTTTCTTCAATTTTCCACGTCCTGTATCGCCTTCTCCACGCTTGTAATCATAGGCAACATTGATAGATTTGTTATCTAGTAACACCCCTTGCAACCGGCCATAAGGGCAAGCAATAATACATACTTGTTCTCTAAACCAAGCAAATATAAAATAGAAGACTCCCGTGAATACTAATAGTGAAATAAGCGTGCTTACATGATTTTCAGGGTTGTCAGTAATAATTTTTAAGAGTTCATCGCTGCTGATAAAATACGCAAGAAAAACATTGGCGATTATAAATGAAACTATAAAAAACAAAAACCATTTAAAAAGTCTCTTCTTTATTTTATTACCATTCCATTCTTGTTTAGCAAGTTTCATTTGAGCTGGTCGATCACCTTCAATCCAATATTCAATTTTTCTAAAAACCATTTCTAAGAAAATGGTTTGAGGACAAATCCACCCGCAAAAAATACGACCATAAATTACTGTAAAGAGTGTGATAAATACCACCCCAATAATCATAGATAATACAATGAGATAAAAATCTTGAGGCCAAAAAGGAATACTGAAAATATTAAATTTCCGGTCTATTATGTTAAATAGTAAAAATTGATTTCCATTTATTTTAATGAATGGAGCAGCAATTAAACTGAACAATAAAAACCAACTAACATAAGTTCGATATTTATAAAAAAAGCCACTTGGTTTTTTAGGAAATACCCATTGACGTTTTCCATCTTTTTTGATGGTGCCAATAGAATCTCTAAATGATTCCTCTTTTTGATCAGACATATCTTTAGTATTATGTTAAAAGCATAACTGCACTTTGATATTGAAGTCAAAGCGCAGTTATATCTAATTTGTTTGTTTTTAAAATTTATTCTTCTACAGCTTCTTCAGTTTCCCAAAGGTCGCCTTGAGGTGCTTTTGGTTTTACAGGAGATGTACCTTGAAGCGAAATAACATAACTTGCAACTTGAGCAATCTCATTTGGTTTCAGTTCAGATTTCCAAGGAATCATCCCTTTACCATCACGTCCACCTTCTGATACAGTTGTAAATACATTTTTAATTCCACCTCCTAAAATCCAATATTTATCGGTAAGGTTTGGTCCAATGCTACCACCAGCATCTGCTAAGTGACATGCAACACATTTTTCTGCAAAAATTGCTTTACCAGCTGCTAAATCTGCTTCATCAGTTATCAACTCAACTGTAGTAGCATCTATTAAATTCTTTGCAGTTTTCTTATATTCTTCAACATCAATTTTAGCTTGCGCCATTTCTTTATTAAATTCAACTATTTGATCATCACCATCCATCAAATGATAATAACTTAAATATCCAATTGCATAAATAATTGATGCGTAAAAACCATACAACCACCATGGTGGTAAATCATTATCCAACTCACGAATACCATCATAGGCATGATCCATTAAAATATCATCTTCTTCCTCCATTGGTTTTGATTTAGTTAAAGCTTTCATCAAGTTTTTATACCAATCAAATTGCGAAGATTTTTGTTCTTCAGTTAAGCTGTTTGTTCTTGTATCTCTAAGGTTATTTACGATTTTACCATTAAATAAAATGGCAATTAATAAAATTGCAAAGCCTAAAACTACTAGGGGTTTCTCTACTAAATCTACCATTGTTAGGTCTAGTAAGTACCATAATATTGCAAATACAATGACTGCAAATATTGCTGTTCTAAAATATCCTTTTAACTTCATAATGTTTGGTTGTCGTTTTTAGTTGATGAATCGAATGGTAGATTACTTACATGATCGATATGTTCTTTTTTTGCGGTAATTACCCAAAAGAAAAGTACCATAAAAAAGATAAAGAATATAAGTAGCGACACAATTGGATATATTGCGATACCTTCAATTCCTGTCATATAGTGTTTTACAAATCTTAACATAATTTATTATTCTTTAACTTTAATGTCAGTTCCTAACCGTTGTAAATAGGCAATCATTGCTACAATTTCTTTTTGACTGATAGGGATAAATTCTTCTCCAGCAGCCTTGGCAGCTTCTTTATCAGCTTTGTAATTTTCTGCAAATGTAGGATCTCCTAATAAATTGATTTCAATATCTATTGCCTGAGATTTTAAATCTGCAACAGCATTTTCAACATCCTCTTCAGAGTAAGGTACTCCTAATGTCACCATCACTTTCAATTTAGCTTGTGTATCAGAAATATCAAGTTCATCTCTAATCAGCCATTGGTAACGAGGCATAATAGATCCTGCTGATGTTGATTGCGGATCGAACATGTGATTCAAATGCCAACTGTCAGAATATTTTCCACCAATACGATGTAAATCTGGTCCAGTACGTTTAGACCCCCATAAAAATGGATGATCATAAACAAATTCTCCAGCCTTTGAGTACTCTCCATAACGTTCAACCTCACTTCTAAATGGTCTAACCATTTGTGAGTGACATCCAACACATCCTTCACGTATATATAAATCTCTTCCTTCTAATTCTAGTGGTGTATATGGTTTTACACTACTAATAGTTGGAATATTAGATTTTACAAAAATGGTAGGAAGTATTTGTACAGCACCCCCAATTAAAATTACAATGGTTGCTAAAATAGTCAATTTAATAGGTTTTCTTTCTAGAACTCTGTGCCAGTTTTCACCAGCTAATCTCCCTTTAATAATTTTCTTTAATGCAGGAGCTTCAGCCAATTCATCTTCAACTGGGCTCCCAGATTTTATAGTTTTAACAATGTTGTAAAGCATGATAAATGCCCCGATTATATACATCGATCCACCAATAGCACGCATCCAATACATTGGCATAATTTGCGTAACAGTATCTAAGAAGTTACCATAAACCAATCCTCCTAACGGAGTAAATTGTTTCCACATAGTAGCTTGCATAAACCCTGCAACATACATTGGTAATGCATATAATATGATACCTAATGTACCCACCCAAAAGTGGGTGTTGGCTAAGCTAGTAGAAAATAATTTTGTTTTAAACATTCTTGGAACCAACCAATAAATCATACCAAAGGCTAAAAACCCATTCCAAGCTAATGCCCCAACATGTACGTGTGCAATAATCCAATCTGTAAAGTGTGCAATTGCATTAAAATATTTGATAGATAAAAGTGGGCCTTCAAAAGTGGCCATACCATAACCAGTAATCGCAACTACCATAAATTTTAAAACAGGGTCTGTTCTAACTTTATCCCAAGCACCTCTAAGTGTTAAGAGCCCGTTAATCATACCACCCCAAGACGGCATCAATAACATAATTGAAAATGCAACGCCTAAGTTTTGTGCCCAATCAGGTAGTGCAGAATATAATAAGTGGTGAGGTCCTGCCCAGATATATAAAAATATTAGCGACCAAAAGTGAACGATAGATAACCTATAAGAATATACAGGTCTATTTGCAGCTTTAGGAACATAGTAATACATCAATCCTAAGAACGGAGTTGTTAAGAAAAATGCCACAGCATTATGTCCGTACCACCATTGTACCAATGCATCTTGTACACCTGCATACACAGAATAACTTTTAAGCATAGATACTGGCAATTCAAAACTATTAAAAATATGTAAGACAGCAACAGTGATAAAAGTTGCTAAGTAAAACCAAATAGCAACATAGAAATGACGCTCTCTACGTTTAATCATTGTTCCGATAAGGTTTACACCAAATGCAACCCAAACTAAGGCAATTGCAATATCAATTGGCCATTCTAATTCAGCATATTCTTTACTTGTTGAGTAGCCTAACGGAAGTGTAATTGCAGCAGCAACAATAATTAATTGCCATCCCCAAAAGTGAAATTTACTAATCCAATCATTAAACATTCTTGCTTTAAGCAAACGTTGTGTTGAATAATAAATCCCTGCAAACATTGCATTACCTACAAAGGCAAAAATTACAGCGTTTGTATGCAAAGGACGTAAACGTCCAAAACTTAACCATGAAATTCCGCTAGTGTAATTTGGGTATAAAAACATAAAGGCCAACATTAGCCCAACAGTCATACCAACCAACCCCCACAGGATTGTGGCATAAATAAAGTTTTTTACAATCTTGTTGTCATAATAAAATTGTTGCATTTCCATAAAAGTTATGAATTTAGTTTAGTGTTAGTGATTGATTTTTTTGGTGATTTATTTTTGACTTCATCGTCAAAGAGCATTCTAATAGAAGGGGTGTACGTATCATCGAATTGCCCACTTTTTACTGACTTAATAAAGATAAAAAAAAAGACTAGCGCTAAGGATAGACTGACAGTTATTAGGACGTAAATGATACTCATATGTTCGCTAAAGAATAATTATCAAAAGTACTTTTTTAAAGAAAATCAAAACATGATAAATATCATGTTTTGTAGTTTGTGAAGACTTTATTTTTTCACGATTTAAAATTAGAGAAAATATCTTATACTAAAAAATTAATTGGCTGAAACTGATAGTTTTCTACTGATAAAATTTGTTAGTATTGTTACAAAAACAACAATGCTAATAGAACTCAAAGGCATTAAAATTGCTGCAATTATGGGTGATAATTGCCCTGTTACTGCAAAGTATAGCCCGATAATGTTGTAGATAAAAGATAAGCCAAAGCTCCATTTAATAACATTAATGGATTGTTTTGCTAATTTTAAGAACAACGGAATTTTTGTAAAAACCGATGCATCAATTATAGCATCACATGCAGGAGAAAATACGTTGATGTTTTCTGAAACTGCCACACCAACATTACTTTGAGCCAAAGCACCTGCATCATTTAAACCATCACCAAACATCATTATTTTTTCTTTATTTTTTTGTTGCTTGCGATCAATAAACTCTAATTTATTTTCTGGCTTTTGGTTAAAAATAAGCTCAGTATTTTTTGGTAAAAGTTGCTCTAAGTTGTTTTGCTCTCCGTCATTATCTCCAGATAAAACGGTTAATTTAAAATGACCAACTAATTTTTTAAATATCATAGAAATCCCCTTCCTATATTGATTTTTAAAAGTAAACTTCCCTTTTAATTCATTATTGATACCAATAAAAACAGCAGTGTCATCATCTTTTTGAGTATTGCCATTTACAAACTTTTTTGAGCCGATTTTATATAGTGATTTGTTTACAGTCCCTTCTATTCCCTTTCCAAGAATTTCATTAAAATTTGTAGCGCTAGATGTAGTATCTGTTTTTAAAAAATCGTACAACATTCTACTCAAAGGGTGATTTGAGTTTTTGAGAATAGAGGTAATATTTTGTTTCTCTGATTTTGATAATTTGCTCCCTTCATAATTAATTTGTTGTGCTAAGGTGCTTGTAAGTGTTCCTGTTTTATCAAAAATAAGACTGTCAATCTTCGCCATATTTTCAATGACCGTTGCATTTTTTAAATAGAATTTATGCCTGCCAAAAATACGTAACATATTACCCAATGTGAAAGGAGCTGACAATGCGATAGCACATGGACACGCAATGATCAACACTGCGGTAACAACATTTATGGCAATTTTTAGGTCAATAAAAAACCAATATCCTCCAGAAATGGTAGCGATTAATAAAACCGTTATTGTAAAGTTTTTACTGATAGAATCGGTAATGCTCTTAAAATCATCTTCTTTATTTTTCGTAAAAACATCGTTGCTCCAAAGCTGTGTCAAATAACTTTGAGACATGGTTTTAATAGCTTCTACCTCTATAATTCCGTCCAATTGTTTACCACCTGCAAATATTTTATCACCAGATTTTTTGTAAACTGGAGTCACTTCACCAGTCACAAAACTATAATCGATCATCGCATTACCATTGATTAAAATACTGTCAATTGGAATTAATTCTTGATTCCGAATTAAAAGACGATCTCCTTTTTGTAGGTCTTGAATTTGTATTGATTCTTCTTTTTGCTCAGAAATTTTAGTAACTGCAATTGGGAAATACGATTTGTAATCGCGCTCAAAAGAAAGATAGTTATAGGTGCTTTGTTGAAAGAATTTACCAATCAATAAAAAGAAAACTAAGCCTGAAAGGCTATCGAAATATCCTTGCCCAAAATCAAAAATAATATCTACCGTACTTCTGATAAACAACACAGCTATTCCTAAAGAAATAGGGACATCAATATTTAAAATTCCTTTTCTCAATCCTTTTATTGCTGATGAAAAATAGGTGCTAGCGGAATAAAAAACGACAGGTAAACTAAAGAAAAATAACATCCATCTAAACAATGGTTTGTATTGGTTGAGCCAAAATTCATCGACTTCAAAATATTCTGGAAACGAAATAAACATCGAATTTCCAAAAACAAATCCAGCAACTGCAATTTTATAAATCAATGAATTGTCTTTCTTTTTTAAATTGGCATTATCTACATTTTCTAAACTGATGTAGGGTTCGTATCCAATAGAACTCAACAATTCGACAATATTTTTTAGTGCATTTTCTTTGTTGTTATAAATAATGTGAATTGTTTTTTTAGGAAAATTTACTTGTGATGAACTGATATCAGAATTCAATCTCTGCAAATTTTCTAAAATCCAAATACAAGAGCTGCAATGTATATATGGAATATGGAGTGTAATGATAGCAGTTTGTTCATCTTCAAACTCCAATAACTTTTCTACAATCTGAGGGTTGGTCAAATAATCATACTTCCCTTTTATCTCTTCAGGAATTTTTCCAGGAGCATTTTCAAGATCGTAATAGCAAGTTAAATCATTTTCATTTAAAATTTCAAATACTGTTTTACATCCATTGCAACAAAAGTTTTTTTGTTGTGAAATAATAGATTCAGAATCGCTGTGTTCAATTCCACAATGAAAACAAGTATGGGTATTCATTCAAATAATTTGCGCAAAGGTCGGTTATTTTCAAAAACTAAAAACATGATACTTATCATTTTTTTAGATTATATTTGTAGCTTAATATTTTATCATATGGGTAATTGTCAATCATGTATAATTCGCAAATTCAACTCCCTTAATAAGCTAACCCAAAGTCAATCAGCGCTATTGTCTGAACGGAAAACGGAAGTAAGCTTTAAAAAAGGAGAAGTAATTTTTTCTGAAGGATCTCACCTTAATGGGATTTATTGTGTGCGAACGGGTAATTGTAAAATGACAAAATTAAGTAGCAATGGTAAAGACCAGATTGTTCGATTTGTGCGTGATGGAGAATTGTTAGGATATAGGTCGGTTATTGTTAAAGAGCCTACGAGTCTGTCAGTAACAGCATTAGATGATATGTCGGCTTGTTTTATTGCAAAAGAAGATATATTTGAGATGTTAAATAGTAATCCCGATTTTTTATATGATATTTTTAAATCAGTAAGTCGTGATTTAAAAAATACAAGTAAGTCGTTGACAGATATGGCTCAAAAATCAGTTCGTGAACGGTTAGCACATACCATACTCTTTTTAGATGAGCGATTTGGTGAGGATGAAGAAGATGCTATAAATGTACATTTATCTCGCGAAGAAATTGCCAATGTTATTGGTACAGCTACCGAGTCTGCTATCAGATTGTTATCTGAATTTAAAAAAGAAGGATTGATTACTTTAAGAGGTAAAACGATTATTATTAAAGACAAGAAGAGGCTAGAAAAAATTTCTTTAGGATTTTAAAACCTTATAAAGAAAGGATCAACCAAAGTGCCCTTTAATGAATTAATCATTCATTGCCTTTTCCATTTTATCTATAATTTCATCTAAACATAAGTTGTTGATACTTCCTTTGTGTGTATGTTGCACAGATTTTTCAGGATTAAAGTTGCCTTTACCAATTGTCTTACCTACAATTTTATAGGCATCTCTAAAAGGCATTCCGTTTAGAACGAGTTTGTTTACTTCCTCGACACTAAACAAATAAACATATTTATCATCATCTAGAATGGTGGTGTTTACTTGGATTTGTTCCAATGAAAAAGTAATCATTTCTAAACAAGATTTTAAGGATTGTACAGCAGGAATAATTCCTTCTTTTAATAATTGTAAATCTCTGTGGTAACCACTTGGGAGATTGGTTGTAATTAATGTCAATTCAAATGGAAGGGCTTGTAATTTGTTGCATTTTCCTCTGATTAGTTCAAATACATCAGGATTCTTCTTATGTGGCATAATGCTAGAACCCGTAGTTAATTCATCCGGAAAAGACACAAAATTAAAATTCTGGCTCATATACAAACAGATATCCATACTCATTTTAGATAATGTACTTGCAATACTGCTCATGGCAAAGGCAACGGACTTCTCCAATTTTCCTCTTCCCATTTGTGCTGCAACTGAATTGTATTTTAAAGTTTTAAATCCAAGTAATTCTGTAGTGAGTGTTCTATCAATTGGAAATGAACTTCCGTAACCTGCTGCTGAACCTAACGGGTTTTGATCTGTTACTTGTTCGGCAGCAGTTAAAAAATAGACATCATCAATCAGGCTTTCGGCATAGGCAGAAAACCACATCCCGAAAGATGATGGCATTGCTACTTGTAAATGTGTATATCCGGGCAATAATACCTCTTGATATTTTTTTGATAGCTCAATGAGTAAGTCAAAGAAATTTTGAGACAACTGTTTAATTTCTTTCAATTCATCTTTTAAGTATAGATGCATGTCTACCAAAACTTGATCATTTCTAGATCTAGCTGTATGGATTTTCTTTCCAGTATCACCTAATTTTTCTGTAAGGATGTGCTCAACTTTAGAATGTACATCTTCAAAAGAATCTTCGATAATAAAGGTGCCGTCTTCTATCGTTTTTGAAATTGCGTTGAGTTCTTTTTCTAAAGATGATATTTCTTCATCAGTTAATAAACCAATCTTATGCAACATTTTTGCATGTGCAATATTTCCAATCACATCATATTTTGCAATGATGAGGTCTAATTCTCGATCGTTTCCAACGGTGAAAATATCAATTTTTTTATCGGTGCTAAATCCTTTGTCCCAAAGTTTCATTTTTCTAAATGTTTATTCGTTTATTTGTTTAATCGTTATCAACAGATATATTTTATTATTTCTATGTCATTTCGACGATAGGAGAAATCTCATCATATTGCTTACCTGAATATCAGGATGCGATTTCTCACATATGTTCGAAATGACATTCTTACTTACTCAATTCCACATATACTTTATTTCTTAAAAAAAAATAGATATTAGAAATTAGATCGCTACGCTGTTATAATTTAGACGACTCGTACTTTCTATTTTCTTTTCTCTAACTTCTATTTTCTATAATATTATTTTACTCAATAACTCTACATATATTTGAATTCCTTCTTTTATTTCATCAATATAAATAAATTCATCTGCCGAGTGTGATCGAGTTGAATCTCCTGGTCCTAATTTTAATGATTGACAACTCAATACTGATTGATCAGATAGGGTAGGAGAGCCATAAGTTTTTCTCCCTAATTCTATTCCTGCCTTAACAATAATATGATTTTTATCGATGAATGATGAATTCAACTGCAATGATCTTGGAGTTACTTTACAAGGAGCCAACTCAGATATTAAATCATAAACTTCTTGATTTGAATACTTGTCATTTACCCGAACATCGATTACCAAATGCGTTTCTGCAGGAACTACATTGTGTTGATTTCCTGCATTAATTTGTGTGACTGTCATTTTTACAGCTCCTAAAACTTCTGACGTTTTTTTGAATTGATAATCTCGAAACCATTCGATGGTTTTCAATGTTTTATAAATAGAATTATCATCATTCGGATGTGCCGCATGACTTGGAGTTCCTTTAACGACTCCATCAAAAACTACCAATCCTTTTTCGGCAATGGCTAAATTCATCAGAGTAGGTTCTCCTACAATTGCAAAATCAATTTCTGGTAAATGTGATAAGGTGCTATTCAACCCATTTTCACCAGAATTTTCTTCTTCAGCAGATGCGACGATTACAAGATTGTAATTTAAATTTTCTTGATGATAGAAATATGTAAATGTTGCAATCAATGAAACCAAACAACCACCTGCATCATTACTTCCTAAACCAAATAATTTACCATCTTCAATATGCGCATCAAATGGATCTTTGGTGTAAGCTGAATTTGGTTTTACAGTATCGTGATGAGAATTTAATAGGATGTTTGGTTTGTTTTTGTTAAAGTGCTTATTATAGGAGATAATATTATTCCCTTTTCTTTCAAAAGGAATATTTTCCGAATTGAACCAATTCTCAATCAACGAAGCTGTACCTTTTTCTTCCTCAGAAAAAGATTGCGTTCTGATTAAGTTTTTTAATAACTCAATGGCATTATTTGTCAGTTTTTGAATCATAAAACTAAAGTTGTATAGGATTGATTTTTATTTTTTATAATTGTCGAATTTCCAATCAATACTTTTGTAACACCTTTTTGTAAAGCATTAAAACAATTGTACATTTTTGGTAACATTCCGTCGGCAATAATCCCTTCCTTTTTTAAGGTTTTATAAGAAGTAGAGTTGATATTTTCTATAACTGAATTGTCGTCATTTACATTTCTTAAAACTCCATTTTTTTCAAAAGTATAAATCAAGGAAACGTTGTATTTGTTAGACATTCCAATCGCAATTTCTGAAGCTATAGTATCTGCATTGGTATTTAATAATTGTCCGTTTTTGTCATGTGTAATTGCACAAAAAACAGGAGTCATATTGTTTTGTAAAAACACATCAATATTATTTGAATTAATGGCATCGATATCACCTGCAAATCCGTAGTCAATATCCTTAACTATTCTTTTATGGGCTAGAACACAATTTGCATCGGCACCTGATAATCCGAGTGCATTGCAATTATACTGCTGTAATTCAGCTGTTATATTTTTGTTTAGTAAACCTGCATAAACCATGGTTACAACTTCTAAATTGGCTTTGTCAGTAACTCTTCTTCCATTTACCATCTTTGATTCAAGTCCAATAGAGTTAGCCAATTCCGTTGCCTTTTTGCCACCACCATGAACTAAAATTTTGCACCCATCTAATTCAGAGAAATCCTTTAAAAAGGAAGTAAGTGCATCGGTATTGTTGATGATATTTCCACCAATTTTTATGATATGTAATTGCTTCTTATCCAAAGTTCTCTAATATTTTTTTCAGCACTATTTGTGCAGAATATGTTCTGTTATTAGCCTGTTTTATCACCAAAGAATTTTCAGAGTCAATTACTTCGTCAGACACTACAATATTTCTTCTAACAGGCAGGCAATGCATAAACTTTCCATTATTTGTTTTCTTCATTTTGTTTGAGGTAATCATCCAGTTTTTATCTTCGGATACTACTTTTCCGTAATCAATATATGAGCTCCAATTTTTCACATACACAAAATCAGCATTTTCAAAGGCTTTTTCTTGATTGTATTCTACTTTAGAATTTTTTACAATCTTTGGATTTAATTCATACCCAATGGGATGTGTAATTACAAACTCAGCTTCTTGCAAATGCATCATTTCAATAAATGAATTTACAACTGCATGTGGCAATGCCTTTGGATGTGGAGCCCAAGACAGTACTACTTTTGGTCTAGGTGAAACTTTATATTCTTCTAAAGTAATTGCGTCAGCTAAAGCTTGTAAAGGATGTCCGGTAGAACTCTCCATATTTATTACAGGAACAGTAGCGTATTTTATAAAACTATTTAGTACCAACTCTGCTTCGTCTTTTTCTTTATCAACCAAACCAGCAAATGCTCTGATAGCAATAATATCACAATATTGAGAAACCACTTTTGCAGCCTCTTTGATATGTTCTGATTTGTTTTGATTCATCACAACACCATCTTCAAACTCTAGTTGCCAGCCATCGCTACCAAAATTCATAACGATAGTGTTCATGCCTAAATTTTGAGCTGCTTTTTGAGTACTCAATCTAGTTCGCAAACTGTTGTTAAAAAATAATAAGCAAATGGTTTTTCCTTTGCCAATGCTTTCAAATTGGAATTCATTTTTTTTCAATGAAATTGCTTCTTGTACTGTTTTCTGCAAGTTTTTTAAATCGTTGATGTGTGAATAATGCCTCATGATTTCAATGCTTTTTTTAGCGCATTAATAAATTCATCTATATGTTCTTTTGTGACTGTTAAAGGAGGTAGAATTCTCAATAAATTTTTATTCATTGCGCCACCAGTAAAAATGTGATGATTATACAATAATTTTTTTCTTAATTCGCCAACTTCAAAATCGAATTCAATTCCTGTCATTAGACCTTTTCCTTTATGAAATTTTACTTGCGGAATTGTTTTAATTTGATCTTTAAAATAATTTCCAATTGCTATTGCATTCTCAATTAATTTTTCATTTTTAATGATGTCTAAAACTGAAATTGCAGCAGCACATGCTAAGTGATTTCCACCAAATGTTGTTCCTAACAAACCAAAACTTGCTTCTAGTTTAGATGAAATTAAAACTCCACCAATCGGAAATCCATTTCCCATTCCTTTTGCAACAGTGATGATATCTGGTTTGATATTATGGAATTGATGTGCAAAGAACCTCCCTGTTCTTCCATATCCAGATTGAATTTCATCCAAAATTAAAATAGCATCATATTTGTCACATAAAAACTCTAGTGATTTAAAGAATTCAGGAATTCCTTCATCCAATCCACCAACACCTTGAATGCCTTCTATTATTACAGCGCAAACATCTCCTTTTTGAAGCTCTTTTTCTACAGCACCAACATCATTTAAAGGTAGAAAGGTTGCGACTTGTTGTTTGTTAATTGGGGCATTAATTTTTTCATTATCTGTAACTGCAACCGCAGCAGAAGTCCTACCGTGAAAAGAATTATTGAATGAAATGACTCTCGATTTTCCGGTATAAAAAGAGGCTAATTTCAACGCATTCTCATTTGCTTCTGCACCAGAGTTACACAAAAACAAATCATAATTAGGATAGCCAGAAAGCTCTCCTAATTTTTTAGCCAATTCAACTTGCAATGGATTTTGTATCGCGTTGGAATAAAACCCTAATAAGTTGATTTGGTTGGAAATGGCATATACATAATCTGGATGGGTATGCCCCACAGAAATGACTCCGTGACCGCCATACAAATCTAAATATTGTTCGCCTTTTTCATCCCATACAAAACAGCCTTTTGCTTTTATGGGAGTTACATTAAATAAAGGATATACGTTAAATAGGTTCATTATTATTGTTTTACCTCTCGACAGGGATCGAGACTTAAATTCATCTAATTTTTAATCTCACTAATTTTATCAAAAGATTTTACCAAACCTTTTATCAAAGCACTACTCAACCCTTCGTGTTCCATTTCATTTAATCCTGAAATGGTGCAACCTCTTGGCGTTGTAACTCTGTCAATTTCTTGTTCTGGGTGACTCTCTGTTTTTACCAATAAACTCGCAGCGCCCAAGCAAGTTTGCATAGATAGTTCTTGTGCCTCTTTGGCGTCAAAACCTAATTGGATAGCACCTTGAGTTGTTGCACGAATCAGTCGCATCCAAAATGCGATTCCGCTTGCGCAAATTACCGTAGCTGCTTGCATTAACTCTTCTTCAATATACATGGTTTTGCCCAAGGCATTAAAAATTGTTTTGGCAGCTTCAATGTTCTTTTTTCCTTTTTGATTTGCACTCAAACAAGTCATTGATTGAGAAACAGAAATGGCAGTATTTGGCATAGATCTGATAACTGCAGTTCCTTTTGGAAGCACTTCTTCAATCTGAGCAATAGTCCTTCCAGTTATTGACGATATTATAGTATGTCTTTTTGGATCAACCTCAGTTTTGATTATTTTCAAAACATTGTCTAGTTGACTAGGTTGGACTGCCAAAATGATGATATCCGATTTTTTTACGGCTTCTTTATTATCAGAAGTAATCTTTACATTTGGAATGTTTTCAAAAGTGTTAAGTGTTTTAGTATTTCGTTTTGATAAGAATAAAGAATCGAATTTTATATTTTCTTCATCTAATATTCCAAGCGCAATTGAATACCCTAAATTTCCTACTCCGATGATTGCTATTTTCATATTGTTTGTTTTTTTGTTTCGTCACTTCGAGTGATTTGATTTTGAAAAATCAAATTGTATCGAGAAGTATAATTTGTTCTCGATACAATTTTTCTCCTACTGTCAAAAAACCACTCGAACTGATGTAGTTGTGTATTAGAAATAAGTTGCTTTTAAATTCAATCCTAAGTTTTCTTCCAATCCAAAAACGAGGTTCATATTTTGTACTGCTTGTCCCGAAGCACCTTTTAATAAATTATCAATCACACTTGTAATCAATAATTTGTTTTTGTGTTTTTGTAAATGGATTATACAGTTGTTTGTGTTGACGACTTGCTTTAAATGCACTTCATTTTTGCTGATATGAGTAAATACAGCATCTTCATAATACTTTTCATACAATGTATAAGCATCTTCAATAGACCCTTCAAAATCTGTATATATTGAAGCGAATATTCCTCTACTAAAATTCCCTCTATTCGGAATAAAAAACAACTCTTGGTTAAAGTCAGGTTGCAATGATTTTAAACGCTCACCAATCTCACCCAAGTGCTGATGTGTAAATGCTTTGTAGATAGAAAAATTATTATCTCTCCAACTAAAATGGGTAGTTGCAGATGGTGAAACTCCAGCCCCAGTTGCTCCAGTTGTTGCGTTGATATGTACATCGCTTTTTAACAACCCATTTTTTGCCAATGGTAAAATAGCTAACTGAATTGCTGTTGCAAAACATCCTGGATTTGCAATGTTAGATGCTTTTTCAATTTCTTCTTTGTTTAATTCTGGTAATCCATAAATAAATTCTTTTCCTTCAAAATTTGAATCATCATTTAACCTAAAATCATTGCTTAAATCGATAATTTTTGTATTGACAGAAAATGAATTATTTTTTAAAAACACAGTTGAATTTCCATGTCCAAGACATAAAAAGACCACATCAACATCTTTGTTAATAGTATCTGAAAACGATTGTTCAGTTTGCCCAACCAAATCTTGATGTACTGCATAAATTTTATTTCCAGCATTTGAAGTACTAAATACAAAATCGATTTCAACTGCTGGATGATGAATTAATAATCTGATTAATTCTCCTGCGGTATATCCTGCGCCACCTATAATTCCTGCTTTTAACATGACTTATTTATTTACGTGATTAAATATTTTTCCTTGGTTAGATAAGATTTTGATAAACCCTTTTGCTTCGTCAGCAGTCCAACCCTTATTCATTTCTCCATAGGTTCCGAATTTTGCATTCATTAAATCATGCTTAGATTCGATTCCATTAACAATAAATCTATATGGATGTAAATTCACAAAAACATCACCTGTAACATTTTTCTGAGTGTCTTCTAAAAACACTTCAATATTTCGCATTACCTCATCTAAATATTGACCTTCGTGTAATAACATTCCATACCAATTTCCTAATTGTTCTTTATGATGTTGTTGCCATTTAGTAAGCGTATGTTTTTCTAAAAGATGATGCGATTTTATAGTGATTAAGGCTGCAGCAGCCTCAAAACCAACCCTTCCTTTAATACCAATAATTGTATCACCCACATGAACATCTCTACCTATTGCGAATTTAGATGCAGTTTCTTCTAATTTTATAATGTTGTTAACAGAAGAATCTTCATCGCCATTAATTGCAGTCAATTCCCCTTTGGTAAAACTTAGTTTTACTTGCTCGGATTCCGTTTTTTCTAATTGACTTGGAAAAGCTTTTTCAGGTAAATATTTATCAGAAGTAAGTGTTTCTTCACCACCAACACTTGTTCCCCAAAGCCCTTTATTGATAGAATATTTTGCCTTTTCCCAAGGCAAGTCCAAGCCGTTTTCTTTTAAGTAATCAATCTCAACTTGTCTTGATAATTGCTTGTCTCTAATTGGTGTAACGATTTCAATTTCAGGAGCTATAATTTGAAAAATCAAATCAAATCTCACTTGGTCATTTCCCGCTCCGGTACTTCCGTGAGCAATAAATTTTGCATTTACGCTTTTTGCATAATTCACAATTTCAATTGCTTGTATAATTCTTTCGGCACTCACCGATAATGGATAGGTACTGTTTTTTAATACGTTCCCGAAAATTAAATACTTTACAACTTTGCTGTAAAAAGTTTCAATGGCATCAATTGATTTATATGAAACAGCTCCTAATTGAAGTGCCTTTTGTCTGATACCTTGAATTTCTTCTGCTGAAAATCCACCAGTATTTACACTTACTGCATGAACTTCGTATCCTTCTTCTTTCGATAAATACTTTGCGCAGTAAGAGGTGTCCAATCCTCCGCTATATGCTAAAACTAATTTGTTACTCATTTTTTCTTGTTTTTTAAAAACAATGCTTGTTTAATATTTTTTAACCGTGTCCATACTTTTTTATCGTAGGGATGTTCATGTATTTGAGTTTCTTCTAATTCAATATTTTTTTTCTTTTTTGGGACGTAAAGCATACCAGTGCATAAACACATTTTGTGTTCTTTCATTTTTAATATTTTATAATTAGTACATGTGTTACAACCTGCCCAAAAATGGGCATCGTCAGTTAACTCTGAAAATGGAACAGGCTTGTAGCCTAAATCAGAGTTGATTTTCATGACTGCTAGTCCTGTAGTAATTCCAAAGATTTTAGCATCAGGATATTTTTCTAAAGAGTAATTGAAGATTTTCTTTTTAATCTTTTTTGCCAACCCTAAATTTCTGAAATCAGGATGGACAATCAGTCCAGAATGTGCTATGTATTTTCCATGATCCCATCTTTCTATATAGCAAAACCCAGCAAATTTTTCATCTTCAAAAGCTACAACAGCATTGTTATTTTCTAGTTTTGTGATGATGTATTCTTCAGTTCTTCTAGCAATACCAGTACCTCTCTGTGTAGCGGAAGCTTCGATGGTTTTGCAAATATCTTTAGCGAATCTAATATGTGATATATCAGCGACTACAATTTTCATTGTAATAGAATTTTAATTTAAAATATATTGAATGTGTGTGTTTAGAATGCGGAATTGGACTCACCTAATTCCATAAAATAGAGTTACCCTTACGGGCGGCGACGTAAGCGAGGGAAGAATGTACTTGTATGTGTGTTCTCTACTTTCACATTGCAATACTACAACTATATTTTAATTGATAAAAATTATTTTCAATAAAATTAGAAAAACGTTACATATAGTTTAAAGAATTGTTAAAAGTGATAAAAAAAGTTCAATATTATTTGTTTAGAATAAAATTGATTTTATCTTTGCCACATATTTATAAGAAACATGAATTTTAATTGTACACATCGCCATCATTTTTTCCTTACCATTCAGGTGAGTTTGTGATGTTATGATTTAAATCTAAAAATAATTATCAAAAACCCGTCTGAATTTTCAGACGGGTTTTTTTATGCCTTGTTTAGAAATTCAGGCACAACTATTAAAAAAATGGATAGACTAAAAATAGCAGTTCAGAAATCAGGAAGATTGAATCAAGATTCTTTAAAATTGTTGAAGGATTGTGGAATTTCTATTGACAATGGAAAAGATCAGTTAAAAGCGCAATCTCGCAATTTTCCTTTGGAAGTTTTGTATTTGAGAAACGGTGATATACCTCAGTATTTAAGAGATGGCGTGGTTGATATTGCAATTATTGGTGAGAATGTGATTGTAGAAAAAGGACGGGATTTAATTACTTTAGAAAAGTTAGGATTCTCGAAATGTCGTGTTTGTGTCGCTGTACCAAAAGACATCGATTACACTTCTTTAAATGATTTGGAAGGAATGAAAATAGCAACTTCTTATCCAAATACAGTAAATCAATTTTTAGATAAAAACAGTGTAAAGGCCGATTTACATATTATCAATGGTTCGGTAGAAATTGCTCCAAATATTGGTTTGGCAAATGCTATTGTTGATATTGTTTCTAGTGGGAGTACTCTTTTTAAAAATAATTTAAAGGAAGTAGAAACTTTGTTGACTTCGGAAGCGGTTTTGGTTTCTTCACCTTTATTGTCTGATGAAAAACAATCAATTTTAGATAAGTTGCAATTTAGAATTCAAGCCGTTTTAAAAGCCCGTGATTCAAAATATGTGTTGTTGAATGCGCCAAATGATAAGGTGCAAGACATTATTAAAATTTTGCCAGGAATGAAAAGCCCTACAGTTTTGCCTTTGGCTGAAGAAGGCTGGAGTTCTATCCATACTGTTATCAAAAAAAATAAATTTTGGGAAGTAATTGACGAATTAAAATTGAACGGTGCAGAAGGAATTTTAGTTTGCCCAATTGAGAAAATGGTAATTTGAGAGGTATGAAAATTATTAAAAATCCAAATAGATTAGATTGGAGTTCTATTTTAGAACGCCCAACATTTACAACAGAATTGTTAGACCAAATTGTAAATGAAGTTTTTATTGCGATTCAAAAAGAGGGAGATACTGCGTTGAAATTGTTTACTCAAAAATTTGACAAGGTTGAAATTGATAATTTAAAAGTTTCTGTTGATGAAATTGAATCATCAAAAAATAAAGTTTCAATTGAATTAAAGCAAGCGATTCAATTGGCAAAAAGCAATATTGAGAGATTTCACAGTTCACAAAAAATTATAAAGAAAATAATTACGACTACAAAAGGAGTAGAATGCTGGCAAGAATCTAGAGGGATTGAAAAAGTAGGGATTTACATACCGGGTGGTTCTGCACCTTTGTTTTCAACAGTTTTAATGTTGGCAGTTCCAGCAAAAATTGCAGGATGCAAGGAGATTATTTTATGTACACCTCCTGATAAAAATGGAGCAATCAATCCCGCTATTTTATACACAGCAAATTTATGTGGAGTGACTCAAATTTTTAAAGTTGGTGGAATTCAAGCAATAGCAGCATTGACTTTTGGAACGGAAACGATTCCAAATGTGTATAAAATATTTGGACCTGGAAATCAATATGTAACCGCTGCAAAGCAACAAGCATTATCAATAGGAATTGCGACTGATATACCTGCAGGACCATCAGAATTATTAGTCTTAGCAGATGAATCTGCAGACGCTTCTTTTGTAGCATCTGATTTATTGTCGCAAGCAGAGCACGGTGCAGATAGTCAAGTAATTTGTGTGTCAAAATCTGAACAGTTTTTAGAAGAAGTTGCCATAGAATTAGATATCCAATTATTGAAATTATCTAGAAAAAAGATAGCTCAAATGGCCATTGAAAATTCTAAGATGATTATGTTAGAGAGTGATGCAAATATTTTGGATTTGATTAATGAGTATGCGCCCGAACATTTTATTTTATCAGTTAAAAATGAAGAGTTCTATTTAAATGGAATTGTAAATGCAGGTTCTGTGTTTATAGGGAATTATACTCCAGAAAGTGCAGGGGATTATGCGAGTGGAACAAATCATACTTTACCAACAAATGGTTTTGCAAAATCGTATAGTGGAGTGAATTTAGATGCTTTTGTAAAGAAAATCACATTTCAAAAAATTAGCAAAGAAGGGATACGAAATATTGGGAATACGATAGAATTGATGGCTGAAGCAGAAGGGTTAGATGCACATAAAAATGCTGTGACCTTGAGATTAAAAAGTTTGAAATAATAAATTAGAGATGGTGACTGAGCTGAAGTTGCTTTACTCGAGAATTAAAAAATATTGAGTTGTCTTTCCCGAGAAATCAGGAATCCAGAAATAAAAAATAGATTCCACATCAAGTGCAGAATGACATTTAAAATGAAAAATAAACAATTTAACATAAACAATTTAACACGTTTAAACGTTCAGCAAATGAAACCATATTCATCTGCAAGAGATGAGTTTGTCCAATCGTCTTCTGAAATGATATTTTTAGATGCGAATGAGAATCCGTTTCAAAATGGAGTTAATAGATACCCAGATCCAAAACAGCAAAGTGTAAAAGAGTTACTATCGAATTTGAAAGGTGTTACGGTAAATCAAATTTTGTTAGGAAATGGAAGTGACGAAGTATTGGATTTGATTTTTAGAGCTTTTTGCGAACCTAAAGAGGATAATGTGATTCTATTGCCACCAACCTACGGAATGTACAGTGTGTTGTCAGCATTGAATAATATAGAAACAAAAGAAGTTTTATTGTCTGATAAATTTGAATTGAGAGTTGAAGAGATATTGGAAGGGGCAAATGAGAATTCAAAAATTATCTTTTTGTGCTCACCTAACAATCCATCGGGCAATTCTTTTTCTGTGGATAAAATTCAGAAAATAGTAGAAAGTTTTGATGGTTTGGTGGTGGTTGACGAAGCCTATATCGATTTTTCATCTCAAAAAAGTTGGTTAAAAGAATTGAATAATTATCCGAATTTAATCATAACTCAAACCTTGTCAAAGGCATTTGGTATGGCAGGAATCAGATTAGGGATTTGCTATGCGTCTGAAGAAATCATTGAAGTGTTAAACCGCATTAAACCACCGTATAACATAAATGAGTTGACGCAGCAAAGAGCGAAAGAACGATTGTTGAAAATTGATGAGGTACAACAAGAAGTTACAGCGATTTTATCAGAACGAACAAAATTAGCTACTGGGTTAAAAGAGATTAGATTTATTTCAAAAATATACCCATCTGATGCTAATTTTATTTTGGTAAAAGTTGATGACGCTGCAAAACGATATAATCAATTGATAGCAAAAGGTATTGTTGTCAGAAATAGAACCACACAACATTTGTGTGAAAACACATTAAGGTTGACAGTTGGAACAATTAAAGAGAATAAAAAATTATTTAAAGCATTAAAAAATATATAATTGTATCTAGTAGCAAGTATCTAGTATTTATACTCGATACCAAAATACCTGATACCAAATACTAAAGAAATGAAAAAAGTATTATTTATAGATAGAGACGGAACTTTGGTTATTGAACCACCAATAGACTATCAATTAGATAGTTTGGAGAAATTAGAATTCTACCCTAAGGTTTTTCAATATTTGAGCAAAATTGCAGCCGAGTTAGATTTCGAATTGGTGATGGTGACCAATCAGGATGGATTGGGAACTAATTCTTTTCCGGAGGATACTTTTTGGCCTGCTCAAAATAAAGTAATACAAGCTTTTGAAAATGAAGCTGTGACTTTTTCTGAGGTTATTATCGATAAAACTTTTCCGCACGAAAATGCACCAACTCGTAAACCTAGAACAGGGTTGTTGGCGAAATATATCAACTCAGAGGAATATGATTTGGAAAATTCGTACGTAATTGGTGATCGTTTGACCGATATAGAATTAGCAAAAAATTTAGGTTCAAAAGGAATTTTTATAAATAATGTAAATGGTTTGGCAACTGAAGAATTATCAGTCAAATCAAAAGAATTGGAATCAGTAATTGCTTTTGAAACTTCGGATTGGAAATCCATTTATGAGTTTTTAAAATTAGAAGATCGTACTGCAGAAATTTCTAGAAAAACCAATGAAACTGATATTTACATTAAAGTAAATCTTGATGGAGTGGGTAAAAGTGATATCAGTACAGGAATTGATTTTTTTGATCACATGTTAGACCAAATTTCTAGGCATGGAAACATGGATTTAACGATCAAAGTAAAAGGAGATTTAGAAGTTGATGAGCATCACACTATTGAAGATACCATGATAGCTTTGGGTGAAGTTTTTGCTTCTGCTCTTGGCAATAAATTAGGAATAGAACGCTATGGCTTCTGTTTGCCAATGGATGATTGTTTAGCCCAAGTTGCTATTGATTTTGGAGGTAGAAATTGGTTGGTTTGGGAAGTAAATTTTAAGCGCGAAATGATTGGAAAAATGCCAACTGAAATGTTTTTGCACTTGTTTAAATCATTCACAGATGGTGCAAAATGTAATTTGAATATTAAAGCAGAAGGAGATAATGAACATCACAAAATTGAAGGAATTTTTAAGGCCTTTGCTAAAGCGATTAAAATGGCAGTAAAAAGAGATTCAGAAAAAATGATTTTACCATCAACAAAAGGAATGCTTTAAACTAGATGAGAGATAAAAGAAGTTAGACAAAAGACAAAATAAAAATGAAGATTGTAATTATAGATTATGGCGCAGGTAATGTTAGATCGGTTCAATTTGCTTTGGAACGATTAGGCTATTCAGCTATTTGTTCGAATGATGCGGAGGTTATCAAGTCCGCGGATAAAGTAATTTTCCCTGGAGTTGGAGAAGCGCAGAGTGCCATGGCTGAAATAAGGGAATTTGGGTTAGATAAAGTGATTCCGAAGTTAAAACAACCTGTTTTGGGAATTTGTTTGGGCATGCAATTGATGTGTAAATATTCAGAAGAGAACGATACAGAATGCCTCAATATTTTTCCTGTTGATGTGTTGAAATTTGATGAACAAAATAAAGTTCCGCAGATTGGATGGAATGTCATCAATCATTTAAAAGGAGATTTGTTTAAGAATGTCAATGCAGATTCATACGTATATTATGTACACAGCTATTATGTCCCAAAAAATGAATTTGCTATTGCTCTGACTAATTATGGGATTCAATATGCTGGAGCCATTCAAAAGGATAATTTTTATGCGTGTCAGTTTCATCCAGAAAAAAGCAGCGCAATTGGAGAGCAAATATTAAAGAATTTTATAGAGTTATAATTAGGCGTTATTCTGAATTTATTTCAGAATCACATCAAAATATTTAAAAATTAATAATGAGAAACTGAAACAAGTTCAGTTTGATGAAATATAAAGAATGAGAATAATACCTGCAATAGATATCATAGAAGGAAAATGTGTGCGTCTTTCAAAAGGCGATTATAGCACAAAGATTGTGTATAATGAAAATCCATTAGAAGTAGCCAAAGAATTTCAAGATCATGGAATTCAACATTTACATTTGGTTGATTTAGATGGAGCAAAGACGAGTCATATTGTAAACTATAAGATATTGGAGCAAATTGCGACACAAACCAACTTGAAAATTGATTTTGGAGGGGGTTTAAAATCAGATGAAGATTTAAAAATTGCTTTTGAATCAGGAGCTAATCAAATTACAGGAGGAAGTATTGCTGTTAAGAATCCTGAAATATTTAAAAGTTGGTTGGCAAAATATGGAGCTGATAAAATTATTTTAGGGGCTGATGCTAACAATGAGAAAATTGCTATTGGTGGATGGTTAGAAGAGTCAAACAAAGAATTAATTCCATTTGTAAAAGCGTATCAACATGAAGGAATTGAATATGTTATTTGTACCGATATTTCTAAAGATGGGATGCTTGAAGGACCTTCATTTGAATTGTATAAAAAGATGTTGGATGCGTGTGTCATTGCGAACGGAGTGAAGCAATCTCAACCTCTAAAGCTAATCGCTTCTGGTGGAATCTCAACTTTTGATGAGCTACCTAAATTAGCGAAATTAGGTTGCGAAGGAACTATTATTGGGAAAGCGATTTATGAAAATAGAATCAGCCTAAAACAGTTAGAAAATTATATTATCAACAATTAAAGTTTCTTCCCTTAGGGAAGGTTAGGATGGGCTTATGTTAACAAAAAGAATTATACCATGTTTAGATATAAAAAACGGACGCACCGTTAAGGGTATCAATTTTGTTGGATTGCGTGATGCTGGAGATCCTGTGGAATTAGCAGAGAAGTATTCTAAAGAAGGAGCGGATGAATTGGTGTTTTTAGATATCACGGCAACAAAAGAACGTAGAAAAACTTTGGTTAAAATGGTAGAGAAAGTTGCTCGAAAAGTAAATATTCCGTTTACTGTTGGTGGTGGAATCTCATCTGTAGAAGATGTAAATATTTTATTGAGGGCTGGAGCAGATAAAGTTTCTATAAATTCATCGGCAGTTAAAAATCCACAATTGATTAACGATTTGGCTAATAAATTTGGGAGTCAATGTATTGTGTTAGCAGTAGATGCTAAATTGATAAATGGAGAGTGGAAAGTTTTTTTAGTTGGAGGCAGGATAGAAACCGAACTCAATTTGTTTGATTGGGTTAAAGAAGGAGTAGCGCGTGGAGCAGGAGAAATATTATTTACCTCTATGAATAATGACGGAACAAAAGATGGGTTTGCAAACAATGCTTTAAAGAAATTATCAGAAGAGGTAAATGTGCCAATTATTGCAAGTGGAGGTGCAGGAACAATACAGCATTTTGTAGATACATTTGTAGATGGAAAATCTGATGCTGCTTTGGCAGCAAGTGTTTTTCACTTTAAAGAAATAGAGATAGTAGATTTAAAAAAGGAATTAAAGAATCAAGGAATAAAAGTAAGATTGTAAAATTAGTTGATGGATTTTGGTTGTTAGTTGGTCGTGATTCCAATAACAATCAACCAGCAACAATCAACCAAATAAAATGAAGATAAATTTTGATAAACAAACAGGATTAGTCCCAGCGATTATTCAAGATGCAACAACAAAAAATGTGTTGATGTTGGGTTATATGAATCAGGAATCTTTTGATAAAACAATTGATACTAGAAAGGTGACTTTTTTTAGCAGAAGCAAAGAGCGACTATGGACAAAAGGAGAAGAAAGCGGCAACTTTTTAGAATTGATTTCCATCAAAAATGATTGTGATGAAGATACCTTATTGATTCAGGTAAAACCGAAAGGGCCGACGTGTCATAAAGGAATAGATACCTGTTGGGGTTCAGAAAACAAGCAAGAGTTTGGTTTTTTATCTACCTTAGAAAACACCATTCAAAATAGAAAAGAAAATATGGATGACACTTCTTATGTAGCATCACTATTTAAAAAAGGAATCAATAAGATTGCACAAAAAGTAGGCGAAGAGGCTGTTGAAACTGTGATTGAGGCAATGGATAACAATGATGAATTATTCTTGTATGAATCGGCAGATTTACTTTTTCATTACTTAATTTTGTTGCAAGCCAAAGGGTTTAAATTAAATGACATCGTAGAAGTTTTAAAAACCAGACAAAAATAAATTGAATACAATTCCAGAAAATACCGTTTCGCATACTTATTCGTTAAAAGTTGAATCACACCATATTGATGTTTTAAATCATGTAAACAATATTGTGTATTTACAATGGGTAAATGACGCATCGGAAAAGCATTGGGCAATTTTATCGAATGATAAAATCAATGCAAAGTATTTTTGGGTGTGCCTAAGACATGAGATTGATTATTTGGATCAGGCTTTTTTAGATGATGAAATTATAGTAAAAACTTGGGTCGGGGAATCAAAAGGAGTAAAGTCGGTTAGATTTGTTAATATATATAAAGGAAACAAACTATTGGTTAAGACGTCTTCTACTTGGTGCTTGTTTGATGCTGTAACTCAAAAACCTACCAGAATTAGAGAAGATGTTTTAGAATTGATATCTGCCGAATAAAAATATATTTAAGGTAAAGGCATCCTTTTTATTTTTACTTTTGTACAAATTAAATCTGATGACAACTTCCTTAGAAAAGTACTTTCAAAAATTCAGAAACAACATTGTTGGCATTGGTCAAAAATTTGAATCGCCTTATGGCGAGCGAGAAATTATTTATGCTGACTGGACTGCAAGTGGTAGATTGTACCGCCCTTTGGAAGAAAAAATACTGAATGATATTGGGCCTTTTGTGGCCAACACACATACCAAAACTTCTACAACAGGTTCGGTAATGACATATGCTTATCACATAGCAAAAGAAAAAATAAAAAGTCATGTTGGGGCAAATAAAGATGATGTTTTAATTGTTACAGGTTCTGGAATGACAGGAGCTGTGAATAAATTTCAGCGTATTTTAGGATTAAAAGTTTCAGAAAATTTAAAAGAGCATACCGAGATACCGGAAGAAATGCGACCTGTAGTTTTTATTTCGCATATGGAGCATCATTCAAACCAAACATCTTGGTTAGAAACAATTGCTAAGGTCGAGGTGATTCCTTGTAATGAAGAAGGTTTAATTTGCTTTGATAGTTTTGAAATTTTGCTAAAAAAATATGAGGATACCCCATTAAAAATTGCATCAATTACAGCCTGTTCTAACGTAACTGGTATTAAAACAAGTTATCATACTATTGCAGCATTGGTACATGAATACAACGGACTTTGTTTTGTGGATTTCGCGTGTTCTGCACCTTATGTTGATATTGATATGCATCCACAAAAAAAGAATGAATATTTAGATGCTATTTTCTTTTCGCCACATAAATTTTTAGGGGGTCCTGGTTCATCAGGTGTGTTACTTTTTAATAAAAAATTATATAAAAATTTGGTACCAGATAACCCGGGAGGAGGTACGGTGCTATATACAAACCCCTGGGGAGACCACGATTATATTGATGATATTGAAACTAGAGAGGATGGTGGAACTCCAGGTTTTTTACAAACGATCAGAGTGGCATTATCTATTCAGTTAAAAGAGGAGATGGGAACCCAAAATATTCATGATCGTGAAAATGAAATGAATTCAATTGTTTTTAAAGAACTCTCTAAAGTTAAAAACTTACACATGCTTGCAAAAAGGCATACAGACCGTTTAGGGATTTTTTCTTTCTTTATTACTGATGCACATTACAATTTAATTGTAAAGCTATTAAATGATCGTTATGGAATTCAGACTAGAGGTGGCTGTTCTTGCGCAGGTACTTACGGGCATTTTTTGTTACATGTAGATCAGCAAACATCCAAAGAAATTGAAAAACAGATTTTAGAGGGTTGTATGATTGAGCGTCCAGGTTGGATTAGAATGTCTATACACCCAACAATGACTACACAAGAAATTGAATTTATTTGTAAGGCTATAAGAGAGGTTGCAGAGAATCACAAAGAATGGTCTAAAGATTATAAATTCGACGCTATTACCAATGAGTTTATTTTTGTTAAGCCTCAATCATTCGAAATTGATTTGGCGCAGCATTGGTTTGAAGTATAAGAATAGTTGAAACAACTAATTTTTAATGTATACAATCCGTAAGTTTCTTTTAATGAGAAATCTACGGATTGTTAATTTTTAGTGTAATGGTTCTTATAAAAAAAATGTAAATTGCTTAATTAAATTCCAAAAAGAACATGAAACAACTTTTTATTTTATTTTTAAGCTTTGCAGCATTACAATTAAATGCTCAAAAAAATGTTGAAGTTGGGCGCACAACTACAAATCATCTTACAATAATAAATATGTACAATACCGATTCTAATACTGTTGTTGTACTCAATGCTAAGACTGATTCTACGGTTGGTTTAACATTGTATGCTCCTGATGATGACAATCCCTTTATATTAAGCGATTTTAAAGGAAATAGATTTGCACTTATTAAGCAAGATGGGTGGGATGGGCCAAATAATGATGGTTTTGGTTCAATAGATTTGCAACCTAATAAGTCTAAAGAGTTTAAATTGTATTTTAATAAGATTGATGATTTAGAAAATATATATTCGATGACAGAGGTAAATTGTGATGGAGATGGCTGTTGGAATTTTTATGATATTGAAGTATCTGAAAATGATGATTATTATCACCCAGAAGATGTTGAAGTTGAATTTGAGAAAGTATGGATAGACTACGATGTATATAATGATGATAGTGAATACGGTATGCGCATACATACAAAATTTACTCTTCGTAAAATGGAAGGTAAATTATGCTATATGATTATCAGATTCATTAACGCAGAAGGAGAGTTTTTAACATCAACTAGTTATAAGTATAGTAATAATAATGGAGAATTGAGAATAGAAGATAGTTTAAGACCAGGCTATGAAAACGCTGTTTATTCTGATTCTGAAAACTTTTTACCTTATTCTGAGTTTAATTTTTCTAGTGGCGATTATTATTTGAAAATGGATATTGATTTAGTGTACGCCAATGGAGATTTAATTAAACATTTAAAAATGTATAGCTTTACTTTTAGCCGTCAATAAATCGAATACTTTTAATTTCTAAAGCATTAAAAACAACAACCTTTATTGTTGTGTGGAAATTAGAAAACCCTTACAAACATTGGGTTTATAAGGGTTTTAAGTGGTACCTCCAG
>JASFYP010000010.1:0-4646 GCA_045047075.1 Flavobacteriaceae bacterium
AACTCGTTATATGTTTATACTTTATGACGTTATCCCCATCTTATTTACGGGATAACGTTAGTTTTTACTTATTTTATCCTTTCACTTTTTTGGTGATAACCAAAGTTATTTGTCCTTTCAAATATAATGACCTTGGATTATATATTTAGTGATTATTATCATTTTTTTAACTCAAATACTTATTAGCCCCATTTTCATCCTTTTTCTTGGAGGTGTAATTCTTCACCGCAACATCCAAAGGATTCGATATGGTCATTAAACTTTTTTTAGATACATGTGTATATATCATAGTGGTTTCTGGTCTTGAATGTCCCAATAATTCCTGAATCAATCTTATATCAGTCCCATGTTCCAATAAGTGTGTGGCATAACTATGTCTAAGACTATGTGGTGTTATTCTTTTTTTGATTCTAGCCAATTCAGCAGACCTCTTTAAAAATAATCTTACACTACCAGCAGAATACTTAACAGAAGGTTTTCCCTCAACAAAATACTTCTTCGGCTGGTAGGTATTTATATAATTAAATAAAAGAGGTTTAAAACTTTGGGCAAGACTTACATACCTATCCTTTCTACCCTTTGAATTTCTAACAAATACCTGACACCTATCAACATCAATATCTTTCAACTCTAAATTAATAAGCTCACCAATACGCATTCCAGAAGAATATATAAACGCCAACACCGCTCTATGTTTTAGGTTTTTCGTACACCTAATTAAATTAACAACCTCATCTTGAGATAGTACTACTGGTAGCTTTTTTGATTTATGTGGTCTGGCTAAATCAAGTCCCTCAATCTTACATTTAGGATAAAATACAGCAAAAATTTTAATAGCACTTATTAATAACCTCTGTGAACTAATACTGTACTTTCTAGGGGTAAATACATCTTCTATAAACATTTCAACATCTCGATTGCTTAAGTCCTCTAACGGCTTGTTTTTGATGTATTCAATGAAATCAGCTACGTAGGTAAAATATGTTTTGATTGTGCTCTCACCATATCTTTTCCCCTCTAAATATTTAACAAAAGAACGAATGACTTCTTTGTTGGATTCTGATATATCCCTAGACTTTCTAATAGGTCTTGGAACTAGATTTGTTTGGATTGAATTATCAATGCTTATTGTGGCTAAATTGGATAATTCTTGTTGTACTAAATTTAGTTTGTCATTGGAATATGGGCACAACCACCCTCGGTTAGATTTGCTCCATTTAAAACCACCTAGATTTCTAATCCTAGAGATAATAGAATCATTGTATATAAAAGTAATAAGTAGACTTACTTGATTATTATACAGAATTTTCCCGAGTGTAACGGTTATTTTGTATTTCATAGCCTTTCAAAATTACAAAATTTTAATTAAAACAATATCAAGGGTTTATAGAAAGCTATCTTCCAAATCTTGTCGTTTTGATTGCTTGTCAATCCAATTCAATATTGTATTGTTTTGTATTTGAATCTCTTCATTCTGCTTTTTTATTTCATCTGCATCACCCTTAGTCGAAGGTAAATATGAAGGTGTAAATAACTTCTTCATTCCTTGTTTCAATAATTCTGCTGCAATTACAGCTTTCAATGAATTTGTAAACCCATTGCTTATTTCATTTTCTATATTTTGGATTTTATTAGTTAATCGTTTGAAGTGTTTTTCAATCTTTTTGTTTCCTTTTGGATCTATGTTGGGATGGTCTTTTTGAATTATACTTAGACCTGTTTCTTCCTTTTTTCTATAACTGCCAGAAACATAGGTATAGTTGTTTCTTTTATAACTTGCCATTGTTTTACATCCGTTCTTGCAATACACGTGGTTGTTTCTTCTCTGCTCAAATTCGTTGTTACAATGTTTACAATTTACTTTCATAATTAATGTTTGGGGTTGATAAAAGGTTAAATTAAACTTAATTTAACCTTTTGGGGTTAAAAAAATAGGGCTATTCCCTTCTGTTAAATATATTATTGGATAAATATTGGTACGCCATTTCTTTTGTTAGAATGGGTTGTTTCTCTTTCTTTAAACTTTTAGTAGAGATACCAAATTCTTTTTGCAACATATTAAATAGCTCTCTTTGCGCTTCTTTTGGAAGTGCTTTGGCTACATCATATACTGTTTTGGCATTCATAAAAGAGGTGCTTTGTTGCATCTCTAAGATAAGATAATAACAGAATTAGATAGGTTTAGTATAGGTCTGAACCCGGTTTTCTTAGGTTCGAAAACGGTAATAATGGTTCGGAAAATAGATGTGCTATTATTTTACGGCGTATTTGCTCAATTCTTGTGTGAAACTTTCAACTCTTTGATCTCGCTCCGTACTTCTGCCTTTTTCATAAAATTTCATTGAAGTAATCCCTTTTCCATATTCAGCATTAACATATGTTATAAAAGCTGATTTCTTTTTATGAATTAAATTCATCTGGTTAAGAGCATCATATAAACTTGTAATATGAGCGGGGGCCTTATCTTTAAAACTTTGAATCTTTTTATGGGTAAATTCAAATACTTCTATGGAATGAAATATGTGTTGGTAGTTTTCAAATGTTTTCTTTAAGGCACCATACTCACTAAAGTATAAATCATCCTCAAAATGATAGCGATCATTTAAATTTACTAAAACCTTTAATCCCAATTCAAAATTGATAGCATCCGTATAAGAATCTTGATTAATAAAGTCTAATGAGCTTAGATATTCATCATTCCCATAAAAATATTCTATTGCAACTGACAAAGAACATAGATTGATCTTTTTTCCTTTACGCATATGGTAAAGCTTCTCAAACCGATTTATAACATTTACTTCTTCAACCAATCCTTTTGCCTTTTTACGTGAAAATAAATCAACACTTGGGTTGTTAATTTGAGCATATATTTCTTTAAAGTACTGTAATGCTATTTTTCTTTGTTCTGCTTTTTCTAAACCAAAAACAGTTTCGCTAAAGTCTCTAAAAAAAGTTACAAAATTAGCTTTTATCTTCTGATCATGCTTCTCTAAAATATAAGAATAAAACGCTTCAATAGTAGCATTGCTTAGTTCTAATACAGTCTTTACTTTCCCCAAATCAAGAAAATATTCACTTCCGTTGTGTTTTGCTTTATATATACTTTTAAATTGAAAAGCTCCTTTTGCAACTAAATAGTCATTTTGCTCCTTTTTTGTAAGTTGAGTAAACTCATTCTTTTTAATAATTCCAAAATATAATGACATCTCTTTTGTGTTAATCTTTTAGTAACTCTGAGTAATCCTCTGGTAATTCCGCATCAATATCTCTAAGGTATTGTTCCAATGCAATCATCGTAGTATGACCCGTAATTGGCATTAATCTGCTCTTTGCTTCAAACTGTGAGTAGTTCTTTCTAAACTCTCTATATAGTTTTGTAATAAAGGTATGTCTAAAACTATATAGTCCATAATCTATTCCCAACCCAAAATGATCTTTTACTTTTTTGAATCGTTTTGAAAAATTATCTCTTTTATTGTTCTCTTCGGCTTCCCATTCTGCTCCTAATTCAGTTGGAGTAAACAAAAAGTGTTTTCTATTCATTTCAGACAAGTCTGGTATTTCATCAAGTAACATCTCTGGAATGATTTTTATTTTTACCATTTTGTTCTTTGCCTTTAAATAGAGTTTTTTGTCGTCAACGTCAATATCTTCAATCCTTAAGCGACAAACTTCTATAGGCCTTAAAAAATTATACGATACAAATTGAACAAACAACAACAATATTGGGTCGTTATGTTTCATATACTCATAAATGTCCTTTTGTTGTTTTGGAGTATAAGTTTTGTTTCGTTTGGTTTTTGCCTTTAATACTTTGATTTTTTTTACAAAGTTCTCTTTGATAATCTCATTATCTTCTAAGAGGTGTTGAACAAAGAACTAATTACACCTCTTACATTGTTCCTATTTCTTGCACTGGTTGTCTCCAATACCGCATTTAAATATTCAATTACAGTTTTCTTTGTAATAACTGTAATTGGTTTTGCACTCAATCCTTCTGAAATCAACCATTTTTCAAATTGATTGATTCTGCTAACATATCTAGAATAAGTGCTTTTGCTTAATGTTCTCCTTTTGGTTTGTAAGCCAATTTTCAAAGCCTCTGAAACTAAAATACCAACTGGTTCATGTTGTATTATTGGTTGTGAAGTTTTTTTTGGCTTCTCCTCCACTATTTCAACAACTTTTACTGACTCTTCTTTTGATTCTTTTTCTCCAAAAAACTTTTCCTTGAGTACTTGGTTATCTTTATAGGGGTCAAATCCAGCCTCTAACATTTCCAATAAACTTTCTTGCAATACACGTAAAAAAGACAATCTTTCACGCTTTGTTTTATACCTATTAACTCCAGCCTTTACATTTGGCTGTCTTACTAATTTATCCGTTTTAGGGCTTCGAAATAAATAATAGAGATACCATTCTTTGGATAAAGCGTCTTGCTGTTGGTGTTTTGTGAGCTCAGACCAAGTCGAAATATCAACTCCACCAGTATAAATTTTAGGGTTAGAAAAGGGACGAATCATCTTAATTTTGTGTACGTTTTTGTGTACGGCACGTAAAAGTAAGTTATTTAAAGACATAAAAAAAACGGATTGTGCTAACACAATCCGTTCGTTATCTACCTTTCAGCTTCGTAGCGGGAACTG
>JASFYP010000011.1:0-13873 GCA_045047075.1 Flavobacteriaceae bacterium
ATAAAATGGTTTTCCTTTTTTACCGTGTCTTTGTAATCTAATTTTTACTGACATAAATTTAAAATTTTAAGGTACGCGACCTTGGTTATTAATTTGTCCCGAATTCGTTTCGGGAATTTAAGGGTGCAAATGTACAAAATATAATCAGTATAAATTACCATTCCTTTATTGAAATTATTACAAATTAACATCCACATAATCTTTTGATTTTATAGCTGTTATTTCACTACTGAATTGTTAATAACTAAACCAATAATCCCAACCTAAAAAGTAATGAAAAATACTACTTTTAAAACTTTAAATTCCGACACTGCATGTACTTAATTTTCGATACCGAAACTACTGGTTTACCCAAAAAATGGAAAGCTCCAATTACTGATACTGACAACTGGCCTCGATGTATCCAAATTGCGTGGCAATTGCATGATGACCTTGGGCAGTTGATTGAAAGCGAAGATTATTTAGTGAAACCAGATGGATTTAACATCCCCTATGATGCAGAACAAATTCACGGGATTTCAACTCAACTTGCTGATGAAAATGGAATTTTATTAGCTGAAGTTTTAGAAAAATTCAATATCGCCTTATCAAAAACAAAATTTGTTGTAGGGCAAAATGTTGGATTCGATTTAAATATTATGGGATGTGAGTTTCACAGATTAGGACTTGAAACCAATCTGAATAAACTTCCCCTTTTAGATACTTGTACCGAAGTTACCGCAACAATGTGTCAAATTCTTGGAGGTCGTGGCGGTAAATTCAAATTACCTACTTTAACAGAATTACATCAACATTTATTTAGAACCGCTTTTGGTGATGCACATAATGCAACCGCCGATGTTGAGGCTACAACGCGTTGCTTTTTAGAGCTTATCAGAAAACGAAGCTATACTTTAGAGCAATTAGATGTTGAATCAGGTTATTTTGAAAAATTTGATGCTAAAAATCCGCAAGAAATCCAACTTATTGGATTAAAGCACATCAACCTAAAAAAGGAAAGTAAAAAACTAAAGGAAAAAGCTGCTAAAAAAATTGATTGGATAAGTTCTACTGAAACATCAACAAAAAAAACCTCACTTAAAAATGTTGCTTTTGCACACTTACACAATCGTTCACAATTCTCTGTACTACAATCTACCGCTAGCATTTCAGATATTGTAAAAGCCACTATTGAAAATAAAATGTCAGCAGTTGCCTTAACAGATGCCGGCAATATGATGGGTGTGTTTTATTTTGTACAAGAAATTTTAGCCCACAATAAATCAGTAAAAGAATTCAACGCTAACCTCGAAGAAGGTAAAGAACCAAAGCAAGAAATTACTCCGATTGTTGGGAGCCAATTTAACGTATGTGAAGATCATTTAGATCGCAGCCATAAAGATAATGGATATCAAACTGTACTACTCGCCAAAAACAAGAATGGCTATCACAATTTAGCTAAACTTTCTTCTATATCGCACACCAAAGGGTTTTACTATGTTCCTAGGATTGATAAAAAATTAGTAGATGAATACAAGGATGACATCATTGTTTTAAGCGGAAATATTTACGGAGAAATAGCCAGTAAGATTCTAAATATTGGAGAACAACAAGCTGAAGATGCCTTGTTGTGGTGGAAAGAAAAATTTGGTGATGACTTTTATTTAGAAATAACCAATCATCAACAAGAAAATGAAGCGCATGTTAATGATTTACTCATTAGTTTCTCTAAAAAACACGCTATAAAACTAATTGCTACCAATGATGTTTTTTATATAAATCAAAGTGATTCTATACCACACGATATTTTAATGTGTGTTAAAGATGGTGAAAAATTTGACACACCGAAAGGTCGTGGTCGCGGATTTAGATATGGACTCCCCAATGACGAATATTACTTTAAAAGCACTGATGAAATGGTGGAATTATTCAAGGACATTCCTGAAGCAATTCTTAATATTCAAGAAGTTATCGATAAGGTAGAAACCTACCCTTTAACACGTGAGGTGCTCTTACCTAAGTTCGATATTCCGAAACAGTTTGTTAATTCTGAAGATGAAATTGATGGAGGAGTTAGAGGTGAAAATGCGTATTTAAAACACCTAACTTTTCAAGGTGCAAAAAAAAGGTATGGAGAAGAATTGGATAAAGACACTATTGAGCGTATCGATTTTGAACTCTCCATTATCGAAATGACTGGGTATCCTGGTTACTTTTTAATTGTTTGGGATTTAATTCTCGAAGCACGTAAAATGGATGTTTCGGTAGGCCCGGGTCGTGGTTCTGCTGCGGGTTCTGTGGTTGCTTATTGTTTGTGGATTACTAATATTGACCCCATCAAATATGATTTGCTTTTTGAGCGTTTCTTAAATCCTGATCGAGTGTCTTTACCCGATATCGATATTGATTTTGATGACGAAGGTAGGCAAAGTGTCATTGATTTTGTGATTGAAAAATATGGCAAAAACAATGTAGCGCAAATTATCACTTATGGTACGATGGCGGCAAAATCGTCTATAAGAGATACCGCGAGAGTCTTAGATTTGCCATTGCATGAAGCCGACAGGATTGCCAAATTAATTCCGAATACAAAACTGAATTACATTTTTGGTGATGATAAAAAAAGTAAAACAAAAATTGCAGAATTACGAGCAGATGACAAAGCGAATATTGCCGAATTAATCACCATCTCCGAAGGAGAAGATTTAGCTGCAAAAACCATAAAACAAGCCTTGGCTTTAGAAGGGTCGGTTCGAAATACCGGCACACATGCCTGTGGAGTTATTATCACTCCAGAAGATATTACAAATTTAATTCCGGTAGCTACCGCAAAAGATTCTGACATGTTTGTAACGCAGTTTGACAACAATGTTGTGGAAAGTGCAGGCTTGTTAAAGATGGATTTTTTGGGATTAAAAACATTAACGTTGATTAAAGACACCGTTAAAATTGTAAAAGCAAAACATGGTGTTGAATTGATTCCTGATGATTTTCCGTTGGATGATGAAAAGACCTATGAACTGTTTCAAAGAGGAGAAACTATAGGGATATTTCAATACGAATCTGCAGGAATGCAAAAACACATGAAGGATTTAAAACCAACAGTTTTTGCAGATTTAATTGCGATGAATGCCTTGTATAGACCTGGACCAATGGAATATATTCCGTCGTTTATTAATCGTAAACATGGGAGAGAAGACATTACTTATGACCTTCCAGACATGGAAGGATATCTTAAAGAAACTTACGGAATTACGGTGTATCAAGAACAAGTGATGTTGCTCTCTCAAAAGCTAGCAGGATTTACAAAAGGTGAAGCCGATATGCTCCGAAAGGCTATGGGTAAAAAGATTTTTTCGCTGCTAGAAAAACTAAAACCTCTGTTTATGAAGGGGGGTAAAAAGAACAATCATCCCGAAGAAATTTTAGAAAAAGTTTGGAAAGATTGGGAGGCATTTGCAGCGTACGCATTTAACAAATCACACTCAACTTGCTATGCATATATTGCATATCAAACAGCCTATTTAAAAGCACACTACCCTGCCGAATATATGGCTGCAGTATTGTCTAATAACATGCGTGACATTAAACAAGTTTCCTTTTTTATGGAGGAATGCAAGCGTGCTAATATTGAAGTTTTAGGTCCTGATGTAAATGAATCGTATTATAAATTTGCTGTAAATAATGATGGCGCCATTCGTTTTGGAATGGGTGCTATCAAAGGAGTTGGCGAAAATGCAGTTGCAACTATTGTCAACGAACGTAAAGAAAATGGCAATTTTAAATCTATTTTTGATGTCGCTAAACGGGTTGACTTACGTGCTGCCAATAAGCGCACCTTTGAAGGCTTGGTTTTTGCAGGTGGATTTGACAGTTTTAATCAACACCGTTCACAATATTTTGCCTTGGATGATAAAGGGCTAACCTTTTTAGAAAAAGCGATTAAATACGGATCTAAATATCAAGAAAATAAAAACTCTTCGCAAGTATCTTTGTTTGGAGAAGCCTCTGAAGTGCAATTAGAAGAACCTGTTATTCCAGAATGTGAAAAATGGGGAATGATGGAGAAACTATCTCGAGAAAAAGAAGTAGTAGGGATTTATATTTCTGGTCACCCCTTGAATGATTTTAACAACGAGCTTAATAATTTTTGCAATGCACAATTGGGAGATTTACAAAATTTAAAAGCCTTAATGGGCAAAGATATTTCTATTGGCGGCATAGTTTCTAGCGTTGAGCATCGCGTTTCAAAAGCAGGAAAAGGATGGGCTACTTTCTTTGTTGAGGATTATTCCGCCACGCATGAATTCAGGATTTTTGGAGAAGAATATTTAAAGTTCAAACACTTTTTAGTTCCTAATTCCTTTTTGTATTTACGTATATCAGTCCGTAAAAACTTTTACAATGATGATATGCGCATGACCTTTTCTGACATTCAACTATTACACGATGTATTAGGTAAATTAGCGAAAAAAGTAACCATTCAAATTGATATTAATGATATTGACCGCAACAAACTAAAGCAAATTGAAAACATTTTAGGCAAACATAAAGGACAAAGTTCTATTCATTTTACAGTCTATGACGCCGAAGAAAAAGTGAAATTAAATTTACCAAGTAGAACGCACAAAATTGATATAAGCAATGAACTGTTAGCGACATTAACCAAAGAAGCTTTTCGGTTTAAGTTGAATTAATTGCTATTTTTGACATCGATGAAAAAATCAATCCTATTTCTTGCTTTACTTATTTTCTACTCCTCTTTTTCACAAGAAAATCAAAGTAATACCACTCCTAAAACTCAACATTCTTTTAGTGCAGAATATTATTATGGAAATATCATTCAACACCAACCCAGTATTGGGCATCTCATTTCTGGGCATCCTGAAGGATTTATTTTAAGCTACAATCAAAAACGTTTTGGAAAAGAAGCTTGGGAACAAACCTACAACTACCCAGATATCGGATTTTCATTTTCTTATCAAGACTACAAGAATGAAATTGTTGGAAAACTATATGCGCTTTACGCTCATTACAACTTTTATTTTTTTAATAGACTCAACAAAAATCAGTTGGTTTTAAGAGCAGGAATTGGATTGGCTTACAACACCAATCCGTATGATAAAGAAACGAACAACAAGAATATTTCATTCGGGACATATCTTAATTCTAGCACCTACTTTAAACTGTATTACCAGCGCGAACGCCTTTTTAAAAATATAGGAGTAACAGCGGGATTGACTTTTATTCATGCTTCAAACTCTAATGTAAAATCTCCAAATACAGGGTTAAATACTTGGGGAGCCACCATTGGCTTAAACTATAATTTAGAGAATGAAGATGCTGTATTTACAACGCATGAGATTACCGATAAATTTAAAGAGCCGATTAAATTCAATTTTGTTTTTAGAACAGGAATGAACGAGTCAGAAATCATTGGTAGCGGAATGAAACCGTTTTTTGTATTCTCGGGTTATGCTGATAAAAGACTGAGCCGTAAATCTGCTATACAAGTTGGAACAGATATTTTTATATCTCCTTTTTTAAAGGATTTTATTGAGTATTTTCATATTAATTTTCCGGGTGAATCGGATGCAAGCACTTCAGATATTACAAGAGTTAGTTTGTTTTTAGGACACGAATTGTTTGTCAATAAATTTTCTGTCATTGCACAATTGGGGTACTACGTCTATTGGCCATTTGAGTATGAAGTTCGTTATTATGAACGCTTTGGACTTAAACGATATTTTGGTGATAAATGGTTTGCAGCAGTGAGTTTAAAAGCGCATGGAGCCAATGCAGAAACAGTAGAATTTGGTATTGGAATACGAATTTAAAAAATGAGGAAAGTAAGTTTCATAATAGTTGTTTTTAGTTTTTTCTTTGGGTTTTCACAAGAGAAAAAGGAATCATCCTATATTGATTTCAATTATTTCTATGGCAATATTATTGAACATGCTCCAGAATTAAAACCAATTATTCAAGCTCACCCAACAGGATTTATTTTTAGCTGGAACAAAAAGAAATTAGGTAATTCAAAATTCGAACGCACTTTTAATTATCCTGATTTTGGGCTTACGGCATCCTATCAAAATTTTCATACAGATGTATTAGGAGAAGTGTTTTCTATCTATGCTCACTATAATTTTTATTTACTCAATCGCAATTCGAAAAATCAGTTGAAACTCACAAGTGGTTTTGGATTGGGATATGCAACTTCTCCTTTTGATAAAGAAACCAATAGTAAAAATTGGGCGATTGGGTCTAAATTTGTAGCATCAGTCTATTTAAAACTGATGTATGAACGTCAATACCTTTTCGATAATTTTGGTGTCAGTGCTGGATTTACTATGCTACATTATTCTAATGGAAGCTTTAGCGTTCCAAACTTAGGTATCAATACAGTTGCAGCAACTGTTGGAGTGAATTATAATTTTGATGAAGTTACTTCAACACTAGATAGAAATCTTGAAATCGTAGCTTATCAAAAAAATCCAATTCGGTTTGGAGCTGCATTTAGAACCGGATTTAATGAATCGCTAATTAATGGTAGTGGACTCTATCCTTTTTATACTTTCACTGCTTTTGCAGAAAAAAAATTGAGTTATACCTCAACGGTATCTGTTGGTACAGACTTATTTTTATCAACTTTTATGAAAAATTATATTGAGTGGGACAACATTCAACAAGGAACACCTAATGAAACTGCTGATTGGAAACGTGTCGGAATTTTTGTTGGATACGAACTCAATATGGAGCAGTTTTCGGTTATTGGTCAAGTAGGCTACAACGTATATTATCCATATGATTACGTAAGTAGCGTTTACGAACGTTTTGGGTTTAGAAAATATTTTGGAAATCATTTTTTTACTGATTTAACCTTAAAGATAAATATGTTTAGAGCCGAAGCTTTAGAGTTTGGAATCGGCTATCGATTATAATACTTTTACAAAAACAATTATGAAAAAATTACTTTATATACTACTTGTTTTAACTATCACTTCGGGATGTGATTCTGAAGATGCACCAGACTGTTTTAAAACCGCTGGTAGCATTATTCAACAAGAAATTACAGTCTCTAGTTTTGATAAAATCTTAATTTATGAAGGAGTAGAACTCCTCATTAAAGAAGGAGTAACTCAACAAGTTATTTTAGAATCTGGGACTAACTTAATTGAAAGTATAACTGTTGAAGTTGCAAATAACCAACTCATTGTTAAAGATAATAATAATTGTAATTTGGTACGTGATTATGGTTTAACAAAAATTATAGTAACCTCACCAAACATTGTAGAAATCAGAAATTCATCTGAACAAGCAGTACGGTCCGAAGGTACACTCACTTACCCAACATTACGATTACTATCAGAAGATTACCAATCTAGTTTTTTAAATATTGGTGATTTTTATATCAAAATAGAAAATACAAACTTGAGTATTACGGCAAATGGAATCTCTAACTTTTATATCAATGGGCAAACTACCAATTTGAACGTTGGTTTTTTTGCAGGAGATTCTCGCTTTGAAGGAAAAAATTTAATGGCTACAAATGTGAATATCACACATAAAAGCTCTAATGACATGTTGGTAAATCCACAAAATAAAATTGAAGGTAATATTTTTTCATTAGGTGATGTTAGAGCATTTAACCAACCCGCAATAGTTGATGTGACCGAACATTATCGTGGAAGGTTGATTTTTGAGTAATACTACTCTAACCAACACACCAACCTATAAACAATAAATTTAAGTATCTTCGGTCTTAATAAAAAATTATACTTTTATACAATGCCACAAATAACACTTCACGATTTAGCTACCAAATTAAATATTTCTGTCAGCACAGTTTCTAAAGCGCTGAAAGGATATAGCGATGTTAGTGCAAAAACAAGAAAATCTGTTATTGACCTTGCAAAAGAATTAAATTTTACACCAAATATCGTAGCTTCGAATTTAAGAACCCAACAAACACATACAATAGGAGTTATTGTACCTACTATTGTACACCACTTTTTTTCAAATGTAATTAATGGCATTATTAAAGAAGCAGAAAAAAATGGCTATATGGTGATTTTACTGCAAAGCAATGATGATTTTGAGTTAGAAAAAAAACAACTCGACTTACTCATAAAACAGCAAGTTGATGGTATTTTAATTTCATTATCAGTTAAAACTACCAGTTTTGAGCATTTAGAAAAAGTGAAACAAATCGGAATTCCTCTAGTGATGTATGATAAAATTTCCGATGATGTAAATTGCTCAAAGGTCTTAATTGATGATAAAAAAGCAGCCTATGAGGCAGTTGCATATCTAATCAGAAAAGGGTATAAGAACATAGCTTATTTTGGAGCATCTCTACGAGCTCATAATTTTAGCAATCGCTTTTTAGGGTATAAACAAGCATTAGAAGAATTTAGAATTCCTTTTAATGACACTTTAGTCTATATCTCAGAAGACAATAATGAATATAACCATGGCTACATCAATGCCGAACAATTAATTAAAGATCATGGATTAAAAAATGTCGATGCAGTTTTTGCAGTAACCGATGTGATTGCTGTGGGAGTATCAAAATTTTTTAATACCCACTCTATTTCTATTCCGCAAGATATTGCGATCTTTGGATTTAGCAATTGGTTTATGTCCACAGTAGTTACTCCTTCTCTTTCAACTGTTAATCAACCAAGTTTTGAATTGGGTAAAAAAGCAATAGAAATTTTATTAGAAGAAATTGCTTTTAGCGAAGCAAAAAAAGAAGTTACTCCACAAAAAATAATCTTAGAAACTAGTCTAAATATTAGAGAATCAACTTAATACTTTCATTTTTAAACAACTAATTGTATTTTTTCTTATTTTTATAAAAAGAAAAAAATATGCTAGTTAAAGTTTTTGGCTCTGCCGTTTTTGGCGTCGAAGCCACCACCATTACCGTTGAAGTAAATATTGACAAAGGAATAGGTTATCATTTGGTCGGACTCCCAGACAATGCCATCAAAGAAAGTTCGTATCGAATTTCCGCTGCACTAAATAATAACGGCTATAAACTCCCTGGTAAAAAAATCACCTTAAACATGGCTCCTGCCGATATGCGCAAAGAAGGGTCTGCGTACGATCTTACTTTGGCAATCGGAATTCTTTCAGCTTCATCTCAAATAAAAGCTACTGAAATTGACAAGTATATTATTATGGGCGAGCTTTCATTAGACGGAGGTTTACAACCCATTAGAGGTGTATTACCAATTGCCATAAAAGCAAGAGAAGAAGGTTTTAAAGGATTTATTTTACCCAAACAGAATGTAAAAGAAGCTGCAATTGTTGACGGATTGGATGCGTTGGGGGTTGATAACATTCAAGAAGTGATTGATTTTTTTGAAGGGAAATCTACTATCGAACCTTTGATAATTGATACCCGTAAAGAGTTTTATGATAGTTTTGAAAACCCTGAATTTGACTTTGCTGATGTGAAAGGACAAGAGTCTATAAAACGCTGTATGGAAATTGCAGCTGCTGGAGGACATAACATTATTTTAATTGGCCCACCTGGTAGTGGAAAAACAATGCTCGCCAAAAGACTACCTACTATTTTACCTCCAATGACTTTGAACGAAGCGTTAGAAACCACCAAAATACATTCAGTAGTTGGGCGTATTAAAGCACATAGCGGCTTAATGAATCAGCGTCCTTTTCGGAGTCCACATCACACAATATCAAATGTTGCGCTTGTCGGAGGAGGAAGTTACCCACAACCTGGAGAAATTTCTTTATCACACAATGGCGTTTTGTTTTTAGATGAATTACCAGAGTTTAAACGTGAAGTTTTAGAAGTAATGAGGCAACCTTTAGAAGATAGAGAAGTTACCATTTCAAGAGCACGATTTACTGTAACCTATCCGAGTAGTTTTATGTTGGTTGCAAGTATGAATCCATCTCCTAGCGGTTACTTTCCTGATGATACCAAAGCACTATCTACATCACCTCAAGAAATGCAACGCTATATGAGTAAAATTTCTGGCCCTCTTTTAGATCGAATTGACATTCACATCGAAGTGCAACCTGTACCCTTTGAAAAATTAACTGAAGAACGAAGAGGAGAACCAAGTGCTGAAATTAGAAAACGAGTAACCAAAGCAAGAGAATATCAATCTGAACGATTTAAGGAAATTGAAAACGTACATTACAATGCGCAAATGAGTGTAAAACAAATCAGAAAATATTGCGCATTAAATAACGAATCTAAAACACTTTTAAAAAATGCAATGGATAAATTAAACTTATCGGCTAGAGCTTACGACAGGATTCTAAAAGTAGCACGCACTATTGCCGATTTGGAAACTACAAAACATATTTCTTCAAATCATATTGCCGAAGCTATTCAATATCGCAGTTTAGATAGAGAGGGTTGGATGAGTTAAAATTGATGACTATGAAAATGAAATTACAATTCCAGAAGAAATCATCACCCATAAAATTTATTGGATTCGTGATCAAAAAGTGATGCTTGATAGAGATTTAGCACAATTGTATGGAGTTGAAACAAGAGTATTAAAACAAGCCGTTAAAAGAAATATTGAAGGATTCCCAAATGATTTTATGTTTGAATTAAAATAAAGAGGAGTTCGAGAATTGGAGGTCACAATTTGTGATGTCCAATAGTTCTGCTAAAATGAGTTTACGAAGACCACCTTACGCATTTACCGAAAATGGTGTGGCAATGTTATCGAGTGTACTTAAAAGCAAACGCGCCATTGAAGTAAATATTAAAATTATTAGAGTGTTTTCCAAAATTCGACAATCGCTTTCAGAAAACTTAAATCTTAAATTAGAAATTGAAGCAATTAAAAAGAAACTAACAAATCACGATAAAAATATTGAATTGGTATTTACATATTTGGATCAGCTATTAATCAAAAAAGATAATCCAAATAAAAGAACCAAAATCGGTTATAAAAAACAAACTGTTAAAGTTTTAAACTTTAAGAAATTTTAAAGCCCAAATCCGTATTTTTGATAGCAGTAAATCAAATATACTTTTATGAAAAAATCAAATTCCCTAATTGTCCTATTATTGACAATTACCGCTACATTATTTTCTCAAAATAATCCATTAATAAATACCCCAAGATTAAATTCAAACGGTACCAAAATAGCTTTCAACTATCAAGGTGATATTTGGACAGTTTCTACCAATGGTCAAAACCTAAACCGATTGACCATTCACGAAGGCTACGATGCCAATCCTTTTTGGAGCACCGACGGAAAAACAATCGCATTTCAAAGTGACCGTTTTGGCAATAATGACATTTATACAATTCCTACAATTGGTGGAGTACCAACAAGAATAACATATCATTCTGCAGCTGATGTTGTCACAGACTTTACATCAAACAACACCATACTATTTACAACTTCTAGAAATTTTAAACAAGTAGAGTGGGATTCTGAAATTCACTCCGTAAGTGCAAATGGCGGGACTCCATTTAGACTATTAAATGCTTTTGGCTCTGACGCAACATTATCACCAAATGGTAAATTAATTGCCTTTACAATAGGGTCTTGTAGAATAGATCGCGAAGCTTATCAGGGACCTGCAAATAGAGATGTTTGGGTTTACAATATTGAACAAGATTCTTACAACCAACTCACTACTTTTAATGGTCAAGATTTAGCACCACAATGGGCTGATGACACTACAATTTTATTTCAATCAGCAAGAAGTGGCATTTACAATATTCATCAAATGGCTGTTGATGCTAATGGAAATAAATCTGGGGAAATCAGTCAAATATCAAATCTTAAAAAATTAGGTCTATTCTCATATGATTTAAGTGCAAACGGAAACTCTATTATACTTGTATCTGGAGATGAAGTTTCTATGATAAATAGAAAAACAAAAGCTATTACTGCTATCAATATAACAATTCATAGCGATTATAGATTTGACCCTAAAGAGCGAAAAACATTTACAAACAAAGCTACTGAAATTGTTGTATCACCGAACGGAAAGTTTAGTGCGTTTGTTGTTAGAGGGGAAGTTTTTATTACAGAAAATGACAAAGAAAAAAACAAAACAGTTAACCTGTCAAATTCTTCGTCAAGAGATATTGATGTGTCTTGGCTAAATGATGATACGCTACTTTTTATTTCGGATAGAAATGGGACTTACAATCTTTATTCTACTACTTCGAGTGATTCTGAAAATAAAAATATTTTCACATCTCTAAAGCATAACATTACCCAACTGACAAAGAGTAAAAATGGAATTACAAATCCTGTCATTTCACCAGATAAAAAACAAATTGCTTATAAAGAAGGTAATGGGAAATTGATAGTTGCTGCAATTTCTGAGACTGGAAAAATTAGTAATATAAAAACTTTGGTTGATGGCTGGAATGCACCTGAAAGTGTTGCATGGTCGCCAGATTCTAAATGGCTAGCTTACAGTTTAAGTGATTTATACTTTAATGATGAAATCTACATTCACAAAGCAGATGATAGCAAAAAAGCAGTCAATATTTCTATGCATCCAAAAGGTGATTACAGCCCTGTTTGGAGTAAAGATGGAAATAAATTAGGGTTTACATCTGATAGAAATAATGGAGATTTTGATGTGTGGTTTGTTTGGCTGAATAAAAAGGACTGGGAGAAAACCAAAGAAGATTGGGATGAAGACAGCGAAGAATCAGAAGATAAAAAAGAAGATAAAGACAAAAAAGAAGATGATAGTGAAGATGATAAAATTGCTGATATTACTATTGACTTTGAAGATATCTATAACCGACAAGTACAAGTAACTTCTTATACTGGTGGTGAATTTTTAGAAACTTTCTCAAAAGATGGAAAAACTATTTATTACTCAACTGATAGCGGAAGTAACGGCAACCAAGATTTGTTTCAAATAAATTGGGATGGTGAAGATGAAAAACCTTTGACAACTGAAAATGCAAGCCCAAAAAATATTAGCTTAAATGCTAAAGGAGATTTTATTTATTATGTAGGTAAAGGAAAACTAGCACGCATCAAATTAAAAGGGGCTAAAAAAGAAAGTCTTCCCTTTTCTGCAAAAATGATTGTTGATTACAACGCAGAGTCAAATCAGATTTTTGAAGAAGCTTGGAAAGTTATTGAAGAACGGTTTTATGATCCTAACTACCATGGTAAAAATTGGGAGTCGCTTAAGAAAACCTACAAACCTTTAGCGTTGAAAGCATCAACAAGAACTGATTTTAAAGCGATTTTCAACAAGATGCTTGGTCAAATAAATGCAAGTCATATGGGTATATATCGTGGTGAAAATCGCGCCGACACTCAAAAAGAGACCACTGGAATTTTAGGAGTCGAATTTGATTCTAGCTCAAAAAGTAGCTTAAAAATTTCATCAATTGTTCGCAATTCATCTGCTGATAGAGAAGTGAGCAAATTAAAAGTTGGTGATAAAATTTTAAAGATAAATGGAGTTGAAGTATCTCCATCAGAAAATATCTACAAGCATTTAACAGCAACCGCTAATGAAAAAATTGTGCTAAGCATAAATCGAAACGGTGTAGAAAAAGAAGTGATAATCCGTCCAAAGAAAAGTGCAAGAACTGACAATTATAATGCATGGGTAAAAGAACGTAAAATATTGACCGAAAAATACTCGGGGGGCCGTCTTGGGTATATACATATACAAGGAATGAACTGGACAAGTTTTGAAGAGTTTGAACGCGAATTAACAGCTGCTGGTTTTGGTAAAGAAGGAATCGTTATTGATGTTCGCTATAACGGTGGCGGTTGGACTACAGATTATTTAATGGCCGTACTAAATGTGCAACAACACGCTTATACTATACCAAGAGGAGCAGCTAAAGATTTAGAAAAAGAGAATAAGAATTTTACACAATACTACCCATTTAGC
>JASFYP010000012.1:0-24327 GCA_045047075.1 Flavobacteriaceae bacterium
ATCAACCATCAACCATCAACCATCAACCATCAACCATCAACCATCAACTATCGTTTCGGTTTCATTTTGGTCTCAGGACTGTGGTATACAAATGAGTTTTTTGGAACCGATTTTGTCAACCAAACATTTCCGCCAATAGTACTATTTTCGCCAATCACGGTATTGCCACCAAGTATAGTTGCATTGGCGTAAATCACAACATTTTTTTCTACCGTTGGATGCCTTTTTGTGTTTTGCATTTCCTTGCTAACTTGTAGCGCGCCTAAAGTAACCCCTTGATATACCTTCACGTTTTCTTTGATAATGCAGGTTTCTCCAATCACGATTCCTGTTGCATGGTCAATAAAAAATGAATCACCAATTGTTGCACCAGGGTGAATATCAACTCCTGTGCGACCATGAGCAAATTCACTCATTAATCTCGGAATTAAAGGAACATTTAATTTGTATAACTCATGGCTGAACCTATGAATTGCTATCGCGTAAAATCCGGGATAAGCAATATAAACTTCTTCAATATTGGTAGATGCAGGATCAAAATTTAAACAAGCCTTTGCATCTAAATTTAACTTGTCTATAAGAATTGGTAATTTTTGTAAAAAAGAATCCCAAACATCTGCACAAGGTTTCGATTCATCAAAACATGCCAAAGAATACATTTCAATAAAATCAGTTTCTAATTGATTGATATTTGTTTCAACACAAGATTTTGCATCAAAGAGTGTTAAGAAAAGATTGTTTGTAAAGTTTTCTGTTTTGTGTTTGATGCTATAGTCGAGTCTAGGGGTAGCACGATCTGAAATTATTTTAGCAATGATAGAATCTTTTGTCATTTGGTTCTTTTAAAGTGTAAAACTAAAAAAAGTAGTCGACAAAAATATGTTTTCTATCAATTAGTAAATGAAATTATGAGATTTTTAACTAAAGTATATTAAAACATTATTGATTTCCATTAGTTGATGGATGTCCTCATTTTTCACTTCTTTTTTCATATCGGCATATTTCAAAAATTCAGGATATAAAGCATCTAATTGCATTTTGGTTAATTCATACCCTACATCTTTTGCCCTATAAGCTAAGGCTGCTCTACCACTTCGTGCTGTTAAAATAATTGAAGATTCAGTAACTCCAACATCAGAAGGATCCATAATTTCATATGTTTCACGGTTTTTAATAACACCATCTTGGTGTATTCCTGAACTGTGAGCGAAAGCATTGTCTCCAACAACTGCTTTATTAGCTTGTACATTCATACCCATACTATTTTGAACTAATTTGCTAATTCCAAAAAGCATTTGAGTGTTTATATTAGTGTCTAAATTTAAATCAGGATGCTGCTTCATAATCATTACTACTTCTTCTAAGGCTGTATTTCCTGCACGTTCTCCAATTCCATTTATTGTACATTCAATTTGTCTAGCACCATTTTGAATTCCTGCAATTGCATTTGCTGTAGCCAAGCCTAAGTCGTTATGACAATGACAGGAAAGAATAACATTCTCAATGCCTTTTACATTATCTCTTAGGTATTTTATTTTAGTGCCATACTCGTCTGGTAAACAATAACCTGTTGTGTCTGGAATATTCAAAACTGTAGCGCCAGCTTTTATTGCTGCTTCACAAACTCTAGCTAAATATTCATTATCTGTTCTCCCCGCATCTTCAGCATAAAATTCAACATCTTCAACAAATGATTTTGCATAAGCAACTGCTTCATAAGCACGTTCAATAATTTTTTCGGGGGTAGAATTGAATTTGAATTTAATATGTGAATCTGAAGTGCCTATTCCTGTATGGATTCTAGGCCTCTTAGCATATTTTAATGCATCAGCTGCAACTTTGATATCATTTTCATTAGCACGTGTTAATCCACAAACCGTAGCATTTTTTACCATCTTCGAAATAGCTTCGACTGATTTAAAATCACCTGGGCTAGAAACAGGAAATCCAGCTTCAATCACATCAACTCCAAGTAAATCTAATTGTTTAGCAATGACTAATTTTTGCTCAGTGTTTAACTTGCATCCAGGAACTTGCTCACCATCGCGTAGCGTTGTATCAAAAATTTGGACTTGGTTTTTGCTCATTATTAAAATATTTTTATCACTTTTGAATGTTCAAAAATACATAATGTAGCCTATAGGATAATCGTTTAAAAAAGTCCCTATTACTACATTCATTGTCTTAGCAAAACGGCTTAATAGCTGATAATTAATAAAATAGATTCATTTATTTACAATGGCTACTGAAAAAAAAGATGTGTTATTTGCCTTGATAAAGTCCTTGTCTAAATCAGAAAAACGACAATTTAAATTGTATGTTGGACGTTTGGGAGGGAATTCTGAATCAAATTTTTTGGCATTGTTTAATTTGATGGATAAATCATTTGCTTATGATGAAAAACAAATTCTACTTAAGACAAAAATCAAAAAGCAACAACTTTCTAATTCAAAGGCACACCTGTATAAACAGTTATTGGTGAGTCTTCGCCTAAGTCCCATTCATCAAAATGTTCGTAGTCAACTTCGTGAGCAAATTGATTTTGCGACGATATTATACAATAAAGGATTGTATAATCAAAGTTTAAAAATTTTAGGAAAAGCCAAAAATACAGCTGTTGAAAATGAAGAACACACGTTGGCGTATGAGGTTGTTGAATTCGAAAAAACAATCGAATCGCAATACATTACTCGTAGTTTAAGTAATAGAGCTGATAACCTTTCTGTGGAAGCAAAAAGACTAAGCCAAAAAAATGTGATGACCAGTAAGTTGTCAAATTTGTCTTTGAAGTTGTATAGCTGGTTGCTTAAAAAAGGCTTTGCAAAAAACGAAGAAGATTTAGAAACAGTAACCCATTATTTTAATTCCGAATTACCAGAATACAATTTTGTGACGCTGGGTTTTAAGGAGAAGTTGTTTTTATATATGGCGTATTTGTGGTACAGTTTAATCACTCAAGATTTTGTGAGTAGCTATCGATATGCACAAAAATGGATTGACATTTACGATGCTAAACCCGAGATGAAAAAATTGAATCCGGTATTTTATTTAAAGGGATATAATTATTTATTAGAGTCTCTTTTTATGATAAAGCATCACAAGAAATTTAGGCTAACCTTAGATAGATTTAAAGCTGATATTGAGCAGAAAAACTTTTTGTTTAACGATAATACGGAGTCCATTGCAACTATTTATTATTATCAAAATAAATTGAATCTGTATTTTTTAGAGGCTGATTTTAAAGGAGGTGTAACATATGTCCCTACTGTTATAGAAAAGATTGGTGAGTTTAAGAATAAGATTGATGAGCATCATATCATGGTTTTTTACTATAAAATTGGTTGCATGTATTTTGGAGTTTCTGATTACAAGAATTCTATTTTGTATCTGAATAAAATTATCAAAAATAAAGACTTAGCGATGCGAGAAGATTTGTTGTGTTTCTCGAGGGTCCTAAATTTAGTGGCGCATTATGAAGCTGGAATAGACGAAAACATTGACGCTTTGATAAAATCTACTTACAAATTTTTAATAAAGATGGACGATCTGCAAGCGGTTCAAAAAAAGATGATTGTTTTTTTAAGAAGTTTGACAGACTTGTATCCAAGTGAATTAAAATCAGCTTTTAAAAAGTTACACAGCGAATTGTTGGTTTATGAAAATCACCCTTATGAAAAACGAGCATTTTTATATTTAGATATTATTGCTTGGTTAGAGAGTAATATTGAAAGTGTTCCGATTTCTGAAATTATAAAGCGGAAAAACCTCCTATTAAATAAATAATTGTGAAAAAATTATTGATTGTTTTAATATTCCTTTTTACTAGTTATGTTTTTTCTCAAGGAAATGAAGAAAGAATCGATTCGATTATTTCAATTGAAACTAATCAGCTTTTAGAAACTGGTATTACTGATTTTTTTGTTGTTAAGAGTTATTGTTTTAATATGCTCAGAAGTAATGATAATTCTGGTTGTAATATTTCAGGGACTAAGTATTTAGCATATATTTTTTGGAATAGTAAAAAGAAATATTATGTTAGGAAAATAGACATGTGTGGTCGCTATGAATTGATGAAAATTAGAAAAGGGCCGTTGAGTTTTTTTAGAAAAAATATTGGGCAGTTAAATGAAGAAACTATGCATTTCTATTCTTTGGGATTGGATAGTATTGTTGGTGATAAAGTATATTCTACAGTATTGTTAAAAAATCACACTTGTCATAGAAAGTTTCAATTTTATAATGATGACAAAATTGTTAAGAAGCGTTTCGATTTTTTTTGGTTGACCAATGAAGCAGAAAATCCTAATGTATATTTTGAGTCAAATAATAAATTATCAATAGTTAAACTCAATGATATTTGTGATACTTTTATTAATGAATTAGAAAAAGAAAATAAGTTTGTAAGAACTGAAAATTAATTTTTACGTATGGACCAACAAATGAGAAATCCCTTTTAAAATATTATTTCAATTAGTGTCCTTTCTGTGATTATTATCACATGAGAACAATTAGGGATTGATATATTTAAACATAAAATTATAGAGCCTCCCTTTTTTAAGGGAGGTTTTTTTATGGAGTAAATAAAAATTGAAATTAGTACTTAGCGTGATTGGTGTAAATTACAGTAGCGTAAAAAGCGAGAAATCAAACAGTTAAGGTGTATTTTACACTTTTAAATAGTGTAATGAAAATGAATAGTATTAATAAGAGTGAAACCCGAAATGTATTTTTGTATAATTAAAATAAAACAGATTCATGGAATTGAATAAACATAGTAAAAGATTAACGCAAGATGAGTCTCAACCAGCATCACAAGCAATGCTGTATGCAGTTGGATTTAGAGATGAAGATATGAGTAAAGCTCAGGTTGGTATTGCAAGTACAGGCTATGAAGGAAATCCATGTAATATGCACTTAAATAATTTAGCTACAGAAGTTAAAACGGAATGTAATATCGCTGGACAAGTAGGGTTGATTTTTAATACGATTGGAGTGAGTGATGGTATTTCTATGGGGACTTCAGGGATGAACTATTCTTTAGCTTCTAGAGATATTATTGCAGATTCTATTGAAACGGTGATGCATGCACAAAGTTATGATGCGTTGATTTCGGTTGTAGGTTGTGATAAAAACATGCCTGGGGCTGTAATTGCTATGTTGCGTTTAAATCGTCCTTCAATTATGATGTATGGTGGTACAATTGCTTCTGGTAATTACAAAGGGGAAAAACTAAATATTGTTTCGGCTTTTGAAGCTTTAGGACAAAAAGTTGCAGGAGAAATTGATGATGAAGAGTATAAAGAAATTATAAAAAGAGCAATTCCAGGTGCTGGAGCTTGTGGTGGAATGTACACTGCAAATACCATGGCATCTGCTATTGAAGCAATGGGTTTTTCGTTGCCATATAACTCTTCGATACCTGCTGAGAATCCGAATAAATTATCTGAAAGTGAACGAACAGCTTTGGCAATTGTAAACTTAATGGAGTTAGATTTAAAACCCTTGGATATCATCACAAAGAAATCCTTAGAAAATGCAATTGTATTGGTAAATGCTTTGGGCGGATCTACGAATGCAGTGTTGCACTTTTTAGCGATTGCACATGCGGCGGATATAGAATTCACTTTAGAAGATTTTCAAAAGGTAAGTGATAGAACTCCGTTGATTGCAGATTTAAAACCATCAGGTAAATATTTGATGGAGGATGTGCATGGTGTTGGCGGTACGCCAGCAGTAATGAAATATTTATTAGATAATGGATTTTTATATGGCGACTGTATGACTGTTACTGGTAAAACTTTAGCAGAAAATTTAGAAAATGTCGAGCCCCTTTCTTTTGAAGATGATCAAGATGTGATTTATCCAAAAGAGAATGCTTTAAAATCTTCAGGTAATATACAAATTTTGTATGGTAACCTTGCCACTGAAGGAGCCGTTGCAAAAATAAGTGGAAATGAAGGTTTGTTATTCGAAGGTAAAGCGGTGGTGTATGATGGCGAACAAGCAGCAAATATTGGTATCGGAAAAGGTGAAGTTGAAAAAGGAGATGTAGTGGTAATTCGATATGTAGGTCCAAAAGGAGGCCCTGGAATGCCAGAAATGTTAAAGCCAACATCTATGATTATGGGTGCAGGTTTAGGGAAATCAGTTGCATTAATTACCGATGGCCGTTTTTCCGGAGGAACTCACGGTTTTGTAGTTGGACATATTACCCCAGAGGCACAATCTGGTGGAGCAATAGGGTTGTTAAAAACTGGAGATATGATTAGAATTAGTGCAGAAGACAATACTATTAATGTGTTACTTTCTGATAAAGAATTAGCTGATAGAAAAGCAAATTGGTCTGCACCAGTATTAAAATATAATAAAGGAATTTTATATAAATACGCACACATGGTATCATCGGCATCAGAAGGTTGCGTAACAGATAAGTTTTAGTAAAATGAATACACAAAAAATAACAGGAGCAGAGGCAGTTGTTAGATGTCTTTTAGCAGAAGGGTCTGATTTAATATACGGATATCCAGGTGGTGCCATCATGCCAGTTTATGATGAGCTTTATAAATTTCAAGAAAAAATTCATCATGTATTAACACGCCATGAGCAAGGAGCAATACATGCTGCTCAAGGTTTTGCAAGAGTGTCTGGTAAAGTAGGAGTGGTAGTTGCTACTTCGGGTCCAGGGGCAACAAATTTAGTGACAGGTATTGCTGATGCGCAAATAGATTCTACTCCACTGGTTTGTATCACGGGTCAAGTAGGTTCTAATTTATTAGGGTCTGATGCTTTTCAGGAAACGGATATCATTAGTATTTCAACACCAGTAACCAAATGGAACTGTCAAATTACAAAAGCTTCTGAAATTCCAGAAGTTTTTGCGAAAGCATTTTATATTGCAAAATCTGGTAGGCCAGGACCAGTGTTGATTGATATTACGAAGGATGCACAATTTGATACTTTGGATTTTAAATATGAGAAATGTACAGAAATACGTAGTTATAAACCAGTTCCTGATACAGATGAAAAATCGGTACAAGCTGCTGCAGAAATCATCAACAATGCAAAAAAACCGTTTGTAATTTTTGGTCAAGGAGTGACTTTAGGAAAAGCAGAAGATGAGTTTAAAGCATTTGTTGAAAAAGCTAATATTCCGTCAGCATCAACTTTGCTAGGGCTGTCCGCATTCCCTACAAAACATGAATTGAATGTTGGTATGGTTGGGATGCACGGACATTATGCACCCAATAAATTAACCAATGAATGCGATGTGTTGATTGCAATAGGAATGCGTTTTGACGATCGTGTTACAGGTAATTTAGAGACCTATGCAAAACAAGCAAAAATTATTCATTTTGATATTGACCCTTCAGAGATTGATAAAAATGTGAAGACAGATGTCGCTGTTTTAGGAAATGTAAAAAACACATTGGCTCAAATCTTACCTTTATTAAAAGAACAAAAACATGTGTCTTGGTTGCAAGAATTCAAAAATTTATATGCGATTGAATTAAAAGAAGTTATTGATGAACAATTAAACGAAAGCCATGAAGGAATAACGATGGCTGAGGTTATTGAAGGTATTAATAAAGAAACAAATGGTAAAGCTGTGATTGTATCTGATGTTGGTCAGCACCAAATGATTGCATGCAGATATACCAATTTTGCACACCCCAAAAGTAAGATTACTTCGGGAGGTTTAGGGACTATGGGCTTTGCTTTGCCAGCATCGATTGGAGCAAAAATGGGAGCACCAGAAAGAGAAGTTGTTGCGATTATTGGTGATGGAGGTATGCAAATGAATATCCAAGAATTAGGAACAATTTTGCAAACCAAAGCTGCAGTAAAAATTGTGGTATTAAACAATGAGTTTTTAGGAATGGTGCGTCAATGGCAAGAATTATTTTTTGATAGACGTTATGCCTCTACAGTAATGACAAACCCCGATTTTGTTAAAATTGCGAGTGGATACAGTATCAAGGCAAGCAGAGTAACAAAAAGAGATGAGTTGAAATCTGCTATTGCAGAAATGATTGCGTCAGAGGAGTCTTATTTCTTAGAAGTTTGTGTGGAAAATGAAGGAAATGTTTTTCCTATGATTCCAACAGGAGCAACAGTTTCAGATATTAGATTAAAATAAGGAAAAAATGAAAGCAGAAACATATACCATATCAGTTTATTCAGAAAACAACCTTGGGTTGCTAAACAGAATATCGACCATATTTTTAAAGCGTCACATTAATATTGAAAGCTTAACAGTCTCAAATACCGAAATTGAAAATGTATCACGCTTTATCATTGTGGTTAATATTACCGAAGAGAGAGTGAAGAAAATCATTGGTCAAATAGAAAAACAGATTGAAGTGATAAAAGCGTATTATCATACCGATGATGAATCTATTTATATTCAATCGGCTTTATTTAAAATAAAATCGAGTTTGCTTTTTGATGAACGTCAAATTCAAAACAGTATTAAAAATAGCAATGCACAAATCGTAACCGTTTCTCCAGAATTTTTTGTGATAGAAAAGTCAGGAAGAAAAGAAGAAATCGAAGCATTATACAATGAATTATTACCTTTCGGAATCATGCAATTTGTACGGTCTGGAAGAATATCAGTATCAAAAGAAGAAATGAAAATTTCTGATATATTAAACAAACAATTAAATTAAAATATAAAAATTTAAAAAAATGGCAAATTATTTTAACACACTTCCATTAAGAGAGCAATTAGAGCAACTGGGTAAATGTAGGTTTATGGATTCATCAGAGTTTACTGATGGAGTGGAAGTTTTAAAAGGTAAAAAAATTGTGATAGTTGGTTGCGGAGCCCAAGGTTTAAACCAAGGATTGAATATGAGAGATTCTGGATTAGACATTTCTTATACATTAAGACCAGCCGCAATTTCAGAAAAGCGTCAGTCGTTTTTAAACACATCTGAAAATAATTTTAAGGTTGGAATATATGAAGAAATGATCCCGACAGCAGATTTAGTGTTGAATTTAACTCCAGACAAACAACACACAAATGTTGTGAGTGCTATAATGCCTTTGATGAAAAAAGGAGCAACGTTGTCATATTCACATGGTTTTAATATTGTAGAAGAAGGAATGCAAATTCGTGAAGATTTAACAGTGATTATGGTAGCTCCAAAATGCCCTGGATCAGAAGTTAGAGAAGAATATAAAAGAGGATTTGGTGTGCCAACTTTAATTGCGGTACATCCTGAAAATGATCCTGAGGGGAAAGGTTATGACCAAGCAAAAGCCTATGCAGTTGCAACAGGTGGTAATAGAGCGGGTGTGTTAGATTCTTCATTTATTGCTGAGGTGAAGTCGGATTTAATGGGCGAACAAACTATTTTATGTGGACTGTTACAAACAGGTTCTATTCTTTGTTTTGATAAAATGATTGAAAAAGGAATTGATGCTGGTTATGCTTCAAAATTAATTCAATACGGATGGGAAACAATTACAGAAGCATTGAAACACGGAGGTGTTACCAATATGATGGATCGTTTGTCGAACCCTGCAAAAATTGAAGCATTTAAATTGGCTGAGGAGTTAAAAGAGATTATGCGGCCATTATTTCAAAAGCATCAAGATGATATTATTTCCGGACATTTTTCTGAAACAATGATGGAAGATTGGGCAAATGATGATAAAAATTTATTGACATGGAGAGCTGCTACTGGAGAAACTAATTTTGAAAAGACACCAGCTAGTGACGTTGAAATTTCTGAACAAGAATATTTTGACAATGGAGTTTTAATGATTGCTATGGTGAAATCAGGGGTTGAATTGGCTTTCGAAACAATGGTAGAATCTGGTATTATTGAGGAGTCTGCATATTACGAGTCTTTGCATGAAACACCATTAATTGCGAATACGATTGCTCGTAAAAAATTGTACGAAATGAATGCTACAATTTCTGATACGGCAGAATATGGTTGCTATTTATTTGATCATGCTTGTAAACCTTTGTTAGCAGATTTTATGAAAAAAATTGATACTGATGTAATTGGTAAAAAGTTTGGAGAAGGTGAAGATTTAGGTGTAGATAACCAAGAATTAATTATGATTAACGAGCAAATTCGTTTTCATCAAGTAGAAGTGATTGGTTATGAACTAAGAGAAGCTATGACTGCAATGGTAAAAATTTAATAAGATAAGTTTTGAATTAATTCACCCACTTCGGCATTGGTCGAAGTGGGTGTTTTTTGTTTGTGATAATTTTTAAATATTATAGGTAAGGTATAAGTTCTACCTTTGTATTGTTCTTTTTAATATGCCTTTTCATGCACATTAGCAACAGCTCTACCACTTGGGTCATTCATGTTTTTAAAGGATTCATCCCATTCTAAAGCAATCTTGGTGCTACATGCAACTGATGCTTCTTGTGGAACGCACAAAGCGGCAGTATCTGAAGGGAAATGCTTAGCAAAAATTGAACGGTAATAAAATTCTTCTTTTGATGTAGGTGTTTGAATTGGGAATTTGTATTTCGCATTTGCCAATTGTTCATCGCTTACTTCTTTTGCAACAACTTCTTTCAACGTGTCAATCCAAGAATATCCAACGCCGTCAGAAAATTGTTCTTTTTGTCTCCATGTGACAGATTCTGGTAAATATTTTTCAAATGCTTTTCTGATCACCCATTTTTCCATACGCTCACCGTTAATCATTTTATCTTCTGGATTGATGCGCATTGCAACATCCATAAACTCTTTGTCTAAAAATGGAACACGACCTTCAATCCCCCAAGATGCTAAAGATTTGTTGGCTCTTAAACAATCGTACATGTGTAATTTGTCTAATTTACGAACCGTTTCCTCATGGAATTCTCTTGCATTTGGCGCTTTGTGAAAGTATAAATAGCCACCAAATAATTCGTCTGCCCCCTCACCAGACAATACCATTTTTACGCCCATTGATTTAATAACCCTTGCCATTAAATACATAGGAGTTGACGCTCTAATGGTAGTAACATCATAAGTTTCTAGGTTATAAATAACATCTTTAATGGCATCCAATCCTTCCTGAAGTGTAAATTTTATTTCGTGATGTACAGTCCCAATATGATTTGCTACTAATTGTGCAGCAGCTAAATCTGGAGAGCCTTCTAATCCAACAGAAAAAGAGTGGAGTTGTGGCCACCAAGCTTTTTGAGTATCATCAGATTCAATTCTTTTTTCAGCATATTTTTTTGCGATTGCTGAGATAACCGAAGAATCTAATCCACCAGATAATAAAACTCCATAAGGTACATCAGACATCAATTGTCTGTGGACTGCAGCTTCTAATGCAGTGTGCAATTCGTCAATGCTAGTTTGGTTTTCTTTTACGGCGTCATAGTCTGTCCATTCTCTATTATACCATTGTACAAACTCCCCATCTTTGCTACTCATATAATGTCCCGGAGGAAACAATTCAATTTTAGTACAAACACCTTCCAATGCTTTCAATTCTGATGCAACGTAAAAAGTTCCGTTAGCATCCCATCCTATATATAAAGGAATAATTCCCATATGGTCACGTGCAATAAAGTACTCGTCTTTATCAACATCGTAAATAGCGAATCCGAAGATGCCGTTCATATCATCTATGAAATCAACTCCTTTTTCTTGATATAAAGCCAATATGACTTCGCAATCAGATTCTGTTTGAAAATTGTATTTTCCCTCAAATTGCTTGCGCAATTCTCTATGGTTATAGATTTCGCCATTTGCCGCCAATATTAGCTTTTTATCTTCGCTAAATAAAGGTTGCTTCCCAGAAGCAGGGTCAACAATTGCCAAACGCTCATGAGCCATTATTACTTTATCATCGCTATATATTCCGCTCCAATCTGGACCACGGTGACGAATCTTTTTAGACATCTCTAGCAATTGAGGTCTCAAAATTTCTGATTTTTCTTTTAAATCGAACGCACATACGATTCCGCACATAATCTTTCTATTTTGTTTTAATTAAGACGTAAATAACGATATATTATTTCAAATTGTAAACAATAATAATTGATTAAGTTATTAATTGTAACTATATACATTGGTATTAATTTAAATATGTAATCGAAAAATAGATTTATTGTGATAAATATATCAATTAGCAATCTGTGTAATTTTATTTGTAAGAATTGTTTGATTTATTTAAAAACTATTTTACATTTGTAACCTAATAAATAGACAATGACAATTTTTAAAAATAACATTTGGTGGTGGAACTCTCTTAAACAATAAGTGAGAAGTACGACTATATGATATTTTATATAAAATCAAAAAGGCTTATCTCACGATAAGCCTTTTTTTAGTTTAAGTCATTACAGGGAGTTTACGACGAAGTAATCTCTTAATAAATAAACAGATTGCCACAGCAAATATTATTTGCTTCGCAATGACAAGAATGTGAAATGAAACAAATAAAATTTAAAACAAGCATCAAAAAACGAATTGCAGACACGGTTACTCCGGTAGGTTTGTATTTGCGTTTACGCGATAAATATGCCAATACTTTGTTGCTCGAAAGTTCGGATTATCATAGTAAAGAAGAAAGTTTTTCTTTTATTGCGATTGAACCAGTAGTGACGATAAAAACAGAAAATCACAAGTTGTCTGTGAGTCATAAGGGAGTAAAACTTGCCGAAGAAACGATTGGTAGAAACTTTTACAAGCTGTTTCAAAAGTATTCGAGCATTGTTGATTTTGATTGCGATGATGCCATAAAATCTTTCAATGGTTTGTACGGATATACTACTTTTGATAGTGTTCAATATTTTGAAAATATCACGTTTACAAATCCGGATGCACCTTCTGCGATTCCGTTATTGCAATACAGTTTTTACCGATTTATCATTGCCATCAATCATTTTAATGATGAAATGACTTTGATAGAAAATGTAGAAGGAGGAACAGATTCGCGAATTGATGAAATCAAAACAATTATTGATGCTCAGGCTTTCAATACACAAAATTTTGAAATTGTAGGTGATGAAACTTCTAACTGTACAGACAATGATTTTATTGAATACGTGCAAAAAGCAAAATCTCATTGCAAGCGAGGTGATGTTTTTCAGTTGGTATTATCGAGGCAATTCCGTCAGTCATTTAAAGGAGATGAATTTAATGTTTATAGAGCATTGCGATCTATAAATCCATCACCTTATTTATTCTATTTCGATTACGGAAGTTTTAAATTGATGGGTTCTTCACCAGAAGCACAGATAAAAATATCAGAAGGAAAAGCAATTATAAACCCAATTGCTGGAACGTTTAGGCGTACTGGTGATATGGCTGAAGATATAAAGTTAGGTAAAAAACTATCAGAAGATAAAAAGGAAACTGCGGAGCATGTGATGTTGGTAGATTTGGCTCGGAATGATTTGAGTAAGCACGCTAACAATGTAAAAGTTGAAGTGTTTAAAGAGGTGCAATATTTTTCTCATGTCATTCATTTAGTATCAACCGTAAAAGGTGAAATAAAAGGAGACCCTATAGAAATTGTTGGAGATACTTTTCCTGCGGGGACTTTAAGTGGTGCACCAAAATATAAAGCAATGGAATTGATTGATAAATACGAAAATCAATCAAGAGGGTTTTACGGTGGTGCAGTCGGAATTATAGGATTAGATGGTTCGGTAAACTTGGCAATTGCAATTCGTTCTTTTGTGAGTAAAAATAACACCTTGTATTATCAGGCTGGAGCGGGAATTGTAATCCATAGTGATGAGCAAAAGGAATTGCAAGAAGTAAATAATAAATTAGCAGCATTGAAAAAAGCGTTGATTTTAGCTGAAGAAATTTGAATTGATAAATAATAAGGAATAATTTAAAATGAAAAATTATTGGTCATTACGAGGAGTATGCGACGAAGTAATCTATTAATTTGATAGAGAGATTGCTTCACTCCATTGGCAAAGACAGTCAACAATTTAACAGTTACACAAATAAACAATTACACAATAAAATAATGAACATACTAATACTAGACAATTACGATTCGTTTACCTATAATTTGGTACATATGGTTGAGAAAATTACAGGAGTATTTCCCGATGTTTTTCGCAATGATGAAATATCTATTGAAGATGTTGGAAATTACGATATTATCATGTTATCTCCCGGTCCTGGAATTCCAAATGAAGCAGGAATTTTAAAAGAAGTGATTAAAACTTACGCAGCTAAGAAACCTATTTTCGGAGTTTGTTTGGGGCTGCAAGCAATCACCGAAGTGTTTGGTGGAAGCATCATTAATATGGATGAGGTTTTTCATGGAGTAGCAACTGAAATGGAAGTTGTAAAAAATGATACGGTGTTGTTTCAAGATGTTCCAAATAAATTTTCAGCGGCGCGATATCATTCTTGGATTGCTTCCAAAGAAGATTTTCCAAATGAGTTAGAAATTACGGCTGTTGATGATGAAGGTGGAATCATGGCGATACGTCATAAAGAGTATAATATTAGCGCGGTGCAGTTTCATCCAGAGTCAATTTTGACAGATGTGGGTGAGCAGATTGTTAGGAATTTTATTGAAGCAAATTCAAAATGAAAGATTTACTAAATCAATTATATCAACATAAAAGATTGACTCGATTAGAGGCAAAACAAACCTTGATTGAAATAGCTCAAGAAAAGTACAATGATGCACATTTAGCATCATTCATGACCGTTTTTATGATGCGTCCAATTACCGCTGATGAGTTAGGTGGATTCCGAGATGCCTTGATAGAATTATCAATAAAAGTTGATTTGTCTGATTATATTACAATCGATATTGTCGGTACCGGTGGAGATGGAAAAGATACCTTTAATATTTCTACTTTGACATCATTTGTGGTAGCAGGTACAGGTCAAAAAGTAGCGAAACACGGAAATTATTCTGTGTCTTCCAAGTCAGGTTCTTCGGATATGTTGGAGAGTTTTGGGTATGAGTTTACCAATGATGAAGCAACCTTAAAAAGCCATTTAGAAAAAGCAAATATCTGTTTTTTACATGCTCCAAAATTTCATCCAGCGATGAAAGCTGTAGGGCCAACTCGAAAAGCATTGGCATTAAAAACCTTCTTTAATATGTTGGGGCCTTTGGTGAATCCGAGTTCGCCACAAAATCAATTATTGGGGACTTTTAATTTAGAAATTGCACGGTTGTATAATTATATTTTACAAGAAGAAAGTACAAATTATGGAGTGGTTCATGCGTTGGATGGTTATGATGAAATATCTTTGACAGATGGATTTAAATTGTTTACTAGAAATGGAGAGCAGTTAATCACACCAGAGGATTTGGGTCAAAAAAGAATTCAGCAATCAGAAATTTATGGTGGGAATTCTGTAGAAGAAGCTGCGAAAATATTTAAAAAGATTTTGGATGGAAATGGTTCAGATGCTCAAAACAGTGTGGTATTAACAAATACTGCAATTGCATTGCAAATTGTAAATCCGAATCTTAATTTTGCAGATGCTTTTGAATCAGCAAAAGATTCGTTGTTTGGATTAAAAGCGAAAGAGAGTTTAACTTACTTAATTACGAATTAGAAATTACGAATTATGAAGAAGGACAATATCGTACAAATAAAGAGTTATGCATTTTCAATTCGAATTGTGAAATTGTACAAATATTTAAGTCAAGAAAAAAGAGAATTTGTTTTAAGTAAACAATTGTTGCGTTCAGGAACTTCTATTGGCGCAAATATAGAAGAAGCAATTGGAGGTCAAAGTAGAAAAGACTTTTTTGCTAAATTAACCATTGCATATAAAGAAGCAAGAGAATCCCATTATTGGATTCGACTTTTAAGAGATACAGATTATTTGTCTGAAGAAGAGGCTAACAGTTTAATTGAAGATATTGAAGAACTCTTAAAGATAATTGGAAGTATTCAGAAAACAATTCGTAATTCATAATTCCAAATTTGTAATTAAATATGAATATTTTAGATAAAATAATAGCACACAAAAAGCAAGAAGTTGCACGGTTAAAAACGGAAGTTGAAATCAGTACGTTGGTAAAAAGTCCGAGGTTTAAACGAACTCCAATTTCCCTAAAAAAGGAATTGTTAGATCCAAAGGGATCTGGAGTTATAGCCGAGTTTAAAAGACAATCGCCATCAAAAGGAATCATAAATGATAAGGTGACAGTGCAAGAAGTAACAGAAGGATATTTGAAAGCAGGTGTTTCAGCACAATCTATTTTAACCGACCAAGAATTTTTTGGAGGGACGGTTTTAGATGTAATTAATGCAAGGGAAATCAACAATACAAAACCGATTTTGCGAAAAGATTTTATTGTAGATGGATTTCAAATTGTGGAGGCAAAAGCAATTGGTGCTGATGTAATTTTGCTCATTGCAGCTTGTTTGACAAAACCCGAATTAAAGCAGTTTGGGAGTTTAGCCGAAGATTTAGGGTTGGATGTGTTGTATGAAGTACACAATCAGCAGGAGTTGGATAAAATTGAGCTGGACAATAAAATCATAGGAATAAATAATAGAAATTTAAAAACTTTTGAAGTTGATTTGGAGCATTCGATTGCTTTGGCGAAACAAATTCCAGACTCTTGTATAAAAGTTTCGGAAAGTGGAATTAGTGACCCAAGAACAATTATTGGATTGCGTGAATATGGTTTTAACGGATTTTTAGTTGGAGAGAGTTTTATGAAATCAGAAAGCCCAGGTTTTACATGTGAAGAGTTTATAAAGCAATTACGGTAAAGCCTTAACTTAGCCAGATAGACATTTCACAAATTGGGAAAATAAAATAAATGGAAAAACAGTATTCTAACGGAAAACTACTCTTAACATCAGAATACTTAGTTCTTGACGGAGCAAAGGCACTGGCAATACCAACTAGGTTTGGACAAGACTTAATTGTTCAAAAAATAAAAGAACCAAGTTTACTTTGGGAGAGTTTTGATGATAAAAATAATTGCTGGTTTCAAGCAGAATTTAGATTACCCGATTTGAGAATTGTCAATGAAACTTTTGATGCTAGTTCAGATGACTCCAAAGAATCGATTGCTAAAACACTTCAAAATATTTTAGTGACCGCTAAACGTTTGGATCCCGAGTTTTTAATTTCTGATGGAGGATTTAGTGTAAAAACAAATTTAACTTTCCCAAGAGATTGGGGTTTAGGAACTTCATCAACCTTAATTAATAATATTGCCCAATGGGCAACTATTGATGCGTTTGAATTACTTCAAAATTCGTTTGGAGGAAGTGGTTATGACATTGCTTGCGCTCAAAATAATTATCCAATTATTTATCAATTACAAGATGGAAAACCCAAGATTGAAGTTGTAGAATTCAATCCAATTTTTTCTAAAAACCTGTTCTTTGTCCATTTAAATGTCAAGCAAGATTCTAAAAAAGGGATTCAGCGATACAAAGAGAAAAAAGGGGGGAGTACAAATGATATTTCAATAATTTCAGAAATTACTAATGAGTTTATTATCTGTACTGATTTGGGAGAATTTGAGAAATTAATAATAGAGCACGAACAAATTATTTCAAAAATAATTCAGAATAAACCTATCAAAGAAATTGCATTTCCAGATTATTTTGGGGCCGTAAAAAGCTTGGGTGCTTGGGGTGGCGATTTTGTGTTGGTAACGGGAAATCAAGATACATCAGCATATTTTAAACAAAAGGGATTTGACACTGTGATTTCTTATAAAGAAATGATATTGTAGCTATTGCGTCAGTTCGAGTGATTTTTGACGAAGGAGAAAATTGTATCGAGAACAATTAAAAAGACTTCTCGATACAATTTGATTTTGCTATGGCTTATCAAATTACTCGACGTGACGGAAGAAAATAATGAGATCTCAAACTAATAGCGATAGCTATGGGGTATAACTGACAAAAGAGAAAATAAATATGACAAAAATAATTATTATAGGTGGAGGAGCTGCAGGGTTTTTTGCGGCGATAACCATCGCAGAAGCAAATCCGAAAGCGGAAGTAATTATCCTTGAAAAAGGGAAAAACATTTTGCAGAAAGTAAAAATTTCTGGTGGCGGAAGGTGCAATGTTACACATGCATGTTTTGACCCAAGAGAATTGGTAGAATTTTACCCTAGAGGTAAGCGAGAATTACTTGGGCCTTTTCATCAGTTTATGACAGGTGATACCATGGAGTGGTTTGAGAATAGAGGAGTACCACTAAAAATTGAAGATGACAATCGTGTTTTTCCTGAGTCAAATTCTTCGCAAAGTATTATCGATTGTTTTACATCGGCAGCAGAAAATGCTGGGGTAAAAGTATTGTTGAATCAGAATGTAAGTACTGTTGTTAAAAAAGAGCATCAATTTGAGATTAATACAAATACAGAAACTTTTATTGCTGATAAACTCCTAATCGCTGCAGGGAGTAATCCAAAGGTTTGGGAATTGGTTAAGCCATTAGGTCATTCGATTATTGAACCAGTACCATCACTATTTACCTTTAATATTAACGACAATCGGATTAAAGATATTCCAGGGATTTCTGTGCCAAATGCTACAATTAAAATTGTTGGGAGTAAATTAGAATCCAGTGGTCCCTTGTTAATTACGCATTGGGGATTGAGTGGTCCAGCTATTTTAAAACTCTCATCTTTCGGTGCGAGGCTGTTAGCTGACAAAAATTATCAATACAACGTAGAAATCAACTGGTTGTCAAAATCAACTGAAAAAGTCTTGCAAATTTTAAAGTCAATCAAAGAAAAAGATTCTAAAAAACAAGTGGTTATTAGGTCACAATTTTCAGATATTTCAAAACGATTGTGGGAAAAGTTGGTGTTGGCAAGTGATATTCGGTTTGATGCTCGTTGGGCAGATTTGAGTAAAAAGCAACTTCAGTATTTGGCAGATCAGCTTACAAAATGCCAATTCAATGCGAATGGGAAAAGTACTTTTAAAGATGAATTTGTTACATCTGGCGGAATCAATCTAAAAGAAATAGACTTTAAACGCTTTGAAAGCAAGTTCCATAAAAATCTATTTTTTGCAGGTGAAGTGTTGGATATTGATGCTGTTACCGGTGGATTCAATTTTCAAAATGCGTGGACAGGAGGATTTATTTCTGGGAATGCAATGGCAGAAAAATAAGAGATTTCGTTATTGGTTTGCGTATGAAGTGTTGGGCATTTCGAAGTGCTTCACTTTGGGTTTGTCACTTACTTTGATTCAATAACTTATTTCCCAATGATTTATACACTTTGTTCTACAGCGTTTTTATTGTCGGTATGTTGCGTGACATTGTACACAATAATTTATTGTATTCGATAATGCTTTTAGTGATTTTTCTTTATTTCTATTTTTAAATATTTCACTCATTTTATCTGCACTTTCATGAAATTTCAAACCTAAATTTTCAAAATTTTTATCCCCAAATGATGCACACATTAATTTCATTTCTGTTGTCGAACCTAATTTAGAATATGCCACTTTCGATGCTTCATCATATTTATCGGAAGATAAAAGAACAATAATACTTTGTACTGCTTCTAAATGATCTCTCATATTTACTAATTGATGATTTTTTTGCATTGCATTTAATTTTAATGACATTCTTTTATCATTTCCCATTTCAGAATTTTCTGATATTGTAAATTCGGTTTCTTTCTTTTGCATTTCCTTTTCTTTCGGCTTGTTTTCATTACAAGAGGTAAAGAAACTCACTAAAATTAAGGATAGTAAAATTAATGTTGCTTTTGTTGTTTTCATTTTATTAGTCATATCTATTATCTGCTTTTAATGTATTTAGTTTTTTACTTTATTTGGGTCTGTTTTTAATGTTGTACAACTATATTGATAATATGAGTTTTAATTCATTTTATGATACGATAACGAATTTAGTCTTTTTGTGGTTAAGAAACAAACCAAATTATGCTAATTGACCACGATGCGGTTTCAAGGCATCACGGTAAATTTTCATATCTTTTTCGTCAACAGTTATAAAGGCAATGTTGTGCATTTCTGAAATCTCTAAATGATTTACTTCGTAAAAATGAAGTTTTTCAATTTGGGCAAATTCTTTTAAATGAATGCAATGATGTTTCGCTGTTTTTAATCCGTTTAGACCTTTAAAGTCCCAAATCAATTTTAGTTTTTTATCCAAGACGAATGATTTTTATAAAGATATTTTCTTAATCATTTAACATTTTCCACAGTTTATCTTTCAATTCTACCAAGCCTTTTTGGGCAACAGCAGAAATAAATAAATGTGGAATCTCAGCAGGTAAATCTGCTTCAATTTCGGCTTGTAATTCGTCATCCAATAAATCAGATTTTGAAATAACTAACAAACGTTCTTTGTCTAATAATTCTGGATTGTGTTGCTTAAGCTCGTTTAACAAAACAGCGTATTCTTTATTGATATCATCACTATCAGCAGGAACTAAAAATAATAAGGTAGAGTTACGCTCTATATGTCTTAAAAAGCGATGACCTAAACCTTTTCCTTCGTGTGCTCCTTCAATAATTCCTGGAATATCAGCCATTACAAATGTTTTGAATTCGCGGTATTTTACAATTCCTAAATTGGGTTTAAGTGTTGTAAAAGCATAGTCAGCAATTTTTGGTTTTGCTGATGTAATTACCGAAAGCAAGGTTGATTTCCCTGCATTTGGGAAGCCTACCAATCCAACATCTGCTAATAATTTTAACTCTAGTTGAAACCAATTTTCTTGTCCATCTACACCTGGTTGTGCATACCTTGGAGTCTGATTGGTAGATGATTTAAAATGCCAGTTTCCACGACCACCCATTCCGCCTTCAACTAAAATACGCTCTTCTCCTTCAGTTGTAATCTCAAAAAGAATTTCATTAGTTTCAGTATCTCTAACAATGGTTCCTAGAGGTACATCGATAAAAATATCACCACCATCTTTTCCGGTGCTTCTACTTTTACTACCATGACCTCCGTGTTCAGCCTTAAAGTGTTTTTTAAATTTTAAATGAAGTAAAGTCCACATGCCTTTATTGGCACGTAAAATTATGTGACCACCACGTCCACCATCGCCGCCATCGGGGCCACCTTTGGTGATGAATTTCTCACGATGTAAATGCACAGATCCTTTACCTCCTTTACCAGAGACAGCATTAATTTTTACATAGTCAACAAAATTTCCTTCAGTCATTTAATGATGTTTTATTATTTAACTATTTAATTGTAAAATGTTTAACAAAAACGATTCAACAGTTACATATAAATTTATAGTTTCTCAATAATGGTACTCAAACGTTCTGCAATATCTTCAATAGACCCAACTCCATTAGCCCCAAAATATTTATTTTGATCTGCGTAGTAGTCTTTCAATATTGAAGTTTTTGTGTTGTATTCGTTAAAGCGATTTCTGATTTTTTCTTCATCTTGGTCATCACTTCTTCCACTTATTTTTCCTCTTTCTAACAAACGATTTACTAATAAATTTTCTGGTACTTCTAAGGCAACCATTCCGTTGATGGTTTCTCCTTTCTCTGATAAGAACTTATCCAAAGCTTCAGCTTGTGGTATTGTTCTAGGAAAACCATCAAAGATAAATCCTTTGGCATCTGCATTGCGTTCAACTTCGGCTTTTAGCATTTTTATGGTTACTTCATCAGGCACTAAATCACCCTCATCCATATATTTTTTTGCTAAAACCCCAAGTGTTGTTTTCTTTTTGATATGGTATCTAAAAACTTCGCCAGTAGAAATATGTTTTAAATTAAATCGTTCTTTTAAAACTTCTGCTTGTGTTCCTTTTCCAGCTCCTGGAGGGCCAAATAATACGATATTTGTCATTTTGGGAATTGTGAGTTTATAAATACTATCAATGTTTCTTCCAAGGTTATTGTAGTCTAATCCGTAGCCAACGATAAATACATCTGGAATCGAAAGTCCGATATAATCTATCGGCAATTCTTTTCTAAATACATCAGGTTTGAAAAATAGGGTAGCAATTTTTAAAGTTTTTACATTCTTATTTTTAAAAATCTCATAGATTTTCTGAAGCGTATTTCCTGTGTCAATAATGTCTTCTAAAATAACAACAGTACGACCTGTTAAGTCTTCGTTAACTCCTAAAAGTTGTGTTACTTTTCCTGTAGAACTTGTGCCTTCATACGATGCCATTTTAACAAACGACACTTCACAAGCACGTGGATATTTGCGAATAAAATCTGCCGCAAACATAAAAGAGCCATTTAAGATTCCGATAAATAGAGGTATTTCGTCTTTGCAATCTTCTAATACTTGTTGAACTAATGTGTCAACTACTGATATTACTTTGTCTTTTGATAAGTAAGGATTAAAGTATTTGTCGTGAAGTTTTATAGTGCTCATTTTAAATGATATTCTATAGTTATTTTAAAATTTAATAATATGGATTCCCGTTTTCACGGGAATGACATTTTTTGGATACCTCGATGAAAAATATTGAGGGAACTCCTTTTTAAATAAGGTGCAAAAATACAAAAACCGCTTCGATTAATCGAAACGGTTTGTTATGTAATTTAAGAACCAAGACTTATTTTTTGTCTTTGTCCATTTTTGTTGTGTCATACATTATTGGCGATGCAATAAATAATGATGAGTATGTACCCACAACAACACCAATAATCAATGCAAACATAAATCCTTTGATAGAATCTCCACCAAATAAGAAGATTGATAATAATACAACTAAGGTTGTAATAGAAGTATTAACGGTACGCCCTAACGTGTTACTCAATGCGCTGTTTACAACTCTAGAATATTTCCAAGATTTGTGTAAACCGGTATATTCTCTCAATCTGTCAAAGATTACCACGGTATCGTTTAATGAGTACCCAACTACGGTTAAGATAGCTGCAATGAATGATTGACCAATCTCCATATCAAATGGCATAAATTTATATCCGATAGAGAAAATTGCCAATACAATTAATACATCATGGAAAACTGCAGCAACAGCACCTAAGCTATATTGCCATTTTCTAAAACGCAATAAGATGTATAAGAATACTACTATTAGCGATCCTATGATTGCCCATCCTGCTGATGTTTTAATATCATCGGCAATGGTTGGCTCTACTTTAACTTGACTTTGGATCCCAGCGATTCTTGCACCTTCATAATCAACTTTAAATTGCTCTAAAGTAAATCCGTCTGGTAAATAAGATTGCAATCCTGTAAATAATAAATCTCTTACTTGGTCATCAACTTCATTACCACCTTCTTCAATCATAAACTTGGTAGTAATTTTTAATTGACTTACATCTCCATACGTTTTAACTTCTGGAGCATCTCCAAAGGCACCTTTTAATGTGTTGGCGACTTCGGCTGAATTTACAGCGTGATCAAACTTAACAACATAAGAACGCCCTCCAATAAAATCAACACCATAATTTAATTTGTTGATGAATAAAGAAGCTAAACCTAAAATAATAACAGTACCAGAAATAGCATACGCCATTTTACGTTTCTTTAAGAAATCTATATTGATATTTTTAAACCAATTTTTAGTAATGTTTGTGTTGAAAGTTAAACGGCTATTTTTGTTAGAATACCAATTTAAAATTATCTGAGTAATAAATACTGCAGAGAAAAATGAAGTAACGATACCTAACATTAAGGTATAAGCAAATCCTTTAATTGGCCCTGTGCCGAATACGAATAAAATAACACCTGTAAGGAAAGTTGTTACATTGGCATCCAAAATTGCTGATAAAGCTCCTTTAAAACTGAATCCACCAGCAATTGCTTCTTTCAATCCTTTTCCGCCAGATAATTCTTCTTTAATACGTTCAAAAATAATTACGTTCGCATCTACCGACATACCTATGGTTAAGATAATACCTGCAATACCTGGTAAAGTTAGTACAGCACCAAAGGACGCTAACCAACCGAATAAGAATAGGATATTTACTGCTAAGGCAATGTTTGCAAATAAACCTGCTTTACCATAATAAAATACCATCCATATTAAAACTAATAATAGTGCAATACCAAAAGACATAAAACTACTGTTAATTGCTTTTTGTCCTAAAGAGGCACCAACTACTGCTTTTTCAACAATATGTGCTTTTGCAGGAAGTTTACCTGCTTTTAAAATGTTTGCTAAATCTTGTGCTTCTGTCAAAGTCATTGACCCTCCAGAGATTGATGTTCTTCCTGTTGTGATAGGATCGTTTACACTTGGCGCTGTATGAACTTCATCATCTAAAACCACAGCAACAAATCCGCCATTAGCATTTTCAGTTGTCATTTTTGCCCATAATTTTGTACCATAACTATTCATAGTCATGCTTACTTCTGGCTTAGAAGTATAAGGGTCAAATTGCTGACTTGCATCATCAATTACATCACCTTCAATTGGTGCAACATCTTGTCT
>JASFYP010000013.1:0-49159 GCA_045047075.1 Flavobacteriaceae bacterium
AATGGTGATGTTTCTACTCCAGAAAAAGCAATGGAAATGCGTGATGTTTACGGATTAGATGGTGCTATGATTGGTAGAGCAACTATTGGTAATCCTTGGTTTTTTAAACAAATAAAACATTTTTTTGAAACGGGAGAACACTTACCAGAGGTTACTATTGCCGAAAGAGTTGCCATGGCAAAAAGACATTTAGAACTCGAAATTGCTTGGAAAGAAGTTGAGATAGTTGGGGTGATGGAAACAAGAAGACACTATACAAATTACTTTAAAGGCATCCCGAATTTTAAACCTTACAGGTTAAAAATGGTGACTTCAGATTCGGCACAAGAAGTGTATGATGTGTTGGACGAGGTGTTGCTGAAGTTTGGATGATAAGCCCCTCTTAATCTCCCCAAAGGGGAGAAACGAATAGAGAAAAATCCTTCCCCTTGGGAAGGGTTTAGGATGGGCTTTTTTATTCAAGTATCTCTTTTGTAATTCTACTACTTGCAATTTTTGAAGCGATAAGGCCTAAAATCAAAATTGTAAAGAATACGACTACTACATTTTCGAATTGGAATTCTACCGGAAATGCCAATGATGGTGTTATCATAAATAGACCAAATTGTTTTTGAATAAATACCAAGGCAATCGCTAAAACCAAACCGACTATCAATCCAAAAAAGGAAAGTAAAAAACCTTGTAGCACAAATATTTTTCTGATTTCTTTTACGGTCGTCCCGAGATTGTAGAGTGTTTTAAGATTGTTCTTTTTGTCAAAAATCATCATAATCAAAGCTCCGACAACATTGAACAATGCGATGATTAATATTAAGGTAAAGATTAAATAGGAAGCTAAATTCTCTGTATTCAACATCTTGTAAAAAGTAGCGTTTAGTTGTTCTCTGGTTTGGATTTTAAAATCAGCACCTAACTTATTTTGAAGATTTTCTATAATCGCTTTTCGATTGTCAAGATTTGAAACTTTTACTTCAACAGCACTAATTTGATTTTCCTCATACCCTAATAATTCCTGTGCTTTTTGGATGGTTGCAAATACATATTTGTCGTCCATTTCTTCGGTCAACGCAAAGATTCCGACAGATTGCACATAAACAGAACTAATATCACTTTGGGTGTTTTTTACATAACCACTACCAGGTTTTGGAACATAAATTTTAAGAGGTTCGAGGTAGTCATTAATCCCCATTGAGAGTCTATCAGAAATTTTATTTCCAATCACAACTTGATGGTCAAATTCAAAATTAATCCAAAAACCAACTACAATAGCTGTATCAACATTATTTACTTTGATGTAGTTTTCTTCAATTCCTTTTATGACCCCAAGATGTGTTTTATTTTTATGTTCTAAAAAGACACGTTCTTCAACAACCTTGGAATAATGAGCAATTCCTTTTTCAGACTCAATGTCAGATTTTAAATCATCAGTAAATAAAAAAGATTTCCCTTTAACTGAGGTGATTTTAAAATCGGGATCCGAAGTTTTTAAAAAGCTGATGCTAAAAGTTTTTAATCCTGAAAATCCGGAGAGTACAATAAACAAAGCCATCGTGCCAACGATGACACCTAATGTTGCAATAAAAGTGACAATATTGATAGTGCTATTACTGCTTTTTGAAAACAAATAACGCTTTGCAATGTATAGCGGAAAATTCAAGTTTTATCGTTTTTGGCGTTTGTCTAGTATGTCTGGATTCTCAATCGGATTTTCATTATTGCCTTTTAAAGCAGATTCAATTCCTTCTATATAATCCAAAGAATCATCACCATAAAAATATAGGTTGGGCATTCTTCGCAACTGATTTTTTGTACGTCGTGCCATTTCATAACGAATAGTAGCAGTGTTGGAAGTAATTCCTTTAATTAATTCGTCTCTTCTATCTGACGGAAAAATACTGAGATATACTTTTGCTTCTCCTAAATCGCTTGTAACGTTTACTTTGGTAACCGAAATAAGCACCCCTTTCATTCCATCTCGTGCAGCAGTTTGCAATACATCTGCCAAATCTTTTTGCAAAACACCTGCAATTTTTTTCTGTCTGTTTGTTTCCATGCTACAAAAGTACGCTATATTTGAAAACGTTAAGAGAATTAGCATGAAAAAAATAGAACACATAGGTATTGCAGTCAAGGATTTAGAAACTTCCAATTTATTGTTTGCCAAACTTTTTGGAAAGTCACATTATAAAACGGAGACCGTAGAAAGTGAGGGTGTTTCTACTTCTTTTTTTGATGTAGGTCCAAATAAGATTGAGTTGCTTCAAGCATTAAATGCTGATAGTCCTATTGCAAAATTCATTGATAAAAAAGGAGAAGGTGTACATCATATTGCTTTTGCGGTGGATGATATTGTAGCTGAAATTGAACGATTAAAATTGGAAGGTTTTGTGGTATTGAATGCCATTCCGAAAAAAGGAGCAGATAATAAATTAGTTGCTTTTTTACATCCAAAATCTACCAATGGAGTGTTGATTGAGCTTTGTCAAGAAATTGAATAATAACTGTGAGTAGTTGTTCGTTATTAGTTGATTGATATTTGTAACTTGCACCAAATTCTAAACTAAAATATGTCTAAAGCATTTGAAAAATACCAACAGCGTAGATTGAGATCTTCTTATCTGTCTGTAGTTGTAAGTGTTGCTTTAGTACTATTTTTATTAGGATTATTAGGGTTATTGGTATTGAAAACCAAAACTATTTCTGACCATTTTAAAGAGCAAGTTGCCATTACCATTTTTTTAAATGATGGAGTTGCCGATGAAGACATTACTGTGTTACAAACTATTTTAGAAAGTCAGGAATATGCAAAGTCGGTAGAATTCATATCGAAAGAGGAAGCTGCAAAAACATTTAGTGAAGATATTGGCGAAGATTTTATTGCCTACTTAGGAGAAAACCCTTTAAAAGACGCATTGAATGTGTATGTAAAATCAGATTTTGTGACACCAGAAAAAATGGCTGAAATAGAGAAAGAGCTATCTAAAAATTCAAGTGTATTTGAGGTTTCGTATGACAAACCGTTGATTGATTTATTGACAAAGAACATTAAGCGTATTAGTTTTTGGGTATTGCTTTTCAGCGGATTTTTTACATTGATTGCTGTGGTGTTGATTAATAGTGCTATCAGATTATCGGTCTATTCAAAACGATTTACAATTAAGACCATGCAAATGGTAGGAGCAACAAAAGGATTTATCCGTAAACCATTTATTTGGAAAGGGGTAAAGCTTGGGGTTTTTGGTTCAATAGTAGCAATCATTGGAGTAGCTGTAGTAATGTATTATATCAATATAAATTTACCTGAGATTCAATTGTTTGATGATATTCCACTGTTAGGAATTCTATTTGGAGCAATTTTATTGACAGGAATTATCATTACATTATTGAGTACATTTTTTGCAACACGTCGTTTTTTAAATTTAAAAACAGAAGAATTATATTATTAATATGAAGAATAAAGAACCAAAAGAATCTTTTCTTTTCGAGAAAAGAAATTATATCATTATGGTGATTGGATTGGCTTTTATCGCCCTAGGATTTATTTTGATGTCAGGTGGCGGGAGTGAAGATCCAAATGTGTTTAATGACGAAATTTATAATTTTAGAAGAATACGTTTAGCACCTACGTTGGTTTTGATTGGTTTTGCAATTGAGATTTATGCAATACTTGCAAAGTCTAAAAAATAATGAGTTATATAGAAGCCATTATTTTAGGAATTATTCAAGGATTAACAGAGTTTTTACCAGTATCATCTAGCGGACATTTAGAAATAGCAAAAGCACTTTTAGGAGATCAATCAATTCCTGAAGAAAGTTTAACTTTCACAGTGGTATTGCATTTTGCAACTGCATTGAGTACCATCGTAATTTTTAGAAAAGAGATTTTAGAAATTATAAAAGGCTTGTTTCAGTTTCAATGGAATGAGGAGACAAAATTTACATTAAAAATTATTGCTTCTATGATTCCTGCTGCTTTTGTAGGCTTCTTTTTTGAAGATGAATTAGCAGCACTTTTTGGTGGTCAAATTTTGTTGGTTGGTTTTATGCTGATTATTACTGCAATGTTATTATTGTTTGCTGACAAAGCAAAAACAACAGATAAAAAGGTGACTTTTGGAAGTGCATTTATCATCGGAGTTTCACAAGCCATAGCGATGTTACCCGGAATCTCGAGATCTGGAGCTACAATTTCTTCAGCAGTTTTATTAGGAGTTGATAGAACTAAAGCTGCTAAATTTTCATTTTTAATGGTAGTACCGTTAATTTTAGGAAAAGTTGCCAAAGATATTATGAACGGAGAGATTAGTTTAGAAAATTCGCATATCGGAGTTTTAGCAGTTGGGTTTATCGCGGCTTTTATTTCAGGATTATTTGCATGTACTTGGATGATATCATTAGTTAAGAAAAGTAAGCTATCCTATTTTGCAATTTATTGTGCTGTTGTTGGTTCTCTTGCAATTGGGTTTGTATTGTTGAGTTAAATCATTCTTGTCTTTCCTGCAAAAGTTGGAATCCATAATAATTTAAAAACAGATGACAGAAGAAGACTACAAAAATGGTCAAGTATTGTTAATTGATAAACCACTGAATTGGACTTCATTTCAAGTGGTGAATAAACTCCGTTGGGAAATCCGTCAAAAATATAACATTAAAAAAATTAAGGTAGGGCATGCAGGAACACTCGACCCTTTAGCAACGGGATTGTTAATTCTATGCACAGGTAAATTCACCAAAAAAATTGACACCTATCAAGCACAAGAAAAAGAATATACTGGTACAATAACTGTAGGAGGCACTACACCGAGTTACGATTTAGAAACCAAAATTGATAAAACCTATCCTGCTGACCATATTACTGATAAATTAATTTTAGAAACTACAAAACAGTTTTTGGGAGAACTAAATCAAAAGCCACCGATATTTTCTGCCATTAAAAAAGATGGGAGAAAATTATATGAATTAGCAAGAGCTGGAGAAGCTACCGAAATTAAAATGCGTAAAATTTCAATTTCAGAATTTGAAATTACAAACATAAACCTTCCAAATATTGAATTTAGAGTAGTGTGTAGTAAGGGAACTTATATTCGCTCTTTGGCCTATGATTTTGGATTGGCTCTGAAATCAGGAGCACATTTATCAGCATTGAGAAGAACTAAGATTGGAAATTTTTTAGTTGATGATGCTCAAACAGTTGAAGGTTTTATTGAAGAAATAAGAAGGGAGAGCTAGTAAAAAAAACTTAACCTACGTCTTTGCGATTCGCTTTTTAGCGAAGAAGCAATCTCATTAAAATATAATTGGAATTTTATAGTTATCTACGAATTTTAAATTTATGGTTATGGATTCCCGTATACACGGGAAAGACAGCATTTAGCAAAAATGTTAGTCTACAAAAATCGATTATGCCAACTATCAGCTAGCGGAATTTCCCAATCAGATTCTAACTCTTCTTTTGTGTTGATTAAATTGTTAAAGACAATTGTTTTTTCGGAAACCGATTTGCTCTTTATTAACTTTTTAAAAGCTTTTAAATCCTTGTATTGTACAAATTCACCTTGTTTAAAACAGACATTCAACTTGTCTAAAAGTTCTACTTTATAATCAGTTTGTAGTTGTAGAATAAATCGAACAGAATCATCGATAGCATTCACGGTAATAGGGTCAATAGTCTCATCAATAGCAAATATGATAAAACGATTATATAGGAATTGGTAAGAAGCAATTATATCAATTCCATTATCATTCCATGAAGATAAAAAACCTTCAATATTGGTTTTGAGTCCTTCAATTTCATCAGCATAAAATTTTCTATCTGATTGATAAATCCAAATTTTTGAAGTTTCAGGAAGTTTTTCAAAATCGACTAACATACTATTTGTAATTAAAATTTAGTTTTGCAAAAATAGAAACTATTGTTAAAAGGATAAGATAGATTAGAATAATTCCTATTTTTACAATCTTCTAATAAAATTATGAGCAGAATACTATTTATAGCAATCATTTTTATCGCAATTATTTCTTGTAAGCCTGATGCGAAAAACAGTATTGAAGAATCTGAAACAATAAATTTTCAAGAAAAGACCGCTATCAGTAGCATTGGAATTACGTTATCTCCTAAGGCAAAAAAGGAAGTTGTTACTTGGGAAAAATATCAATTAATCGAAACAAAAATGCAGCGCTATCAAAGTATTACAAAAAGTGAGGCAATGCAAAATTCCGAAGAATTGTATCTTTTGATTGAAGATGCTTCTGATACTATTGATGTAAAAATTTTAGACAGACCTGATGTTAAAATGCGTTTTAATGTAATGTATAACCATGCGTTCAGATTACACGATATGATGTCAATTACAAGTATTTCAGAAGATGAAGTAATAACCGAAGTAACTCGGTTATTAGATGCTTACTCTTCCCTTAATGATAAAATTAATGTAGTCTATAAAATTGATGAGTATAAAAACTCTTTTGGAAATGTTGAATTAGATACAGCAATTTTTGCAGGAAAGGGTAATTTGCTTAGTGATGAAGAAATGCCTGAAAAAGAAGAATTAATACGCTCAGATAAATCAAAAAGCAAGCAGAGTAGAATACAACCTGTAAATAAAGAACTTGTGAAAAAGAATAAAAAAGTACCCTTTAAAAAATCGAATCGACTTAAAAAGGAATAAATCAAATGTTAATATGTGTTAAGAGAAATCTTAAAACCTATATAATTAGCTATATTGCCGACACTTAATTAATCAAATTTATTTTTATGAACACTAAATATTTTAAAGTTGGATTGTTATCACTAACAATTGCAGCTGGTATTACTTCTATTTCTTGTGAAAAGGAAAAGGAGGCTCCAACAGTTCCAGGAATTGATATAGCAAAAATGGACACATCTGTAAGTCCTAAAGAAGACTTTTTTAAATATGTAAATGGTACGTGGTACGACAATACAGAAATTCCATCAGACAGAACAAGCTGGGGTAGTTTTGCTGAACTTAGAAAAAACACAGATGCCGATGCTTTGGCTATTTTAAAGAACGCTATGAATAGTGAAACTTTAAAAGATGCTCAAACAGATGGTACAGTTACTGACCAACAAAAAGCAGTAAATCTTTTTGAAACAATAATGGATACCGTTTCTAGAGATACACAAGGTATTGACCCATTAAAACCTGTTTTGGCAAAAATTAGTGAAGTTAATAATTTAGAAGATTTACAACAATTATTAGTAAAAATGGAGCCTTATGGAGGTGCAGGATTTTTTGGGGTTGGTGTAGGTTCACATCCTAAAAATAGTAATTTGAATGCTGCTTATCTTGGCGCTTCAGGACTTGGGTTGAGCAGAGATTATTATGTTGATGAAGATAATGACACCAAAGCTAAAATGGAAAAATACCGTAAACATATTGCAAAAATGTTGATGTATTTAGGAGATTCTGAAGAAGATGCCAAAGCGAATGCAGATGCTATTTTAGCGTTCGAAACTAGTTTAGCGACTCCGAGAATGGATAAAGTTAAAAGCCGCGATGCGCGTAATAGATTCAACCCAAAATCTATGGATGATTTAGCAAAAATGACTCCGTCTATCAATTGGCCAACTTATTTAGAAGGTGTTGGGATGAAAAATGTTGATACAATTATTGTAACTGATCCTGGTTATTTTGTTGCCTTAGATAAAATTTTAGCAGAGGGAGATATTGCTACTTGGAAAAGCTATTTACGTTGGACATTAATTGATCGCGCAGCAGGACAGTTGAGTACAGAAATTGATAAAACTAACTGGGAGTTTTACGGTAGAGATATGACTGGATCTAAATCACAAAGAGATAGAGAAGAGCGTGCTTTGAATACATTGAACGGTTCTATAGGTGAAGCCTTAGGAAAGTTATACGTTGATGAAAAATTTCCGCCAGAAGCAAAAGTGAAAGCTGAGAAAATGATTGCAAATGTGATGAAAGCATTTGAAAATAGAATCAATGCATTGGATTGGATGACTGATGAAACGAAGGTAAAAGCAGTTGAAAAGCTAAACAGATTAAATGTTAAAATAGCCTATCCAGATGTGTGGAAAGATTATTCAGCATTAAATATGACAAGTGTAAATGACGGAGGTTCTTATTTCGGAAACATGTCTAATCTTGCAAAATGGGGTCATGATGATGCCATCGCAAAATTAGGGAAAGAAGTAGATAAGACAGAGTGGGGCATGCCACCACAAATGGTAAATGCATATTTTAATCCAGCTTATAATGAAATTGTTTTCCCAGCGGCAATCTTACAACCTCCATTTTATAACTATGAAGCAGATGATGCTGTAAATTATGGTGGAATCGGAGCAGTTATTGGTCACGAAATATCACATTGTTTTGATGATTCAGGTTCTCGTTATGATGCCGATGGTAATTTAAATAACTGGTGGACTGATTCTGATTTAGAAAAGTTTACTGCCTTAGGTAAAAAATTAGCTACTCAATATGATGCTGCTGAGGTATTACCAGGAGTCAATATCAATGGTGCTTTTACTTTGGGAGAAAATATTGGTGATTTAGGTGGAGTAAATGTTGCTTACGACGGTTTACAATTGAGTATGGCTGAGAATGGAAGACCAGAAAATATTGATGGGTTTACACCAGAGCAACGCTTCTTCTTGTCATGGGGAACTATTTGGAGAGTTAAAATGAGAGATGATGCTTTAAAGAATAGAATCAAAACTGACCCGCATTCTCCAGGGGCACAACGTGCTGTTATGCCACTTCAAAATGTTGATACTTTTTACGAAGCATTTGATATTGTTGAAGGAGATGCAACATATTTAAGTCCAGAAGACAGAGTTAAAATCTGGTAAGAAAAAAAGCTTATTTAAAAGCACTCATCATTGATGAGTGCTTTTTTTATGGAATAAATATAAGTTGTTGTATAAAAATCTGCATCAAGTAGTAATCAATTCATTTACTTTTGCATACACTAAATTAGATTCCCAACCTCTATATAACAAGTAATCAGCTAATTTCTTTCTCTTTTTATAGGTGTTGGTTTCTTTAATTGCGATACATCTTTTTTCGGCTAATAAATTAAAAGTGTTTGTGTAATCAGTATCTTCAATTTCTTTTAGAGCAGATTTTATATTATAAATTGAAATATTTCTAAATTTTAATTCACGTGTAATCCGTTGCCTCCCCCATTTTTTTATTCTGAATTTTCCTCTAGCATAACTTTTAGAAAAACGCTCTTCATTTAAAAAGTTATGTTCAATTAAATGTACAATAATTAAATCCTGGGCTTCAGGAATCATATTTATATCGTACAGTTTTTGACCTACTTCCTTATGACACCGTTCTTGATAGGAACAATATTTTTCAAGTGCTCTTTTAGCTTCTTCAACCGTATATGGTTTTTGCGTTTGCATAGGTGCAAGTTAGCTATTTTAGATAAAAAAATCCGAAGCTAAAAACTTCGGATTCTAAATATAGTGTTTTGAGTTTAAGCAATAACCCCTCTCAACCAAATTTTAAATTGATTTACTAAGTAAAATAAAATTGGGACAACAATCAAAGTTAAGAAAGTTGCAACGAACAATCCATAGATAACAGTCCACGCTAAAGGCCCCCAGAAAATTACATTGTCACCACCAAAATATATTTTTGGATTAAATTCAGTAAACAATGTGTAAAAATTAATATTGAAACCGATTGCTAAAGGAATCAAACCTAAAATAGTTGTGATTGCTGTTAATAAAACGGGCCTTAAACGTGCTTTACCAGACAAAACAATACTATCATAAATATCACCAATACCTAAGTGTTCATCTTCTTCTAAATTCAATGCTAATTTCTTTCTATCCATCAATAATTGAGTATAATCCAATAATACAACTCCGTTGTTTACTACAATTCCTGCCAATGAAATAATTCCCATCATAGTCATCATAATAACAAAAGCTGACCCTGTAAATACCAATCCACCAAAAACTCCAATTAAACTTAAGAAAATTGCAAGCATGATAATTGCTGGTTTTGAAACAGAATTAAATTGAAAAATCAAGATAAAGAAAATCAAAGCCAATCCTGTAAAAAAGGCTCCCATCAAAAATGTCATTTGTTTGTTTTGCTCTTCAATTTGTCCTGTATAATCTACTTTAACACCTTTAGGTAAATCAGTAAAATAATTCATTTCTGCTTGAATTTTACTTACAATTGCTGTTGCATCTGTATATCCAGGAGCCATTGCAGAATATAAAACCACTACACGTTTTAAGTCTTTATGCTTGATGGCACTAAAACCAGAATTATTTTTTTGTTTTGCAACAGCCGACACAGGAATCTCTTTAATTTTTCCAGAAGCGGGATCTCTAAACGTTATTTTTTGATTAAAAATAGCACTGGTATTATAGCGGTTATCTTCATTAAAGCGAACATAAATATCAAAATCATCACCCCCTTCTTTATAAACTCCAGCTTTTGCACCAAATATGGCGTTTCGTAATTGCTGTCCAACCGAGTTCGCGCTAACACCTAATTCTCCTGCTTTTTTACGGTCAATCTCAACCAACATTGCTGGTTTAGATCTGTTCACATCAATTTTTAATTCGTCAATTCCGCTGATATTTTTAGAGTTGATATAATCACGCATTTTTTCAGCAGTATGAATCAACTCTGCATAATCATCACCTTCAATCTCTAAATTAATTGGCGCACCTGCAGGAGGTCCATTGTTATCTTTTTCAACTGATATTAATATTCCGGGGTAAATTCCTACCAAGGCTTTTTGTACTTTTTCAAAAAGCACCTCACTCTTTCTGCCATTTCTATATTTAAATTCGCGCATGGTGGCAGTTATCTTAGCGCGATGAGGCATTTCGCCCGAAGCGCCACTATCTGTTTGTGGATTTCCTGCTCCTTCACCAACTTGAGACACTACACTTTCTACCAAATAATTATGCTCGCCATTTATGTTTTCTGGAGCATTTAAAATTGAATACACTTGATTTTCAATTTTTTTAGTGATGGTATTCGTCTTTTCAATATCGGTACCTTGAGGATATTCGATGTACACAATAATCTGGTTCGGTTTGTTATTTGGAAAAAACTCTATCTTGGTTCTTTGTGTTGCTATTGAATATCCAAACCCTCCAAAAGCAGTAAATAGTAATACAAAAGTTCCTATTGTAATTGCGTAAGGTTTCCATCCTTTTAAGGATGCTCGTAACACTTTTTCATAAAAACGTTCAAATCGGGTTAGAATTTTTGTTTGGAAATAATTGGCAGCTTTTCGTAAGAAGAAACGATAGATCCACAGCATAAAAGCGGTGACTATCATTATTGATCCTAATACTTTATAAGTACCTCCAAACAAGAAAATGATTACTCCCAATCCTATAAGAATAGCAGAAATGATAAAGATATTTTTTAAAGGCATATCGGTATCTTCAACTTTCATAAACTGCGAAACCAATACCGAGTTAAAGAAAATTGCTACGAATAATGATGAGCCTAATACTACTGAAAGTGTGATCGGGAAATAGATCATAAACTGTCCCATAACTCCAGGCCATAATCCTAAGGGGATGAATGCCGCAATGGTTGTAGCTGTTGAAATGATAATTGGATAAGCAATTTCACTAATTCCTTTTTTGGCGGCAGCTTTCCGACTCATGCCTTCTTCATCCATCAGTCGATATACGTTTTCAACAACTACAATTCCGTTATCTACCAACATCCCCAGTCCCATAATTAGTCCGAAAAGAATCATGGTATTCATGGTATATCCAAGTGCGCTTAAGATCATTAACGACATAAACATTGACATCGGAATTGCAAACCCAACAAAGAGTGCATTTTTAAATCCTAAGAAAAACATTAAGACACCAACCACTAAAATAATCCCAAAAATAATGTTGTTTACCAAATCATCAACTTGACCGATGGTTCTTTCTGATTGATCGTTAGAAACGGAAATTTTTAAATCTTTTGGGAATACATTTTCTTTAGCATCCTCTATAATTACTTTGATTTTTTCGGTGGCTGCCACCATGTTTTTACCCGCACGTTTTTTTACGTCGAGCATCACAACACGGTTTCCAAACTCACGCGCATAGGTGGTGCGGTCCTTTTCTTTAAATGCAACAGTAGCAATATCTTTTAAATAAATAGGGTTGCCATTTTCAGCCTTTACCACAAAATTTTCTAATTCTGATGGAGTGCTAATTTCTCCAATAATCCGAATAGTTCTTCGTTGTCCACTTGCAATTAAATTACCAGCAGACATGGTTACGTTTCCATTTTTTATGGCACCTAACACGTCGTTAAAGCTGACTTTTGCAGCCATCATTTTATAAATATCTACAGCAACTTCAACTTCTTTTTCTTGTGCACCACGAATATCAACTTGCTTAATTTCGGATAAACCTTCGATTTTATCTTCTAGATATTCTCCAAATTCTTTTAGCTTTTCAACAGGATAATCACCCGAAATATTGATGTTTAGAATTGGCATTTCCTCAGACATACTCAAATCAAAAACATTCGGTTCTACTTTGGCTCCGTTAAAAGTTGGCCAATCCTCACCAGAAGTTTCGGTATCTATTTCGTCTTTTATTTTTTGTTTAGCAGATTCTACTGATATATTTTCATCGAATTCTACAATAATCAAAGACACATCTTCTTGCGATGTAGAGGTGATTTCTACCACATTGCTCACCGTTTTAATTTTGTCCTCAATTGGGTCGGTGATTAGTTTTTCAATATCCTCGGCGGTATTACCAGGAAAGATAGAACTGATATATATTTTAGTTTCCTTAATTTCAGGAAAGCTTTCTCTTGGCATGCTGTTGTAAGCGGAGAATCCGAGAAATAGAATCAGTGCAATGACTACATAAATTGTAGTTTTATTGTTGATTGCCCATGATGATAATCCGAATTCTTTATCCAATTTTTTTTGAAATTTAGTCATTTTATTTAGTCGTTAGTTGCTAGATCTTAGTCATTAGTGGTTAGTTTTTTTAAATTTCTTTAGTCTATTTACTCTAACACTTTAACTGTTTGCCCTTCATTTACGTTTCTTGCACCTTCTTCGATTACTTCAACACCGTGTTCTAATCCGCTAAGAACTTCAATTATATCTCCCTGGGTTTTACCTGTTTCAATAATTACCTTTTCGGCTTTTCCTTTTGAATCTTTTTTGTCAGTAACTACATAAACATATTGTTGTCCTAAAGCATTCTCGTTGATAATACTTTGCGGAATTAAAATAGCATTCTCATTAGAGTAATCATTTATTTTTAATTTGCTTGTTAGGTTGGGTTTAATTTCACCATCTTTATTTGGCAAACCAATTTCTATCTTAAATGAACGATTACTTGGGTTAATATAATTCCCTACTTGACGCACTTTTGTATGAACGGTTTTTCCTAATACAGGGAAATATACTTCGACACTTTTCCCTTTTTTGATTGACAATAGGTTGTTTTCAGGAATCTCAGCTTCTATATACATATTGTTTAAATTCACGATACGCAATAATTGTGATAGTCCAGGAGAAACTACAGTTCCTTGTTCGGTAAACACATCATCTATGATACCAGAAAAAGGTGCGCGAACTATTGCTTTTGCCAATTGTTTTTTTAATTGATTTACTGCATTTTGTTGCGCTTTATAAGTAGTTTCGGCTTGTAAGTATTGCATCTCTGAACCAATTTTTTGATCCCACAATCTTTTTTGGCGTTCGTATGTTGTCTTTGCTAAAGTAGCTTGAGCTTCAACTTGAGCTAATTGTTGGCTCATACCACCATCATCAATTCTTGCAAGCATTTGTCCTTTTGAAACATGTTGCCCTTCTTTAACAAGCATTTTAATTAAGGTGCCACTAAACTCTGGATATACCACAATGTTTTGTTTGGTAACAACGTTTCCTTGGATTTCTAAATAGTGATTAAAATCAACTGTTTCTACTTTGAAAGTTGTTACCAATGGGTATTTAGAATCTGTGTTGTGCTTTGCTAATTCCCCTTCAATTTTTTGAATGGATTCAGCATTTTCGTGTTGTAATGATTTTAATTCATCACGCTTCGTTTTTAAGGTTTTTACATCCCCTTGGGCAATAAGTTCATCAACAGATAATTGTTTTTTATCAGCACAAGAAACAATCAGAAGTGCTGTGATAATTAGTGTTCCTATTTTTTTCATTTTCAGTTAGTTTTATTTTATGTTTAGTGCGTTTTCTAAAGTCACCTTAGAATTGATTAAATATTGAATTGACTCTAAAAATCCTCTTTGTCTATCATATAATTGATTTTGAGCATTGCTTAAATCAAAGCTTGAAGAAATGCCCTCAAAGAATTTTATATTTTCTTTATTTTCAATGCGTTCAGCCAATTCTAAATTATTTTTAGAGATATAATAACTATCAATTGCAAATTGATAATCATTGCGAGCATCTTGTAAAGCCACAGTTAATTTTTGTTCAGTTTCGGTGAGTTGTCTTGTTGCAATATCTAACTCAATTTTTGCTTGTTGTGTTTTTGCAGCTCTACTAAAACTACTAAAAATAGGAACATTTAAGCTCACACCAACCATAGACGAAGCAAACCATTTTTGTTCGCCATTAAAGAATTGAAACTCTTCATTGTTTGCAGCAGTGGCAACATTTACAAATCCGTTTAGTGATGGTAAATATTTGCTTTTTTCGAATCGCATCAATAATTCTTGAGACTCTCTGTTGGTGTCTGCAATTTGATAATCGATGTGTTGGGTAATATCGAAATCTGCTTGAGTTAATCCTAAATCGAGATTGTTTAGTAATAAACTTTCTAAAGTTTCAGTTAAGGTTATCGGTATTTTGATATCCATTCCTAGAGCAATATTTAAAACTTTATATGCCGATGCTTTGATGCGATTTGTTTTGTTTAAATCATTGACAATAGCTGATAAATTTAATTGTAACTGTTCGGCATCTTGTTCTTCTGCAAATCCGTTTTCAACAATTTTCAATGTCTGATTTAAGTTGCTCTCTAAAACAGCTTTGTTTTTTTCTAGAATCTTGATATTTTCTTCAATTAACAATACAAAAGTATATGCATTAGAAACAGTTTGTTTTACAATGAATTCTGTTTTTTCTAAGGCATTTTCTCCCTGAATTAAATAAGTTTTCACTCCCTTTAATCCAATGAGATAAGATCCATCAAAAATAAGTTGATTTAAGGCAATTTTTGCATTCATATTTTGTTTGGTTCCAAAAGCAATTTCAGCAAACTCTCCTTCATTGCCACCAAAAAATTCGGCAGGAATTAAAGAGACTTGTTGTTTTAAGTTGTTTTGATAATCAACATATCCATTAATTTGTGGTAGTCCAATAGCAGTAGTTTCACGAACTTTTTCTTCTGCAATGTCAACATCTCTATTTGCATATTCTATTTCATAAGCAAATTTTAAGGCATAATCTACTGCTTCATCTAAACTAAAAGATATTTTTTGCTTTTCTTGTGCGGATAGGGTCAATGAGAAGACAAATAGTATGTATAAGATTGTTTTATTTTTCATTTTTCAATAGTAATTTTTCAAGTTTTTGTTTGCCCTTTTCTGTGGCAATTGCTCTGATATGGTAATTTAAAAAACAATTAGTTAAATGCCTTTTTTCAAATTGATTGTTCGGGAAAGTTTCTTCATCTTTAATACCTGTAACACCAATAAAATAGATGCGAGAAATAAAATCTAAATCAATTTCTTTTCTGTACAAGCCAAGAGTTACACCTCGATTTAAATTCTGTTTAACACAAGAGTCCATCAATTCTAGTTGACGCATTTTTAATGTGTGAAATATAGTTGGGTAATATTTTTGTAATTGATAATGGGGAGATGATTTTTCGTCCTTTAAGTTGGTGTGAATGAAATTTTTGATTTCAAATAGCTCTTCTATCGGATTTTTTTCTAATTCGCAAATGCAATCTATACCGTGAGAAATCATTTCGAAAAGCGACATAGTTGCCTCCTCAATGAGGACTGTTTTGTTTTTGTAATTGGCATAAATTGTTTTTTTAGAAATCCCTAATTCATCAGCAATATCATCCATAGTCACACTCTTAAACCCAAAGGTTAAGAACATTTCTCCTGCTTTTTCTAAAATTTTACACTTCATAAGTAGTCTAATATAACGGGCAAATATAAATAGGAAACTTTAAACACACAAAAAGTTTCCAAAGTTTTTTGTTTTTTTTAACAGTTTCTTTAAAACATGATTTATTTTTACGAAAATTATGACAATGATTGCCAATTATAAATCAGTATTTTTAAACTATCTAGAAAAAAGAGTTCTGGTACAAGAACCTGAAAATTTGTATTTGCCTATTACTTATATTTTGAGTTTGGGCGGAAAAAAATTACGCCCTATTTTGACTTTGATGTCTGCTGATATTTTTGGAGTTGATTATAAAAAAGCATTAGATGCGGCTTTAACAGTAGAGGTGTTTCATAATTTTACATTGATTCATGATGATATTATGGACGCTGCTCCGTTGAGGAGAGGTCACGAAACAGTACATGAAAAATGGGATGTGAATACCGGAATTTTATCTGGCGATGCCATGTTAATTTTAGCCTATCAATATTTGGAGAATTACGATGCAGCTACTTTTAAAAAATTAATAAGCTTGTTTAGTAAAACAGCTCTTGAGGTTTGTGAAGGCCAACAAATGGATATAGATTTTGAAACTAGAAATGATGTAACTATTGAAGAGTATATAAAAATGATTTCTTTAAAAACTTCAGTTTTAGTTGCGGCGGCTTTAAAAATGGGAGCTGTAATTGCTAATGCATCAGAAAAAGATATAAAATTGATTTATGATTTTGGTTTAAACCTTGGAATCGCATTTCAATTGCAAGATGATTATTTAGATGCTTTTGGTGATCCCGAAGCTTTTGGGAAACAAGTTGGAGGGGACATTATAGAAAATAAAAAAACCTACCTATATCTAAAAGCTATAGAATTGGGCTCAGAATCTGAAAAAGAAATTTTAGGTAATTTGTTTAATACAGAGCAACATGAGTATCAACAAAAAATTGATAAAGTGAAATCTATTTTTGATTCATCAGGAGCTGCTGAAAAAACAAAGGAAGCAATTAAAAATTACACACAAAAGGCATTTGATGTGTTAGCGTCTATTTCAATCGCTTCAGAAAAAAAGCAATTGCTAAGAGAATTTGGAGAAGGCTTAATGCATAGAAATGTGTAAGAAGGAAACATCATTGTCATTATTATCAGAAATTGAGAGCGTTGACTTATACTTAAAATTAATTGAGCAGCTCAATAAAGATTTTATATTGGCGGGTATCGAACAATCTTTTTGTTTGGATTGTACTCCATCAAAACTAGCACAAGAACTTCATAAAATTCTATTGCGATTAATCAACAATGATTTTGATAGCTACCTTAACCTTTTATATCGCATAGATATTTCAGAAATTGAAATAAAGAAATTGGATGGCTCTAATCTTGAAAAAATGACTGAACAAATTGTGTATCTACTTTTAAAAAGAGAATGGCAAAAAGTGTGGTTTAAGGCTAAATTATTTTGAGATTAAATAATTGGCAGGAGCATAATTATCGGTAAAGATGATTCCATTATCAATATTTACAGGGCTTATTAAGTATTTGAAATATGTGTCGAAAAAATATCCAGTATCCGGAATCTCTACAATATTTTTTTTCTTTAAACCTACTATCATGTGATTGCTTATACCCTCAAAATCTTTCCCTAAAGCATTGAAAACATATACTTGAGGAAAAACTTCTTTAACAGTTTTAATTTCACTTTGTAAAAATGCTGAACCAATTCCGTTTAAATCTCCTAGAATATTCATAATAAAAACACCATCATCGGTCATAATATTAGAAATGGAATTAAAAGTTTCTAATGTAGTTAAATGAAAAGGAGCAATTAAGTTTGATGTGAGCACATCATATAAAACAGCATCATATTTTTTATTGGTGTTTGATAAAAAATACCGAGCATCTTGATGAATGATATTTGTAGATGAGTTTTGAGTAAATTGAAAATATTTCTTCGCAATCTCTGTAAGAGTTGGATCAATCTCAACAATATCCAGTTGTTTTTTAGGAAATTTTTTTTGAAAATGTTTTGGGTAAGAATAGGCTCCTGCACCAAACATAATAGCATTTTTACTATTAGGTAGATAGTAATCTACTATATCATAAAATTGTGCATACTCATATATTAACTCAGTAGAATTATCTATATACATCCCAGAATTCACATAACCATTTATTGCCATAAACCTTGCATCCCTATTTTTGTATTGACTTTCAGTAATAAAAATTCTAGAATAATCGGTGTCCAAATCTATATTATCATTTGGGATAAAAGAACTCAATAAATTTCCGATAAAAAGAGATATACTCAGGATAAAATATTTTTTTACTGTATCAATTGCAAGGATTGATGCCAATATAAAAAGCACAATAGAAAGTGCCCATAAAATTTGATTTGTACCAAGAAAAGCTATAAAAAAGAACCCACTGAGAAAGGTGCCTAAAATACTGCCTATTGTTGATATAGCATAAATTGCGCCTACTGTTTCGCCTGAATTTTCTATATTTTTTATATTGATTCTAATAGCTATTGGAGATATTAAAGCTAATAAAAATGAAGGAATAGAAAATAAAATGACGGAACCTACTAAGCTTTTTAGAATTAAGTTATTACTAATTCTAGCTATAACATAAAGGATATACTCTTTGCTTAAATTTAGAATTAAAAATGATATTGCTGTAAAAACTAAGATGTAGCTCAATTTTTTTAAGGTTGGATTTCTGTCAGAGATGACTCCTCCATACCAGTACCCTAAAGACATAAATGTAAGAATGACCCCGATAATAGAAGTCCATACAACAGATGATGACCCTAAATAGGGAGCTAAAATGCGGATTCCAACTATTTCAAAAACCATCAATACAAAGCCAGAAAAAAAGACTGTTAGGTAAATTTTATTTTTTTCTATCATGAACAATTATTTATGAATTTAGAGGCGAACCCTTAATGTTGGTTAAAAATAAGTATCAAAAATAAACTCTAAATACAGGGGTGAAAGCCGAACTATATATACTTCTATTATTTGAGTAAAATAAAACGTTATATCGCATTCCAAAAGCAATGTTCCCAGTATTATAAGCAAGCCCTAAATAAATGGCAGGGATCCATTCTGAGCTTTCAGGAAACCGATCATCTTTATAATTGACATGCATTTGCTCAAATTCTGCCGATAATTGAAAAGCATTGATAGGACTGTAAAGTGCAATTAAACTTCCTCCTAACATATTTGTTGATGCTTCAAACTGTTCTCCAAATGCTGGGTAATACTTTCCTTTAGAATATAAATAACTAAAACTTACCCCTGCACTAAATTGTTGGTTAAAATCATAAATAGCACTCGGAGATATTCCTATAGTTGTATAATTATTCCCAAACCCTAGATTAAATGTTCCACCGAAACGTACATGGCTCATAAAAGGTTCACTTGTATTTTGCGAAAAAGAAAAGGTGCAGGTAAATAAAAGAACAGCAATTATTAATTTATATTTTAGAAACATAGTTTTATATTTTAGGCTAAAGATAAATATATTTTTGAAACGGCGTTTTTTAGAAATCATTGTTTGGTAAAAAATTGTACAGAATCGAAATAAGTGTTAATATTGCACCCAGTTTCAGGACCCATAGCTCAGCTGGTTAGAGCACCTGACTCATAATCAGGGGGTCCAAGGTTCGAGCCCTTGTGGGTCCACAAAAACTGTAAAAGGCTTCTATTAATTTAGAGGTCTTTTTTGCTTTTATACAAGTAGCTGTATTGACTTCATTTTATCCAATCTACAAATCTATTTATTACTTAAAAAGTCAACTTGCCAACTTTTTTGGCTGAAAAAGGTAACCACTGAGCTAACATACAAATTCAAAAAGGTAACATACCTACAAACTCAATAATAATCAAAACATGAAAACATTAAAAATAAGATTCGTTGTTGCCTTAAACAGGATAAATAACGCAGATAAAACTTCAATAGGTTGTAGGATAACTTTTTTGAAACAAAGAAAACAGTTCTCAACAGGACTATTTGTAAATCCTAAATTCTGGAATTCTAAAAAACAGAAAGTATTGGACGATACAGAACAATCCAACTATTTAAACACTCAACTGAGCCTGATAATTAACAAAATTAATCAGGCTTTTTTATTGCTTCAAATTCAAGAAGACTCATTTAATGTAGAAGATGTTTACAGCATCTATAGAGGAGATAAATTGATTAAAGATTACAATGTTATCGAGTACTTCCATGTGTTCTTAAAACAGCTTAAAAGACTTATAGGGATTGATATTAAGATGGCTACATGGAATAAGTACAATTATGTAATGTTACACATAAAAGGATTTATTAAATGGAAATTTAATCGTTCAGATTATCCGCTTAAAAAATTGAAATTACAGTTTCTGAACGACTTTGATTATTACTTAAAAGTTGAATTACATCAAAAGCAAATAACTATCAATAAATCAATACAGAGGTTTAGAAAACCTGTGAAAATTGCTGTAGCTGAGGGATATTTGGATAAAGACCCATTTATGCTCTATAAATCAAGAAAGGTGATAAGAGAAATTGTGTTTTTATCTACTGAAGAATTGATGAGGTTTGAATCCTATGAGTTTACTCAACCAAGATTAAAATTGGTTAAGGATTTGTTTATTTTTAGTTGCTATACAGGGTTAGCTTATGCTGAAATTAAGGTGTTTTCTAAGAAGCATATTGTAAAAGGATTTGATGGAATGATGTGGATTGAAATGATACGTGAGAAGACACAAAAAGAGGTTTCAATACCAATTTTATCAATAGCTCAAGAATTAATTGATAAATATATTCAAATAGATGAAGAGCTTATATTTATTGTATTGAGTAATCAACGGTATAATTCATATTTAAAGGAGATAGCAAGTGTTTTAGGTATAGAAAAGAACTTAACAACACATACCGCTAGAAAAACCTTTGCAAGCACTGTATTACTATATAATGATGTGCCAATTGAAATTGTAAGTAAATTACTAGGTCATAGTTCTATTGCAATTACAGAAGCTAGTTATGGTAAAGTGATTAAAAAGAAGGTTAGTGATGAGGTGTTGAGGTTGAATGATAGAATCAAAAGTAAATAGCTAATATGAAATTAAGTATCTTTGTGAGGTAGGTGTTAAAACCTACTTCTTTTTCATAGTAATTTTCTAATCTAAGTGATAAGGTTGGTTTTTTAACTCAGTTTTTTGTTGTGTTTTGACCTCTCCATTTTCATTGTAGTCTAGGAAAGAAGGAGGTTACAGATAGATTATAGCTGTTAATTCTTTAACTAATTCATATTTGACCGCCAACACCTTTAAACTTCTCAACAAAAGAAGCAATTTTTTGAAAAACACTTTGTTTTTTTGTTAAGTACTGTGGATTTAAAGGACTCATTTTAGGTAAAATTGAATTCAATTCTGTACCGTTTTCGCTAGCATATTCACGTTTTAATGATGATATTATATAACGCTTAGCCGCACCCTCGTTAAGGTTTTCATCTTTGATTAAGACTGATGCTTCAGCTTTTTGTTTTGCTTGTGCATACCCAAAGAAAGCATCTATGATAGTTGATTTTTCTTTTATATTATCTAAATCTGTTTCATTGATAAAATCAACTACTAAACCTTCTTTTGCTCTATTGCCTACACTTGCACGAATTACTCGCCTTATTTCTTCTACTAATTCTTCCTTATTTTTAGATTTCTTATTGTTATCAAAAATTAACTCAAGAATATAATCTAAGTTTATTTCTTGAGATTTAAGTAAATCTACTTCAAATACCACATCATCCCAATCAATTTCTGATTCTTCTGATTCATTACCTTTCTTCTCTCTTCTTAACCAATCACGAATATCATTATAAGTGGAGCGATAATCTTGAATTGTCCTTTCTGCAGGTAACTCTATTTCTTTCATTACCGAAATATCTTCATCTGAAATAAAGTGAGCTTCTTTAAACTCTTCAATAGCTACTGGATCGTTTACATCGATAGCTTGAAAAGCTTTAAGATTAGAAAATTCGTCATAATTCTGAAGTATATTTTCTACTCGCAAATATTCACCAAAGAGTTTCGAAAATTCTTTTTTATCTTTCTCTGTAACTATTTCTTCAGGAGTTGGGAATTTTTCATTTAACTCATTTACTACCTCAACATACCCTCTGCGAGCTTTACCTGTTGCTATATCTGTAAAACCTTCTAAGTATTCTTTATAACTTTTCTCTAACACCACATCTCTTGTACTGCTATCACCAAAAAGTGTAATAGCATCAATTGTTGCTGTTTCTAAATCTCTAAAGGTTACAATATTACCAAAGGTTTTTGTAGCATTATATATGCGGTTGGTACGTGAAAAAGCTTGCATTAAACCATGGTAACGAAGATTCTTATCTACAAACATTGTATTAAGTGTTGGAGCATCAAAACCTGTTAAAAACATCCCTACCACAATAAGCAGGTCAACTTCTTTATTCTTAACTCGCTTAGCAAGGTCTCGGTAATAATTCTGAAACTCTTTACTTTCAACACCATAACTTGTTTTAAATATAGCGTTATAGTCATTGATAGCTTTCGTTAAAAATTCTTTAGCACTAGTATCCATTGCCATTGGCTCAAAGGTTTCTTCTGCTATTTCACCAATAGCATTTTGCTCTTCATTCGCTGCAAATGAAAATATAGTAGCTATTTTTAGTGGCTTTTCAACACCTTTTTGTAAGTTACTTATTTCTTCATAATAACATTTTGCTGCATTAATACTACTCACTGCAAACATGGCGTTAAAACCATTATTAATACCTTTTGTTCTGTGTGTTTTTTGTCTGTATTTATTTAAAATATATTGTGATATTTCTTTAATTCTTGTAGGATGTAGTAATGCTTTTTTGTTTTCAGATGCACTTAATTTATTTTCATCTAATTCTGTTTCAAACCCTTTAAATTGAGGTCTTACATCGTTATAATCTACTTTGAATTTCAATACTTTTTCATCTCGAATAGCATCGGTAATCACATAGGAATGTAATTCGCGACCAAATACACTTGCTGTAGTTTCAGTACCTGATGCATTTTCAGGAAAAATTGGTGTTCCTGTAAAACCAAATTGATAGTATTTTTTAAACTTCTTTTTAAGGTTTTTTTGAGCCTCACCAAATTGTGAACGATGCGCTTCATCAAAAATAAATACGACTTGCTTTTGAAAAATAGGCAGGCTACTCTCCGTTTTCATAAGATTATTCAGTTTCTGAATAGTAGTTACAATAATCTTATTGTCATCTTTATCTATATTTCGTTTTAAACCTGCTGTACTGTCTGACCCGTTTACACTATCTGGCGAAAAACGTTGATACTCTTTCATGGTTTGAAAATCCAAATCTTTACGATCTACAACAAAAAACACTTTATCAATAAAATCTAAATGTGTTATTAATCTTGCAGCTTTAAAACTCGTAAGAGTTTTACCAGACCCTGTAGTATGCCAAATATAACCACCACTTTCGGGTTTAGACCATTTTTTCACCTCGTAGGAACTTCTTATTTTCCATAAAATCCTTTCTGTTGCAGCAATTTGGTAAGGTCTCATTACAAGCAGAACATCACTTACATCAAAAACTGAATAGTTTAGTAGAACATTTAAAAGGGTGTTTTTTTGAAAAAATGTAGCCGTAAAATCTTTTAGGTCTTTAATCAATTTGTTGTCAGACTTTGCCCAATTCATGGTAAAATCAAAACTGTTTTTATTTCGTTCAACCGTATTGGCAAAATAACGACTATCAGTACCGTTAGATATCACAAATAGCTGCAAGTATTTAAATAATGAGTTTTCACTGTTAAAACTCTCTTTAGTATATCGATGCACTTGATTAAATGCTTCACGGATAGCAACTCCACGTTTTTTTAATTCAACTTGTACAAAAGGCAAGCCATTGACTAAAATAGTAACATCATAACGATTTGCATGTGTACCCTTTTGTTCAAACTGAGAAATTACCTGTACTTTATTCCGAGCAACATTCTTTTTGTCTACTAAGTAGATGTTTTGAATATGCCCATCATCAAATACAAAATCATAGATATAATTATCATGTATCTTTCTTGTTCTATCCGTAAGATTATCACTAGATTTATCCAAGTATTCTTCTACAAAACGATGCCATTCACTATCTGTGAATTGCATATTATTAAGATTTTGTAATTGCACACAAACATTAGCAAGCATACTTTTTTGATTCGTAACCTGAGGAAGGGATTCGTAACCTTGATTTATTAAATCTTGGATGAGTTCTTTTTCTAAATCTGCCTCTGTTTGATAACTTGTAGCACTCTCATTAACTTCTGAGAATTTTTTGTAGGTATCTAAAACAATAAAGTTATTTGATTCTGCTATGGTTTTATACTGTTTCATTTTCTGTCTCTGTTGTTGAAGCTTCACTTACTGCAGGTTCAACTGCTATTTCTTCTTTCCAATATTTACTATTAACCAAATGATCAAGTAATAACTTTACAGTTTGTTTTTCAGGATTAGTTGGTTCAGACACAACTTCATTTGATAATGTAGAGTGACTAGTAAATTGAATTATTCTCTTATAATACAATTGCCTGTCTTCTGGCAATAATATTTTCCATTCAGGATACCCTAGAAAATTAGCGGTTTTTTCATATAAATTACGAAGTAACATAAAATGATATTTCTCAATAGTATTTGATTTTATTCCTTCTTCAATTATTTCCTTTAGATATAGATGGTACGAAAAGCTTTTGTTTGAATCACCATATTTTTCATTTAAATTAAAAGTGCCATCTTCATTTTTATTTAACATAAAGCATCCCTTTTTTTTATTAAGACCAAGTTCATTATACAAAACATTATAAAAAAGAGGATTATGCGTAGAAATTATAAATTTTATCCCATTTGATTTTTTAATCAATTCAGCTAAATTTACTGCTAGTTCTATTAAGTGATTTTCATCGAGTGAACTTATTGGGTCATCAATAAACACATACTCTATATCATTAAATAGATTAGTTGCTCTATCTTCAAGTTCTGAAATATTTAAAAGTTCAACAATTTGCTCTATTAAACTATAATAGACACACCAAATAAAATTACTTTCTTCTCCTTTAGAAATTTTAATATTATTCTCACTACTGTCGTCACCGGTTGCAACAGAAAATGTTACTTCTGAATATGCTTTTACAACGATTTCATTACCATTGGTATCTTGAGTAGTATACTCTTCATTAAAAAAAGGTGTAATAGAATCGCTGGTAAAATGTTGAAAATTGGTTACGATATTGTTGTCTAACCCTTGGTCTTTTAGAAATCCCAAAGCTAAATTTGTAAAGTTATTAGGACGTATTATCAGCTTTCTATTGGTATCAGCATCTAAATCATTATCCCAATAAAAAAGGTCTTCTGTAAATGCATTGTAGTACATTACTTTGATGCCTGATTCTTCTTGTTCTCCTGTTGTCTCTTTAGGGTCTACTAATAATCTAAATTTACGCGACAAGCGTGTTTTACCTATACCATTAAAAGCATAAATTAATTGCACTTTTTTAGGACTGTCTTTAATTGATTGAGCAATTTCTGTAAGTGTTTGACTCATATAATTATACTTCTACAGCATCTTTAGGAAATGTTAGTAACATGTTTCTATAATACTCATATTGTTTTTTGCGTAGTTCTATTTCTTTAGGTAAACTTTCACTTATGGAAGTGGTAAGAATGTCGAATTTATCTAGAATATTTACAATGCGCTCTTGTTCTTCAGGTGAAGGAATAGGAATTATAGCTTTACCCAACCCCTTTGCGTTGATTGCAGAAATTTTACCTGTACGAATATGTTTCTTGATTTGGTCATGAAATTGTCTTGTTCGGGTAAAGTAAGCTACATATTTAGGATTTAAAACACTCTTGTAATAAAAACAAGCATCATGAATAACAACACCTTCTTCACCCAACCAAGCTGTACCTTTACCAATATCTTCAATTGTTTCGCCAGCAGCAACAACAACTACATCACCTTTTTCGGCTAACCTAAGATTTTTCTTTTCTACTAACTCTTTTTTTACAAAAGATTTTGTTTTACCTGCCCAAGTATCGTAATGCGTGTACATTTCACCATAGTGTATACATGGGACACCTTCAGAAATCATATCGGTTTTCACAAAACGTTTGCCTCTAATAAACTCACCTAAACTTTTATCATCCATAGGCAGATGTTTTACCTCACTTTCATTAAAAGTCAACAATTGCTCACGGTAATAGTTGTACTGTTTTTTACGCGAAGTCAGTTCTGTTGTAAGTCCTGTTGTAAGTTCTGTTGAAAGTTCTTTAAAGGTATCTAAAATACGAACTATTTCTTTTTGTATTTTTAGTGATTTCTCTGGATTCTCTGGACATGGAGTGGGGATTTGTAGCGACTTTATAATATCCGCATTCAAGTTACTCACGGAACTTCTATTTACCTTACTTAACCAGTAGTATTGAACAATTTCAGATGCAAGATAATGATATAAGTAATCCGTATTAAGTGTGTCCTCAAAATCACTAATAGAAGCCCATCCATCATGAATAGCTCCATCAATATTAAGAATATAAGGTCTACCAAAACTCATAGAATTAGACATAATTAAATCACCTTTTTTCAATAATCTTGATTTTTTAGCTCCTTCAGATGTTATTTTTTGCTTTGTATTATTAACATATTTTGAATTAGGTATAGTGTCTCCTATTTTTATCCAAGAGACACCATCTTTATTATCTGTGATAAATTTGGCAATTGGACGAGGTGATGCACCTCTTTGGATTTTAGCAACCTCTCCAAAATTCTTCCATTCAACGTTAACACCGTCTAATAATTTTTCTAAAAAACTCATGCTTCAATTTTATTTACAATGTTATCAATATCGGCACGTAGTTTATCTATCTTTTTAACTGTTTTAGTTACTTCTTTATTAAGTTCCTCAATATTTATTTTTTCTCTGGTATCTTTAGGCTCTACATAGCTATTAACCGATAAATCATAATCGTTTTCTGCTATTTTAATATTGTCAATGGTCGTGGCTACGTGTGTAACCTCTGCTTTAGTATCGAACATTTCCATAACTTTCACAATGTGAGCATCCGTCATCATATTGTTGTTGGTTACTTTTTTAAAGAAATTTTCACCTGAAGCATCTATAAATTGTGTTTTGGTATCTGTTTTGCTTTTAGAAAGAACTAAAATATTTACCGCTATTGTTGTACCATAAAATAGATTAGGAGCTAAAGCGATAATAGTTTCTACATAATTATTATCTACTAAATACTTTCTTATTTTTTGTTCTGCTCCACCACGGTAAAAGATACCAGGGAAACACACCAAAGCTGCTCTACCTATACTCGATAAATAGCTTAATGAATGTAGTACAAAAGCAAAATCTGCTTTAGATTTTGGTGCTAACACTCCTGCAGGTGCAAAACGATCATCATTAATGAGAGTAGGATCAGCATCACCAATCCAATTTATAGAATATGGAGGATTGGAAACAATTGCATCAAAAGGTTTATCATCACCTAATTGCGGGTTCATTAATGTATTACCAAGCACTATATGAAACTTATCGTAATTTATGTTATGTAAAAACATGTTCATACGCGCTAAGTTATAAGTGGTATGGTTTATCTCTTGCCCATAAAAACCTTCTTCTATAATATGATTGTCAAAGTGCTTTTTTGCTTGTAAAAGTAGTGAGCCAGAGCCTGCAGCAGGATCGTAAATTTTATTTATCTTTTCTTGCTTGTGCATTGCCAATTGTGCAATCAATTGAGATACGTTTGTTGGCGTAAAAAATTCACCGCCAGATTTACCTGCATTAGCAGCATATTTATGGATTAGAAACTCATAGGCATCACCAAAGAAGTCTATCTTACTATCTTTGAAATCACCCTCAAGTTTTAAGCCTTCTACGCCTTTTAAAACATGTGTCAATCGGCTATTTTTATTCTCTACCGTGTTACCTAGTCGGTTACTTGTAGTATCAAAGTCTGCAAATAATCCTTTTATATCTTCTTCTGATGGGTAGCCATTTGCAGAGTTTTCTATTGCAGAGAATATTGCAGCTAAATCTGTATTTAGATTTTCGTTATCGTTGGCATTCTTAACTATATTGACAAAAAGTTGACTTGGATATATAAAATATCCTTTTGTTTTAATAGCATCATCTTTAATTTCTGGTGTGATTACATCATCTGATAGATTTGGATAGTTTACACTTTCATCACCACCTTCTATATAATTGGTAAAATTTTCACTAATAAAGCGATAAAAAAGGGTTCCTAACACAAAGTGTTTGAAATCCCATCCATCTACAGACCCGCGAACTTCGTTAGCTATTTTCCATATTTGAGCTTGTAATTTGGCTCTTTGAATTGTACTTGTCATTTTTTGATTTTATATTTTCATTTCCAAATGCTGGAACTCTATTTTTCTATTTCTTATGTAATTGTTGTGTATACTTCTGGTTTTGTTTATGCATATTTCAGGACAGGTCAGATTTAAACACAACGTCTCGGCTTTGGTTAGTACGGGATTTCGAAGGACTGAACTTTGGGTTAAGCACCAAAACCCATATTAACTTTAGCGATTGTTGGCAGTAGTCTATATTACATCTTTGTCGAAAAAATCTTCAAAAATGTGCATTTTTAACTGATGACTTGATGTCTTTGGTTCTAAATATTTTTTCATATCATTAAATATTTCTTTGGTTTCTTTTAAGTCTTCATCTGTATAGATTAGAGTAAAAATTCCGTGTTTTTTGAAATATGATTTATGTTTTTTCATTTCATTTCCGAAATTATTACTCGCTTTTTCATTTATTACTTTTTGAGTTAATTTTTTTGTTCCTTTTAATAAGCCGTGAGTTGACCAAGGCGATAATTCAAAACCTATTTTATTTAAATCGTTGGGTTCAATGATTGTAAAATCTAATCTGTATTTATGAATTACGTCTATACCTTCATATCTATATTCAGGTATAAGTAAAGGGATGTTTTCTGGACGCTTATGATTTAATACATACTCTCTATAAAATTCGGCAATTTCCATTTCATATTTCGAACCTGAATTTCGGACAATAACATTCACAAAGAAATTTAAGTATTCAGGAATATCTTTAAAAGTCATTTTGTCATCTTTTCCAGGGATTACAAAACCCGTTTCAAGAATGTGTCCAATTGACCAATATTGTTTTTTGAAATGTCTAATTTCACTTTTATCATTCTCCCAATAATTGTCTATAAATCTTGGTGTTATTAAAACTCCATAATTGGCATTATTTTGTCCGATATAAATTTCCGCATCTTCATCTTTCGGTCTTTTTTTCGTTAATGCTTCATAATTTCTTAAATAAACTCTTTTTAGAAATAGAAATAAATAATCTTTAAAAACACTATATTTTTGAAGAAGTTTATATGTTTCATAAAGATTTGAGTTTTCTGCATATGAACCTCTTTTTTGTAAATCTTCTTTATATCCTTGAAGCCATAAACTTATAAAATGATCAGGTGAATTTATTACTGCATTTTTAATATCAATAAATTGAGCAAATTTTCCACCAATTTTTCCATTTAAAGATTGAACACTATCAAACTTGGTCTTCTTTAAAACGCCTGGTAAAAGTGTTTTTATTTCAGTTGATAATTCGTTTATCAATTTATTTCTTATAGTAAGTTCTGGGTCTCTTTTCGCCATATTTTTTTGATTACTGCCAACAGTTAAATAAACACTGGCGGTAGCTTGGGTTTGTTTTTTGTTAGCACCTGTTATTCACTAAACCTTTTTCGCACTCTTATTGATTTATCTACTGGAAACCATAAGTTACTATTCTCAATTACAGACCTACCACTGACCCAATCCATTAAATTCGAAATGAAAAATGAAAATGACAATTCTTCTATTTCATAAATAAAATGCGGTTGCCCGTTATCATATTCGTATTCCCAAAACTTATAAAACCAATCTTGATTTAATGAAATGTGATTAACACAATATTTTTGTCGATTAGTTTTTCCTTTAAATTCGTTCCAACCTTCTTCGATATGATTTGAAATTGTATCTACATTGTTCACAGTCGCATCGTAAGAGAATATTCCATTAAAAAGAGCTTTATTTTTATCTGATTTTGCTTTAAAAATAAATTCCCCATTTTCATTTGCTTTTTTTATTACTGTAGAGAGACCTTGGTTTGTAACATTAGCTTTGACTTCGATTATTCCAACAACTGAATCCGGAGTTAATATTACAAAATCAGTTTCTTTAAAAAGAACCGGGTAAGCTGTGTCATAAATAATTAAATCAATTTGGTTTGAAGATTCGTGATTACCTCTTTGTGCCGTTTGTCGCACAACAAATCCGCTTCCAATTCTATATTTTTCAGGCAGAAATCGCTGAATTATAGTTTTAATAACCGCCTCTTTGTATCGGCCATCCTCGCCCCAATGATTTATTAGATTTCGAACTCTATCTTTTACGGCAAGTAATTCTTTGGTAGTAGATTTATGAAAATCTATTGTACTCATGATGTTTATTTTAATATATAATTATCTTTTAGTTATAAAGGGTTGATAAATATACCTTTTTTATGATTACGCCTCTCATAAACATCTCTAATATTTGCTTAAACTTATTGGAATTAATAAGGGCTTCATAGCATCGTAAAAATATAATAAAAATTAATATAATTCTATTTGAATTAATGTAGTTTTAGAATTGTAATACAATTTAATAGTTTTTTGTATAAAATACACCCTAACATATCTTGCACCCCTTACTCTATCCCGCAAAATAAGTTGTCAACTTGACTTTGACAACTTGCCAAGTTTATTCTTTAAAATTTATAAGTGGGTTACATCTAAATTATAGTTAAGTACATGAAGTTTTAAAACTAGACATTATTAGCAGTTTCTTTTATATTGAGGATTCGCAAATTTTGAAAAACATCCAGTTTTTACTAGATATACTCACGGGATAGAATAGAAAATAGAGATGTCAGAATATATTTATTATTGAATTGGTATATTAATGATATACAATCAAGACCGTAATAGTTTATGAAAATGGTACAATAGGATTTGAGATTCTAGAATTAAAATTCAAACATTTCCTTCAACTCTACTTCCAAATAATAACATAGTAAAGTCGCTGTTTTAATAGTAACATTTGTTCTGCCATTCTCAATTCTAGAGATGCTTGTTTTATCCAAGTTACACAAAGAGGCAAGATCTAACTGAGAGAAACAGTTGCGCTCTCTTAGGAGCTTGATTTTAGAACCAAACTTTTTTTGATTTGAAATAATATTTTCTGACAGAGTTGACATTAAAGTCAATATTACTTCTTAATTTAGCACAAGGAGTAAGCATATATGTCAACAACCCTAAATCATGTTTATTTTACTATTTGCTATGAAAAAACTCATTGTTCCCACGTTCCTCTGTATAACACATTTATACTCCAGTCCTAATGATTCAGAAGCTGTATTAAATCAATTTAATCATTAAACAAAAAACTATGAGTGACTTTCTGGGCATCATACTAAACCCTATTCTATTTTTCATCTTATTAGGACTTATCTTTTATGAGAAAAACGATAAGAAAGATGACGAGAATAAATCAACAATTACTTTAGGAGGAGTAATTAGAATTATTTTAATTATTGCTATCATAATTTATTTTGTTGGAAGAATACTAAACATCATGTCTCATCAAATCAACTCAGATGGTTATTAAACTAGCCAGAGCCTCTAAATTACTAACTAAACATTTAACTCAATATCAAACTATGAAAAAATTAACCCTAATATTCTTTGTCTTATTATCCATAATGAGTTATGGTCAGACTAAAGTAAATTTCTCCAGCTTTGACGCATGGAAACAAAACTCAACTTCTAAGAAAATGGAATTTGCAAAAAAAATCAATGAGCCTGGATATATCGAGTTCAACAATGAAAACTCAACTGTTATTGTTTTTAATATAAGAAGAAATCAAAAAGAACTATTTCAATTCATGCCATTCAAAAAGGTTGATGGAGGGCATTATATTGGTTTTGGAAAGGTTGATACAAAGCAGATGATGACATTTATACCACAAGATAAATTACTTTTTCTTAAGGTCAATGATATAGTTATCATGAAATTTGATTTGAGTATTACCGATACTGAAAACATATTAAGTGAATTAAAATCAATTTGATCCAATCATAAAATAATAGAGAATTCTTTTTTGACATCAAGAGCTTGAGGTATGCTACCTTAAGAATGGTAAAGTAAAAACAATATCATTATTTAATAATCGGAATAGAAAGAGGAATACAATAAGAGTAACTTAAAACAGACAAAAACATGAATAAGAAAATTTATCAAAAAAACACACCTTTATATAGAATGAACCGCGCCATCTTTATTTTGATTCTTGGATTCTCGTTGGCATTTATTGTTGGGTGCAATACAAAAAATCAACATATTGATTTGAAAGGAATCAAGTTAAATACAAAGCAAAAAATCGAAGATAAGGTTATGACCATTAATGGGAAATACTTTCTCTTTAACACACGGAATTTAAATAATGGAAGAGTTGCTATTATTACAGCGAAAGCAATAAAGCATAAAAATGACGAAGACTTTAGGTTTGTTACTTATAGTGAAGTTGATGATTTAATCATTTCTATTCAAAATAAATACGGTGTTGAGTTAGTACCATTTGGAGGATTAAATGTGTCTGAGGGAAGTCATTATAATGTGCCTGATGGAAGTTATTATCCAGGTGGGTATAAAGCAATTAAAGACGATGTGGAATATCGAATTAATGGTATCAATAGTAGTTATGGTAGTAATGCCTTTAAAGGATTCAAGAGCCTTTTTGTAGTAATAAAAGATTTGAAATTAGGGGAAATATTAGACAAGGAAAGAAAGGAAAAATTTGAGAAAAGAAAGGATGATATTTGAGATGATGAATTTGTAGTTGTTTTGTCTTTAAACTTTGTATTAAAAATAAATGGAATTATACTATTAGATATTCCAACGGTACTTATAAATTCCATGAACACAAAGCCTTAACAGTACAGCTGCGAGGGGAGAAAAATTCTATCCTCCCTCAACTGCTTAATCTCAACTGTGTTTTTTTAGAATTTTAATTTTTTTTGAAAATTAATTTTTTCAAATTGTCAAACAAAGAATAAACTACCATGATACCCCTCCTCTCCAAGTCAATTGGGGTAATTGGGGTATCCTTTTAGTGGGGGTAATCTAAAAAGAACAATCCTCCATTAAACTTTAATCATATTTCACTTCAAAACACCCCCCTAATCCCCACTCTTTTCATAACCCTTTTTACGTATTGGGAGAGGATAACCTTTCCTGAAATTTAATATAATAAAAATGGATATTTACAAAGAGACCGTTAATAAAACTACGGGAAAAACAGAGTTTCTTTTTAATGCTATGCTTCTTAAAATAGGAGAGAAAACATTAGAGAATAGTAATGGCAAAGAGTTCAAAATTGTAACTCTCAAATTTAAGCTTCCAAGTGGAGAAGAAGTTGAAAGGAGTGGCATATGCTATGCTGCAAACTATGAGTATGGAATTGAAAAAGACAAGTCATATTTATGCAATTTGTCTCTTGGAGAGGATGGTAGTCCTCAAATTAGAATGAGTCATATCAGCAACGCCGAAAGAGCCTCTAAAGAGGATTTTGCAGGACTTTTTCAGGTGTCAGAGCAATTAATAGATGATGAGGTGGTGATTTAATCCATCAAAGCAATCTATCGAACAGAGGGCTCATACATAATGTGTGGGCTTTTTTTATAACTAATAATTAAAAACAAAAAACTATTATGATTTTAAGACAATCAGAAAGAAAGAATGCCAAGATAAAAATGGCATTACAAGGAAGTGCAGGAAGTGGTAAAACAATGGGGGCATTGTTATTAGCTAAAGGGTTGACAAATGGAGATTTATCAAAAGTAGCAATTGTAGATACTGAATCGGGTTCTGCAGATTTATATTCTCATTTAGGAGGTTATAATGTAATAACTCTTGAGCAACCATTTACACCCGAAAAATATATTCAAGCAATCGATATTTGTGTCAAGGCAGGTATGGAAGTAGTGATTTTAGATAGTATTTCTCATTGCTGGGACTACTTGCTAGACTATCACTCTAAAATGGCAGGAAACTCTTTTACAAACTGGAGTAAGGTCACGCCATTACAAAATTCATTGGTAAATAAAATACTTCAATCACCAGTGCATGTAATTTCTACAATGAGAACAAAACAAGATTATGTGTTGAATCAAAAGAATGGAAAATTTGTGCCTGAGAAAGTTGGGTTGAAGGCAATACAGAGGAATGACCTATCCTACGAGTTCACTTTGGTTTTTGATATTGATATAAAACATTTTGCTACAACAAGTAAAAATAGAACTAGTCTATTTTCTTCGAATCAAGATTTTGTAATTACTGAGAAAACAGGAGAGTTAATATATAATTGGTGCAATAGTGGTAAAAAAGACACCGACATACTCGAAACGATTAAGTTAGAGATTGGACAGTGTACCACAGTCGAAGGTCTCCGACACCTATACGTTAAATATTCGGATCACCAAATAGCCATAAAGGATATGGTACTCGAAAGAAAAGCTGTGATAGAAAATGTTACAACACAAATTATCCCAAGTATTCAAATAATTCAAGAAACTAAAATACAAGAAAATGGAACTAGTAGCAGTGCATAATAACGTAGAAAGCCAGATAATCTCTGAGAAAGATATTACAATATCTAGAGGCGATTTTTTAGAGGCGAACACACAAATAGTAACCTTAAATCACTTGAAAAGGGATTGTATAATTCCAGTTTATAGCGATAACGAAATGACCATTTCTCATGCTGAATTTATAGAAGCAACTAAAGAAGTCGTGGGTGACATCTTTACAGATGAAAGAGTTCTTGAGCCAAATATAAGGGTTTCTCACACAATCCGTGGCAGGTTGCCTTCTGCAATTGGAAAGCCAGTTAATGAGTTGAGGTCAGATGAGAAAACTATTTACTATCAAAGAACCGCTTTCATGATTGAGGTGCCAACTTTGACAGAAAATGTAAACAACAATAGCTTGACCCTAACAATAGGTGGAGTGAGAGCTTTGAATCAAGAGAACCTTTATAGTAGAAGAAATCTTGAAAAATTTAAAGTTTTTATTGGGTTTAAAAATATGGTTTGTACTAACCTTTGTATAAGCACAGATGGACTAAAATCAGAGATAAGAGTTGCAAGTGTTCTTGAATTAAAAGATAAGATTAGAGAGTTAATTCAATCTTTTGATAAAGAAAGGTTCTTGGGGAACATGGAGCGCATGAGTAAGTACTATCTTTCTGAATTGCAGTTTGCACATTTAATAGGAAAGATGAGAATGTACTCTCACTTAAATAAGGAAGAAAAAGTTGGCAAGTTGTCATTATTAATGAATGATAATCAGATAGGAACTGTAGTAAAAGAGTATTATACGGATTCTAATTTCTCTAGAAGCAAGGAGAATGGTATCAATCTTTGGAATTTCTATAATTTGATGACCTCTGCAAACAAATCTTCTTACATAGATTCAAATTTAGAGAGAAATGCTAATGCCTTTGAGTTTGTAAATAGTCTTGGTAATTCAATGCAGAATCAAACTAAAAATTGGTTCCTTAGTTAATCGCTATTTCCTATTAAATGAACAAACAAGATTTAGCTGAACTGCTTAAATATAGTTCCTCAGAATGGATATATGTAGTGACTTGGAATGGCTTACTCAAACAAATTATCTGTCCTTTTAGAGTGGCTGTAATAAGAGATATAGGCACTCTTTATATAGGACAGATAGTTTGGGTCACTCAAGTTAAAGTTACAATAGAGGTAAAGACAGTGTTTCTAATAGAAGGGAATGCTTACTATTATTATCATTTCAATATTTTGGTAGGTTAGGCTGTAATGAATAAAGGACCTGAAAAAGTATTGTTAATTGGCACGGATTAGAATAGAAAGAAGTTTGGGTAATATCTAAGCTTCTTTTGCTAATCTGTTATAAAATTTTATAAAGCAATCTTAATATAAATCCTTTTTGTCTATTCTAATCCGAAAAGGAATATTAAATGTCAAATAGCAATAAATTAGCAGGAGGATATAATGAAAGTAACCTAGCAAATGCGCTTTCATAATATGAAGCAAAGGTACGAAAAAAAATTGACATAATCAAGTTAATGCGCTGATACACATATGTATAATTGATGATAGCTGTATTAAAGTTGTGTTATAGCTTATACCAAAAATGTGTGATACCTATCACAAGTTATTGATATGCTTATATGTGTTTTGTGTGATGACTTATACGCACCAATCTAAAAACCCCCTTTTTTAATATTTATGGAGCATTTAAAATTTAACGGTATTATATATAATAGCTAAAAAGTTTAAATATATTTAGAGTCTAAAAAGAAAACATGACTATAATAACATTTGATCATTTGATAAAGGAGGAATTATTCAATAATGTAAAAAGAGAGTTTCTCGAAGATGATGAGAAATATGAACTATTAAGATTAAAGGGTACAAGTTATGATGTTGATTTAGGAGCTGTTACTATAACAGCTTTTAAAGAAAAGAAAGTTTCCATTAAGAAAGTTAAACATGAAAGTATCGATCCTAATACTGGAGAACTTATTGTAATAGAGGATGAAATATACGACACTGAAGTAGAAAAGGTCACTGTGGATTTTTTCAGTGACTATTTAATCCCGAAAATAGCTGAATTCGAGACTGTGTATATGCAGGGTTTTGTACGAGATATTGAAAGAAGAAATATCTTTTCAGATAGTGCAATTCAAAATTTCAGTCAATTGCATATGAATAAACTAAACTCTATGATGGATGATGTTAGAAAAGTTACACATTTGAGCAGTTCTGTAAAGGATACTCTTATTAGGTCAATCGAAAGTGTTTACGCATCGGTCAGCAATGGTTATTATCAAAAGTATTTTGAAACACCAACTAAAATACCCCTATTTTTAAATAAAAACCAAATAATTACTTTGTTTCGATTATTACGTAAAAATGAATATATACCTGGTGTTAAGCCTTCCAGATTATCAGAATTTATTGAACGTAGTTTTACCTACTTTGAAGTTAGTAGTAACAGCCAGAAGGATATTACAAGAGCGAGAGATCTCGAATTGCAATTGTTTGGTAAGAACTCGACAAAATCTCCAACAATTACGCTTAATGAGTTAGAAAGTATTTTTAATGAGAAAGACTTCTTTTCGGAATAGTACAAAAATCTTCAATTATTGTAGGTGGTTTTTTATTACCACCAAACATACTTCCATTTATTCGGACATTTGCACCGGCTCAATTCAATAAACTTGAGAGTCAAAGGTTGCATAGAGCAACTGAGTAATTAATAAAAGTAAGAAAGATGATGAAGAATGAATTTGTAAGCAGAAACGTAATTAAGAGCGTAGATGTAGTTAAGAGCGTAGATGTAATTAAAAGCGCAGCCGTGGTTACCGGCGTAAATGAAACCAAGTCAAATGATGACACACCATTTTGGACAATAACGGTTAATGGGAAAGGACAAATTAATCAGAGTAAATTAATCGAATTTTTACAGGAAGCAGGTTTTTATAAAATAACCACAAAAAATGGAAAAAGTGTTGTTAGGGTAAAAGATAATATTGTCGAAGATGCTCTAGATCACGATATGGTCGACCATATTACGCAATACCTGAGGGCTAAGAATGAAATGGAGATTCTAGAGTTATTTTCTAGGGGTGTTTCAAATTACATCAACAGTTCTAAGCTAAATCTGCTGGATACAGTTGTAATCCCAATAGATAGAGATCCAAAAGATGAATCTTGTTTTTACTTTAAAAACACCGCCGTTAAAGTCTCAAAAAATGGCATCGAGTTAGTGAAGTATGAAGACCTGCAACATAAAATATGGTCGAACAGAATAATAGGTAGAGATTTTAACCCATCTAATGGTGCCAAATCTGATTTTCAAAGTTTTTTATTCAACCTTGCAGGGCAAAAAGAAGAAAGGTACGAAGCCTTGATTTCTATAATCGGTTACTTATTGCATCGCTATCAGAATAAGTCTATTACCAAGGCGGTGATTTTAGTGGATGAAAATATTTCTTTTGATGGACAGGCTAATGGAGGTACTGGCAAGACACTAATTACAGAAGCGGTTGGAAAAATGCGTGAATTAGTGGGAATTGATGGAAAGAATATTAAAACGAAAAGTTGGTTCAAGAATCAACGAATCACCAAGACAACCGATGTACTAAGATATGATGACGTTCAACGAAATTTTAGTTTAGAAAGCCTATATTCTATGATAACCTCAGGTATACCGGTAGAGCAGAAGTATAAGGATGAATTTTATATTAGCCCAGATGATGCACCAAAAATTGTTATTAGCAGTAATTATCCAGTGAAAGGAACTGGAGGGGCAACAGATAGAAGAAGACGGTGCGAATTCGAAGTTGCAAATCACTATAATTCGGATTATCAACCAATAGATGACTTCGGTAAACATTTTTTTGATGATTGGAATGACAAGCAATGGAATGATTTCGATGAATTAATGATGACTTGTGCAAGTGTATATCTTGAGAAGGGGTTGATAATTCCAGAACCAATTAATCTTATTAAGAACAGGCTAGTGAATGATACTTGTACCGAATTTGTTTCCTATGTAAATGAATTCGTTGAGATGAATGAATGGATTGACAAAAGAGAGCACCATGCGGAGTTTATGGAAAAGTTCCCTTTGCATAATATGGTTACTTCACATCAATTTACTAAATGGTTAAAGGAGTATGCTAGTCAGAATAATTTAATATTCGAAGATAAATCATCTGGAGGGAAATACACTTTTATATTAGTAACCACTGAATCTAGCCAGAATGAAAAATAAAGGAATTATTTACAAAGCGGAAAATATGGAAAATGGTTATGTATATATAGGCACTACGACGAAGTCTATAGAGGAGCGTAAAGGAGAGCATATAAGAAAGGCGAACAAAGGTAATGGACATGGTTTTCAAGAAGCCATAGCAACTTATGGCAAGGAGGCTTTCCGATGGGAGCAGATTGATACTGCTGATTCAGTAAATGAATTGGCACAGAAAGAGAAGAATTATATCTATGAGTACAATTCAAAGGAGAATGGTTATAATTCTGATTCAGGAGGAGGTTTCAAAAAGACCGTCTACCAATATAATTTGAAGTATGGTAGTTTAATAGCAACTTATGATTGTCTTGAAAATGCAGGTAATTCGGTTAATGCGACAAAACAGAGCATAAGTAGTGCATGTTTAAGCGTTAATAACACTTATAAAGGATTCTATTGGAGTTATGAAAATAAAGAACCCTTTAAACCCGATATTGATAAACGTAAAAAAGAAATCATTCAATTAGATTCAGGCGGTGTAAAAATAGCAACCTATGTTTCTGTAGCGGAAGCATCAAGGCAAACTGGAATAAGTAAAACAAGTCTTAGCAGAGTCTGTAGAGGTGAGCGAGAAAAGACACATGGATTTGTGTTTAAGTATAAATGATAATTAAATAAATTTTGATGAAAGGGCAGTAGAAATACTGCTCTTTTTTTATGGAGAATATCCCAATAAAATATACTAAAAATAGAACTAATGAATAATATAATATCAGAAATTGAATTAAAGTACAATCCTATTGTTAATAGGGGAAGTAGAGTTAAAATAACACACCCAGAAAGTGCTTATAAAGCTTTTTTAGAGGGCTGGAATAAGGATACTATTGAATTGTATGAGGAGTTCAAAATCATGCTTCTAAATAGAGCTAATGAAGTGCTTGGAATATACACTTTATCCAAGGGAGGAATCTCTGGGACTGTAGTAGATTTAAAGTTGTTATTTGCTGTAGTATTGAAATCTGCTGCCAGTGCAATAATATTGGCGCACAATCATCCGTCTGGAAATTTACAACCTAGTAAAGCTGATAAACGGCTGCATGAAAAGATTAAAAAGGTAGCTGGTTATTTGGATATTCAGGTTTTGGATAATATGGTAATTACTAAATTCAAATTCTTATGCTTGTAGAAATTATTGTCTGTAACAATTTCATTCCAATTAAAGAGGTTAATTTAAAAAGAGCTGCAAATGCAGCTCCTTTTGATTTCTACTTATTAAATGGGCTTTCTTTCTGACACGAGCATTTATTATTTATACTTATATCTGGTTCAACCATCATAGATTCATTGAAATCATAGATAACACGAACAGGGTAGTTCTCTGAAAAGATTCCAACTAGATTTAATAATCTGTTTGCTGCCATAGTTGCTACAGCTGTTGTTAAAGTGATAATACTAGGAGCTTTTTCAACTTTTTGAGTATACCCGTCTTGTTTTCTTTGTTTTAACTCTTTTTTGGATAAATTCTCTTCCATTATTATCATTGGATTAATTACATTAGAACACCACAAGCACGGGTTGCATGGCATGACCGTGGTTAAAGCGGTAATAGCTTGAATCACGTTGCTTTCTTCATCTAAAGGGATGGCACATCCAGCATCTATATAGGGTATTGCTAAAGAGCATGAAATTGTATTTAATATAGCTCTTGCTGTATGATTGTCTAAACACCCATAAATTACATCAAACTCCTTAAATCTGTCATGACTATTATCAATTTTTACTGGATAAGTATTTATTTTACACTTTGAAAATGTATTAATGTGATTTTTTACAACTTCAATTTTGTATTTGCCAATATCATTTTCATTTGCTCCATAAATTCTTGGGAGGTTGTGAATTTCAACTTTATCAAAATCAAAAAAAGAGAGGTTCTGAACCCCCATTTTGGCTAACATAACTGCTAGTGGAGAACCAATTCCACCTAGTCCTACTATGGCAATTTTTAAAACTTGAAGTGAATTAAAATCTGTTTTTTTAATAAATCTAAGTTGTCGATCAAATTTGCTATCAGTTGATTTTGGATAATATGGCTTGTATGATTGATCCGTAATTTTTTGAAATGTTTTACCTAATATTGTATAAGAATCAATTTCTATATATGCACTTTTATAGTATAGGACACCGTGTATTCCTTTTTTGCTGAATACAAAACTTCCAATAGGCGTAGATAAAATATCTTTTAAATTATTGAATAACTTTGCATTTGAATAAATATCCAATTCACTAAACATACTTGGGTGATTAACTTCAGGGTGACTGTGTACAAAAATTAGAACCTTATTCAAGATATCAGCCTTTAAGCAAGCAGATGAAATATAATCAGATGTAGGGCTGCATAGATCTAAATCTCTAATTACCCAATTTTCTTTTTCAGGATAATATATTTGAGTTATAAAAATTAGTTTTCCTATTTTGTTTCCTAGAATAAAGCAACCATTTTCTTTCGGAGATAACTTAAATAGGTAGTGATTTAGCTCAGAATATACCTTTTCAGTAAATTTTATCTTATAGTTCATAAATTAAGGTTTAATCGTTGTACTATATAAGTCATATAAGTTGTCAAACCATCTTCAAATGCGTTCCATTTAATGTGATTATATGGATGTATGCTAAACATTCTCCAATCTTCACCTTCAAATGATTGGATAGTAGCAGCAGCTTTTGGTATTTTTCCTCCTAATAATTTAAGAGATTTATCGGTCCAAAACATGTCAAATGCAATATAAGGATACATTGTAGTCGTCCAAACTAGTAAATCAGTCACTTTCTGATTGTACATTTTTTTAGGTAAAACATAATTTTTGAATATTATGTAAATTCTTTCTCCAACTTCGTTAAGTTGGATTTGATAGCCAGCCTTCTTAAGACTAGCTATCTCTTCCATTAATAGTTGAGGAACCATTTATCCAAATTTTATATCCTTTAGGATAGCATGAAAGTGCATTCCATTTTTAAGATGAACTTTTTCCTCTGGTTGAATCTCATTTTTACTATTACCTTTAATGAGGTAAAGTGAATATTCTTGACTCGTAAATTCGGAAAGAGCCAAAATTTCATTGCCAGTTAAACAGTCTTCTGCTACTTTATATTTTGACTTGTTGACAAAGATTACATGAAATGTGTTCTTTGAATCATTAATATTTGTAGTTGTACCGTTCTTTTTGACAGATGTAATTCCTTTTTCCATGGCTTGTTTAGAGCTGTAGGTTTCGCTTTTACCAATAGGTTCCCCATTTTTTGCTTTAAGTACAAAATAGTACTCATTATTAATAGCAACTTTCCTTTCATAATTTGAATCATTTGTGCAATTTTCTTGTACTGATTTGATTCCATTTAAGGAGCTGCTTCTTGTTTTGTATCCTTCGCTTTGAAGAATAATTTCACTATTTGATGCAGTTAAATTGAAATAAAACTGACCATCTTTACCTATAAAGGTATTGTAATATGCTTTTCTCATGATTTTTAATTTAAATCATTAATAAATTGTTTTCTCGTAACCCTCTACTTGCGGATTGATTTATTTGGTAGGAAAAGCTTTTACTTTAATGGAGTAATTAAAGGGGTTAAACAGTCTTGTCTGAAACCATTTTGAAAAATGAAGAAGATTTTGTATATTCGTGGTCTGAAACAGAACATACAGAGAAATCTGTAATCACTTAAAGCTTGGTCAGCAATGATTGAGCTTTTTTTTATTTCTATATTTTTACTCTTATATCTTATTCTTGTTTTTAAATATTAATAATCGTCTTATTCGACAGATGGTACAAATATACATTTTTTTATGAGATGTACAATAAATTAGTTATAAACAAAATGAAAAAGTTTATTAAACAAACATTTGTTTTGCTATATTAAAGTGTTTTTGTACATTTGCACCATACTAATATGATTGATAAGGAGAAAATTAGGTTTTATAATAGTTTGGGAAATGCTATTCATAAAGCGAGAAAAGAACTTAATCTAAATCAAGAAACTTTTGCAAATAAGGTTGGCTTGAGTAGAACTTCCATAGTGAATATTGAAAAAGGCAGACAAAGCCCAACAATATTTCTATTATGTAGGATGGCTAATGTTTTGAAAAAAGACTTAGTTTATTTTATCCCTAATCTGCAATTTGAAAATGAAAACATTGATTTTTTTAAAAATGCTATTCAAATCCAAGCTCAAAAAGGAAAAATAACAAAGGACAATTTAGATAAGATTAGTTCATTTATATCCGAAGATATTGATTAATAACTCAAATTTTATTCATGAAGAAAGTTGAAGAAATTACTTCTAAATTATTAAAAAATTTAAATTTAAAGACTTTACCTATCAAGCCAGAGAAAATTGCTGATAAACTTGGTATTAAATATGCTATTACCGATTTAGGTAATAATGTTTCAGGAGTTTTAATGATTGAAAATGATAAAGCAAAAATTGGATTAAATAAGTCAGAGGGTGAATTGAGAAGGCGGTTTACTTTTGCTCATGAGATCGGACATTATATGTTGCATAAGAACAGTGAAAATAAATTGTTTGTAGATGATTTAAAAGTCCTTTTCAGGAAAAGTAACGTCTCTAGAAAAGAAATGATGCAAGAGCGTGAAGCCAATGCTTTTGCTGCTTCTTTACTTATGCCATTTGATTTAATTGAAAAAAAATTTAATAAACTTTTATATTCAGATAATAACCTTGACGAAGAAGCTATTATTGAGAAATTAGCAAAAAAGTTTAAAGTTAGTATTATGGCGATGTCCTATAGGTTAATAAATTTAGGTTTTATTAATCATAGAAATTATTAAATATTGTCCAAGGTTCGAGCCCTTGTGGGTCCACAAAAACTGTAAAAGGCTTCTATTAATTTAGAGGTCTTTTTTACGTTTAAGCCATGTCTGATTGATGTACTTTCTTAGAATCAATAATTACAATTTACTCTTCTAATTTATTTACTTTTTTTTTTGGAAAGTTATTATTTATATGAGTTTTAGGTAATTTTTTTTAGGTAAAAAAATAAATTTAAATAAATCACGTTTGTTTTAATTATATATAGTATTAAAAGAGTTTAATACATTGCATAAATTTTTATTACATTAGCCTAATATTTAATTAAATAGACTCTAATTATTTTTTTATTGAATTAGTTAATATTTTAGATTCTAACCCCAATTTATTTAAGTTAACAATTGAAAAAGACCCTACATACTACTTACATTGCAACAATGGTTGTAATCATAATTATTGTCACAGCCTATTGTGCATATACAGGTTATACTTATTATAATACTCCTTTTGAAGAACGATTTTACCATCCAAATCATACTTGGTTTAAACCAAGTGGTGTCTATGGACATGGTCTAGGTATTATAGGTACACTTATGATTTTATTTGGAGTAACCATATATATTGCTCGAAAACGGTATAATTTTTTATCAAAATATATTAGACTTAAATACTTATTAGAATTTCATATTTTTTTATGCACATTAGGACCAATACTTATTCTATTTCATACAGCTTTTAAATTTGGTGGTATTGTCTCTATTGCTTTTTGGAGTATGGTAGCTGTTGTGCTAAGTGGAGTTGTAGGCCGATTTATATATATTCAAATTCCTAGAACTATTGAAGGTAGAGAACTTACATTAAGTGAGGTACAAGGATTGAAAACCAATTTATCTGACGTTTTAAATGAAAAATATAGCCTTAATGAAAACACGATACAGTTGCTAATTAGTTTTACCGAAAGTCTGAATTCTGATAAAAAAACAAGTATAAGTAGTTTAAAAAATGCTTTGAAAGGTGAAGTTTTACCGAAAGCAGAAAGGGTGTCAATTATAAAAATGGTAAGACATGAGAAATCTCTTTCTCGAAAAATTGCCAGACTTCAAACGATGCAAAGGCTTTTTAAATACTGGCATGTAGCACATTTGCCCTTTGCTTTGATTATGTTAGTTATATTGATTATACATGTAGTTATTACATTACTATTTGGATATAAATGGATATTTTGATGAATGAAGTATTAATAGAGCAGGTAGTTGTTTATGGTGTTGTTACTCTTTTATGCGCAACAACTATCTTATTCTATATGCGAAAGAAAAAAGTAAAATCCATTGTTGTTGAAGCTAAGGTTGCTGTAGCAAAAGAAGAAGGTTTATTTGAACCCATTTCTCTCCATCCATATATAAACTTAAATACTTGTATTGGTAGTGCCGCTTGTGTTTCAGATTGCCCAGAAAAAGATATTTTAGGAATTGTTGATGGAAAAGCGACTGTAATAAATACAACAAATTGTATAGGTCATGGAGCCTGTTTTCACGCATGCCCAGTCGAAGCAATTTCTTTACGGATAGGAACCGAGACTAGAGGTGTTGATTTACCACATATAAACCAAAATTTTGAAACCAATGCTAAAGGCATATATATTGCTGGTGAATTGGGTGGAATGGGATTGATAAAAAATAGTGTAGAACAAGGACAGCAGGCTATTGAAAATATTGTTAAAAGTAAAAAGTTATCAAAACCAGATGTAATAGATGTTGTAATTGTTGGCTCTGGGCCTGCAGGTATCTCAGCTTCATTAGCTGCGAAAAAACATGGTTTGTCTAGTGTTACCCTTGAGCAAGATTCTTTAGGAGGAACTGTTTATACTTTTCCGAGAGCAAAAATAGTAATGACTTCACCAATGGATCTACCCCTTTATGGAAAAGTTAAATTGTATGATACATCAAAAGATGAATTACTTGAACTATGGGAAAAAGTTATTGCAGAACAAGATCTAAAAATTATTGAAAAAACAAAAGTGGAACAAATTATCCCTATTGAAAATGATACATTCAAAATTATAACGAATACGAATGAAGAGTTTATTTGTAATAATGTTCTTTTATCAATAGGAAGAAGAGGTACGCCTAGAAAATTAAATGTACCTGGAGAAGAGTCAGTTAAAGTTGCATATAGATTATTAGAGCCTGAAAGAATAGAAAATAAAAAAGTTTTAGTTGTTGGGGGTGGGGATTCTGCAATCGAAACTGTTCTATTGTTGAAAGACACCAATATTGCGACTCTCTCGTATAGAAAAGATAAATTTTCTAGATTAAAACCAAAAAATAAAGAGAAAATTAATCAAGCGATTGAAGACAATACTGTTGAAGTTATTTTTAACTCAAATATAGTATCAATTAATGGTGAGAGTGTATTGATGAAAGTTGATGGAGTTAATGAAGTAAGTCAGCTTAAGAATGATTTAGTTTACATTTTTGCTGGTGGAGAGTTACCTACTACTTTCTTGCAAAAAGCAGGAGTAGAAATCACTAAACGCTTTGGATATGTTATGAAAAAGCACCAATAATATGATTTGAATAATCAACTAAAACATATTATTTTCTTCTTATTGTTGTCTATAGTATATAGCTACGGACAGATTTCTCCTGGAGATTTATCAAAGGCACATGCAGAGCTTGAGGGGATGAGTAATTGTACGCAATGTCATGAGTTAGGGGAAAAAGTGTTGAATAGCAAATGCTTGGAATGCCATGAAGATATTCAAGCACTAATTAGTAATAATAAAGGCTATCATGCCGATGTTTCAGTTGTAAAGAAAGATTGCTTTGAATGTCATAGCGAGCATCATGGGCGAAAATTTGATATGGTAAGATTTAATCAAGACAATTTTGATCATGAACTCGCTGGATATGAATTAGAGGGTGAGCACGATGTTATTGATTGTAGAAAATGCCATACTTCTGAGTATATTCAAAACCCAGAAATTAAAAAAAGAAACAACACCTTTTTAGGTTTAGAACAAGACTGCCTTTCGTGTCACGATGATTTTCATCAAGAAACTTTGACGACAGATTGTGTGTCGTGTCATGATATGGATGGTTTTAAGCCGGCTTCTAATTTTGATCATAAAAATACTGACTATCAACTTAAAGGGAAGCATATTGAAGTTGACTGTGTAGAATGTCATAAAATAACAAATAGGAATGGAGTAGAGTACCAAGAGTTTAGTGAACTTTCATTTAACGATTGTGTTTCTTGCCATGATGACCCACATACTAATCAGTTAGCAGGAAAGTGTGTAGAATGTCATACTGAAAACTCTTTTTCAATTTTTATAGGTAAAGAATTGTTTAACCATAATACTACTGATTTTACATTAAGAGGGGCTCATAATGTAGTTGATTGCTTTGTTTGTCATAAAGAAACTGGTACTGCAAGTAACGTGTTTCAAGATAATATTAGTGTAGATGAAAATAATTGTGTTCAGTGCCATGATGATAGTCATGATGGAAAATATGAGTTGGATTGTGTGCAGTGCCACAATGAAAAAAGTTTTTTAACGTTGAATAATATGGACTTTTTTGATCATTCTGTTGCAGATTATGATTTAAAAGGAGAACATCTAGAAGTAGATTGTAAACAGTGTCATGTTGAAAGCTATTCTAAGGCTATTGATTTTTCTGCTTGTAAAAACTGTCATGATGATTACCATAGAGAAGAATTTAGTGTTAATGGAAACTCTCCAGATTGTGTTGAATGTCATTCTTTAGAACAAGGGTTTGAATATGGTTTATATACATTAGAACAACATCAAGAAACTATATTTCCGTTAGATGGTGCACATGTTGCAACACCATGTTTTGCATGTCATATTAGTGAGGAGGATGAACGATGGACCTTTAGACAGATAGGTGAGAAATGTGTTGATTGTCATCAAGATATTCATGAAGATGCAATTAGTGCAGCTTACTATCCTGAAGATAATTGTACAGCTTGTCACAGCAATGAATCTTGGTCAGCAGTAACTTTTGATCACAATAATACAAACTGGGCACTTGAAGGAAAACATAAAGAAATTGAGTGTAGAGATTGTCATTTTAAAGAATCAAAAGATAATAATCTTGTTACAAAACAAGAGTTTAATAATTTAGATACAGAATGTATTAGTTGTCATTCAAATATTCATGGTGATTCATTTGCTATTGAAGGTGAAACAGATTGTAATAGATGTCATATTACAAGTAGTTGGCTTCCAGAAAAGTTCAATCATAATGAAACAGATTTTCCACTACTAGGTGAACACACTAAGGTAGATTGTAGAGCTTGTCATACAAGTAGTATTGTAAACGATGAGGTTGTAATTTTATATAAACTAAATAAATTCGAATGTATAGACTGTCATCAATAGTAATTGCGTTTTTGATGTTTGCAACTGTTTTTTCTCAATCTCCACATGGAGATGAGTTAAAAATTAAATGTAATCAATGTCATAGCCCTTTCGGTTGGGAAATTGATATACATTATATGCGTTTTGAACACAATGAAACAGATTTTAATTTAGAAGGAGCACACACACAAGTTGATTGTAAATCATGTCACACCAGTATGGTGTTTGATAAAGCTCCGAATCAATGTGCTTCATGCCATACAGATATTCATAGTATGACAGTTGGAAATGATTGTGCTAGATGTCACACTTCAAATGATTGGTTGATTGATAATATTCCTGAAATACACGAAGAAAATGGTTTTTCCCTTATAGGTGTTCATGGAACATTGAGTTGTATTGATTGTCATAATTCTGAACCAAACCTTAGGTTTGATAATCTTGGTAATGAATGTATTAACTGCCACCAGAATGATTATTTAACTGCCGAAACCCCAAATCATATTGATTTAGATTTTTCTACAGATTGTATTGAATGTCATGACCCCTTAGGAATTGGTTGGGACTCTGATGCAATTGATCATGATTTTTTTCCATTAACACTGGGACATGATATCCCAGATTGTAGAGAATGTCACACAAATGGAACTTACTCAAATTTATCTCCAGAATGTATTACTTGTCATCAAACAGATTATGATACCACAACAGATCCAGATCATGGTAATGTTGGTTTTCCTACTGACTGTATTGAATGTCATACCACAAATCCTGGATGGACCCCAGCAACAATCAATCATGACTTTTTTCCTTTGACTTTAGGGCATGATATTCAAGATTGTACAGAATGTCATCTTACGTCAAATTATTCTGATACATCACCAGAATGTGTT
>JASFYP010000014.1:0-13119 GCA_045047075.1 Flavobacteriaceae bacterium
CTGCCACCCCGACAAGTTTAAAAAAAGTCTTGCAGTTTTACAAGACTTTTTTTGTGCAATAAACTAAATCATCCATAATAAATACTATTTAATAATCTAATTAAATATTTTTTAACTATGTTTGATATAGCTATATAAAAGAAAATTGTCCCTAAATGCTTTTTAATTCTTTTGACTTTTTATTTTTTTTCCCTCTTGTAGTAATACTGTATTATGTATTGGCACATAAATACCGTGCTTTATTATTACTTATTGCTAGTTACTTCTTTTACTTTTATTGGGAACCTTCGTTAGTATTATTACTATTCGCATCGACAGTTATAGATTATTATGTTGGGATCAAAATTCATGAATCCAACAATCAAAAAAAAAGAAAATTATTTTTATATCTGAGTATTTTTGTGAATCTCGGAATGCTCTTCTTTTTTAAATACTTAGGCTTTTTTACCGAAACGACTATGGCATTGCTAGATTTTTTTGGAATTGAACATGTTACAGAAACATCATCACAATCTTATAATATTGAGAAAATACTATTACCCGTTGGTATTAGTTTTTACACTTTCCAAACGATGAGTTATAGTATTGATGTTTATAGAAAACTCATAAAACCTGAACGTAATTTTATAAAGTACGCTTTATATGTTTCCTTTTTCCCACAATTAGTTGCAGGGCCTATTGAAAGAGCTGATCGATTGATTCCACAGTTTTATAAAAAAATACAAATCAATATTCCTGCTATTAAACAAGGGATTATAATGATGGCTTGGGGGTTCTTTTTAAAATTAGTGGTGGCCGATAGACTTGGTATCTATGTTGATGCTGTATATGCAAATCCAAGCAATTATAAAGGCCTACCCTTTATTTTAGGAAGTCATTTTTTTATCTTTCAAATTTATTTTGATTTTTCGGCATATACAACTATTGCCATTGGTGCAGCAAAAGTCATGGGATTTGATTTAATGCAAAATTTCAATCGTCCAATGGTTGCAAAAAATATGGTAAACCTATGGCAGCGTTGGCACATATCTCTTTTAAAATGGTTAAAAGATTATATGTTTAAACCTCTTTCAAAAACAAAACTATCACGTTATTGGGTTATCTTAATTGTGTTTTTCGCAATGGGATTATGGCATGGAGCAGATTGGACATTCGTTTTTTGGGGGCTATTAAATGGTTTGTTTTTAATTTTCGAAGTTGGCACCAATAAATTTAGAAGGAATATAATCATGAAAATTAACATCCCTTTTTTACGTCCTGTTTTTACTTTTTCATGGAGGTTTATTTGGTACAACTTTTTAGTAATATCATTAATATTTTTTAGAGCTCCAACCTTTGATATTGCCATAACATATCTAAAAAACCTTTTTAAGATTGATAATCTGCAATTTAATATACTTAAATATTCTTATGAATTTTATTTAACTATTGGACTACTAATCTTTGTTCAAATCATTCATTATTATAAAGGCAATGATAAAGTTTATGAATTAATAACTCAGAGGCCACAGTTAATTAGATGGTTGTTTTATGTCCTTTTTATTTTTGGGATTGTTTTATTTAGTATAAATAGACAAAATAATTTTATTTATTTTCAATTTTAATGAAAGTCAGAATTTTCATATTAAAGATATTTATTCTCACAGCACTACTTATAAGTACATATTTCTGGTCGGCTATAAATTTGACCAAAGGTATTGTTGATTTTAATTACCATAAATATACATATCAATCAAATTCATTAATCATTGGAATGTCACGCGCTAGAGCAGGAATAGTTCCAAATATATTGGAAAAGGAATTAAGCTTTGAAATATCAAGACCTTTCTTAAATTTCGCATTTGAAAGAACACAGTCTGAGTATGGAAAAACCTATTTAAATGCGATTAAACAAAAAATTGATACAACTAAATATAACGGACTGTTCATTTTATCCGTTTCTCCTGGAAGTTTTTTGATTTCTAATAATTTCGGATCAAATGTTCCTAAAGACATAGATAACCATACCATTCTTGGAAAAATGACAGAGTTTAACATATCGCCTAATTTGGAGTATGTAAGGAAGTGCTATCAAAATTCTTTATATAGAGGTTTTATAAAACCTCATATTAATCATACAATTCACACCAATGGATGGATAGAATTTAAAGATAGTAATTCAATATCTGAGCATAGGATTCATTCACTTTTAAATGAAACTATAAATGGTTATGAATTAGGCATTAAACGTATGAAGCCGTCTAAATATAGACTTGACTATTTTGAAAAAACTATATCATACTTAAAAAAATATGGAGTAGTAGTTATTGTCAGACTTCCTATTGATCAGCTTTTTTTTAATTATGAACTTAATTATTGGAATACCTTCGATGAAACTATTATAGAAATTTCAGAACGACAAAATATCAAATATCTCAATTACTCAAAACAATCAGACCTTTATAAAACTTACGATGGCTCGCATCTATACGGTGATAGTGCAAAAAAATTTACCAAACTACTTTGCGATGATATTAAAAAACACCAAGAAAGAAACAATTACAAATAACTCAATAGTACTCTTCAAAATTATTTATTCTAGATTTTTACAATCACTATTTTCAAAATTCGTAGTTTTGCTAATAGGTCAACAAAATAAAAAAACTATGCTAATTATTGGTATTGCGGGTGGTACAGGTTCTGGAAAAACAACTGTAGTAAATCAAATTTTAAATGAGATTCCCGAAAATGAAGTAGCGGTGATTTCACAAGACTCTTATTATAAAGAAACACACGAATTATCATACGAAGAAAGAACAAAAATAAATTTTGATCATCCTAATTCTATTGATTTTGAATTGTTAGTAGAGCATTTAAAACAACTTAAGTCTGGCAATGTAGTAAACCAACCTGTTTACTCTTTTGTCACCCATGACAGAACAAAAGATGAGGTTGTAACTCACCCAACTAAAGTGTTAATTATTGAAGGTATTTTGATTTTTAACAATCCTGAGTTGCGTGATTTATGTGACATCAAAATATTTGTACATGCCGATACTGATGAGCGATTGATTAGACGATTAAAGCGGGATATTCAGGAGCGTGGTAGGGATTTACACGAAGTTTTAAACCGATACCAAAATACACTAAAACCAATGCACCAACAGTTTATTGAGCCTACAAAAAACTTTGCAGATATGATTATTCCAAACGATCGCTACAATACCGTTGCGGTGGATATCGTTAGAACTGTAATCAGAGAAAAACTCGCTAAACAATGACCTTAAAACAAATAAGGAATAATAAAACAGTACGATTTTTTAGCAATCGCTATGTTTTAATTTTTATTGTTTTTATAATTTGGATGACTTTTGGTGACGAAAACTCTTTTTTACTTGATAGAAAATTCAATAAAGAAATTGACAAATTAGAAACAGATAAAAACTTTTATCAAACTGAAATAAATGCTGATAAAAAGAAAATAGAAAAATTAGAAGATCCCGAACAACTTGATAAATATGCCAGAGAAAAGTATAATATGAAAAAAGAAAATGAAGATATTTATATCATTGAATATGATACAATTCAATGAACAATTAAAGAATAATGATTATAAATTTCAAACCAATCCATGAGTGATTTTTTATTTGACGAATTCCCTTCAGTTTCTTCCAAACAATGGAAGCAAAAAATACAGTTCGATTTAAAAGGTGCTGATTACAACGGAACTTTGTTAACTCACACCAATGACGGAATCACAATCAAACCATTTTATCACAAAGATGAAATAGAATCGTTAGAAATTCCAAATACTCCTACAAGCTTTAGTATCTGTCAAACTATTTTTGTAAGTACCGAAAAAACTGCTAATTATTTAGCACTAGATGCTTTAAAAAGAGGTGCTTACAGTATTCAGTTTTTAGCAGATGCTCCTTTTGAAATTGGACCCCTATTGGTAAATATTCCTAAAAGTACTGAGATTCATTTTCAATTAAATTTCCTTTCCGAGAGTTTTATAACGGATTTAGCATCACATTTAAAAAGCTTCAATTCTTATTTAAATATTGATATCATTGGGCAGTTAGCAAAAGAAGGAAATTGGTTTTCTAACTTAAATCAAGATTTTGAAATACTAGCTAACATTTTAAAAGCAGCAAATAATACAAACGTTTTACAGGTTAATACCTGTCAATATCAAAATGCAGGAGCAACTGTTGTTCAACAAGTAGCCTACGCATTAGCTCACGGAAATGAATATTTAAACTTCGTAAATAACAACACGTCACTTCGAGTGTCCGACGAAGGAGGATGTATCGAGAAGTCAATCAATTTCAACTTTGCAATAGGTAGTAATTACTTTTTTGAAATTGCAAAACTAAGAGCCTTCCGATATTTATGGAAACTTATTTCTGATGAATATAACATTACTTTCGATGCAAATATTTTTACCCAACCTACCAATCGCAACAAAACATTGTACGATTATAACACCAACATGTTACGTACCTCAACCGAATGTATGAGTGCAATTTTAGGTGGTACAAATACTATCAGCAATAATTCTTACGACTATTTATTTCATAAAAAAAATGAATTTGGCGAGCGCATTGCACGCAATCAATTATTAATTTTTAAAGAAGAAAGCGCTTTTGATAATATTGCCGAATTTTCAAAGGACAGTTATTATATCGAAACTCTCACTAAAGAAATAGCGCAAAAAGCATTAGATATTTTTAAAGACATTGAAAAGGGTGGTGGTTTTTTAAAGCAATTAAAAGAAGGTACTATCCAACGAAAAATAAAAGAATCCGCAGGCAAAGAACAAGAACAGTTTGATGCAAAAGAAATTATTTTATTAGGAACAAACAAACATCCAAATATGGATGACAAAATGAAAGATAATATTGAGTTGTTTCCTTTTGTAAAAACAAAACCGAGAAAAACATTGATCCAGCCAATTATTGCTAAAAGATTGTCAGAAAAAATTGAACAAGAAAGATTGAAAAATGAAGCGTAAGAATTTACAAAATATCGAGCTCAAGACTAAAGACCAAAAACTAAAAACCAAAGACTTTAAGCATGAGAATTTTGTTGCTGGTATTTCTCCAAATCTTCGCGGACCGTACTCAACTATGTATGTTCGTCGACCTTGGACCATACGCCAATATGCGGGTTTTTCTACCGCCCAAGAAAGCAATGCTTTTTACCGTCGCAACTTAGAAGCAGGTCAAAAAGGATTGTCTGTAGCATTTGATTTAGCAACGCATCGCGGATACGATTCTGATCATGAACGTGTACAAGGTGATGTTGGTAAAGCGGGAGTTGCAATTGATTCTGTTGAGGATATGAAAGTCCTTTTTGATCAGATTCCATTGGATAAAATGTCAGTTTCTATGACTATGAACGGAGCTGTTTTACCCGTGTTGGCATTTTATATTGTTGCAGCTGAAGAGCAAGGAGTTACTCCAAATCAACTGATCGGCACTATCCAAAATGATGTACTGAAAGAGTTTATGGTACGCAATACTTATATCTACCCTCCTACGCCTTCAATGAAAATTATTGCTGATATTTTTCAATATACAAAATCTAACATGCCGAGATTTAATAGTATTTCTATCTCCGGATATCACATGCAAGAAGCAGGTGCAACTCCTGAAATTGAATTGGCATATACCCTTGCTGATGGATTGGAATATATCCGTATAGGGTTAAAATCAGGAATGAAAATTGACGAGTTTGCTCCAAGACTTTCTTTCTTTTGGGGTATCGGAATGCAACATTTTAAGGAGATAGCAAAATTGAGAGCTGCGAGAATGTTGTGGGCAAAAATCATTCAACAATTCAATCCACAGAATCAAAAATCACTGGCATTAAGAACACATTGCCAGACGAGTGGTTGGAGTTTAACAGCTCAAGACCCTTTTAATAATGTAGCTAGAACAACCATTGAAGCCATGGCTTCAGTTTTTGGAGGTACCCAAAGTTTACATACCAATGCGCTGGATGAAGCTATTGCTTTACCTACAGATTTTTCAGCGAGAATTGCTAGAAATACACAGATATATATTCAGGAAGAAACCAAAGTAACCAAAACGGTTGATCCTTGGGCGGGAAGCTATGAAGTAGAAAAAATGACTGCTAAAATTGCCGATGATGCTTGGAAACTGATTCAAGAAATTGAAGAATTTGGTGGTATGACCAAAGCGTTGGAAAAAGGTATTCCGAAAATGCGTATTGAAGAAGCTGCTGCAATAAAGCAAGCACGAATAGACAGTGGACAAGATATTATTGTGGGTGTAAATGCATATCAACTTAAAGAGGAAGATGAGTTACATATTTTAGAAGTTGATAATGAAGCGGTGAGAGCATCACAAATAAAACGCTTGCAACAATTAAAAGCAGAGAGAAATAATAAGGCTGTTAAAAAATCTTTGTCAGATTTAACTGATTGCGCAAAAACAAGTCAAGGAAATTTATTAGATTTGGCGGTAAAAGCCGCAAGAAGCAGAGCCACTTTGGGTGAAATTTCTACAGCTCTCGAAACTGTTTTTGGTAGATACAAAGCAACAATAAATTACATTTCTGGCGTGTATAGTAAAGAAATTAAAAATGATAAATATTTTAAACTCGCTGTTGAGTTAGCGAACCAATTTGCTGAGATGGATGGGAGACGCCCACGAATTATGGTTGCAAAAATGGGACAAGATGGTCATGACCGTGGTGCCAAAGTTGTAGCTACAAGTTTTGCTGACTTAGGTTTTGATGTAGACATTAGTCCGCTGTTTCAAACACCCAAAGAAGTTGCCAAACAAGCAGTTGAAAATGATGTACATGTGTTGGGAGTTTCTTCTTTAGCCGCAGGGCATAAAACGTTGATTCCACAGGTTATCTCCGAATTAAAAAAATATGAACGCGAAGATATTTTAATCATTGCTGGCGGTGTAATTCCACAACAAGACTACAAATTTTTATTTGATGCGGGTGTGGTTGGTGTCTTTGGGCCGGGAACAAAAATTGCCAAAGCTGCTATTGATATTTTGGAGTTGTTGATTGAGGGGGTTGATGAGTAGTTATATGTTAACAAATATGAAAATTGCAAAACTATTAATAATTACACTTATTTTAACGAGCTTAAGCACATGTTTAAATTCTGATAAGAAAGTACAGGTCTATCCTAAAAATGACTTTGAAAATATTAATCAAATTGAAATCAACCAATACAATTCGCAATCTAAGAAGACGTTAACTGATTTAGCTCAAATCGAATTATTTACAAACTTTCTACAAGATTCAACTAACTATTTTAAAACCGATTTGATTAAATTTAACGGAGTAAAGCCTATCTATTTTTTGAATTTTATAACCGATAAAGAAAATTTAGAATTAGTTCTCTATCCATCGAAAAAAGGTGGAAAAATAGAAGTCGGATTCTTTAGTCCAATTGAAGATAAGAAAGTCCAAAATGCATATAGAGAATATCACCGGTTTTATGTAAAACTTGAAATAATAGACCTGATAAAAAGAATAGAAGATTGAAAACACTTATAGTCACAAAGAACTTAATTGAATTCAGTCACCAATCCAACTAAAAAAAGCCTGCAAATTGCGGGCTTTAAATATTCTTTTTGTTTTTTCTTACAAATTCAACACACCATTTTCGGCACCAGCATACGCATTAAACGCATAGGCATCTGCTTGGGTATCGTTGGTGTAAACGCCGTCAATTATATATCTAAACTCATAAGAGTTTCCTTGCTCTAAATCAATAGTGGTTTTAAATTTTCCGTTTTTGAATTTCTTCAACGGAGTTGCTTCTGTATCCCACTTATTAAAATCTCCAACTGCTACAATATTTTCAGCTTCAATTCCTTCTAACTCAAAAGTGACTTTACAAACTGGTTTTGACTTTAAAAATTTTTTCTTAATTGCCATACTACTTTTTTTAAAATGATAAAATTAATTAAGTGGCAAATTTAATCCTAAGCTTAAGATTAGTCTATTATTTTAGTATGAAATACCTTAAGATTTCCACAAAAATAACAGCTCTATATTTTGATATTCTGATTATTAAGTATGTAATTTTGACTAAAACGATTTCGATTTCAAATCACCCGATTATTGTAAAATCGATTCTATCGCGTTTAGTTCACCTGTAGAAAATTCTAAATTATCTAAAGCCTTTATATTGTCTAAAAGTTGCTCAGTTTTACTAACTCCAACTAAAACAGTTGTTATTTCAGGATTTCGTAATATCCAAGCAACTGCCATTTGCGCTAAACTCTGCCCTCTATTATTCGCGATATCATTTAGACTTTTCACCTTTTTTAAAATGGATGGAGTAATAGTATCGGGCTTTAAGTAGCGACCATCTTTAACCGCTCTCGAATCCGAAGGTAGTCCATTTAAATATTTATCAGTCAAAATACCTTGCTCCAAAGGAGAAAAAGAAATGGCGCCAATACCTTCAGAATTTAAGGTGCTTAACAACTCTTTTTCAACCCAACGATCAAACATATTATACCTTGGTTGATGAATTAAACAAGGCGTTCCCAAATCTTTCAAAATTTTTGATGCCTTAGCAGTATCTTCGGCATTGTATTGTGAAATGCCAACATACAATGCTTTACCGGAGCGTACAATCTGGTCTAAGGCTCCCATCGTTTCTTCTAATGGCGTATCAGAATCTGGGCGATGGTGATAAAAAATATCTACATAATCCAACCCCATTCTTTTTAAGCTCTGATCGCAACTTGCAATTAAATATTTACGAGATCCTAAATCCCCGTAAGGACCATCCCACATATCCCATCCTGCCTTTGATGAAATAATTAATTCATCGCGATAGGTCTTAAAATCAGATTTCAAAATACGTCCAAATGTTTCTTCGGCCGCACCATACGGCGGTCCGTAATTGTTTGCTAAATCAAAATGTGTAATTCCATTATCAAAAGCTGTTTTAACAATAGACTTAGCATTTTCAAAATCATCCGATTGCCCGAAATTATGCCATAATCCTAATGACAATAACGGTAGTAAAATCCCGCTTTGTCCACATCTTCTATATTGCATACTATCGTATCTATTTTTTGCAGCTACATAATTTGGTAATGAATCGTGCTTATTTTCTTGCATATCTAGATATAATTTGGTTAAAGAGATTCCAAATGTAGAGTTTTAATTGTGATTAAAAAACAGAAAACAATTACACACACAACTGATTTAATTATTAACACTTTACACAAGATTATAAATGCAATAATCCGTATTTTTGCTTAAATTTTTTGACTGACTAAAAATGAAGAAATTTCTTTCTATTTTATATTCTACCCGCCTTACGGGAATCTTATTTATTGTATTTGCTGCTGCAATGGGAATTGCCACTTTTATTGAAAACGACTATGGTACACAAACCGCTAAAGTCTTAATTTACAACGCCTGGTGGTTTGAGGCAATTATGATAATTTTTATCATCAACTTCTTAGGAAATATTGTTAAATATAGGCTTTACAAAAAAGAAAAATGGTCTGTTTTATCATTTCATCTTGCTTTTATTTTCATTATCCTTGGGGCTGGCATTACACGCTATGTGAGTTTTGAAGGCATCATGCCAATTATTGAAGGCCAGTCTAGCAACATCATGTATTCTGAAGCTAATTATTTTGATGTAACTGCTCATGACAATAAAGAACAGCTAAAATATAATTCGGAAAAAATTTTAATTTCTGCTAAAGGAAAACCTAACTTTTATTATAACAATAATTTTAGAGGTGCGGAATTTGAGTTTAATCTTGTTGACTATGTTCCTTTTGCGAAAGAAGAGTTTATAGAGAATGAACAAGGCGATGACTATCTCCATTTTGTTGAATCAACTTCTGGGTCGCGTCATGATCATTATATCAAAAAAGGAAGTAGCCAATTAATCCATAATGTCTTAGTGGGTTATGACAATGAAAGCAACAATACGATTGATATTATTTCTGATGGTGAAGCGCTAAAAATAAAGTCTATTGTAGATGGAGCTTTCTTTAGAATGGCAGATAAATTTAACGGAACTATCGCTAAAGATTCTGTACAAGATTTACAATTTTTGGCATTACACCAACTTGGTGGACTTAGCTTTGTGATTCCATCACCTAGCATTAACGGAACCTACAAAACAGTAAAAGGAATTAGAGATGAAAACCCTTTAGATAAATTAACTTTTGATGTAACTGTTGGCGATGAAACCAAGCAAGTAGTAGTTTATGGCGGGCAATATAATATGGAAAACCCAACACGAATTACTGTTGGAGACCTTAATTTCAGAGTTAATTATGGAGCAAAACAAATAGAATTGCCTTTTCATATTAAGCTGAGAGATTTTCAATTAGAGAATTATCCAGGGTCTCAAAGCCCAATGTCTTATGCAAGTGAAGTGACGGTTATTGACCCTAAAGAATCTTTTGATTTTAGAATTTACATGAATCATATTTTAAATTATAAAGGATATAAATTCTTTCAATCAAGTTATAATATAACTCCAGAATACGAAGAAACACGCTTATCAGTAAACCATGACTTTTGGGGAACATCAATTACATATTTCGGATATTTTATGTTGTTTTTGGGATTAATTTTAATCCCAATAGTTGGTAAAAATACTCGTTTTTCATACCTGCGTAAACAATTGAAAAAATTAAAATCTAAAAAAGCCGCATTGACTTTAGCAATGCTTTTTGCATTAACCACAGGATTTTCGCAACATCAACATCAATTAACGGAACAACAAATAGACTCTCTTTTACAAGCCAACAGTGTTGATAAAATTCATGCTGAAAAGTTCAGTCACCTTATCATTCAAGATGCTGGTGGGCGTATGAAACCAGTGCACACTTTTGCTTCTGAGTTATTGAGAAAAGTTTCTAAAAAAGACACCTATCACAGGTTAGATGCCAACCAAGTATTTATTTCGATTCAGCAAAATCCAGGGTTTTGGTTCAATGTGCCCATCGTATATATAAAGAAAGACAATACCAAATTAAGAGATATTATTGATATCCCTCACACTCAAAAATACGCGCGTTTATCAGACTTTTTTGACGCTAAAGGAAATTTTAAAATTGCTGATGTACAAGAAAAAGCATTCAAGAAAAAAATCAAGAGTAAGTTTGAGCAATCTGTATTAGAAGTAAGCAATCGCGTAAACTTATTTTATTCGGCCATCTTTGGTGATTTGCTAACCATTTTTCCAATTCCAGATGACCCAACCAACAAATGGATTTCACAAAACCATTTGCACACTGTAAAGTATTCTGGGGTTGATTCTGTTTTTGCAAAACAGATTTTACCTGCTTATTTACAAACCTTATTAAGCTCTAAAGAAAAGAATGATTATTCAGAATCGGAGGAGATTTTAGCTGGGATCCAAAAATTTCAAAAGAAATACGGTGCTGCTGTTTATCCTTCTGATAAAAAAATTGACCTAGAGATATTTTACAATAAAAACGATATTTTTAAAAGTCTGTTTAAGTACTATTTATATGCAGGTACTTTGCTGTTCATATTTGTAATCATCCAAATTTTCAACAATTCTAAAACAATTAACATCCTAATTAAATTAGCAACTTTTACCATTATTGGCTTGTTCATTTATCATACAATTGGTCTCGGAATTAGAGGTTTTATTTCTGGTCATGCCCCGTGGAGTAACGGTTATGAATCTATAATTTATATCGCTTGGGCGACTGCCTTATTCGGATTAATTCTCGGTAGAAAATCAAAACTTACGATTGCTGCTGCAACTTTTGTAGCATCAATTATTTTGATGATTGCTCATTGGAATTGGATGGATCCTTCCATAGGAAATTTAGTTCCAGTCTTAGATTCGTATTGGTTAATGATTCATGTTGCTATTATTGTAGCTAGTTACGGACCCTTCGCTTTATCAATGATTTTAGGAATGTTAGCGCTATTTTTAATCGGAACTACTACTAAAAACAATAAGAAAAAAATTAACTTAATCATTAAAGAATTAACCATTATCAACGAAATGTCAATGACAGTAGGGTTGATTTTATTAACCATCGGAAACTTTTTAGGCGGTATTTGGGCAAATGAAAGTTGGGGGCGTTATTGGGGATGGGATCCTAAAGAAACTTGGGCGCTCATAAGCATTATGATTTATGCTTTTGTGTTACATATGCGTTTGATTCCGGGGTTAAGAGGTCGATTTGCATTTAATACAGTAGCCGTATTTTCTTTTGCGGCAATATTAATGACCTATCTAGGCGTAAACCACATGCTTTCTGGGTTACATTCTTATGCGCAAGGTGAAGCTGCTGATGTGCCAATGCAAATTTGGTATTGGCTTGCTGTATCATTACTCTTGAGTCTTTGGGGATATTTTAAATACCGAAAGTACTATAAGAAATAATATTTATATCGATTGTCATACTAGCTTTCACGGGAATGACAACTCAAATATTTGACAAGGCATACTATAAAAAATTCATATAAAATCATACCTTTGCAATTCTAAAATTTAAACAAAAACATGTTTCATAAATATATAAAATTAGTCATAGCTGCTGCTATCATAGTTTGGTCTGGATTTCAATTTTTTGATGGAAATATCATGAATGGAATCTCATTGATTTTCTTTTCAGGAATCTTTATTTTCCTCTACTTCAAAAATGAATTCATCTTATTGGCATTTTTACAATTGCGTAAGCAAAACTTTGAAGGGACAGCTAAATGGTTGGGTTATATTAAAAACCCAAGTGGCGCTTTGATAAAAAAACAGCAAGGTTATTTTAATTTTCTTCACGGTATCTTGGTTTCACAAACCAACTTAACTCAAGCTGAAAAGTACTTTAAAAATGCAATTAGTTTAGGGCTTTCTATGGATCATGATTTGGCTATGGCAAAACTACAATTATCAGGAATTGCGATGTCTAAAAACAGAAAGCAAGAAGCAACCAAGTTAATGAATGAAGCTAAGAAGTTAGATAAACAAGGAATGCTTAAAGATCAAATCAAACAGATGAAAGATCAAATGAAAAGAGCACCTGGTATGAATCATCATCAAATGAGAGGGCGCGTAAGAAGATAGATTTTAATAAATTATTATAAAACAAAAAGCATCTGATATATCAGATG
>JASFYP010000015.1:0-54218 GCA_045047075.1 Flavobacteriaceae bacterium
AAGGTTTTTAAAAACCTTGTAGGTATAAAACGTCATCTTTCGCATAAAAAAAAGCCCCTTAAAAAGGAGCTTTTGAAGTATGTGATCTTAAGTTTTTAATAATTTTCGTAACGATTATTATCTTTATGAGCTTTTATACCAATTCTTTGGTAGTATAATGTGTTCATTACTACTATTGTTGTCGAAATCCAATTCATGTGGAAAACTAGTTTCGTAATTAGAAGATGAGATTCTATCCTTTCTTAAAAAAGTAAACTCCGCAACTTTTGGAATTTGAATTCCATTTTTTGAATCAACACCCTCATAATTATTTGGATGAATATGGACGCATGAGTGGGTTTGTAGTATTTTGCTGAAAGCAATTTCAGCGAAGTGAAAAAATTCAGGATTCCATAATTTATGTAAAGAGTGGAACTCAATTACCAAAATTCTAAATCGTTTCATTAATGAATCTGAAATATTTATTAATGAGTCATATTCGCCACCTTCAATATCCATTTGTAATAATAACTCTGAATTCTTCTTTGTGATAGTTGAATTAACCCATTCATCAAGTGTTATAAAGTCTTCATTATTTGTACATCCAACAAATTTTTTTATGAAATTGTATTGGTCTTTTGGGATATTTAAATTTACCTTATCAACCGATCTATCGGCCAAATAAATTTCCATTCCATTGTTAAGACACCAAAGTTCAAATTCACTAACATTATCTACTCCAGGAGAGAAACATGCTTCAATATCATTTAAGTCATTGGGCACTAAATAACCTCCATCACCATTCGGCCCAATTCTTATTAAATCAGACTGTGTTTTAAGTGGATGCAATATTTTAATTAACTTGATAAGCTTTTCTTTAGGTGTAATTCGTTGTATTATAAAACCTCTTTTAGCAAGCTGATTCTCTACTTTAAATCTCAAAATTCTTTTCATAGTAATCTCATATATTCTTTAATGATTGCTCATAAAGGGAGTTTGTTCGCAAATTCATATTTTGATTAAAAATTGGTTTTAATTTTGACTTAGCCTTATTGAGTTTGCAAAATGTTGGCAGTAGTTTTTAGTTCATTCAATTGCTTCTTTTTCAATTAATGAAATCGTTAATTCAACATTTTCTAATATTTGAATCAGTTGGTCTTTTAACTTGATATTATTAAAGGATGCTAATGTAAATCCGTTTTTTATTGCCTTATTTTTTAAAGCAACAAGAACATCTTCTTCGGATAATTCTATTTTTATATTTGGGTTCCCCCAAACTTTTATTGCATCTCCATAATCTATAATTTCGGCATAGGGATCGTATAAGTAAATACCATAATCGTCATACATATGTTCTCTCACAGCAAATAACTCTTCATACGAAGCACTAATATCAAGAAGAGAATTTCTAATACTTGCATTCTTAATTATTGACACATTACCTGAATTTACTAACTCTTTAAATGCAATATTTCTTGGATAATGAGCTTCCCAATAAAGTACGTTTGTCCAATGGAAATAATAATCTGTCAACTTTTTTATTTCTATTCCTTCGTAATAGCTAACCATTATTTCTGCTGAAGCTGCCTTGCTAATTCTTCTTTCAATTATTTCATTCAAACCAATTCTATCATTTTTAAGATCTTGAAGAATATTCTCAATAATTACAAGTTCCTGCTGTCTGTTTTTATGTTTTTCATTCCAATTATTTATTTGAAGCGCAATCAAAATACCTACAACTACTAGAAAAATTTCTCCAACAGCATATTTAAAATACTTTCCAGTTTTGTTTTCCATAAGCGAGTTTTGGCGAATTTTTCTAAAGAATTTTATCATTGGTTGGTGGTTTCGTTATTATCTCAAGGTTTTTAATTCGCGATCAATAGATTTGTGTAATTCCTCCATTGTTTCAAGTATTTGCTGATACAAAGTTATTTTAGTTGAGGTTATAAATTCACTTTCTGCCAATACCAATTTAAACTCTTCATCTTTCTTTAACTTATCTATATTTTTAATGGTAAAATTATATCTATTAAACTCTTGACTCCAAGTATTTTTAGCACTTAATTGTAGTTTAGTTTTTTTATTAATAATTTTAAAATGTTTCTTAAAATAAATAAATTTTTCATCATAGGTGTTAGCAGAATCGTGTTTTTCCAATTCGGAAATTCCTGAAGCATAAAAATCATAGTAACGTGCTATTTTTTTATAAAGGTTATTATTGCTTACTAATCCTATGTCATTATTCTGTAAGTTGTTGAAGGAAGTATTTTGGGTGATAGCAATTAGGTCAAGACCCAATACATTTACATAGTTAATGCTATCTGTTATTTGTAGGTTATCACTTAATAAAAAGTTAAGCAAAAGGTCTTCGTTTTTAAACGTCACTTTTAAATACTGTAGGTTCAGTTCGAAATCTATCTTGTCCGCTAAAATATCTTCTTGAATGTTTTTAAGAATTGTTATTTCAAACTCTTGTTTTTTTTGATTTTCACTCCAATTATTTATTTGAAGCGCAATTAAAATACCTACAACAACAAGTACAATTTCGCCAATGGCATATCTCAAATACTTCATTGGTTTGTTATCATCTGCCATTTTCTTTCGTGTTTTTCTAAAGAAGTTTATCATTTGTTATTGGTTTGTCATTATGAAGAACAACGTGTTTGTGTAAGGTTTTTTACGTGGTTTATGCAATTAATTTTATTCATTGTTCGCAACAGGATTTTATAAAATAATCAACTTATAATTTATTGAAGTAGTTGAGTAATCAAACTTACACTAAATAGCGTTAGTAAAAACCAACCTATAAATCCTTCAATTATAGCGGCATATCTTCCAATACCTGTTGTAGGGATTTCTCCAAATCCAAGGGTTGTAAAAGAATTAACGCTAAGCATTACCGCGTTTAATATTTTCATGAGTAGTGATACTAATAAATGTGTAATTAGTATTAATCCTCCCCAAAAAGCAGTTGTTCTTTTTTTACCTTTATCTAATTCAATCCATTTTCCATCTAATAATTCAGCTTTACCTAAAAACTTATTGGTAGTAGTAATACCAATAGTTGACAATATATATAAAGGTTTAGATATCCAAAGAAACATTTTCGGAACTTCAGATTGCCCTTCTTTCATATAAACCATAAAATCTTCGTAACTTTTATAGCGATGCCTTTCTTGCTCTTCATAAAGATTTGCAATATCATCTTCTGAACGAAAATATTTAGTAAGCAGTTTAATTCTAGACATTAACTGCTCTTTAGTAAAGGTGTCCCAAGTGTTATGAAAAAAGAAGAAAAACAAAGAAAAATATAAAATAACCTTAATGGCATATAAAACTGCTTTTACCGGACTTGTACCATAGTCTGAGAAACGACCCAAAAATTGATTCATTCTCCAGGTAAACCAATTTTCCACATTCTTGTCTTTTTCATAGAAATACTGAAGCTGCATGGTTTCCATATCTTTCATCTCCATAAACATGGCGTTATAATCTTTCAGATTACCACGATTTTTAAAATGATCTGTCACTCTTCTAAATGTAGAAAATAATCTTTCTGAAGCAACACTGTCTTTAAAAGATTCATAGTTTTCTGGTCTCCATACTCTTCCTTTAACATCATTATTACTATACACGCCAACTTTATTCTCTAATTCATTATAGTATAATTCGGTTTTAACACTTCCAAAATCAACATTGGTCATGTCTATAAATCCTTGAAAATCATTTCCTCTAATAGTAATATCTTCAATACTCATTTCAGAAAATCTAAAGTCGGTTTCAATAATATTATTATACAATCTTAGTGAATATAATTCACCTCCAATCCTTGTAAAATCAAGGTCATTAATTTTACAAAAACTAACACCACCAAATTGAATAAGTGAACTTTTGTCATCAGCAACAAATAAATGTGCTATACCTGAAAATTTATCTTTAGTATCATTTATTGGATAAAATTCACTGTCACTCACATCAATTCGTCCTTTACTAATATGTATAAATGTATAGCTATTAAACAAAGACTCATTAATATAGATTCTATTGTCTGTAGATTCTTTATTAATAGTAAATTGAAATCTTGAGTGAAATTTAGAATTCTTAAAGCCGATAAAATTACTTACAATAGCATCAGTAATAGATACTTCCTTTTCGAATTCAATTTTGGAAAACATTAAATACTTAAAGTTAGATGACTTATTACCGTTGACATAATCTTTAAAGTTTACGTTTTTTAGATTAACCTGTGCTTTTACCTTTAAAGTGTCTATTTTGGTATATGTGAGAGAATCTCTAAAGGCAACAAATCTTTTATCCTTTTCTACATTGTATTGAATTATGGCATTGCTTAATTCATAAATAGAATCTTTGCAAGACACCATTTCATCCATAAGTTCTTGATAAGATAAGACTCGCTTTTCAGATATTGTATTCTGGCTACTTAAAGTATTAACCAATAATAGAAATAATGCTAAATAAATATATTTTTTTCTCATCATTGATTTAATTTTATTAATTGAGTTTTTGATATTGTTACCAACAAGAGTCTGTGCAACAGCCCCTAAAATAGCTATTCTAATTAATTTTATACGGTGTCAGCCTTTCGTTATTTTAAATTAATAAAATTATTAAGTTGTGTTGTCTTAAATGTACCTAAAGCATTTCCTATAGAGTCTTTTACAATAAATGGAAAATCTTTAATTAGATTAAAAGAATTAAAAGCTTTTGGTTCAATGCTATTTTTATTACTTGGTATTAAAACATCAAGCCCTTCTGCATTCCTATAATAGATAAACAACTTTTCATTAATAGCATTATTTATAAATACTAGGGTCGGTTGTGAATTTGTTAGCTGTTTAAAAACAAATTCTTTAATTGGGTTCATATTTATTAATTCAAAGGAGCCAATACTATTTTGATACGCTTTTACCGATTCTTCAAAAGTGATATTGTTCGCTAAATCTATTTTAATTAGAGCTGAAATAGCTTTGAGATTGTATTTTTGAGCAGCCCTAAGATGATTGTCAATTCCAAGCATTTTAACCATCCGCACATCGCCCAAATAGCTAGAATCATTTAAAAAGAAGTTGATCATATCATCATTTGGAGTCAGTGCTGTTTTTCTAGATGTTCGATACCAATTATAATTATTGGCCCATTTTTGAAGTGTACGTTCGAGTAACTGTCTAGAAGATTTATTATTCACTTCTATTCTTTGAAGGATTTCGGTATAAATCAAATTAATGTCAATTAAGGCATTTTCATACTTTGATGGAACATCGTTAATGTTTTCTTTTAAGGTTTCGTATCCTAATTTATTGATAGATAATTCGTTGTAATACATCACTATCGTTCTAAGATTTGGTTTTTTTTGATAGTCTTCCTTGGTAACCTTGCGATTAAGAACCAATTCAATTAACGAATCTTTCTCTTCATAAAAGTCTATGAATTCATTTACTTCGCTAATATCTGATAATAAATCCTTTTTTACTGTTTCGAATACAGACGCTATATTTTTATCTTTTTTTACTTGTTCATTCCAATTATTAATTGAAAGAGCAATTAAAATTCCAATAACAACAAGTACAACTTCGCCAATGGCATATTTTAAATACTTTCCAGTTTTGTTTTCCATAAGCGAGTTTTGGCGTATTTTTCTAAATAATTTTATCATTGGTTGGTGGTTTCTACTTTCGTTATTTTTCTAAATAATTTAATTGTCATTAGTATCGCCATCAATTAAAGAAATCATCTCATTGATATTTTTTTTAATATCTAATAAACGTATATACTGTATGGTTGAGTAGATCATATAATTTGAGAGCATATTCTCAAATTCTTTATTTTGTAAAAGTGCTTTAGAATTCCACTTAAAATTAGATTTTGGAATTAGATTATTATTATCTTGATTATTTAAATAAATTCTAGCGACATTTTTATATGGAAGCTGTTTTGAATAAAGAGGGTCTTTTACTTGCAAATCGTAATGTGCCAACTTTTCGTCTACTTCTTCTAACTCATCCATATATTTATTCCAAGTAGAAATGTGTTTTCTAAGACTTCTATTTTGTATAATTTCCATTTTTCCCGTACTTAAAATCTCATTTAGAGTTCCTAATTCAGGATCAAAACCAGGTGAAAAAATATGTGATAAAGTTAGCATCTCTAGACTATCTACTGAAATGTCTTTTTTAAAATGAACTACATCAAGTAAAATAGAATCCATATATCTAAAAGCAATGTTTTGATTAAGCTTTTCATCGAGTTGTATTAAAGCAGATTCTAAATCGGACTTTAGGCTTAATAAGGTGTCTTGTTCAATGATGTTGTTTTTTCTATTCTCATTCCAATTATTAATACTTAACGCAATCAAAATACCAATTACGACTAATACTATTTCACCAACAGCATATCTCATATACTTCAGTGGTTTATTATCATCTGCCATTTTCTTACGTATTTTTCTAAAGATTGGTATCATTGGTTATTGTTTGGTCATAATGAAGCACAGCGTTTGGTATAAGATTAGTTGCGTGGTTTAGCAAATAAAAACCGAATAGAAACTTCGCGATTCCCGATAACTATCAGGATTGTAAGTAGGCGAGAACAAGCAATGAATTGTAACAGTTGTTGTGAGTCGTTATTAGTTTTTCAATACGATCCTGAATCTAGCTTTTCCATTTTCTAGGTGTTCAATTGCTTCATTTACTTTGTTCATCGGAAATTCCTCAACATCGGGATAGATATTGTGTCTTACACAAAAATCAAGCATAGTTTTAGTTAATGCAGGACTTCCTATAGGACTTCCTCCTACAGTTTTTTCTCCCATAATTAAACTAAATGCAGGAATTGCCATCGGCTCCAAAACAGCTCCTACTGTATGAAATCTTCCTTTTGGTGCTAATGCGGTCAAATAAGAATTCCAATCTAATGATACATTAGTTGTATTCAATATAAAATTTAGTTTTCCGGTTATACTTTCCAATTCTTCAGATGAAGTTGAATTAATCACTTGACTTGCACCCATATTTAAAATGGCCTCCTTCTTATTAGGATTTGAGCTAAATGCAATTACTTCACATCCCCAGTGTTTTAAAAATTTAAGGGCCATATGTCCTAATCCTCCAATTCCAATGACACCAACCTTATCCGTAGGTTTAACTCCAGCTAGTATTATAGGGTTGAAAACGGTAATCCCTCCACATAGAAGTGGGCCTGCTTTACTCATGTCAATACCTTCTGGAAGCGGAATAGCCCATGACCAATGGCCACGTACTTTATCAGCAAATCCACCATTTCTACCTACAATAGTTGCCTCACCTTTAGAGCAAAGATGGTGTTCACCATCCATACATTGTTCACAACTCATGCACGAAGCTGACATCCAACCTAATCCTACTTTGTCTCCAACCTCTACATTTTTAACCGCATTACCAATAGCTATTACTTCTCCAATTATTTCATGACCAGGTACAATTGGGTATTGAGTCATTCCCCAATCATTATTTATCATACTTAAATCAGAATGACAAAGGCCACAATAGGAAACTTTAATATCAACTTGTTCAGAACCTAACTCTCCTAAATCATAAGAATAAGGCGTAAGTTTTGCTTTTTGTTCAGTAGCTGCGTATCCGTTTACTTTCATAATATTTATTGTTTAGTTTATATTTTTTAATTACTCACAATGGTGTGTGTAAGATTTCGTTGGGTTGATTAAGCAACTAATTTAGTAAATAAAAACTGAATAGAAAGTCAGCGAGGATTTTCGTAAGTAGGCGAGTACTAGCAATTAATTTTACACTTCTTAAGTTTACATTTCGTTGTTTTATCAGAATTATTTTTATTCGGTTAAATTCTGTTTTCCGTTTTTTCTGCGCTAGAGATAATTCAGTTAGCGTTTTATTCCACAATATTTTTCAATTCCGATTGAGTGAGAAATTCCGCAAGAGTAATTTTTAGAGTACAGTTCAATTTCTCCACAATGCAAGTTATTGCAAATAATTTACATCATTGAAAAGAAATTCAAGAATAATAACAAACTGCTAATAACAAGGATAATAATATTTAAAATCTTCCAATTTTTATTCGTTAATTTTAAATTATTACTACTGAAAATAATTGCTATAATTAAAAAAAAATACTAAGAAGTGTCGTACTCCATCTACCATTAAGAAAACCTGGAAAATAACTTTTAAAAACAGCAACTCGTTCAGCCTGAGTAGCTCCTAAATTGAAAACATATATCCATAAAGCATATATTGAGAAGGGAATTAGCAAGCAGATTAAACTCAGTAGCGTTAATATTTTAAATGGAATTTTATTCAATCTTTTCATTTCCTATTAATAATTTAATTTTAGACTTTAATTCCGCAATCTTCCTCAAATTCCGTTTAGTTTTTCATTCAGAGTTTGAGTGAGAAAATCAGTTATTTTTTTCTGTTAAAATTTCAAATTATTTTTCAAATTTTCGTTTAGAATTCTGTTTTCAGCAATGTTCGTTAAGATACATTGTTTACACAAGTTAAAGATTATACTTTACACTAAATTAGCTGAAGATCTATCACTCCATCTTGCTTGTGATACCATAAAATTAGTGCTAAAAATAAATAACAGTAGGGGGGTAAGAAAATATTTTTCATTATTCTTATTTAAAAATTTAGTAATAACCTTTCGCTTGCCATTATAAAAATACTACTAATTTCTGTTTTTAGAATTGTATAACTCAATTAAAAATAAAAAATCAACTTAATTTTTCTTCTGTAACATCGGCACAAACTTAAAATCACCTAATTCGTGCTTCTCAAATTCTTTTTCAGATTTACGAATAAAGAGTGTCATTATTTGTGTTTTATCTCCCACAGGAATCACCAACCTTCCTCCTATTCTTAATTGACTTAACAAAGGATTTGGAACAAATGGTGCACCAGCTGTTACAATAATTCCGTCAAAAGGTGCTTGTTCTTTTAAGCCAATATACCCATCGCCAAAAATTAATTGCTTAGGGTGATAATGAAGTTTGCTTAAAAACATTTTTGTCTTTTTAAATAATTCCTGTTGACGCTCTATAGAGTAAACTTTAACACCCAATTCTAATAAAACAGCTGTTTGGTATCCAGAACCTGTTCCTATTTCTAACACTTTTGCATTTTTTTTCAATTGCAATAATTCGGTTTGAAAAGCAACTGTATAAGGTTGAGAAATAGTCTGATTAGCAGCAATAGGAAATGCCTTATCTTGATAGGCAAAGTTTTCGAAACTAGAATCTATGAACAAGTGTCTCGGAATCTTTTTTACCGCCTGTAAAACGGCTTTATCCTTTATACCTTTTGATATTAAGACCTCAACTAATCGTTTTCTAAGCCCTTGATGCTTTACTGTATCTCTCAAAAAAAGTGGTTTATTTGAATGTATAAAAATAATAAAAACCCAACAAAAATTCTTACTTTTGGGAAAAGAAAAATTTATGCTTAAAGTCGGCGTTTTAGGTGCAGGTCACCTCGGAAAAATTCATTTAAAATTATTACAGCAATCTTCAAAATACGAACTCGTTGGGTTTTATGACCCCGTTTCGAAAAATGCAAAAAAAGTTTCAAAGGAATTTGGTTATACCTCATTTGATTCGGTTTCTAAATTAATAAAGGCTGTTGATGTTATCGATATTGTTACTCCGACCCTTTCTCATTTCGATTGTGCCAAAGAAGCTATTGATGCAGGCAAACATATTTTTGTAGAGAAACCAATTACAAATACCTTAGAAGAGGCTGAATCAATTAGAACTCTAGTAAGCCAGCACCACGTAAAAGGACAAGTAGGTCACGTAGAGCGTTTCAATCCTGCTTTTACGGCCGTAAAAGACACGATAGATACACCAATGTTTATTGAGTGTCACCGATTGGCTGAATTCAATCCTAGAGGAACAGATGTTCCTGTAGTATTAGATTTAATGATTCATGATATTGATATTATTTTGAGTGTTGTGAAATCAGAAGTAAAGAGCGTTCATGCTAGTGGCGTTTCTGTAATTTCTGATACTCCTGATATTGCCAATGCCCGCATCGAATTTGAAAATGGATGTGTTGCAAACTTAACTGCAAGTAGAATTTCTTTAAAAAATATGCGTAAAACGCGCTTCTTTCAAAAAGATGCCTATATCTCTGTTGATTTCTTAGAAAAGAAAAGTGAAGTAGTAAAAATGAAAGATGTACCAGAAAACCCAGATGAGTTTGCGATGATTTTGCAAAATGCTGAAGGTGTTAAAAAGCAAATCTATTTCGAAAACCCATCTATAGAATCAAACAACGCAATCTTAGATGAGCTAGAAACTTTTGCTGATGCAATTGAAAATGACACCAGACCTGTGGTAACTTTGGGTGATGGAACAGATGCCTTGAGAGTTGCACATCAAATTATAAATTGTTTTTAAAAAAATACAAATGAAAAAAATAGCAGTAATTGGCTCAGGTACTATGGGCAACGGAATAGCACATACTTTTGCGCAAAAAGGTTTTCAAGTGCAATTAATAGATATCTCTGAAGATGCACTACAAAGAGCATTAGCAACCATCTCTAAAAATTTAGACAGATTATTAGCCAAAGAAAGAATATCTGAAGATGATAAAAATAATACTTTGGCAAATATCCATACGAGCACTTCGATCAAAGATGCGGTTGTAGATGCAGATTTAGTTGTAGAAGCAGCTACAGAAAACAAAGAATTAAAATTGGGCATTTTTAAAGAGTTAGATTCAGTTTGTCCAAAACACACAATTTTGGCGAGTAATACTTCGTCTATTTCTATTACCGAAATTGCTGCGGTAACTCACAGACCAGATCAAGTTATTGGCATGCATTTTATGAATCCTGTACCAATTATGAAATTGGTAGAAGTAATTCGCGGCAAAGAAACTAGTGACATTATAACAAAAACCATCATGGATTTATCAACTACTTTAGGTAAAATTCCGGTAGAAGTAAATGATGCTCCTGGGTTTGTTGCTAACAGAATTTTAATGCCGATGCTAAACGAGTCTATCGAAACATTACAAGATGGCGTTGCCGGTGTTTATGAAATTGATACGGTGATGAAATTAGGAATGGCACACCCTTTAGGACCTTTACAACTAGCTGATTTTATCGGATTAGATATTTGTTTGTCTATCTTAAATGTGATGTATGACGGATTTAAAAATGAAAAATACAAACCTTGTCAATTATTAGTTGATATGGTTTCTGACGGAAAATTAGGTATAAAATCTGGAGAAGGATTTTACGATTATTCGGAAAGTAGAAAAGCTGAAAATATTGCAAAGCAGTTTTTGTAGATAGAACGTTGGTATCTTATGATGATAGCTTGTCATTGCGAGGAAGTATGACGTGGCAATCTCATAAAAACTAGAACGCAGATAACGCAGATTTTTATGATTTTTAATTCTATTAAAAGATCACTTCGCTACGCTCGTGAAGACGGAAAGTAAATACTTTTGCGAAGACGTCTTTGCGAATCCCGAAAGTGGAACGCATCGGGATGTGGCAATCTCATGATATGTGTTACAAAGATTAAAGAAATCGCCACGTCGTTCGTTCCTCTCTTTTCGCGAAGACTAAAATATATAAATTTCAAAACCCCCTAAATGAAAATTTAGGGGGTTTTTACTACTAACTAAAATCAATATTTATAAGAAATATTAATTTCAATTAGTATGCTAATTGTTATTGTTGTTATTCATTGTTTTTTTATCGGCCTTATTCCAGATTTTTAATTCATCTTCATCAGTAATTCCTGAAAGGATTTCAACATTTACACCATCTGATAATCCAATTTCAATATCTCTTCTTTCAAATTCGTTATCTCCAGTTTTAACCTCAACATATGGCTTCTCAGTTTCCTTATCAAATTGTAAAATTGCTTCTCTTACAGACATTACACTATCTCTTTGTTCCAAGATAATTTCGGCATTGGCACTATATCCTGCTCTTACAAAATAATCATCATCCAAACTTACATCTGCTTTAATTTTAAATTGTACAGCTCCTTGTACTTCAGTTCCTTTTGGTGCAATAAAAGTCAATAAAGCTGGGAATTTCTTTTCTTCAATTGCTCCCAATGTTACCATTATTTCAGTATCCTTCTCTAACTTACCAACATCCGCTTCATCAACTTGTCCTTCAAAAATCATCTTACTCATATCAGCAATTGATGCAATTGTAGTACCTGCGTTAAAGTTGTTAGATTGAATTACTTGATATCCTTCTTTAACAGGAATCTCTAAAATCATTCCGGAAGTAGTTGCACGAATATTGGTATTTGCTGTTTTACCAGAACTACCTGTAGATCCTTTTCTAATGATTTCATAATCATCCTGTGCATTCTTTAAATTTTGTTTTGCTTGATTATATGCCAACTCATTACTTTCAAAAACTTGCTTAGCAACAACTCCTTTATTGTATAAAGCTTTATTTCTGTCATATAAAATCTTCGCATTATCAACATCTAGTTTTAAATTTCTAAGTCTACCTCTAGCACCTGCTAATGCTTGTTCATTTGGTATAATTCTAACAGTTGCAATTAAATCGCCTTTTTTAACAATAACTCCTTCTTCTAAATATATCTTATCGATAATACCAGAAATTTGAGGCTTAATTTCTACTTCCTCTAGAGGTTGAACTTTACCAGTTGCTACTGTCTTATCAACAATCGTAGCTTTAAAAGTTGTTTCTGTTTCAAATAACTCTACCGTTTGCTTATTACTTTTTACAAAGTATAAAATGACTGCAATAAATGCGATGATGATAATTGAAAATATGATTGTTTTTTTCATCTGACTTTATTATTAATATTAATTGATTAGTTTTTTATTCTTTTGATTTTTGTTATTCGTCTCTTAAAGCTTCAATTGGTTTTATTTTTACGGCTCTCGTTGCTGGAATCAATCCTATCAGAGTTCCTAAAAACACCAATGTAAATAATGCTAATAGTATAATTGAGATATCTACTGATGAGTTTAATAAAAACGCATCATCTCCCATACTATCCATTCCCCAATTAACTAAAAAGAGTGTTGCTCCTCCTCCAATAATTCCAAGGACACCTGCAAATGTTGATAATACTACGGATTCTAAAATAATTTGAGTTTGTATTTCCCAAGGTTTTGCCCCTAATGCTCTTCTGATTCCAATTTCTTTAGTACGCTCTTTTACCGTAATTAACAAGATATTACCGATGGCAAATATCCCAGCAATCAAGGTTGATATTCCTACAAATATGGTTAAGAACTGCATTCCTGTTAAAAAACCTGTAACTTGTCCAAACATCTCCCCCATATTAAAACTACCAAAAGCTCTACCATCATCTGGATGTACATCATGCAAATTCTTTAGTAGTAATTTTACATCGGCCTCTATTTGTGAGATTTCATATTCTGGTTTTCCAGTAATCATCATCCAACCAATATTATCTCCTTGATTAAATACTTTTTGGAAAGTAGTAAACGGAATATGAATTGCATCTCTTGGACCCATATTCATATTTGTTCTTTTAAAAACACCTACTACTTTATAATTGATTTTACTAATTTCAATAAATTCACCAATAGGATACTCATCTTTATCGAATAATTCTTCATATACATCTTGAGAAATGATTGCGATTTTTCTTGCAAGATCAATATCATTACCATTAATAAATCGGCCATATAAAAGATCTTTAGGAGTTACCTCATTTAACAAAGGGTAATCTCCACTAATGTTGTAATTGCCATCTAAAAATTTACGAACTACATGTTTTTGTGTTTGGTTTCTTGGCACCACATACTCTATTTCGGTAATTTGTTCTTTTATAACTAAGGCATCAGATAATTTCAAGCGCATGGGTCTCCCTTCTTGAAACCCTCCAAAAGGCATTCCGGTAACTTCCCCCCAAACAAAAACTGAGTTTGTTGCTAAATCACCTATTTGTTTATTAAATTTATTTTCAAATCCTTTTGCTGTTCCTAGCAGTGTTACTAATAAAAATATACCCCACATTACCCCGATAATTGTAATAATGGTACGCATCACATTTTTACGAAGTACTCCGTAAATTTCTTGCCATGTGTCTATATCAAAAATTGTTTTCATGTATTCGTATTCTTGTTTGGTTTCTTTAATCGTCTCTTAAAGCTACAATTGGTTTAATTCTCGCTGCTCTTTTTGCAGGTAAATAGCCTGCAATCATTCCTGAAATCATCAATAATACAGTTGCAAAAATGACTATCCCAACATCGACACTTGCATCTTTTATAAAATATTTTTCTAACATTGGCGCTGCCCATTTGACGACTCCTGTGCCTATGAGTAGCCCTAAATATCCTGCAATAGAAGTAATAAAAAGCGCTTCGAACATAATCATCATTACGATAGATGCCGGAGTTGCACCGAGTGCTTTTCTAATTCCTAGTTCTTTAGTACGCTCTTTTACGATATATACCATGATATTACTGATCCCTACAATACCTGCAATTAAAGTTCCTATACTAATTATTATAACAATGATATCTAATACAAAAGAAACGCCTGCTGTACCTTGAACAACTTCTGCCCTGTTTGTATTTCTAATTGCTCTTTGATCATTTGGAGCAATATTGTGTTTGTCTTTTAAAGCTCTCACCATCCTATTACCAAAAGCAATGGCTTCATCAGTACTCATATCTGGGTTGTACAACAAATTAATCTGATGCACTTTATCATTATTACCATAGGTCCTTTGAAAAGTTGTAATAGGAATATAGGTTAACCGTTCTTCGTTGTCTCCTCCTGGGTCTGTAAACACACCAATCACTTTATACGCTAAACCTGCAATATTTATGTATTTACCAACAGCACTAACTCCTTTAGGAAATAAGTCTTCTTCAACTTTTCTACCAATTGCAATAACTTTTGATTTTTTATTGATATCTAATTGATTGATAAATCGCCCTTTATAAGGAGTCGCTCTTTCTAAGAATTGAATTCCTGGATCTACCCCTAATACTTCATAATCAGCTTTTTCTTCTTTGTATGCAAAATCAGCATGCATTCTATTTCGTCTGACTAAACTTGAAATTTCATAGGAGTAATTCTTTGCTAAATATTCAACATCATCATTTTTAAACTCGATTCTTCTCCCACTCTGAAATCCGCGATATGCTTTTGAAGTTCTGTTTGGTTGAATAAACATAGCATTCTCAGCATCTTTACTAAAAAATCCTGCAAAGGTGTTTTTTAAACCATTTCCCATTCCTAATAAAATGGTAAAAAGTAAAATTGCAAACGTAATAGTAAACCCAGACAACACTGTTCTCAATTTGTTTTTACCCATACTTTGAAATATTTCTCTCCAACGATCTATATCAAACATAGTTATGCTTTTACTTTATGATTAACTTTTTCATCACTTATAATTACGCCATCTTTAAGGCGTACAATTCTATCGGTTTTTTCTGCAATTTCTTCCTCATGCGTAATAACAAAAACGGTCATTCCTTCACTATTTATATCTCTCAATAAATCCATTACAGAATCAGAAGTTGTAGAATCTAAAGCTCCTGTTGGCTCATCAGCTAAAACAACTTTTGGTTTTGTAACCAAAGCTCTGGCAATTGCAACACGCTGCTTTTGCCCACCAGAAAGTTCATTAGGTAAATGATTTGCCCAATCTTTTATGCCAACTTTATCTAGATAATCCATTGCAATTATTAATCGCTCCTTTCTACCTACTCCCTTGTAATACAGAGGCAATGCCACATTTTCTAAAGCCGTTTTATACGATATCAAGTTGAATGATTGAAAAACAAATCCTAAGAATTTATTTCTTAAAATAGCCGCTTTCTTTTCATCTAGCTTTTCTATCAGCTGTCCGTTTAAAAAATATTCTCCAGCATCGTGTTCGTCCAAAAGACCAACAATATTTAATAAAGTTGATTTTCCAGAACCCGAAGAACCCATAATTGAGACGAACTCTCCTTCTTTAATATGTAAGTTTAACCCTTTAAGCACATGAAGTGAATCTTTACCCATTGGATAAGATTTGTGCAAGTTTTTTAATTGAATCATTCTTTAGTTAGTTTTGTTAAAACAAAATTAATATGAAGCCATGAAACTTAATATTAAGATTTTGTTAAAAGACGAATTCAATTTCAATTTGTAACTTTGACATGTGAAAAATATTCCATATCAACCGCTACTTTTTTTTGATGGAGTTTGTAATTTGTGCAATAGCTCTGTTAAAACTATTGTCAAAAAAGACCATCATCAAAAATTCAAATACGCTTCTATACAATCAGACGCCGCGAAAGAAATTTTGTTACAGTTTGATGATTATAATTCTGAAATTGACTCTATAATTCTTTTAAATCAAAACCAACTTTTCTATAAATCATCAGCAATATTAAGGGTTTGTAAAATTTTAGGTAGCTGGTATAATTTTTTGTTAATTTTTTGGATTATCCCTAAACCCATTAGAAATTGGATGTATGACTTCGTTGCTAAAAATAGATATAGATGGTTTGGAAAAAGAGAAAGTTGTATGCTTCCAAGTGAAGAATTGAAAGAGAGGTTTCTTTGAATTAGATTTTCTAAATAGACGTGCTTTCTATTTTATTTTGATGCATTAAACAACAATCCTACACTAAAAAACAACCTTACTTTATCAATCTTGTTTACATATGAAATATCAAAATTTACAGGACCTAAAATTGAATGATAAGATGCTGTAATGCCTGCTGATAATATTGCGCTCGTATCAAATTCATCTGTCCAGTCACCTCTTGGAGAAAAAGCATCTTTTATATAATCATCAAAATCACCAAAGCCAACTGTAGCAATATTAAAATGAGGATTCAAATACACTTTACTAATAGGTGAGAATTGTACTCCTAAATTAAGATTCATTATCTGGCTTACATTTAATTCGTCTTCTTTTAAACCAGGAAATAAGAAGCTATTGTTTCGTTCATTTCCGATATTTCCACCAATAAAATACTTGGCTGCATACCCATAGTCATGAAAAGACAAATCATCTGAAGACATTTTATCTTGAAAAGTAAAATTGGTAGATGCATTTATAATTCCTGTTACTTTTTTACTTAATTGAAAACGTTTTTCATATAATAAATTAAGTTTGGTAAAATCATTTGTACTTCCATCTATTACTTCTAAGTTAGGCTCTGTTGTTTTTAAATAAATATCATTGTAAATAGATCTGCTTACTCTTGCATAAAAATGAGAACCTTTTTTAGCGAAAAATACGTTGTCAAGATTATTATATGAATAATGGAAATTAATTTCTACGTTATTAAATTTATAATTATCCAAACCAAAAACATTATCGACAATATCGGGATCTACTTTTGGTTTTAATTTTGTGTATTCGTAGTTAATACCAACTCCCACATAACTATTTAAAGAGTTTATATTACGGTTAACTTGATTGTCGAATTGAAAGTAATTATATTTAACATCATCAATATTAGCACCTTGATAAAATACTTGTTGATCTAAAAGCACCCCTAACATGTCATTTCTAAACCACCATTTTTTTTCTTTAGTAAAATTTTTCTGGTATTGAATTCTGGCTTTAGGTTGTTCTGCAATATCAACATCTAAAAGAATTCTTGAAGCTTTTCCTACTATATTTCTTCCAGTATAATTTAAAATTAAGCCAACACCACGATTGGTATCGTAATGCAAAGCTCCTTTAATTTGATTTTTTGAATGTTCATAACCTGTAAGTTGCAATCCGAATTTTCCATTCTCTCGCACTGACTTGAATGTCATTTTTTTAAACACTCTAGTTCCAAGTGATCTATTAACTCCATCAATTAATTCTTGTGATGTATAAGCTTTATTTGGTTCTATATTAGTTCTTGCTTTTACTAAATCCAAATTTGTATCACTTATTCCCTTATAAATAATTGTATCTAAAATGATTTTATCTTTTCTATAGGGTACTTTATGCTCTCTTTGTTCATAAGGTTTTAGTGTGTTTGCTAATTCAATAAATGCTTTTAAATTCAGTTTGGTAGCAACTTTTCCTTCCTCGTAAATTGCTTCACTCTTATTAAAATCTCCCGTAGAATGAGTTAGATATGGTGTATGATCAATTAATATATCACACAATTTTACATTCACATCATTTTTTAAATTACTTGCCATCATACTGGTTTGAAAAAGGATGTTCGATATTTTTTTATAGAGTTCTTCTTTTGGTAACATACCGTTTCCTACATTACTACCAATAATAAAATCGGCACCAAGATTTATAGCAACATCAACAGGAAAATTATTGAGTATTCCTCCGTCAACTAAAAGTGTATTTTTATATTCTACTGGTTCAAAAACACTAGGAATAGACATGCTTGCTCGCATTGCAACAGCCAATGACCCTTCTTTTAAAACCACTTCTTTACCATTTACAATATCGGTTGTCATAGCTCTAAAAGGAATAGAAAGCTTATCAAAATCTGAAATTCCATACACGGGAAATGTGGATTTAGCTAAAAATTCTCTAAGTTTTTGATCTCTTAAAAGCGAAGAATTCATTTTTGGTTTCCCCTCCTTAATATCCATTTCAATTAAGTATTTTTTATACTCGCTTTTTTCTTCTACACTTACATTTTTTAACGAAATATCACCTCCTAACAAATCACTCCAATCTGCTTCATTAGACATCTTTTCAATTTCATCGCCAGAATAACCCATTGCGTATAAACCCCCAACGATACTCCCCATACTAGTACCAACAATTAAATCGGGGACAATACCTAGAGAATCTAGGGTTTGTATTACGGCAATATGTGCCAACCCTTTTGCGCCACCACCACTTAAAACCAATGCAACTTTTGGTTTTTCTTGTTGAGAAAAAGCCATAGAGGGCACTAAAAAACAAGAGAATAATAAAAATATACTAAGGGGAGATTTAATAAAAGAAAACATAAATAAGATATAATTAAGTTTGGAAATACAAACTTACTACTTTATTCAAAATTATGCTCATTAAAAAATGAGGGGGCACTGCAGTAATCTAAAATTCAAATACTTTATAAGCTGTTTTGTATATTATTTCTCAATCGGAAATTCGGACAAACTCCCCCACTCTGTCCAAGAGCCATCATAGACAGATTTGTTTTTTACTCCCACAATTTCAGCAACCAAAGCCAAGATACAAGCAGTGACTCCAGAGCCACAAGTAAATATTAATTTCTTTGATTGATAATTAGCAAACAAGGTTTTTAATTCTTTTACTGATTTTAATTTGGTTCCATTTAACAAACTTGTATAAGGCATACTTTTAGAATTTGGAATATGCCCAGATCGCATGCCCTCTCTAGGTTCTGGTACTGTTCCTAAATACCTTTGATGATTTCTAGCATCTAAAACTACAACAGAATCATCATCTATACTTTTTAAAATTTTTGTGTGGTTATGAATCAATCCTTTTGAAGGGTTTGCTTTGAAATTTCCTTTTTTAAAATTAGTAGTATGCTCTTCTTGAGTTGGATATTTTACTTCTACCCAGCTTGGTAATCCCCCATCTAAAATGGCGCAATTATTAAAGCCCATTACTTTTAACATCCACCAAACTCTAGCGCAGGAATAATATCCGTAGATATCATAAACCACAATACAACTGTCATTATTGATTCCTATTTCTTGAGCTTGTTCTTCAAATTTTTCTGGAGACAGCATCGTATTTGGAAATGGCGTCGCAGTATCTGAAAACTCATTTTTAATATCTAAAAATCGAGCAGATTTAATGACGGAAACCTCATCAGTAATTGAATCATCGCAACCTGTAACTTTGGTCATGGTAGCATCAATCACAATTAAATTTGGGTGATTCAAATTTTCATTCAACCAATCTACAGAAACTATTGGTGAAGTAATTTTAAGTAGTTTATTCAATTTTTTAAAGGTTATTTCATAGAGCTTCACTAAGCATCTCGGTACAAATTTCTTTCGCTACGCTGAAAAAATTCACTCGATGTGACGACACATAACTACACAAAGAAATCTAATTGAATCATAAAAATCTGAGTAATTAGTGTTCTATCCTTATACTATTTAACTTCATAATTATCATCCCAATTCTTCACATGTGGCTCTCCTAATTTACCAACAGACTTTGCTACTAACATCGAAACTGCTGCATCACCTGTAACATTTACTACTGTTCTACACATATCTAAAGGTCTATCAATGGCGAAAATTAATGCCAATCCTGCTTCTGGAATTCCAGCATAACCTAAAACACCAACTAACATTACCATACCCGCACCAGGTACAGCAGCAGAACCAATTGACGCTAAAGTTGCTGTAGCAATAATTCCTAATTGAGTCCCGAGTGTTAAGTCCATACCGAATGCTTGCGCTATAAAAACAGCAGCTACGGCTTGGTACAAACTGGTACCATCCATATTAATTGTTGCTCCAACAGGCAACACAAAACTGGAAACTTCTTCTTCTACTCCTAAATGCTCTGTAACCCTCTCCATAGTAACAGGTAAAGTTGCTGCACTAGAACTTGTTGAAAATGCCAATAACTGCGCAGGAGAAATTCCATTCATAAAAAATTTAGGTTTCTTTTTAGTAAATACAAATACCAAAATATTATAAAACACAATCATTATTAACAAGCCACCTATAACTGTTAATGCATACCATCCCAATGCTTTAAACAAATCTAAACTTGGTGATTCTGCTACTAAAGCTGCCAATAATGCAAATACCCCATAAGGTGCTGCGAGCATGATTAAATCGACCATTTTTAAAATGACCTCATTAAATCCGTCAAAAAAGCCCTTCACATACTTCCCTTTTTCTTCGGGAATTAAAATCAATCCTACACCAAAAAACACTGCGAAAAATATAACTTGCAACATATTGCGATTGCTTGTTGCTGCCGCAAATATATTTTGTGGGACTAAATCTATCAACGCTTGTAATGGCCCTTGTTCTTTTTTTAATTCTGATGCTTCTTTATATTTTGCTGTACTACCACTATAGTTTTCTACCATTTCTTTTCTGGTTTTCTCGCTAATAGATTTCCCAGGTTCTACAATATTCACCAATAACAACCCTATCGAAACAGCTATTACTGTTGTTGTAACATAAATGACAATAGTACGCCCACCCATAGCAGATAATTTAGAAATATCTTTTAAATCTGATACTCCTTTGATTAATGCCGCTAAGATTAACGGAATGGCAATTAATTTTAGTGAGTTGATAAATATGGTCCCAAATGGTTTTACCCAGTCTTGTACCAATTCTTTACCACCATCAAAGCTGCTCATCAAAATTCCGACGATAACTCCTAATAACATTCCCAATAAAATTTTCCAGTGCAGTGCTAATTTCTTCATGTAGTATAAAAATTTTTAAGAGTTGAAAGGTACTAAAATATTTAAAATCTAAATTAATAAATGAAACCTAAAAAAGGGGAAGTAAATTTTTTTAGAAATTCAATGAATATATATATTTTCAAATCAATAAAAACAAACATGGACAAATTGAAAGAACGATGGGGATTAACTTCTAATTGGCAGATACTTGCCATCATTTTAGCATTTTCGGTAAATGGGTCTTTTGCAACATAGGTTGCAAAACCTATCACTGAGCTTATCGGAATTAGCCCTGAAGTTGATGGTTGGATTTTTTGGATTATTAGAATCCCACTAATTTTTGTTGTATATCAAATTACTCTACCAATAACAGGATGGGTTTTTGGGCAATTCAAATTCTTTTGGAATATGGAAAAGAAGATGTTGAAACGAATGGGGTTCAAACGCTTTTTTTAGGAAGAGGAGTAGTTTCCTTTTTCTGAATAAAATTTTTATACAACCAAGCCAAAGTAAACGTTGGAATAATATCGGTACCTAAAAAACCTGCTTCTTCTCCAAAAGAAATAATGCTCCCTACTTTACCAACTGTCCCTTTATACATTTTTAATATGAGGTATGCAGATAAAGGCGCCCAAAGTATGTCCATGAATTCTCCTAGTCCTGGAATTACAAAAGACAACATTCCGATAGCATCGTAAACTAAACTCAGTAAAAGCTTTTTGTATTTTTTAGACATACAACAAATATATGTGATTGTCATTCCTGCAAAAGCAGGAATCTATTTTTATTTTGGATTCCATATCAAGTACGGAATGACATAGAAAATCTAAAAGAACTTCCTCCAACCACAAACAATATCCTTCTCATAATGGGATTTCTCGTCGATTGTTCCTCTCTCTGTCGGAATGACAACCACCAACTATTGACCATCAACCAATTTACTCCTTCTTTAATTTTTCTTTATATTGCCTTTGAAATTTTTCTAATTTAGGGTTGATTACTGCTTGACAATAGCCCTGAAACTTGTTGTTTTCATAATAATCTTGATGGTAATTTTCTGCTACATAAAAAGCATCAAAAGCGGTTACTTCAGTAACGATTCTGTCTTCAAAAACATGTGCATCATCTAAAGATTTTATCATTTTATTTGCAGCCTCTTGTTGAACTGCATCATGATAAAAAACTGCAGATCGATATTGAGTACCCCTATCTGCTCCTTGCTGATTTAGCGTAGTCGGGTTGTGAGTGTTAAAGAATATATCCAGTAATTCTTCAAAAGAAATTATTGTTGGATTATAAGTTATATGAATCACCTCGGCATGCCCTGTGCTGCCTGTTGTTACTTCTCTATATTCAGGATTTTTTATATGACCACCTGAGTAACCAGATTCGACTTTTTCGACTCCTTCTAACTGATCAAAAATAGCTTCGGTACACCAAAAACATCCACCTCCAAAAGTTGCATAATTCATATTTTCTGTATTCATTTTCTTTATTGTTGTTTTTTGTTGATTCTTTTTTTCTTGTGCTTGACTTGTACATGCAGTAAATAAAATAACAAAACCTAAGATTCCAAAATTTTTCATTTATATATATTTCACTGGTAGGTCGAAATAAATATCGACGAATTACAAAATTAATGATTAACAGTGAATTTTGAATTATAATAAATAGGAATATGTACACGTTTGTATTAGTACTATAAAAATTGAACAACATGTATAAACCCTTTTTTTTACTTGCAATCATCCTGATATTTAATTCTTGTGGCTCAACTGATGAAGTAACTTCACCTCCAACTCTAAATAGTGATGCCATACCAGTTTTTAATCAAGCATATCAAGAAAATTTTGAAGCTGATAATATTACCAGCATTCTAGAAAATGCACAAAATGGCTATGTTTTGATAGACCCTTTTTCTACAAACATATCAGCATCAATATCAGAAATAAAATCTAAAGGAAATGAAGTTGCAGCATACATAAGCATTGGAACTGGAGAGAATTACAGAAATGACTTTAATGAAATGGAAACCTATTTAGTTTCTAATTCTTGGGGGCAATGGCCCGATGAGTTTTTTGTAAACTCAACCACTACAGGAATCATTGATATTATGAAAGCAAGAATAGATAAAATTGCAGATTGGGGTTGTGATTGGGTAGAATTTGATAATATGGATTGGATTTATGATGATGAACTCAGAGTAACTTATGGCTTTGCTGTTACCGAGGCAGAGGGTGTTGCTTATTACCAAGAATTATGTGATTATGTTCATGAAAAAGGAATGAAATGTATGGCTAAAAATACGGTTGAGAATGCCAATAATTTTGATGGTGTTTTATATGAATCATATAATGATGATAAAAATTGGTGGGATCAATCCGGTGCTCAACAATTTTTAGATGCCGGAAAGTTAGTCATCATAAATCATTATAATGAAACAAATTGCGGTCAGGTCTATGCTGATTATAAAGGAATTTATAACGACAATTTATCTTTTATTTGTGAGGATGCTAACCTTCAAAAATATGTTCATTTTAATGAATAATTATTTTTAAATTGCCTTCCTCAAAACCATGTCATGAAAAAAAACACCTTTTTATTTATTTTAGCTAGCCTTCTTTTTTGCAATTATTTATCAGCTCAAAATATCCCTATCAAAAAAAATAGCACGCTACTAACAATCGGAGAAACTGTTGAGATTCATTCTACAATACTCAGCGAAGATAGAATCTTAAATATTTATTTGCCCCATGGCTATTCAAAAGATTCAGTAAAAGAATATCCTGTTATTTATTTGTTAGATGGCACAATTGATGAAGATTTTATTCATGTTGCGGGTTTGGTACAATTTGGTTCTTTTTCTTGGATTAATATGTTGCCAGAAACTATTGTTGTCGGAATTTCGAACATCGACCGTAAGCGAGATTTTACCTTTCATACAGATGATAAAGGATATACAAAAGAGTTTCCTACAACCGGATATTCAGCTCCTTTTATCGACTTTATAGAAAATGAATTACAGCCTTTTATCAAAACAAATTACAAAACAAACGGAACAAAAACGCTCATTGGACAATCTTTGGGTGGACTCTTGGCCACAGAAATATTATTTAAAAGACCTGATTTATTCGACAACTATATTATTGTAAGTCCGAGTTTATGGTGGGACAATGAATCACTTTTAGAAGCTACTCCAGCATCGTATAAAACCAACAAATCAATTTATGTAGCGGTTGGTAAAGAAGGTAAAATTATGGAACGTGAAGCAAAGGCTTTGTATGATAAGCTAAAACCATTGAACAAAAAGAATACAAAAATTTATTATCATTTTTTTGAAAAACAAAACCATGCAGATGCATTGCACTTAGCTGTGTATGATGCTTTTGAAAAGGTGTTTAATTAAAAAAACTACTTGACTATCTCATAAAAAAATACGAAATTTGTTTATCATAGGATATAATTAATTTTTACTTTTCTTATCCGACACATTAGCAGCATTGAGAAAATATGAATAATACGACTACAAAATGGAATCCAAAACTTTATAATGATAAACATTCATTTGTTTACAACTATGGTGAGGGTTTAATCAATTTACTTGACCCAAAAAGAAATGAACGGATTTTAGATTTAGGGTGTGGTTCTGGTCAATTGACTTTCAAAATTAGCGAATCAGCAAAAGAAGTTATTGGAATTGATAAATCGCCTGAAATGATTCAAGACGCAAAGTCTAAATATAAAAATATAGAATTTAAAGTTGCTGATGCGTCAAGTTTTATGTTCAATGAGAAATTTGATGTTATTTTCTCAAATGCCACTCTTCATTGGGTTACGGACTATAAAGGTGCTATAAAGTCTATGTTTAACAACTTAAATCCAAATGGAAAAATTGTTCTTGAATTCGGCGGAAAAGGCAATGTTCAGACTATTGTTAATCAATTAAGAAATTCTTTAGCAAAAAGAGGGTATTTGCAACAATCAGAATTGAAATTATGGTATTTCCCTTCTATTTCAGAATATTCAACTGAACTTGAATCGAAAGGGTTCAGAGTTATTATGGCTCAACATTTTGATAGACCAACTGAATTAGCTGATGAAAATTCTGGAATAAAAGACTGGATTTCTATGTTTGGAAATGACTTTTTCAAGAATGTTAGAACCAATCACATTGAAGAAATTAAAAGTGAAGTGCAAGAAATGATTAAATCAGAATGCCTTATTGATGGAAAATGGTTTGCAGACTACAAAAGAATACGGATTATTGCCATTAAGAAAAATGAAGTGCTTTCTAACATCATATAAAATTAACAATTTACTTTTTGATGTATAATTCAATGGCAATTGATAATTTGGTAACGGTTTTCCTTTCGAAAAATTAACCATTTACATAGCCGAACCAAGGATAAATAAAGATTAAATTTTACATTCTTAATTCCCCTATCTCTTCCACTACTTTATCAATCATTTCATCGGTAACATCTAAATGGGTTACCATTCGCAATTTACCTTCGCCCATACCAATCAATAAAATGCCTCTATCCACTAATTTTTGTACAAACTCGTTTTCATCAACTCCATCTGAGGTATAAAAAATAACAATATTGGTTTCGATAGGTTCTACTTTTTTAATCAATGGTGAATTCTCTAACGCAGCTCCTAATTTTTTAGCCATTGCATGGTCATCAGCCAATCGATCAACATGATTATCTAAGGCATAAATCGCTGCGGCTGCCAAATAACCCGCTTGTCGCATAGCGCCTCCAAATAATTTACGAATCCGAATTGCTTTCTTAATATGTTCTTTTGTTCCTAACAACAAAGAACCAACTGGCGCACCCAACCCCTTGGACATACAGATAGAAATTGTATCAAATAAATCGCCGTATTGCTTTGGGTTCTCTCCTTTTGCAACCATAGCATTAAACAATCTTGCACCATCTAAATGATAATTCAATTGATGCTTTGTACAAACTTCTTTTATTTTTTTGAGTTCTTCAATGTCCCAACAAGCACCTCCACCTTTATTAGTAGTGTTCTCTACAGTCACCAAACTCGTTTTTGCTAAATGGTAATTTTCAGGGTCATTGATTAATTTTTCAACTTGTGAGGCTGTAAACATACCTCGATTGCCATCAATTAAAGCACATGAAACTCCGGAGTTAAAGGATGCTCCACCACCCTCAAAATTATATACATGTGCCCATTTATCACAAATTAATTGTTCAGCAGGTTGGGTATGAATTTTAATCGTTGTCTGATTTGCCATTGTACCAGAAGGGAAAAATAATGCTGCTTCTTTACCGAACATTGCGGCAACTTTTGCTTCCAATTTATTAATTGTTGGGTCTTGTTTAAATACATCATCACCAACTTCGGCATTCATCATTGCATCCAACATTCCTTTTGTTGGCTTGGTTACTGTGTCACTAATTAAATTTATTTGCATGAGTTTTCTTTATTTCAAAATCTGGATAAATTTAATCAATTAGATTTAATTTCTTTTCAAAAGTTTTGATCACTATTCGACAATTAGAGTATCATAGATTTGACCTATTTTATCTTCTGACGTAAACATATCACCAAAATGACAAATAATTGCCGTTTCAGGGGGAGCAACTCTTGGTTGATATAATACTGCATTTTTAGTCGTCGAAATACTTTTCGTCCTAAATATCGTTGAAATTATCGGTTGCTCTTCTGCAGGACGAATTATTCGATCTTTATACTTTTCTAGAAATAATAATTTACTTTGTTTTACATTTTTCGTTATGCGGTCAAAACTCTTTGAAATTGAATATAAAGAGCATATGGCATGATATGGTCCCGTATAGAGTTTATCTAAATGTGTATCAATATTTAAAGTATAAGGGACATCACCTCTTTTTTCTGGTTGATAAGCTGCTTCCTTAAATGTGATAAATGCCGCTCCTGTTAAGCCTCCTAATCCCTTACAAGAACTAAAAGAACAGGCGTCTGCCAAGTTATGGTTGGGCTCTAAATTGATAGATGCTGTTGCATCAAGATAGAGTTTTGCCTTTTTAAATTCTGCAAGCCTTTTTAATAAATTGATATCTGATAAAAAGGCATCTGCCGTTTCTGCATACGCAGTGGCAATCCAATCATATGTGTCAGAAATCAATAATTCAGCACCAATTTCATCATATTTAATTATCTTAAACGATGTGCTTGGCAATGAATTCGATTTATTGATCAATATTTGTTTAATTCGTCGGCTATAATATCCAGCGTCAATTATTAAAATTTTTCCTAATACAATATTTGAAGTGGCCACATCTATAGCTGTAGTACCACCTCCTTGAAACCTAACAATCTTATCATGACCTGTCAAATTCAAAATATTTTGCAACACGGTTTTCTCTATGTGGATATATTCAGTATCTCCACGACCAAATACGCTTCTTAAATCAAACATATTTAAATAGGACATGTTGGAGGGACCTGGTGTAAACATAACTTTGTTCGAATTTCTTTCTTGAACTATAGATTTTACAGCCTTACTTCTTAAAATATTGCTAGAAATATCCTCAGTTCTTTGAAAAATAATTGTATTTCTAACTTTATTTTGATTGTCAGATCCATGAACTAAATAATCTATATTGTATTTCTTAAGAACCTCGTCTGTAATACACCATGGTGCTGAAACTACTTCGTCTACATCTCTTAAGGCGAGCAAAATTTCCTTTCTAATTTCAAAATTAAGTTCAGACACATACCCTTTGTGCTTTAAAATTTCTTCATCAGATGCCAAGCCTATTACAATGGTAGGATCTTGATTTTTAAATTGAAGTTTTGCATTTTTAATCAGCCGTATATGCCCATGATGGAAAATTGTAGCGCAAAAATCAATCATGATTCGAACCTTCTTTTTTTCGTTCTCAATCATTTGTCATCAATTTGTTCATAAAAGCTATTTTATTCTCAACAGGACTGGTAGTAGGTCTGCCCAAATCTTGTCTTGATTCTATTTTTACTTTGATTTCTAAAAAAGAAAGTTCGCCGTTGCTTTTTAATTCTTTCAGCGCTTCTTTCAAATCTTCAATTTTCGAGATAGTTTTAACATTTGAATATCCATTTGCCTTAGCAAACATAGACATATTTATATCAAGTGCCAATGTTTTTTGGCCACCAACAGATTCATGAGCTCCGTTATTAAATACAATATGCTTATAATTTTTAAGACCAGAATCACCAATATTACTCAAACTACCTGCATGCATCAGTACAGCTCCATCACCATCAAAACAGTACACATTTTTATTTTCTTTTTCTCTTGCAATCCCTAAAGCAATCATAGAAGCATGCCCCATAGAACCTACTGTTAAAAAATCGCTTTCATGATTTTGACCTATTGATTCTCTATACTCAAAAAGCTCACGTGATAACTTTCCTGTTGTCGACACAACTACATCATTCTCTCCCAAATTTTGTACTACTACTTTCATTGCATCTTCTCTAGATAACTGAAATTCATTTCCCTTTTTTAATTTTAATTTATAAGAAGAAAATAGGTTTCTTTTAATTAGAATGGCGTGAGTTTTCCTTAATTTATTAGTATCATTAATGAGTTTTGCCGTTCTTGAAATTGAATCCTGCTCATTTTCATTAAGTATAATAAATGGGATATCCATCAGTTCTAACATTTGTAGTGTGATTTTTCCTTGCTGCAAATGTTGAGGCTCATCTTTAGCTGATGGTTCTCCTCTCCATCCAATTATCAAAATCAATGGAATTTTATAAACTTTATCACCTACTAAAGAGACTAACGGGTTAACGGCATTGCCCAATCCAGAGTTTTGCATATATACAACAGGCACTTTATTTGTTGCCAAATGATATCCAGTAGCCAAAGCTATTGCTGCTCCTTCGTTTGCTGTTATCACATGATTTTCGGCCTTCAATTTATCATCAATGTAAGAAGTAAAGAATTTCAATACAGAATCAGGCACACCTGTAAAAAAGCCTATCCCCTCATTAATAAAAACCTCAAAATATTTTTTAACTGATATCATTTCGTTCCTGGAATTAGCTCCAAAATATTCTTTATTGACATACAATGTTCTGAGGCTCTTACTGAATTTTGATCTTCTAATATCATGGTAGCTACTTTAACCATAGCTGGATATGCAGCTCTAAGCATATGATTTGCATAAATTACAATATTCACACCTGCTTCAATAAATTCCGATTCGGTTCTGTGATTATACGTTGATGGAACAACCACAATTGGAGTCGTTTTATTTTTTAATCTAAATTTATGTACAAAGTCAAATATATCGTCTCCCGAGGTTTCCTTACTATGAATCATAATTCCATCTGCTCCAGCTTCCGTATATGCAAATGATCTTTCTAAAGCATCTTCAATTGTTTTTCCAAGAATAAGACTCTCTATTCTTGCTATAATCATAAATTCCTTTGTTACTTGAGCTGTTTTACCAGCAATAATTTTTTCGCAAAAATCTTTAATTTCAGCTTGTTCCTGCGGTACATCAGTTCCAAATAACGAATTTTTCTTTAATCCAGTTTTATCTTCAATAATAACTGCAGAAATACCATTCCTCTCAAGCGATCTTACCGTAAAAGGAAAATGTTCTAATTTACCACCTGTATCAGCGTCGTAAATAATCGGTTTTGTTGTACACTCCAATATATCAACTAAAGAACCCAATCGTCTAGTAATATCAACAGTTTCAATGTCAGGCTTCCCTTTAGAAGTGGAATCAGTTAAACTACTAGACCACATTCCATCAAAAGCTAAATATGTATCACCGTTTCGAATAGAAAGATTTTCAATGATTAATCCTGTCAAACCGCTATGCGATTCAAGAATCCGAACCAATGGTTTTACCTTTATCAATCTTCTTAACTCCTTTAGTCTAACTTGCGGAGTTGTACCAATATTCTTGCTTTTTTTAATCAATGTAGAGGAATCTACACCAATTGTATATGGAATTTCAATTACCTTTCCTCCAATGCTATCCATATATTCAATAACTTCTGTTCTAATTTTAGACAATGGTCCACTTTTCCAGTCATCTCCATGAATAATTGCATCAGGCTTGTATTTTTTTAAATTTTCGAGATAGCTCCATTCATCTTGTGGAACCACTTTGGAAACACCTTTTATGTTTGAAACTACTTCATATCTTTGATCATAATCCAATATTGGTAATGGTTTGTGATTTGCAATGGCTTTGTCGGTCAATAATCCAACTAACAATTCACCATGTTCTGCTCCTTTCAATATAATATTAATAATTCCTGGGTGAATTATTTCAGCTGTCATTCCAACATAAATTCGCTTCATTCTTTTCAATAATTTTTTAATTACAATTATTTACTACTTGCCTTCTTTTTCCTGAAGCAAGTCTCGGAATTTCATCTAAATATTCAATTTTCATTTTACATGATGATCCTAAAACCTTGTCAAATTCCTGGGTTAACTGTTTTTCAAATTTAAATTCCCCATCTGGATTTAATTTAAATGTGTAATCATTTTTAGATTCTTGAATAAACTGATATTGGTTTAAAGATGTATATTTTTTCATGATTCCTCCAATAACAAATGAAGAAATCAATTCACCTCTAGTATCATAAACTAAGTCTTGTCGTCTTCCTTCAACCGTTGAAAACTCAGGTATTCCATGCTCATTATCTTCAATGCAAGCAATATCTCCTGTGTCATATCTAATAATTGGCATGCAATAATTAAATAAATCAGTAATAACTACCCTACCCAATTCACCTTTCTCTGCAGCCACATCTACATCAAACTTTAATATTTCGACATGATAACTCGCCCAATTAATTTCAAAAGAATCGGTATTATTCACATTTTGCTGAGCAATAATTCCATTTTCTGCATTTGAATATCTCGAAACAACAGTAGTTCTAAAATATTTTTTTACAGCTTCCTTTGTATATTGATTTAATTGCTCTGAATTTGATATGATTGCTTTTAAATTACAATTAATAGGTTCTGAGTTGATTTTATCCAGGTATTTACAAATAGCCTCTAAAGATGACGCATAAGACAATATGCTTTTTTTCTCTTTATCTTTGACTATTTTTTCTATAAGATGAGCAATTTCATCATCACCCATATTGGCTACATTTTGCATTTCGATATTTTGCATCCAAGCCATAATTCGATGCTTTCGGTTCAGTTCGGTCCAAACTCGCATAAAAATCAATTTCGTTCCCAAATCATAACCGCTTAATCCTCCAAAATAAATTGTATCGGCACTGTTCCTATTTTGTTTGTCTAAATTTTGATATAATTTAAATGGGGTTCCAGTAGATCCACTTGAAGAAACCTTAAAAACTTTACTATCGATAAATTGTGATGATCTAAAATCTGAAAAATTATTTCTGATAATATTCTTGTCGATTACTGGAAATTGATCTAGGGATTCAAAATTTAAATATGAATTATAAAATTTCGTTGTATTTACAGCATGACGAAGCAAATTATCAAGATTCAATCTACGTATTTCTATCGATTTCTCTGTATGGTAATTTTCATGAACATATTTAATTTCATTAAAGTCTTTAGAAATTATTCCTCCTTTAAAAAAATCAATAGTCCAGAATATTTGTTTTCTACAAGCCTCTAAAAAAGTCATAGTGCTCAGTGATTATTTTCTATATTCATAACCCTCAAATATAAGCATTAAAATTAATTGTCCTGAATTTTGACCTATTAAAGCTTCCGTTAGAGCTATTAAATTCTATTTTTGTAGTAAACATTTTTAGCATAATGATAACGATCGATCATATTAAAGATATCTCAAAAAGAATTGATAAATTAAGAAGCTATTTAAACATTGATAAAAAGTTAATTGAAATTGCAAATGACGAAGAGCAAACTGCCAATCCTAATTTTTGGAACAATCCAAAAGAGGCTGAATCTTTTATGAAAGTATTACGAGGAAAGAAAAAATGGGTAGGTGATTACAATGCAGTAAAAACTTTAAATGATGATTTAGAAGTATTACTAGAATTTTTTAAAGATGAGTTAGCAACTGAAGATGAAGTAAATAAACATCACAAAAAAACCATTTTATTATTAGAAGATATAGAGTTTAGAAATATGTTATCCGAAGAGGGTGATAATCTAAGTGCTGTATTACAAATTACTGCTGGTGCAGGTGGTACAGAGAGTTGTGATTGGGCAGAAATGCTGTTGCGCATGTATATGATGTGGAGCGAAAGCCAAGGATTTAAAATACGCGAATTGAATTACCAAGCTGGTGATGTTACAGGAATTAAAACAGCAACTATCGAAATTGATGGTGAGTTTTCTTTTGGCTATTTAAAAGGCGAAAATGGTGTTCATAGATTGGTAAGAATCTCTCCTTTTGATAGCAATGCAAAACGCCATACAAGTTTTGCATCGGTGTATGTATATCCGCTAGTAGATGATTCTATTGAGATAAAAATAAATCCTGCAGATGTAGAAATAGTAACTTCTCGTTCTTCTGGTGCAGGTGGCCAAAATGTGAATAAGGTAGAGACCAAAGTTCAGCTGACTCACAAACCGTCAGGAATTAAAATATCATGTTCTGAAACGAGATCACAACACGAAAATAGAGATAGAGCTATGCAAATGTTGCGTTCACAATTGTATGAAATAGAATTGAACAAACAATTAGAAGCGCGCAGCGACATTGAAGATGGCAAGATGAAAATTGAATGGGGAAGTCAAATTAGAAATTATGTGATGCATCCGTATAAACTAGTAAAAGATGTTAGAACAGGGCACGAAACCGGAAATGTAGATGCAGTGATGAATGGTAATATCGATGAGTTTTTAAAAGCCTTTTTAATGCAAAATGGTCAAAAAACTGAAAGTAATGAGCTCTGAAATCGATACAATTATTTTTGATTTGGGTGGAGTCTTGGTTAATTGGGATCCAATGAACCTATACAAAAAAGTTTTTGAGTCTGAAGAAAAAGCAAGATGGTTTTTAAATACTGTTTGCACTCCAGAATGGAATATTGAACAAGATGGCGGTAGGCTAATTACAGAAGCTGTCGCACTAAAAATTTCTGAATTCCCTAAACACAAAAATGAAATAGAAATGTTTTACCAACGTTGGGATGAAATGTTTACGAGTATAATTCAAGTAAATATAGATTTACAGCAACAACTAATTGCTAATCCAAATTACAAAGTCTATGCACTTACTAATTGGAGCGCAGAAAAATGGGAGTTGGCGCTAGAGCTTTTTCCATTTTTTAAAGATTTTGACGGGGTTATTGTATCCGGAATTGAAAAAACAAGAAAACCATTTGATGCTATATATCAACTAATTATAGACAAGTTTAATATCAATCCTAAAAAAGCACTCTTTATTGATGATAATTTAGAGAATGTTAAAGCTGCTAAAAGAAATAAAATCAATGCAATTCAATTCACTGGAAATGAACTATTAATCGATCAAGTTTCCAAATTTAATATCTTCCCATAAAACAATAGAATGTCTGTTTATTACTGCAAATGGCCTATTTATGTTAATAAATAGTTAATTTTTGTATTTTTTATTTATATTGCAACATATTTGATTTTTATGCACTAATAGCATTGAAAGTCTCCCTACTAAACTAGCTAATGAAAGGACGTTTATTATTTATTATTGCTTTACTATTCTGTATCGCAAATGTTCATTCCCAAGATTTTTATATTTCTGGAAAAGTAGTTGATGGAGCAAATGATAATCCGCTACAATATGCTACCATCGTTTTATCTCAAAATGACACCATAGATAATATTGGTGGAATAACTGATAAAAAAGGATATTTTAAAATTTCAGTGCCTAAAGGGGTGTATAACGTTTCAATTGAATTTTTAGCTTATCAATCAAAAACCATAAATGCTACTGAGGTTAATTCTAATAAAAATATTGGCACAATTGATTTGTCGGTAGATATAGAAGCTCTTAATGAAGTTGCACTGAGTGCCAATAAAAATAAAACAACTTTAGAATTAGACAAAAAAACCTATAATGTAGAAAAGGATATTGTGTCTAACGGCGGTACATCTATTGATGTTCTAGCCAACGCACCCTCAGTTTCGATATCATCAGAAGGCATACCTTTAATTAGGGGAAATACAGCAACAATTATGATTAACGGGCGTATTTCTGCAAGAAGTAAAATTGATGCATTAAAAAATTTACCCGCAAGTAGTATTCAAAAAATTGAAGTTATTACAACTCCATCTGCACGATTTAGTGGAGATACGAGCGGTGGTATCATTAATATTATTCTTAAAAAAGGACTCGATAATGGGTTTAATGGCGCAGTAACCGGAACAACATCATTAGGGAAAAATGAAATATATGGTGCTAGCACTACATTAAATTATAGAGCTAATAAATTAAATATTTATACAAATACCAATTTTTATCATCGTGCTCCAACTGCAAAAACAACTGTTAAAAATGAATACTTGACCAATGGTATTACGGATAGCTATTTAAATGAGGATAGAAAATACAACCGTGAAAATATTGTTTTTGAAACTTTACTTGGAGCAGATTATTATTTCAATGACTATATAAGTTTAAATATAGAAGGTTCCTATTCTAATTTTAATGGTGATTTTGACAACAATAATCTATCTAAATATTTTGATGCCAATCACGACCTTACTTTAAAAAATGAGAGAAATATACAAACTGATCATAAAAATAATATTTATGAAATAGCTACTGTTTACACACAGTATTTTGAGAGAGAAGATGAAATTATACTCATCAAATTTTCTCATAAAGCGGATCTTGAATCCTCATATCAATATTTAAGTAATCGTGATTTGTTCCCTAATTATGATGAAAACCCTGATGAAGATGAACTTATTTTTGATGATCTAGACTCCTATAATACTAAATGGTTTTTAGAATATGATTGGCCAATGACAGAAACTGTTTTATTTGAGTTTGGACATCAAGCAGAATTGGGTAAAATAGAAAATGATTATGTCAATAAAATACTTGTAAATGGCAATTTTGAAATAAACCCTTTAACAAGTAATCAATTTCATTATACCGAAAATTGGTTTCGAGTATTTGCTTTATACAATCATAGCTATGAGAAGTTTTCATACAGAGTTGGCCTAAGTGTTGAGCACACAAATTCAATCAGCAATCTTATAACAACTAGCGTTAAGAATGAACTTTCTTATACTGACTTTAACCCCAGTGCGAGTTTTGAATATACTATAAGTGATACAAAATATTTATCATTTGCTTATCGAAAAGGTTTACGAAGACCGGGATATCCTAGACTAAACCCATTTGAGCTACGTATAAGTGAAACGACAACATTTGTTGGAAATAAAAATTTACTGCCCTATTATATCAACAGTTTTGAGCTTAGTCTGTTAAATATAAATGATAAAAAACAACTAGTTTTAAACCCAACTCTTTATTATAGAAACTATCATGACATTTGGCAGGACGTAACTTTTGAAAATGGTGAAATAATAAATGGAACTCCAAAATTAATTACAACACCTATTAACTTAGGAAATTTAAATTTTGCAGGTATCGAGTTGTTATCTACTTATACCCCTAATGATTGGTTGAGTTTTGATTCTACCATAGACCTCCAATATGTTACACAAGATGGGGTTTTTGAATATACTGATTCTAACAATGACCTTGTAACTTTAGATTATACAAATTCAAATTTTGGTGGGTTGGCAAAAGTAAATACCTCATTTAATCTTAAAAACGACCTTAAATTCCAAGCTTTGGTAGAATATGATTTCCCTTCAGAAGGGGCTTATTCAAAGCGTGAGGGCTATGTATTTATGAATGCATCGGCGAGTAAAGATATTTTCAATAAGCAAGCAACCTTGTCATTTATTACCAGTGATGTTTTTAATTCTAACAGAACAAAGCGTACACGAACACCCAGCGATGATGCAATTTCATATGTTAACAGTCAATGGAAAGAGCAATCTTTTTTACTTTCACTAACTTGGAGGTTTAATCAAAGTAAAAAAGAATTAGACCTTAAGTTTAATGAGAATGATGAAGAAATTAATAATTAAATTACTATGCTAAAGATATATCACAACCCAAGATGCAGCAAAAGCCGTCAAGGGTTAGAAATTTTAGAGGAATCAAAAATGCCCTTCGAAATTATTAAATATTTAGATCAGCCCCCGACAATAGCAGAGTTAACAAAACTCATCAAAAAACTAGACATCTCTCCTATTCAACTCATTAGAAAAGGAGAGGCTATTTGGAAAGAAAATTATAAAGGCAAAACCTTAACTGATACTCAAATAATCAAGGCCATGGCAACCTATCCAAAATTGATTGAAAGGCCTATTGTTATTGACGGTAACAAAGCTGTAATTGGTCGCCCACCTGTTTTAATAAAAGACTTATTATAACAGCTCTTTTAACAATTCTTTAACTTTATTGAGAGTGTGCCAAAGTATCTTTGCGTTGCGTTTTTAAATGCTGTTTAATTCGCATAATTTTACACTTTTTACATGAAGAAATCAATTTTACCCCTATTCCTTTTTATCAGTATATTTTCTTTTGCACAAAAAATAACCATTTCAGGAACTGTTGTTGAAGAAGCAACAAATCAACCTTTAGAATATGCAACCATTATTTTAGAGCCTATTGATGGAAAAAATGTATCTGGTGGCGTAACAGACAGTGAAGGTAAGTTCGATATTACTTTAAAAAGAGGTGCTTACAATATCACTATCGAATTTTTGTCGTTTGAATCATTAGTTATCAAAAACAAAGAATTAAAAAATGACACTGATTTAGGAATTATCAAACTTCATGAAAATGCAGAATCACTCGATGAAGTTGAAGTGATTGCCGAAAAAAGCACGGTAGAATTCAGGCTCGATAAAAAAATATACAATGTAGGTAAAGACATGACTGTAAAGGGTGGGTCGGCATCTGACGTATTAGATAATGTCCCGTCTGTTACTGTTGATGTAGAAGGAAATGTTTCACTTCGTGGAAATGAGTCTGTCCGAATTTTAATTAACGGAAAACCTTCTGGTTTGGTTGGCTTAAATGGTAATGATGCTTTACGCCAATTACCTGCTGATGCCATTGCAAAGATTGAAATTATCACTTCACCATCCGCAAGATATGAAGCAGAAGGAACTGCAGGAATCATTAATATAATTCTTAGAAAAGGAAAAGCACTCGGGTTTAACGGTTCCGTAAATATTGACCTCGGTACACCAACTAGAGCAGGAACATCAGCAAGTTTAAATTATAGAACAAAGAAATTTAATTACTTTACAACAGCAGGTTATAGCTATAGTGATGCCCCAGGTAACGCCCATTTTGAAAATGAATATTTGAATCCTGAACCAGGACAAAATCCTTTTTTAACTGAAGATAGAGTTTATGATAGAGAACGAAAAAACTTCAATATTCTTTTAGGAACAGAATATTTTATTACTGATAAAACATCTGTTACTGGTAGTGTAAGGTATAATAACTCAGACAGAACTACAGATGAAATAAATGAAATAATTGAACTTGATTCGAATAGTGTTGAACAAAAATTTTCTACAAAAAATCAATTAGAAGATAATATTAATCAACAATTAGAGTTCAATTTTAATTTTACACAATCTTTCAATAGCGATGATCATAAACTAACATTTGATTTTAGACACGAAACAACAAGTGATGAAGAATTGGCATTAATTTCTGGTAAAGAATTATTTCCAAATCCATCAATAGACTTACAAGAAAAAACATCTAATTTATTAGATAGAACACAAATCATGGTACAATCTGATTATGTATTACCTATTGGTGAAAATGCACAATTTGAAGCTGGATATCGCTCTAATTTCAACAGATCAGACACTGATTATATTTTAGAGGAGCAACAACTTGGTGGTGATTTTATTCTAAATCCAACTATTTCGAATGTTTTTACCTACAATGAAAATATTCACGCATTGTATTCACAATACGGAAATAAGTTTGGAAAATTTTCTGCTCTTTTAGGGTTGAGAATGGAAATTTCTGATATTGACATTATATCAAAAAATAGTATTGACACTGATCATACTAAAAGAAATTATACAGAGTTTTTTCCAACTGCTAATTTTTCTTACGAATTTAACGATAATGAAACCTTAACGCTTGGTTATAATCGTAGAATCAGAAGACCTCATTCTTTTTTCCTCAACCCAAATCCATCAAGAGGAAGTACAAATAATGTTTTTCAAGGAAATCCTTTTTTAAACCCAGCATATTCTAATAATGTTGATTTAGGTTTCTTAAAAAAATGGAACAAAGTTACTTTTAACACCTCTATTTACTATAATTATTCAACAGATGTTTGGCAATTTGTTAGGTATGGTTCAGAAACCACTTTATTTATTACACCTATCAATGTTGGTTCAGAAGACAGACTAGGTTGGGAATTTTCGATAAACTACTCCCCTTTCAATTGGTGGAAATTGAACGGAAGTTTTAACTTTTACAAAATCTCTAGAGATGGTGCTGATTTAGTCCCAGACTATAAAGATTCTAGTTGGTTTACAAGAATTAATTCTCGTGTTAAATTACCAGCAAAAATTGATTGGCAAACTACATTTGATTATCGCGCAGGAAATGAAACCTTTCAATCTAAAACAGATCCTCGTATTGGAATCAACTTAGCTTTCAGTAAAGATGTTTTAAAAGACAATGCAACGCTTTCATTAAATGTGAGTGATTTATTGAATTCTCGTAAAAGAAAATCAGAAACTATTATCGAAGATTTTGCCCGCTCAACAAGTGAGTTTCAATGGAGAGAGCGCCAAATTATGTTGAGTTTTACTTATAGATTCAATCAAAAGAAAAAACGCGAAAGACAAGGGAATTCTGGATTTAGTGAAGGTGGTGGATTCTAAGAAATTCCAAATGACAAAAAACAAATTTCAAAAATTTCTAGTTTCTAAAGACCCGCTACGTCTTATCGAGTGAAATTCTGAAAGAATTTTGTATCGAGATATTGTTCTAAAATCTATTTTCTCAAGTCTATATCAATAATTATCAACATCAATAATAAACTTAATAGGTCTAAAATCTTTTACCGCTTGAAACATGTTTTTAATGCGTAAAATATTTTCTTTGGTTGATTTTAAAGATTGTTTTGGCGGTACCTTAATCACCATTGTTCTTAGATATTGATTTCGTACTCTAGAAACTGATGGCGTTGTTGGCCCTAGTAAATTCTCTTTAAAGATATTAGCTAACGATTTACCCAACCAGTTTGCCCCCATATCAACCTTTATCATATCTCGATGTTTTAAGGTGATTTTTACTATTCGATAATAAGGCGGATAATGATATTGCCAGCGTTCTTGTAACTGTTCCTTAAACATTTCTTGATACGAATTCGTGGAAACTTGTTGCAAAATTTGATGATATGGATTAAAGGTTTGTATGGCTACCTTACCTCTTTTCTTAGCTCTCCCAGCCCTACCTGATACTTGTACCAACATTTGAAAACTTCGCTCATGCGCTCTAAAATCTGGAAAGTTTAACATATTATCGGCATTCAAAACTCCTACTAACGAAACATTTTCGAAATCCAGTCCTTTAGCTAACATTTGTGTACCCACCAATATATCAATCTCCTGCGCTTGAAATTTTCCTATGATTTTTTGATAACCAAACTTCCCGCGAGTTGTATCTAAATCCATCCTGCCAATATTCACATCAGGAAATAATTCTGCTAACTCTAACTCAATCTGTTCGGTACCAAAACCTTTATTATTTAATTCTTTGCTACCACAAGCGCCACAAGAATAAATCATTGCTTGGTGGTGCCCACAGTAATGACATCGCAATTCATTTTTAAATTTATGATAGGTCAAACTCACATCACAATTCGGGCATTGTGGCGCAACACCACAGGTTTCGCACTCTACAATAGGCGAGAATCCGCGACGATTTTGAAACAATATTACTTGTTCCTTTTCATCCAACGCTTCTTGAATCAAAGTTATCAATCGGTCAGAAAAATGACCATTCATTCTTTTCTTTCTATGCTTTTCTTTGATGTCTACCAATTCAATTTCTGGCAACAACACATTTCCAAAACGACGATTTAATTCAACAAAACCATATTTACCATCTTGCGCATTGTAATACGATTCCACAGAAGGTGTTGCAGAACCCAACAAAGTTTTAGCCTGATGCAAATGCGCCAAAACAATGGCAGCATCACGAGCATGATACCTTGGGGCAGGATCAAATTGTTTGTATGAAGTTTCATGCTCTTCATCAACTATAATCAATCCGAGATTAGAAAATGGTAAGAATAAAGAAGATCTCGCACCTAAAATAATTTGTGCTTTACTTTTATTTTCTAAAACATTGTTCCAAACTTCAACTCTTTCGTTCATCGAATATTTAGAATGAAAAACGGCAATTTGTTCTCCAAAATATTCTTGTAATCTGGTGATTAATTGCGTGGTCAGAGCAATCTCTGGCAACAAATACAATACTTGTTTTTGTTGACTTAATTGCTTTTTAATCAACTCTGCATAAATCTCCGTTTTTCCACTACTGGTGATTCCGTGTAATAAAGTGACTTGTTTTTCTTTAAAGGACTCCTCAATTTCATTCAATGCTATTTGCTGAAATTCGTTTAGTTTTTTAAGATTATTTGTTTCACCTTTAAAATTAATTCTATCTTTTTGGATGTAATAAAACTCAAAAATATTTTTATCAGCCAATGATTTTAAAATTGCTGATGAACATCCAGATTCCTTTTTTAAGTCATCTGCCTTGATTGGTTTTTTGGTGCTGACTTCTAATTGAAAATAACTCAAAACAGCATCTCGTTGTTTTTTTGCTCGCGATAATTCTTCGAGCAATTCATTCAATTTATCCGAAGTATAGATGGGATTTAAACGAACATACTTTACCAATTTTGGTTTGTATTGCTCGTAAATCCGTTCTTTAATTGTTATTGCTTCTTTGTCTAACAATGATTTCAAAATCGGGAACACAGTTTTCTTTCCTAAAATATTCATCACCTGATTCACATCCAATTCTGATTGATGCTGTAAGGCTTCAAAAACAAGAAACTCCTCATCTGTTAAAATAGACTCATCCTCAAAATTGTTATTCTTTAAAATAGCTGTTTCGCTTTCTAACAAAAAAGCAGATGGTAATGCTGCACGTAGAACATCACCCATAGTACACATATAATAATCAGAAATCCATTGCCAATGACTTAACTGTTGTTCATTTACAATCGGTGATTCATCTAAAATTTGGTGAATATCTTTAGCTTCGTAGCCCTTTGGTGGAGTCTGATGCAATTCAAAAACCAAAGCAGTATACATTTTACGTTTTCCAAATTCAACCGCTACACGCATTCCTTTTTTTAAGAATTGTGATTCGGCCTCGGTTATTTTATAAGTAAATAACTTGGGTAATGGAACGGGTAATATGACGTTTATGAAATGTTCGATAAGCCCCTTTGTCTTTCAGATATTTCCCCAAAGGGGAAAATTAAATTTATGAATTTATATTTTATGAATTTACAATTTCATATCATAAATTGATACTGAAATTGCTCTAAACAAAACTCTTTCTTCAAATAATATTAATCAATGACGATAAACTAACAACCATCAACTAACAACTACTCCTCTATTTCTTGCTTCTTTGTTTTTCGGCTACCTTCATACATATCATATCGCACAAAGCGACAATCTAAATCACCATTTTTCATTGGGATTCTACGTGATGTCCGTAAACCAACATGTTTCAATGCATCCATATCTGAGGTTATAAACCACACCCTAGAATCTGGATAGCCATGTTTTAAAGTATCGCCTATTTTCTTATAAAATTCTTCAACATCAATATTCAAACGTTCACCATAAGGCGGGTTAAACAAAATAGTTGTAGAACCAAAAACTTCTTTTACAGAATTGAAAAAATTGACATGATGCACCCCAATAAATTCTGATAAATTAGCAGACTCAATATTTTCAGTTGCTTTTCTTACGGCTGATGGCGCTTTATCAAACCCCATGATTTTAAACTGTGGATTCACAATCTTTTTTAACAACGAATCTTGAATGGTAAAATACAATTCATCATCATAGTCTTGCCATTTTTCAAAACCAAATTCTGGCCTATTAATATTTGCCGGAATGTTACATGCAATCATTGTAGCTTCTATCAAAATTGTACCAGAACCACACATAGGGTCAATAAAATTACTATGCCCTGTATAGCCAGAAAGCAATACCAAACCTGCTGCCAATACTTCATTTATCGGGGCAATATTCGTAGATGTTCTATAGCCACGCTTATGCAAAGAATCACCCGAAGAATCTAACGAAACGGTACACATATCCTTTTGAATATGTATATGGATTTTTACATCAGGATGTTTTATATCTACATTGGGTCTTTTGTGATACTTATGACGAAAGTAATCGGCAATGGCATCTTTAGATTTTAATGAAATATAATGCGAATTGGTTGTGAAAAATTTTGAATTCACCACAGCTCCAATAGCAAAAGTATTGTCCACCTTCATAAAATTATCCCAATTTATTTTTTGCAATCCTTCATATAAATCGTCTTCGTCAAAAACTTTAAACGTCTTAATTGGTTTTAGAATACGGATGGCAGTTCTCAATCCCATGTTTACTTTATACATAAAACCTTTGTCACCTCTAAAAGATACATTTCGCACACCAGCTTTTACATCTACAGCACCCATGTTTTTAAGCTCTTCGGCTAAAACTTCTTCCAATCCAAACATGGTTGTCGCAACCATTTTAAAGTTTTTATTCATCTACTAAAATTTGTTGCAAAGATAGTTTATTTTTGTTTGTTTAATTGAAATCTATGAACACTTCAACAGATTGGTTTGCGTCTTGGTTCGACACTTCTTTTTATCATATTTTATATAAAAATAGAGATCATCAAGAAGCGCGATTGTTTATGGCAAACCTCGCTTCTTTTTTAAAATTGAAAAAGAATGACCGCGTTTTAGATTTAGCCTGTGGAAAGGGACGACACTCTTTATTTTTAAACTCCCTAGGGTTTGATGTGGTAGGTGTCGATTTGTCTAAAAATAGCATTGATTATGCCAATGAGTTTAGCAATGAAACATTACGATTTGTACAACGTGATATGCGAGACCCATTGAATTTAAAATATGATGGTATCTTTAATTTGTTTACAAGCTTTGGATATTTTGAAAATGATGATGAAGATTTACAAGTGCTGACCAACATAAAAAATGGTTTAAAAGATGATACCAGTATTGCTGTTGTTGATTTTTTAAATGTTGAAAAAGCAATTCGAAATTTGGTGCCAGCAGAAACAATTATTCGAAATGATATTACATTTAATATTAAAAGGAGTTTTGAAAATGGATTTATCATCAAAAAAATAGAAGTGATTACTGCTGATAAAACCTATGAATATTTTGAACGTATTAAATTCTTAGATCTTCCGAAAATAAAAAGTTATCTAGACAAAGTTGGCATAAAACTAAAACACACTTTTGGTGATTATGACCTACAAGAATTTAATCAAGAAAACTCGAATCGATTAATTTTAATTTTATCTAAATGAGCTTATTGATTTTATTTTTATCAGTAGTTATTGGGACTATAATTGTGTTTGTAGTTAAACCTACAAAACTAATAACTCAATTATTACTTTCGTTTAGTGGGGCATATTTACTAGCAATTACCGTAACCCATTTATTGCCCGAAGTATTTCAAAACAACAATAATTCTAAAATTGGAATCTTTATTATCCTCGGAGTTTTAATTCAATTAATTATGGATTATTTTTCTAAAGGAGCTGAACATGGTCACATTCATATTCACAACAAAAAAGAGCTGCCAACTGTTTTATTTCTCAGTTTATGTTTGCATGCATTTATGGAAGGGATTCCAATAAACGATCATGAGCATCAAGAATTATTGTGGGCTATTGTTGTACATAAAATTCCGATTACAATTGTATTAGGAAGCTTTTTATTGCACTCAAAAATATCGATTCAAAAAAGTATCTTAATCTTATTCACTTTTGCGATAATGAGTCCATTAGGGAGTTATTTCGGATCCAATATTTCTTTTTTACTGACATATAAAACAGAGATTACAGCAATCATTATTGGAATATTCTTACACATTTCTACCACCATTATTTTTGAAAGCAGTGAAAATCATAAATTCAATATTGCAAAATTTATTGCTATTTTGGTTGGGTTTGGGTTAGCAATAATAGTTTAGAAAATTTATTCAAAAGTATTTGTAGAAAACAACAATCAAATCGATGTTAGTAATTTACCTGTTGGAATGTATATGCTTAAAGCAACAACATCTAATACGAGTTATACAACAAGAATCATTAAAAAATAGTCTCAACCAATCTTAATAGAAAAGTCCTATTGATTTAACATCAACAGGACTTTTTATTTTGTTTATATTATAAATTTAATTTGCGACTTCGCTCATAAACTTGATACGCATTAAACGGAGTTCATCCAAATCGTAGTCACCATCAAATTCTGATAAGGCTTCTTCAATAACATCAGTTTCTGCCTCCATAAAATAATCGTAGATTTCTTCTTGCTGATCTTCATCTAAAATATCATCAATATGGTAAGAGATATTTAATTTTGTTCCCATAAAAACAATGCGCTGCATTTCGATAATCAACTCATCAAACTGCAAACCTTTTGATTTTGCAATATCCTCAAGCGGAATTTTCTTATCCGTATTCTGAATGATAGACAACTTTAAAGAAGAGTTGACTCCAGTACTTTTTACTACCAAATCATCTGGTCTTAAAATATCGTATTCATCAACATAATCAGAAATCAAGGAAATAAATTCCTTTCCATATTTTCTAGCTTTTCCTTCTCCTACACCATGTACGTTTGCCATTTCTTCTATGGTAATAGGGTATTTCAAAGTCATATCATCTAGTGATGGATCTTGAAAAACAGCAAATGGTGGCACACCTTTACGCTTCGCAACTTGCTTTCGCAAATCTTTTATCATTGCCATTAACTTAGCATCTGTTCCTCCACTAGCAGATTTAGTATTAGTTATAATTCCATCATCTCCCTCATTATAAGTATGATCTTCGGTCATCATAAAAGAATGTGGATTTTTGATAAAATCACGACCAAAATCAGTGATTTTCACCACCCCATATTCTTCAATTTCTTTGCGAATTAAATTTACAACCAACACCTGTCTTAATAGTGCTGTCCAATATAAAGGGGGTTTGTGTTTTCCTTTTCCAAAAAAAGGTTGCTCATTTGTTCTATGAGAATTCAACATCGCATTTTCATGCCCAACAATCGTATTTACAATTTCTTTTGGCTTGTATTTTTCTTTGGTCAGAAGTACAGTTTCTATCAACAACTTCACATCATCTTGGGCTTCAGATTTCTTCTTTGGATTCTTAACATTATCATCCATATCATGACCCAAACCACTCACTTCGTCAAACTCTTCACCAAAATAATGCAATAAATATTTTCGCCTACTCATCGATGTTTCACAATATCCTACAACCTCTTGTAGCAATGCGTGCCCTACTTCTTGTTCGGCAACTGGTTTCCCAGCCATAAATTTTTCTAACTTTTCAATATCAGCATACGAATAAAAAGCCAAACAATATCCTTCGCCATCATCACGTCCTGCCCTACCCGTTTCTTGATAATAACTCTCTAAACTTTTTGGAATGTCATGATGAATCACAAAACGCACATCGGGTTTGTCAATACCCATTCCAAAAGCAATAGTAGCCACCACCACATCGGTATCTTCCATCAAAAACATATCCTGATGTCTCACTCTTGTTTTAGCATCCAACCCTGCGTGATAAGGCACAGCTTTAATTCCATTGACTTGCAAAACCTGTGCTACTTCCTCTACTTTCTTACGACTCAAACAATAAATAATTCCTGATTTTCCAACATATTTTTTTACAAATCGGATAATGTCTTTATTTACATCTTTGGTTTTTGGTCTAACTTCATAAAATAAATTAGGCCTGTTAAAAGAGGCCTTAAATGTTTTGGCATCGGTCATCCCTAAAGTTTTCAAAATATCTTCTTGTACTTTTGGTGTAGCCGTTGCAGTCAATCCTATAATAGGCACATCATCAATTTTACTGATAATATTTCTTAGATTGCGATATTCTGGTCTAAAATCATGCCCCCATTCTGATATACAATGCGCTTCATCAATAGCAACAAAAGATATTTTTTGTTCTTTTAAAAAATTAACATACTCCTCTTTGGTCAAAGATTCTGGAGCTACATATAATAATTTAGTAATACCAGCTACAATATCAGCCTTCACTTGTGTGACTTCACTCTTATTTAAAGATGAGTTTAACACATGTGCTATTCCATGTTCTGAAGACACACCACGAATAGCATCAACTTGATTTTTCATCAAGGCAATTAAAGGAGATACAACAATCGCTGTCCCTTCTTGCATCAAAGCAGGTAATTGATAACACATAGATTTACCACCGCCTGTTGGCATAATAGCAAAGGTGTTTTTCCCTAACAATAAGTTTCTGATAACGGGCTCTTGCAACCCTTTAAATTGCGTAAAGCCAAAATACTTTTTTAATGCAGCATGTAAATCAATTTCCTCCACAAAGAATATATTATTAATCTATTTTTAAATATATTTGCAACTAAAGGTATAACTTTTTTTCAATCCAAAAAAATATTTTTTTTGAAAAGTAACAACTCAATTATAACTCTTGCAAAACAAACTATTACTACCGAAAGTAGTGCTATTGCGAATTTAATCAATTTGGTAGATGATTCATTTGAAAAATCTGTTAAAGTTATTCACAATTCTAAAGGCCGTGTTATTATTACCGGAATAGGTAAAAGTGCAATAGTTGCTAACAAAATTGTAGCAACTTTAAATTCTACCGGAACTCCAGCAATTTTTATGCATGCTGCTGATGCAATTCATGGCGATTTAGGAACCATACAAAAGGAAGATGTTATTATCTGTATTTCAAAAAGTGGAAATACTCCAGAAATAAAAGTGTTGGTACCGTTGATAAAAAATTATGGAAATACCTTAATTGCACTAACTGGTAATCCAACTTCATTTTTAGGAACTCAAGCCAATTATGTATTGAATTGTTTTGTTGAAAAAGAAGCGTGCCCAAATAACTTAGCACCTACTTCTAGCACTACTGCCCAAATGGTAATGGGAGATGCTTTAGCAGTTTGCTTATTGAGCCTTAATAATTTTGACTCAAAAGATTTTGCAAAATACCACCCAGGTGGTGCTTTAGGTAAAAAGCTTTATTTACGAGTAAGCGACTTAATAGAAAAGAACGAAAAACCACAAATAGCTCCAACAACACCTATAAAGGATGTAATTATCGAAATTTCAGAAAAGCGTTTAGGAACAGCTGCTGTGATTGAGAATAATAAAATTATTGGCATTATTACTGATGGTGATATTAGACGTATGCTGACAGCTACTACTGATATTTCTTTGGTAATTGCTTCTGATATCATGAGCTCTAACCCTAAAACAATTGCCTCAAATGTTATGGCTGTTGACACCTTGCATATTATGGAGTCTAATAATATTTCTCAAATATTGGTGGAAGATAATGGTATATATGTGGGAGTAGTTCATTTACATGATTTAATTAAGGAAGGACTTTTTTAAGATGAAAAAAAACAAAAGCGACATGTCTTTTTTAGACCACCTTGAAGAGTTACGATGGCATTTAGTAAGATCAACCTTGGCAATTTTTATTGTTGCTGTTGTTGTTTTTATTTTTTCAGAAACTATTTATGATGATTTTTTATTAGCCCATTTGCATGGAGATTTCCCTACCTATCAATGGTTGTGTAATTTATCGCAATTTTTTGGTTTCGAATCTGACTTTTGCAATGTTTCCTTTACAACTAACTTACAAAGTCTATCGCCTACAGGGCAATTAATGAATTTAGTTTGGACTTCTTTAATCTTAGGGCTAATTGTAGCCTTTCCTTATATTCTTTGGGAGATTTGGCGTTTTATTAGTCCTGGGCTACATAAAACTGAACGTAAAAAATCAAGAAGTTTTATTTTTTACGCGTCTATTTTATTTTTTATCGGAGTACTATTTAGTTATTATATCATTGCTCCGCTATCCGTTTCGTTTTTCTACAATTTTAAAATAACGGATGTCATCGAAAATAAGTTTGATTTCACAACACACATCAACTTAATCACCAATACGTTATTAGGTGTATCGTTAATGTTTGAGTTACCCGTAGTCATATTTTTCTTGACAAAAATGGGATTGGTAACTCCAGAATTTTTAAAGAAATACAGAAAAGTAGCATTGGTTTTGGTTCTTGTTTTATCAGCGATTATTACTCCACCAGATATTGCTAGTCAAGTTATAGTTACAATTCCAATTATGGTTTTGTACGAAATCAGTATTTTCATATCTAAAAGAGTGATTAAGAAAGAACAAAAAAGTAGCAGTTCAAAAGTAAAAACAAAATGATTTTAAGAGCAGAAAATATCAAAAAGAAATATGGCAGCCGAATGGTTGTTGATGGAATTTCTTTGGAAGTAAAACAAGGTGAAATTGTTGGTTTGCTAGGACCTAACGGCGCTGGAAAAACAACTTCATTTTATATGATTGTTGGTATGATACAACCCAATGAAGGTCATATTTATTTGGATGATGAAGATATTACTGAAGCAGCTATGTACAAACGTGCTCAAAAAGGAATTGGGTATTTAGCCCAAGAAGCATCCGTATTTAGAAAATTATCTGTAGAAGATAATATCCTATCTGTATTGCAATTCACTGACTTATCAAAAGCAGCACAAAAAGCAAAAATGGAATCTTTAATTGAGGAATTCAGTTTGGGACATGTACGCAAAAATCGTGGCGATTTACTCTCAGGTGGTGAGCGTAGAAGAACCGAAATTGCGCGTTGTTTAGCTTCTGACCCTAAATTTATTTTGCTAGATGAACCCTTTGCAGGAGTTGACCCTATTGCTGTTGAAGACATTCAATCTATTGTTGCTCACTTAAAAGATAGAAATATTGGTATACTAATTACCGATCATAACGTGCAAGAAACCTTAGCAATTACTGATAAAACTTATTTGATGTTTGAGGGTGGAATTCTAAAAGAAGGAACTCCTGAAGAATTGGCGCAAGATGAAACAGTACGTCGTGTTTATTTAGGTAAAGACTTTGAATTAAAACGTAAGAAGTTTTAATTTTTAAGACATACGCCTAAATGACCGAAGACTTAAGACGCTATATTATTTTTATATTAAGTAACTGAAGTCAAAAAAATAAGTTTTTCTCTGTGAACCTTCGTGCTTCTTTGTGTGTCTCTGTTAAATAATTTTCCTATAATATAAAATCAGTGGTTATCATATTAATCTACGTCATCTACGTTCTAATTATTTCTTCATCCCATTCTCTACCAAAGACAGCAACACATAAATAAATATCACTAACGGAATTGCTATAAAATGCAACGTAACTAACAACGCAATTGAGAGTAATAAAAACACATATTTAATCTTGTTATTCTTAAAGCTGAAATCTTTAAATTTTAATGAAAACAACGGAATGTTGGCATTCATCAAGAAACTTAGTAGTAAGGTAATTCCAATTAAAAACCATTTTGTTAGTACAATAGATTCTACTATTTCAGCAGAACTGTGCTCTAAAATAAACGGTAATGAAATAACTACCAAAGTTGCAGCAGGTGTTGGTAAGCCAATAAACGAACTAGTTTGTCGCTCGTCAATATTAAAATTCGCCAATCTATAGGCAGCAGCAAGAGTAAATATCAATCCAATTAAGGCAATCCATTCAAACTCATATCCAAATATGTAAAGGTCAATTCCAATTACATTATCTTTTGCAATTGTTTGTTCTAATAGCTTCATTAAAATAATTCCAGGCGCTACTCCACTAGTAACCATATCAGCTAGTGAATCTAATTGTTTTCCTAATTCACTTGGCACTTTTAATAATCTTGCAAAGAAACCATCAAAAAAGTCGAAGAAAATACCTAATAAAACAAATAATCCAGCAATCATTAAATGACCTTCAACAGCATTAATCACCGCAATAGTGCCTGAAAACAAGTTTGCTAGTGTAAAAATATTAGGGATGTGCTTTTTCATTTACTAAAAAATTAATTTCGATAAATATACTGCTTTTTTAAATTCTGATTTGCGATATTTGGCAATGAAACTATAAGACTAGAAATCAATAACTTCAATAATAAATACGCTAAGTGCCACTAATCAATTCTACTTACCAACCAACTTATCCATTTACTAAAACGCATTTCAATACGGTGTTTAGAACTTTTTTTAGTAGGATAAAAATCAATTATTCCAGAGAACGCTTAGAGTTAGATGATGGTGATTTTATGGATTTGGATATCACGTCTGTAAAATCTGACACTGCAATTATTGCGCTACACGGATTAGAAGGAAGCTCAGAATCTACCTATATCCTAGCTCTTTCTAAGGTTTTAAATAAAGCTGATGTTGATGTTGTTGCTGTCAATTTACGTGGGTGTAGTGGCGAGCATAATCGCGTATTGGCATCTTATCACAGTGGAAAAACAGCAGATTTAGAAGCGGTTATTAATCACGTCAACAAAAATTATAATTATAAAAATATTGTACTTATCGGTTATAGTTTAGGAGGTAACATCACTTTAAAATATTTAGGTGAACAGGGAGTAAAACTTCATCCAAAAATTAAATGTGCCATTGCTATTTCTGTTCCTTGTGATTTAACAGGGTCATCTATTGCCTTAAAACGAAAAGAAAACACTGCTTATATGCACCGGTTTTTAAAATCGCTAAAAGAAGAAGCCGTTTATAAAAACACTCAATTCCCGGAAGGAAAAATCAATTTAAAAGAAATCTTAAGTGCTGAAAATTTTGAGGATTTTGACAATACATTTACCGCACCTGTAAACGGATTTAAAAATGCGCAAGATTATTGGACACAAAACAGTAGTAAACCTTTTTTACATGCCATTAAAATTCCGACGTTGATGGTAAGTGCCTTGGATGACACTTTTTTATCGGAAGAATGTTTTCCTTTTGAAGAAGCAAAAGAGCATCCACATTTATTTTTAGAAACCCCAAAAAGTGGTGGCCATGTTGGATTCAATTCTATTTTTTATGGAAAAAATGGGCATTGGTTAGAAAAGCGAATTTTCAATTTCTTGAGCGATCACCTCAGTTAAGAAAAAATAATCTATAAATCAATTAACCATTAGCTTTCAATACACAATATCTCTAGTAAAAATCTGTTAATTAATATATAAATTCGATATTTGTGCCCATCAAAAAATTTGATTTGAAAAAACTAATAATCCTCTTATTATTCATCACCCAAATCAGTTACAGCCAAACCGTTCGTAAATACTCAAATGAATTCTTAAACATAGGAGTTGATGCTGGGGCATTTGGTATGGGAAAAGCAGTAGTTGCTACTTCTGGTGATGTAAATTCGGGTTATTGGAATCCTGCAGGTTTGGTGCATGTTAAAGATTATCAAGGCTCAATAATGCATGCTGAATATTTTGCAGGAATTGCCAAATACGATTATGCTGCATTTGCAATGCCTATTGATAGCGAGAGTGCAGTTGCTTTGTCGATTATTCGTTTTGGTGTTGATGATATTTTGGATACAACCGAATTGATTGACAGTGAAGGAAATATAGATTACAACAGAGTAGATTTATTTTCTGCGGCAGATTATGCCTTGAATATAGGATATGCTCGAAAGTTAATTGTTCAGGAATTAAATATAGGTTTTAATGCTAAAATCGTACACCGACAAATTGGAGATTTTGCTTCTTCATGGGGATTTGGATTGGATGCATCATTACAATTTCAACGCGAACAATGGCAATTTGGCTTGATGTTGCGCGATATTACAACCACATTTAATGCATGGAGCATTGATGAAGAAAAGTTTAAGGCAATACAAGATGCGGTACCAGGAGAAAATCAAGCAGAACCGGAAACGGTAGAAATCACCTTACCAAAAGCTCAATTGGGTGTGGCCAGAAAATTTGAATTAGGGCGTGATTTTGGGTTGTTAACCGAAATAGATTTAAACATGCGATTCACCAAAACAAATGATATCATCTCATCAGATTTTGTAAGTATTGATCCGGCATTAGGAATGCAATTAGATTTTATTGATATGGTATTTCTAAGAGTCGGATTAGGAAATGTTCAAAATATTATTGAGACTGACAATAGTGAATCGATAACTTTTCAACCAAATCTAGGAGTTGGATTTAGATATAGAGGTATTCAGGTTGATTATGCATTGACCAATATTGGAAGTGTTGGCAACGCCTTATATTCGAATGTGTTTTCATTAAAAGTTGATTTTGAATATTTTAGATAAGATGAAAAAATTATTACTTCTCATATTCATATCAATTCTTTCATTTACTACACAATCACAATCTATAACTTTATCCGAACAAGCCGAAGTTAGTTTAATTACTTGTGGACCAGGAACCGAATTATTTTCTGCATTTGGACATACAGCATTTAGAGTTCACGATCCTAAAGTAGGTTTTGATAGAGTTTACAACTATGGAACATTTGATTTTAACGATCCAAATTTTTATGCAAACTTTACTAAGGGTGATTTACGTTATTTTTTAAGTGCTTATGATTTTGGACGGTTCTTGAGAACTTATCACACCGAAAAACGTTGGGTAACTGGTCAAGTTTTAAACTTACAGCAAACAGATGTTCAAAAAATATTTGATTATTTAGAAAACAATGCTAAAAAAGAAAATAGAGAATATTTTTATGATTATTTCTTCAACAACTGCTCAACCAAACCGTACGATGTTATTGTTGAAATTATTGGTGACAAACTAATAGAACCAGAAATTTTTAATACAAAAACAACATCACACCGACAATTAACACAGCCCTATTTAAAAAATCTTTCTTGGGGTGATTTTGGTATTGACCTTGCATTAGGGGCACCAATTGACAGAAAAGCTACGCCAAAAGAATATTTGTTTTTACCAGAAAACGTACTCACCTATTTCGATGCGATGAAAATTGTTGAAGACGGAAATGAGTTACCCATTGTAAAAAGAACAGAGAATATATTGTTAAAACAAGAAGTGAATTATAAGGATGCTTTTTTTACGCCACTTACCACTTTCTCTATTTTAGCACTACTCGTTATTTTATTCACCCTCAAAAATATCAAACAGCAAAAAAGATCTAGATTTTTAGATTTTTTAATATTCTTTATTACCGGTTTAATCGGTGTGTTTTTACTACTAACTTGGTTTGGCACCAATCATATATCAGCAAGAAATAATTACAATACATTATGGGCATTCGCTCCAAATTTGGTTGTTAGTTTTTTCTTATTTAAAAAGAAGCTTCCAAGTTGGATACACAAATATGCTCTAATAAGTTTGGTTGTTTTAATGGTAGGCTTACTTATTTGGATTTTGAAAATACAAGTATTTTCTATAGCAGTATTACCTTTGATAGTAATATTAGGTGTCCGGTATTTTTACCTTTGGAAATTAGCAAAGTAATAAACTGAGTCTAGAAAGTTATTTCACAAAGACACACAAAGGTTTTAGAAAAAGCTAAACACTGCACTGGAAAACTTGTAAATAGTTTTATCACAACTTGAGTCTGTTTTAAATAGTTCTCGATACAAAATTCTTCTCAGAATTTCACTCGAACTGACGGTGCCTATCCACATCCAAAATTCGTAATTCGTAATTCGTAATTCGTAATTC
>JASFYP010000016.1:0-72108 GCA_045047075.1 Flavobacteriaceae bacterium
GTGCATTGAAAATAGATTATAATATCAAAACTATTTTCATATTTCTTTATATGTTATCAATTATTATTTGGAATTCTAAGGTATTTGAAATGAATAAATTAAAACGTATTTTATACATTATACTTAACTATTTGATGTTATTACTCATTCCCTACTTAATTTTTAAATATGCTGGAATATCTACTTAAATAAAAGTAATACTACAAATGAAAAATAGAATTAAATTAGATAAACCGAATGAATAAACCACTGTTTACAACAATTTATATAAGGCACTGGGCAATAAGTGGTTAAATTGAATTTTATGAATATAAACAAACGACATAGTAAATTGAAAAGCTGGTGCAATAAAACGCCTCACGCCTCATATACTAAACCACTATGGACTAAAGCACCATAGGTTTAAATCTGACTAAAGTCAGGAGTACGCAATCTGTACGTGATTACTCAAGGATAAACTTGTCATTATCATTATTCGATTTTCGGTGATGCTCTAAATATTCATTGACCATTTTATCAGTTATATTTCTTGTGCTCCAGCACCCAAATCTTATTGCCCAAAAATGACGACCCCAATATCTTTTCTTCAAATTGGGAAAATCTTGCTGTAATACTCTTGAGCTTCTCCCTTTTAATTTCTTAACAAGACTACTAATACCCTGCGAAGGCCTGTACTCAATATGGATATAATCCTTACTAACAACTCCTTTCAATATATTGACCCCTTCCGAATCGCTGTTCGCCTATATAAAAGATATGTTTTTAGAAGCTAAAGCGAGATGCACTAAAGCGCATAGTTTTAACTATTTTTGAAACCAATAAAATTACACAATATGCCTAAATTACGTCCTACTTAAAAAACGAATCTACAAACTCTACTTTATTAAATACTTGTAGGTCATCAATACCTTCTCCTACACCAATATATTTTACTGGAATTTGAAATTGATCTGAGATTCCGATGACAACACCTCCTTTTGCGGTACCATCTAATTTGGTTACTGCCAATGAAGTTACTTCGGTTGCTTTGGTAAATTGTTTGGCTTGTTCAAAAGCATTTTGTCCGGTGCTTCCATCTAAAATTAACAATACATCATGAGGTGCATCACCAACTACTTTTTGCATCACGCGTTTTATTTTAGTCAACTCGTTCATTAAATTTACTTTGTTGTGCAAACGACCTGCTGTATCAATTATAATAACATCGGCATTTTGATTCACTCCACTTTTTAAAGTATCATATGCCACAGAAGCAGGATCGGAACCCATCTCTTGATGTATCATTGGCACTCCTACTCTATCTGCCCAAATTTGTAATTGATCAATCGCTGCAGCTCTAAATGTATCTGCTGCACCCAATACTACTTTCAATCCAGCCTTTTTAAACTGCGCCGCTAACTTACCAATAGTCGTTGTTTTTCCTACTCCGTTGACTCCAACTACCATAATAACATATGGTTTTGTGTTTTCTGGAATTGTAAATTCGGTTTCATTACCGGCATTGGTTTCTGACAGTAATCCGGCAATTTCTTCGCGAAGAATTCCGTTTAGCTCATCAGTTCCTAAATATTTATCTTTGGCAACACGTGCTTCGATTCGGTCAATAACTTTAAGTGTAGTATCTACACCAACATCAGAAGAAATTAATACTTCTTCTAAATTATCGAGAACATCTTCATCAACTTTTGATTTTCCTGCGACTGCTTTTGACAGTTTTGAAAGAAAAGATGTATTGGTTTTTTCGAGACCTTTATCTAAGGTTTCCTTTTTTTCTTTGGAGAATATTTTTTTAAAAAAGCTCATTCTGGTTTCTAGTTGATAGTTGTTGGTTGACTGTTGTTGGTTGTCTTTGCGAGATTTTGAAAAAATCATGGCAATCTGTTTATGACTATATTTCAATTTAAAAGACTATCACGTCATTCTTCCTCGCAATGACGTTTTGCGTTCGTGATTGCAGCGGCATCCTTTTTTACTTTATTAAAAGTAAAAAAGATATAGCGGAAAGCACAACCCTTTTTAGGGGAACGCCCAAAAAATCAGAGACAAATATAAACTAAAAAAGCTACTTCCGATTGAAAGTAGCTTTGTAATATTGTATTGGTTAACGCTTACTTTTTACTAAAAAAGTCGTTTACCGATTTAGGATCCATAATTGCTTCAACAAAAATATAAGCGCCTGTTTTAGGTGACTTTACCATTTTTATAGCTTTAGATAATCTCTTTGAACCTGTTTGTAACGATGCTACTGCTTTCTTTGCCATGACCTTTTTGGGTTATTTGACATTTTCACAAAGGTGAAAATATCGAATTATTTAATTTCTTTATGAACAGTCATTTTCTTTAAGATTGGGTTAAATTTCTTAACCTCTAATCTATCGGGAGTGTTCTTTTTATTTTTTGTTGTAATATATCTTGAAGTTCCAGCTTGTCCTGAAGCTTTATGCTCAGTACATTCTAGTATTACCTGAATTCTATTTCCTTTACTTTTTGCCATTTTATTATCCTTTTAATTTAGGAAATTACTTAGTTAAAAATCCTTTTGCTCTTGCATCTTTCAATACAGCAGAAATCCCTAACTTATTAATATTCTTTAAAGCAGATGTTGATACTTTTAAAGTAACCCACTTATCTTCTTCAGGAATATAAAAACGTTTAGTAATTAAATTAACGTTAAATTTTCTTTTAGTTCTATTCAATGCGTGCGAAACATTGTTCCCAACCATTGCTTTTTTACCTGTAAGCTCACAAACTCTTGACATTTCTCTACAGTTTTATTGTTATCTCAAAACGAGGTGCAAAAATAGAAACATTTTTAGAAACATACAAGAGTAATTACACTAATTTTTATGATTTTTTTTCAATGTTGATTTTGAGGTTTTTCTGGAGATGAAAATTTTAAAAAACAAATATCAAATTCCGAAACTTGAAACCGAAAACTAGAAACGAAACACACCTAAAATCCCTTCAGAAGAATAGCATAACAACTACCAACAATCGTCCAACAACTACTTTACCAATTCTTTTCGCAGCATTTCAAAGGCTTTATTTGTAGTTCTTTCTATTACTTTTTGGCGAGGTTTACCGTAAAAAAATTCTTTTGAATAAACTCCATTCGGAGTTGCAATAGCAATAAAAACGACTCCAACTGTTTTATCAGTTTCATCGGTAGTTGGTCCTGCATTTCCAGTTGTGGCAACGGCATAATCTGTTTTGAATTTTTTCTGAATTCCGATAGCCATTGCTTCAGCTACTTTGCCACTTACTACAGAATGTTTTTTAATTAGTTCTTTTGGCACATCTAGCTCTAGCATTTTAATCGCTGCAGTATAAGAAATTATTGACCCCACAAAATAAGCAGATGCTCCTGCTACAGATGTGATTCTAGCAGCAATATTTCCACCAGTACAACTTTCGGCAGTTGCAAGGGTTTGTTTTTTATCGGTTAATAATTTTCCGACAGACGCTTCAATACTATCGGTTTCGTCCATCCCTATAATAATATTACCGATTAAAGGATATAATTTTGAAATTTCTTCTTCTAATGAATTCTCCAAAATCAACCTATCACTCCCTTTGGTACTCAATCGTAAACGCAACCTTCCATAAGATGGCAAATACGCTAATTTTATAAATGAAGGCAATGAATCTTCCCAATCTTCAATTTTCTCTGCCACCATACTTTCACCCATCCCATAGGTTAGCACCGTTTTGTGAATGATAAATGGCAATGTGTATTTTTTCTGAATTCTTGGCAATACTTGTTCTTTTATCAATCCTTTCATTTCATTTGGAACTCCGGGTAAAGAAACTACTACTTTTTGATTTTCTTCAAACCACATTCCAGAGGCAGTACCATAATCATTTTTTAGCGGAATACACTTAACTGGCAACAATGCTTGCTGTCGATTTACTTCTGTAAAAGGATAGTTCATCTTTGCAAACAACTCTTTAATATGCTCTTCTATCTCTTTATTTAATTTTAAATCAGAATCAAAATACTCTGCTAAGGTATGTTTGGTAATATCGTCCTTTGTTGGTCCTAAACCACCTGTTAAAATCACTATATCAGCATTCGCTTGGGCTTCTTCAACTGCTTTTAAAATATGCTCTTTGTCATCTTGTACAGAAGTGATTTGATACACAGAAACTCCGATTTTATTCAATTCTTCTGCCATCCATTTAGAATTGGTATCGGTAATTTGACCAATTAAAATTTCGTCTCCAATGGTAATGATTTCTGCTTGCATCTTTAAATAAAAAGTTTAGGTGTAAAGATAGGACATGAGCTATTAAGGAGCAACGTTTCAAAGGAACAAAGTTTAATAAATGAAAAATTAATAAGGAAGATTGAATAATTGTATCTTTGACTTATAACTACCTATTTCAAAATGAAAAATACAATTCCTTTCATCTTATTACTATTAGCTTTTACCTTATTTTCTTGTACTTGCGATACAAAAGACTCGTCTTCAAAATCAGAAGAACAACTACTCCGTATTCCATATCACAGTGAAACTGACCAAACCGATCGCGAATACTTTGTGTATTTACCAAAAGGATATAAAGAACAAAAGGATAAAAAATGGCCTGTACTGTTGTTTTTACATGGCGATGGCGAACGTGGAAACGGTACAACAGAACTGGATTATGTAATGATTCACGGTCCGCTGTATGAAGCATGGATTCAGAAAAGAGACCTCCCTTTTATCATGATTGTGCCGCAAATGCACATGTTTGGTCGAGATAAATTGACAAAATATATTGCTGATAGAACACCAGACCAGATTCCGGTGAGATTAGAAAATGGCGTTCCGGAAAGACCGGGTTACTTTTCGCTTTCTAAAAAAATGAAAGGGGCAACACCTGCTGATACTATCCCTAACTGGATAATTACAGATGCGGGTTGGGACAGACAAGAGCAAGATTTATTAAACATGCTCGATGCTACTTTAGCTAATTATAATGCTGATGAAAAGCGTGTGTATTTAAGCGGATTGAGTTATGGAGGATTTGGCACTTGGTATATGGGTAGCAAACACGCCAATCGGTTTGCAGCAATCAACCCGATTGTTGGTTATGGTCATCCAGATTTAATGCAAGCAATTGTTGATGCACAACTACCAGTTTGGGCATTTGCCGGAGGAAGAGATACTGCTGTAGAAACTCAATATTTTTTTGAAGGCATGAACAAACTCGAAGAACTAGGTCATACTAATATTAGATTTACCATACATGAAGATATGGGGCATGATACTTGGAAGCGCGTTTATGGCGGGCAAGATATTTATGATTGGTTTTTACAATACAGTAAATAATAGCTAAACACTATCAAGCTGAATATTCTCGATTTTTTTAATTCCGTTGCGATTCATAATAACTCTATACCTTTTAAAGTTAATACCTTCTTCAGTATAAAGTTTTTGAATGATATTGATATGATATATTTTATCAGCTACCTTATTATAGACTTCCCCTTTTTTAATTAAGATAAAATCTTTTTTCGGATCGTCCATATACTGAATGAATCTGTGAAAATTTAGACGCATTATATCAGTTAAACCCACAATATTTTCATCAGGCAAATCGTCTCCAAACTTTTTTGGATAAATGATTATTTTCTTTTTATACTGAATTACTTGTTCGTGCAAATCATCAATATCCATTTTAACAATCAAATCTTTTTGGCGATGACTTCTCACCTTTGCACCTAACTTTTTTAAAGGAACAAAAACAAAATTCTCTTTAATCTTGCCTACTTTTTTTCCTAAGGAGTTGGTGATTTTAATTTTAAAGTCATAAAAAAAACTACTCGACTTACTCACAAAAGACATACTAATCCATCCTTTAATTCTGTCTTTTAACATGTAACTCATCACCAAAGCGATAAAAAAAGGCATGGTAAAGTTACCATACATCATTTGGTAATAAAATGCAATTCCCGTAGAAAAAACCATTGCCAATCCTGCTGCTAATGCCAACATAGATTGTTCAAAAACGGCACCGTCTTTGCGAATATCCTGGTTTAAAAAGAAAACACTTTCTACATATTTTTTAAGTTGATTCCGTTTATACAATAATTCTTCGGGCTTCGAATTTTTATCTTTAGGCGAATCATATACTTTCTGTTTTTTATACTTTTGCTCAGAATTTATTAATGCCACAATAGCAGTAGAACTATGACTTGACACATCTATTTTCTGTAGATAATTATACAATTCCATCAATTGCAATTCAATCACATTACTTACATGTTCATCAGCATAAAGCACACCACTCTTGTTTTTATCTTTTAAAGTAGATTGATTAATTTTTTCAACAATCACTCTAAATTCTTTTAATACTAAATCAATTTTTTGAAGAAGGTCATCAATATTTTGAGATATATCTTTTTTTGACCTTAGTAAAGAAGAAACGCGCCCTCGTAACAAACTACTAAAGGTGGCTGCAAACATTTTAACTTGATCATTATATAATGAGCGGTTCTTTTCAGATTGATTTTTAATATACTTCTCAGTATTTTTTTCTAGATTTCTCAGTAGTGATTTTTCACCAATATTGATATCTTCTAAAGTATATGAAGGTGTATCATATTTTATAAATACACGATTGTCATTATAAAACTTTGTAGGCGGATATGTTTTATCATTGATATTTAAACTGTCAGGAATAAATAAATAGGTTATTGTGGTGTACTTCGATTTTTTCTTATTGAATAACTTATCATAAGTCACATCAATAACTACTGAAAATTTATCGTGTATTTTTATAGTGCTTTTAATCAAAAGAGAATTTTTAATTTATCAATTGTTCAATCAATTTGTAAAAATTAGTACAAATAGGATTGCAATTTAAAAAGTCAAACAAATTGTTAAAACAATCCGTCAGGAGTTATTCCTAACCATTTAAAATAGGTCATTGCCATAATAATTGAAACAATCCAAGCAATGGTTTGCATTGCAATACCATATTTAAATCCATCTGTCATTTCATACATATCGGTCGAATACAATAACAACGCTGGCTTGCTATTAAAAGGCAAGGTGTATACATGCTCAATTAACATCGCTACAGGAAAAGCCAAACTCATAATAGGAAACCCAAAACGAACAGCAACACCTATAGCAATAGGGATAAAAATCATAGAGCGCATGGTTTTAGATTGCATAAATAATGCACTAAAAACCATCAGACCTGTTAATACTATATACAGCACCCAAAATGGAGTGTCATCTCCAAATCCCATTGCATCGAATGCTGCATTGACAGATATTTGAGGTAGGTCAGTCACTTTAAATCCAGCACCAAGTGTATAGGCACCTGCGGAGAATAAAAGTAAATGCCAAGGTATATCGATATCATTCCATTTTACAATTCCAATTCTTGGTAATAATGCTACAATACCACCAACAAATGCGACTGCAGTTGGACTTATACCATGCCATCTATCAGTTACCCAAAGCGTTAATATTCCACCAAAAATAAGCAGCGATTTAATTTCGTTAAAACTCACCGGACCTAGTTTATCTAATTCTTTTTGCAGGCTTTCCATCCCACCCTCTATCTGAGGTTTTCTTTCTTCTGGTTTTAATGGGAAAATTATTTTCATCCCTACAAACCAACCAATAATCATCAGTAATAAAGCTACAGGAAATGCGGCAGTCATCCATTCAGAAAAAAAGATATCGCTACCAATCGCTCCTGCAATTAAAGATGCTGCTAATAGATTGGCTCCAGATCCTGTTAAAAAGGAAGACGCTCCCATATTGTTTTGAAACAAGTTTTGCAGCAATACATTCCGTCCAAAATTATTTTTATTTTTACTTGTTCCTCCGTAAATAGCAGCTACTACCATAAATACTGGTAATAAAATTGCTGCCTTCGCCGTGGTTGCAGATATAAATAAAGACAACACCACATTGATAACCAAGAAACTAAATATTACAGAATTGGCATTCCGTCCAAATTTAATAATAAACCAAAGTGCAAATCGCTTTGCAACTCCCGTCGCTACCAGCATACTTGCCAATATAAAAGACATAATATTTAACCACATTACTTTGTGTCCTAATTGATGATATGCATCAACCTCTGACAGAGTATTGGTTAAAACCAATGCTATTATTAAAATAAGTGATGTTAAATAATTTGGAATCGCCTCGGTAATCCACAAAATTAATGATGCTGCAAAAATAGCTAACATTGCTTTGTTAGAATGAATGAATTGTTCTAAACCGATGGCATCAAAATTCTCTTTGGCCTTTACACTTAATTTAGCAACATCAAAATTGTGAAGAAAAGAAAAATCAAAGATAAAAAGAATAGAAACAAAAGCAATAATTGCCAATGGCGCTCCTATTTTCATTAAAAACTTTTCGAATTTAGACTTGTCTCTCTTCGGAAGTTTTTCCATTCGATAATTTTTCATATCGAGTACATCAAACGCTTTTTCTTCTACCTCTTTTGCCATTATATTTGTGTTTTCTAATCGTATTCTTAAATTATAGTATTACAAAACCCATAGTTTTAAAATTACCATGGGTTTTGTTACCTATTATTGATTACCAGCTTTTATATGGATTTTTCATCAACATTGAGTTGTAATATTTTACTTCTCCTGTAACTTGTTCTCCTAACCAAGATGGTTTTGTGAATGCAGTGTCTTCAGTTGGCAATTCTATCTCAGCAACTGTTAAACCTTCATTTTCTCCGTAAAACTCATCTACTTCAAAAACAAGATCACCATCAGCTTTTACAATAAAACGTGTTTTATCAATTACTCCAGGTTCACAAATTGCAAGCAATTCTTTTGCATCTTCAATAGAGATTTCTCTTTCCCATTCGTAACGAGAAGCTCCAGATTCATTTCCAATTCCTTTGATCGTCATAAATCCTTTATCGCCTTTAATACGAACTCTAACAGTTCTTTCTGGGACTGATGATAAGTATCCTTGTGTAATTCTAGTTTCTTTTATAACTAAGGGTTTAAAATCGCCTTGTACTAAAAATTTTCTTTCAATTTCTTGTGCCATGTTCTTTCTTTTTAATTTTAGGTTAATCTTTTTAGTTTGCTAATGGTTTGTTAATCCAACCAATAATTCTTTTAATAACTTGTAAATAGTTAAGGTTTTCGTTTCCTTCTAATTTACAATCAGCAATTGTTTTTTTGATATCTTCTAGTTCTGTAGATTCTGAATTGATCGTTACAACTTTAGCTCCATTGATTAACACATTTCCTGTTTCGCAAATAGTATCATTTACCATATAACCGAAACGTTGTTTATGCACTTTTACACCTTGTAAATCTTGATGTGCATCAATCATTGCTAAAAATTCTTCTAAAGTATAAGTGTCTTGAGTTAATGCAGGCATCTCTACTTGAAACGCAGGAAACACATCATTTATCAATACTTGTTTTGCAATAGGAAACTCACCTTTCATTAAGGGATTCCATTGTTCTAAACCATCTACAGTTTGCACATAGGTTTTGATATCCATTTTTCCATCACGGATTTTTGTATTGTTTATATCATTTGTTTTTGATAAAATATAAATTTCATCAGATTCTCTTTCCCAAACTTTTTGTGGTACTGGCCCTGATAATCTCGCCATTAATTTGGCCGATTCGTCAAAGTTTTGACCGAATGTTCTAAACTCAAATCTCGGTTTTGAGATCTCTCCTATTTTCATTTCTGGTTTTGCCATAATTGTTTTATTTTTTTAATGTTGTTATTCTGGTTTATTAAATACATATAGCCTTTCTAAGGCATCGCTTATGATATAAATTTTATTATTTGTTATTACAACCCCTTCGGCTTGTGTGATATTAAAAGAGTACTTTTCAATTAACTCTCCCATTAAAGTGCATTTATTTAGTGTACTATTTTGATCGCTTACAATCCATAAAAGGTTTGAATCTACATCGTAAAAAATACCTGAATAATCTGCTGCAAAACTTAAATTGTATTCTGCTATTACAGAAAAATCATTTCTTAATCTGATTAATTTTCCTGGATCTTTTTCATTCAATATAAAAATAGTTTGATCATTTTGATTAAAAGCAACGCCTTCAATCCCACTATTTTCACTGTTATTTTGATAGTTAATTCTATGTTTAATTACTGTGTTAGTAATCATATTAAACTCAACAATTTCTTTAGATCTTTCTTCTGCCAACAGTAATTTATTATTGGTATAAGATGACACTCCTTCTAAATCTTCACCTTCATAACTAAATGTTTGCAATACATTTCCTGTTAAAGATAGTTTGTAAACTTTTGCTGTATTATCACTAACGGTATATAGAACTGTTCCGTTACTGTTAACTGCTAATCCTGAAGGCTCTAGAACATTAACATCATAAGATGCAATTAATTCTAAAGCATTATTACTAGGAGTATCATTAGTATCACTACAAGAAGTAATAATAATTCCTAGTAAAATAATTAATGTTTTTTTTAATAGTAGCATATTTTAAAAATATCAGCCTACGGCTTTCACCATAAGCTGATTAAATAAATTATTGAACAATTAACACATTCCAAAGATCAGTATCTGCTTTAAAAGCATCTGATTGGTCAGTAGTACCACCACCTGGAGTGTCGTCTAAATACATAGAGCCATCACTACCATAATAATATTCTGCAGTTGCTGTAGCCATACGTACATAAAAAGTTACAGTAGTTCCTGTAACACCTGTGTTACCTGTAAAATCTCCAGCCTCATCTTCGGCATCAATATCTGCCATGTTTACAGTTACACCTGTTTGTGTAAATGACGCATCATCTTCTCCTTTAACTTTGTTATTTTTTACATATGCAGGTACATCTCTAACATCAAAATAAATTCTAGCTTCATCAATGTTTTCTGCGCTTGCATAGACTAAAACAACAGGGAAGTCAGTACCAGGAATTGGGTTAGTTGGGAAAGTTACACTTGTTAACGGCCCATCAGTATAAGTTACTGTTAGGTCAGTAACGTCATCATAAGTAATGGCTTCTACAGTATAAGTTGGCCAAGTTGTACCAAAATCATGATTAAAATCACTTATAACATTACCATCTATATCTTCTTCTTCTAGAGGATAATACGTTTTTGTACCGTCGATATATTCAACTCTTAAATAATAGCTAATTACATCATCGGTGTTTTGAGCAGGAACAACACCTCCCCAAGTACCATCACCATTTGATGTCAATACTACTTTAGTTTTATCATCATTTACATCATCTTGCAATTCACCTGGCAATAAGTAATACAATCTAATTTCATCTACTTGCGCTGGATAATAAGGAGTTGCTGTAAAGGTAACTTCACCTCTAAATCCTGGGCTTTCTCCTTCTATATCTAATTCTTCTAAACCACCTGCAACTGTAAATTCTGCTGGTTCGTTATTTCCATTTTCTGGATAATACGTTTGCAAACCTGTATTATCAGTAGCAACTACATAATATTTCACTACATCTCCTACTAAACCTCTAGGTACAGAAACTTTATATTCATCACCAACTAATGCCATCTCAATAGATTGCACCCCATCATTTATCATTTGTATTAATTTTACAGAAGCGATACCATCAGCATCAGAAGCCTGTACAGCATACACATTCATAAATTCTGTTAAAGGATCAGCAACAATAACTGGTGGATTATTTACATTGCTATTTGCAGCACCTTTTGTTGGGCTCATCACTAACCAATTACTACCTCCATCAATTTCTCTACCATAGGTTAAGCCAACTTGTGTAGCCATATCTGGAGTTGTAATTTCATCAATCAACTCTGCTGCGGCATTAAACAATACTATATTTTCTCCACCAGAAGATATTTTAAAGTTTGTAGAACCATTGTTATCTAAACCATCACAATCAAAAGTAACATAACCTCCTGCAGGAATTGTCATTGCAGGAATAAGCCATCTAGAATTACTATCACCCAACTCATATCCTGTGATATCAATATCTTCAGTTGTTATATTGTATAGCTCTAACCAATCTGGTGAACCTGTTGACATTATTTCATTCAACTTCACTTGTCCGCCAACTACTGGAGGTAATGGGCTTTCCATCATTTCGTCATCAACACAACTAATTGTAAGTGCTAAGGCGAATAACGTTACTAATAAATATTTTATATTTTTCATTATTTTATTATTTTAAAGTTTATTAATTATTAAAAGTCAATTTCTATTCTAAATGATAGCATTCCAAAATCTTCACCTGCATTTTTATCAGACTCAACTACTTCAAAAGGATCTTTAGTTAAATCTCCATTCACATCATGACCTACATATAATTTCCCTTTACCATTTGCAAATCTATCATGGTTGTTATATATATAATTCATCATAAACTTTACATTAGAATTAACGTAATAATTAAGACCTAACGAATAACCATCGGCAGAACCACCATATACTCCGGCATCAAAATCATTTGCATCTACATAATCGTATCTAAAAGCAACTTCCAATTCACCCCAATCTTTACCTCTTGTAATTCTTGTAAATTCACCTTCGGCTTTATTATAGTTATATTTTCCACCAAATAAAAGATAACCAGCTTGCATATAAAAACCATTTAAGTTTACAGTTTCTAAACCATTCATTCTGTTTACAGAAATATCTACATATTCTCCTTGAAACATAAAGTTTTTATACGCTCCAGCCAATTCAAAATTTAAACCAACTTCATTGTTAACATCTCCAATAACATCTGTATCTATATATTTTTTACGGTTGATTGAAGTATGTGATCTTGTACTATATCTAAATGTATTAGGAACTTCTAGATCCGTTTTTGGTGTTCGGTAAGTGGCTGCAACACCTAAATGCAACACTTTATCATCATCAATAATTGGTCTATAAACAGCTCTACCTGTAAATGAGTATCCTTCATCTATACCAAAATCTTTATTTTGATCTTGAGAAAATTCAACTTCTTCCATATCTCCTTGGGTATTAAAATGAATACCTCCAATTAATAAATATTTATCAGCCCAATGTGTTGCTTGAAACCCTAAATGACGAGATGCATCCATTTTAGAAATAAATGAGCGTTCCATAAAAGTTAAATATCTAGAAGTCGTAGTAGTTTCCATACCAAAACTTTCTTTAAATTGACCTGCTTTTAAAATCAAATTATGTTCTGACATTATATATCCAATAATCATATCTTTCATTTCTATATGTGAACCTGCAAAATCTAGATCTAATTCTGCGTACCAATTATCCCATAAAATTGCTTTAAATGCCATTCTAGCTCGACGAATGTTTAATCCATTACCAATAGGGTTATAAGTATCATTTGAAAAAACCGCAGCATCTAATTGTACGCGATTATCCATCCAGAATCTGTAGCTACCATCATCTGATGTAAAGTTAAGAATACCTTCCTGTGCTTCAGGATTTAAACTTAACCAACTAACTTGTTGCCCGTATTGATTCATACGAACCGAGTCAATCCGTTCTGTTATCGTTTGTTGAGCATGAGTTCCAATACTATAAAGGACCAATGCCACTACCAATGTGTAAAATTTATTTCTCATTTTTTAATTAATTTACATTTACTTGTTATTACTCTTTAGTTTATAATTTTCTAATTACTTTCGAAAGCTTTTCCGATCTTCCAATATTCATCTTCTTTCGAAGTCGATATCTATTTACCTCAACACTTTTAGGTGTAATATTTAAAATTGATGCTATTTCTTTTGATGTTAATTTTAACCTAAGTAATGAGCAGAGTTTTTTCTCATTATCAGTTAACCCTGGATATTTTTTCTCTAAGTTTTGAAAAAATGAATCATTCAATTCTTTGATATATTTATCTAGTGATTTCCGTTCCTTTTCTATACTGAGGTTGTCTAATATTAAAATTTTCAAAGTATTTAAATCACTAAACTTTAAAGATTCTTCTGGTTTTGATTTGATTCTTTCTATTTCAGTTTTTAGCTCTAATAGAATTTCATTTTTACGGATTATACTAAGGGCAATCTTTTTCTGCTCTTTTTCTTTATAATCAATTTCTTTTTCAAGTTTTTGTTTTGCTTCGTTAGTGCTTTTCAACTCGCTTTCTAATACAATTTGCTGTGAGTTATAATGAAAAATACCTTCTTCTTCAGTATCTAATTTCTTTTTACCTTTTAATTTTTGAATCACAAATATTTGATACATCAAAAACACGGACAATACAGCAATAATTATTATTACAGTTGTTTTGTATAAATGCACAGTTGTACTAGCAGGTAGGTTTTTAGAATCAACTTCTTTTAAAGTTTCGAGAGAAAGAGTTTCAGAAGTCGATGCTTTAGAAACAATATTCGTTTGCTCTATAACAACATCCCCCTTTACAAATTTTGAAGGATTTTGAGAAACTTGTAAATTAAACAGGTTACTCATAAAAAATAAAGCAATGAAAGAAATCAACCCTGCAATAACAGGTGTTACCAACCAACCTAGAGCAATTTTACCAATTACTTTTAATTGAATGTTTCTACCTCCTTTTAAAATTCCTATTCCCAAAATAGCTCCAACAATTGCTTGCGAGCTAGAAACTGGCACCATAGGAATTTCTGGCAAACCAATACTCACAAAAAAGTTAGACAACCCTTGAGAAGAAAAAACAAACAAGACTAAAGAGTGTGCTAAAACAACAATAATGGCTGTTTCTGAGTTCAATTTCATTAGCGAACTACCAACAGTCATCATCACCTTTTTAGAATAGGTTAGAATTCCAATTGCAATTGAAATACCACCTGCCAAAAACAATAGCTGCGTTCCATCTAAAGAAAAGAAACCAAAATCAATTACAATATTTGGCGCTGAAGGAACAAAAACTCCTACAACATTTGCAATATTATTTGCTCCTAAACTATAAGAACCAAAAGCACCTACAATTAATAACGCAAACTTTATATAACCATCTAATCTGATTAAGTGTGTTTTACTTCGCTTTAAAATAAATTGTAATAACAAGAAAAGTACCACGGCAAAAAAACCTCCTAATATTGGGCCACTTATCCAGGTTATAACAATCTTAGTTAATGAATTAACATCGGTTGGGTTGTTTGTAAATAAGTTCCAACCAATAATTGCCCCAACCACTGCTTGTGATGTGGAAACTGGCAATTTTAATCTGGTCATCCAAAAAACAGCAATACCAGCTGCAAGCGCAACAGTAAAAGCACCTCCTAAGGCATCCACCGATCCTAATTTACCCAAAGTGTGCGAACCTCCTGCTCCTTGCAACACAGCCCCTAAAATGACAAAAACAGAAGCAATTATAGCCGCTTTTTTAAATTGTATCATTTTAGATCCAACGGCAGAACCAAACACATTTGAAGCATCATTGGCTCCTAATGTCCATCCTAAAAATAACCCGCTTGTTAAAAAAAACAAAAACATAATTGTTATATTAAATGATTACATTTTTATTTTAATAACAAGAGAAGATAATTTTCTAGCTACAATTTTTGAAGCATCTGAAACTTGCTCAATATGCAAAGCAAAATATCTTAAATGTAATTTTTCACTTAACTTTAAATTGTCTAATTCTTGAAATAATTTCCGCTTAATATTAGCAGATAAAGTATCTGTTTCTCTATGGTAGAAATTTATTTTTTGAATGTAATCTTTGACATTATCTGGTTGCGTAAAAAATGTTCTTGCAGCAGGAATAATATATTCTACAGTTTTTGCAGATAAGTTTACCAATTCTATATAATCTTTTTGAACAGCATCTGGAATATGAGGCGTTTCAACATCAAACTGACTTAATACATCTTTAGACATATCAATAATATCATCAACGCTGTCGATTAGGTCTAAAACATCACTTGCATAATTTGGCATTAGAGAGTGCAAATAAAAATCGTTCTCAATTTTTCTTTGTATGGCATCTGCTTCTTTCTCTAAATTATTTATATCTTTTAAATTTTGAGAAAATTCAGCACTATTTTCTTCTATATAATTCTGAACACCTTTTTTAAAATTTAATGTCCCTAAATCAATTTTATTAAAAAATTCATCGATGCTTAAAGCAACAGATTTTGAAGTTTTGAAAAAATTTAACATAACATTATTTGTTTGCGTTTAACTCAACAAAAGTAAATTATACAACTATCAAAGAGTATGATAAATATCATGTTGAAGTTTTTTAAAAACTGATGTTGTGTTTCTGTATTATATAACTAATTGATTTTTATGATTTTATTTATTTCTTGCTACCTTTTTTTGAATACAAAAACAATTATGTAGTGTTTATGTTTGGTTTATTATTTTATTGCCAAGTCTTATTATCTACATGTTGTGCTAATCAGTATTAAACCGAACATGATTTAATTTACAAAAGAATGATACTATTTTTGAAAGTATTATTTTTCAACATAGCTTTACATAATTATTATTGCTTCAAAAAACAAATGATACAACTACAAAAATTTGAGTCAAAAGAAGATATTTTACACTTAATTAAATGGGTAGATTCTGATAAATTAAATATTATATGGGCTTCGGATAAATTTGTTTTTCCACTAGATAAAAATCAACTAATAAACTATTTAAATGATGCTGACAAGAATAACATCCTCATTTTTAAAGTTGTAGAAATTATAAACAACAAAGCTACAGTTGTTGGTCATGCAGAACTGGATGTTTTTGAAAATGATATAAAAATATCTCGCCTATTAATTGATAAGACTCAAAGAGGAAAAGGATATGGAGAACAAATGGTAAAACTACTTATTAAGTATATTCATAAAAACTTAAAACACACTTCTATCTTCTTAACCGTTTTTACATTTAACAAACCTGCTATCGCATTATATAAAAAACTAGGATTTAAAACCGTTGAAATACACCCAGATTTTATGCGATACAAAAATGAAATTTGGGATCGTCAAAAAATGATTTTAAAAATTTAAACAATCCTTTGTAAGCTAACTAGTTAAATTCCGACAACTTCTTTAAATAGCATTAAAAAATAAATTTACGCTCTATTTTATAATGATTTTGAATTTAAGTTTGAGTTAAGAGTTTCCATTAATTTTGAATTTACAATCACTACATTTACGTCTTTAATGTAGTGATTGTTTTTTTTACATTATTAATCAAAATATAAAATTCAACTGAATGAAAAAAAATATTCTAATTTCATTTTTAGCCGTTTTGCAAGCATGCACCTCACAAAATAATGACAACCGTGGTTATCGAGTGGATATAGGTGAAATTCCACCAGAATTAAATTTTTCTTTATTAGATGGTACACCTATTACCAATGAAAATCTAAAAGGAAAAGTAGTGGTATTGCAATTTACTGCTTCATGGTGTAGCGTTTGCATTAAAGAAATGCCACACTTAGAAAAAGAAGTTTGGCAACAATTTAAGGATGATGATTTTATTTTAATAGGAATTGATTTAAAAGAAGATCGTGGAAAAGTAGAAAAATTTATTCAAAAAGTTGGAGTTACCTACTCTTTTACAATTGATGAAGACGGTTCTTTATTCGAAGCTTTTACACTGCCTAAAGCTGGGGTTACACGAAACATCGTTCTAAATAAAGAGGGCAAAATTATTATGCTAACTCGCCTCTATAACGAAGAAGAGTTTGGCAAAATGGTGGATGTGATTGAAGATGAGTTGAAAAAGTAAAGTAAATTACTTAATCTTAACTCTAAAATTTTCCTTGCCATCTAATGTACCAATCAATACATCTTCTGGTTTAACAGCCCCAACTCCTGCTGGAGTACCGGTAAAAATCAAATCTCCTTTTTTTAGTGTGAAATATTGAGATACATAAGCAATTAGCTCATCAATTTTCCAAAGCATTGATTTAGTTTCTCCATCTTGCACCAAATCACCATTCTTAAATAATTGAAACTTGATATTTTCTAAATCAAATTGTTCTTTTGGATAAAATTCACCAACAACAGCGCTACCGTCAAATCCTTTTGCTTTTTCCCAAGGCAATCCTTTTGCTTTCAATTTTGATTGCAAGTCCCTATCTGTAAAATCAATTCCAAGTCCAATTTCATCATAATATTTATGAGCGAACTTTGCATCAATATATTTTCCAACCTTATTGATTTTCACCAACACCTCTACTTCATAATGAATCTCCTCAGAAAAAGGGGGAATAAAAAACGGCATCTTCTTAGGCAAGATTGCTGAATCAGGTTTTAAAAACACCACAGGCTCTGTAGGTTTTTCATTCGCTAGTTCTTCAATATGTTTGGCGTAATTACGACCGATACAAATTATTTTCATAAAATTAAACTCTTAAGGAAGCCATTTCTTTTCAAAATTTGGCTTGCGTTTTTCCAAGAAAGCATTTCTACCTTCTTTGGCTTCATCAGTCATATAAGCTAAGCGAGTAGCTTCACCAGCAAAAACTTGTTGACCTACCATACCATCATCAGTCAAATTCATAGCAAACTTTAACATTTTAATTGATGTAGGTGACTTTTCTAAAATCTCTTGCGCCCACTCATAAGCAGTATTTTCTAATTCATCATGCGGAATCACAGCATTGACCATACCCATTTCAAAAGCTTCTTGTGCTGAATAATTTCTCCCTAAAAAGAAAATTTCTCGCGCTTTTTTCTGCCCCACCATTTTTGCTAAATACGCTGAACCATATCCACCATCAAAACTAGTAACATCAGCATCTGTTTGTTTAAAAATTGCATGTTCTTTACTTGCCAAAGTCAAATCACATACCACATGTAAACTATGACCTCCACCAACTGCCCAACCAGGAACGACTGCAATTACGGCTTTTGGCATAAAACGAATCATGCGTTGTACTTCTAAAATATTTAATCGGTGCTGACCATCTTTGCCAACATATCCTTGATGTCCACGCGCTTTTTGATCACCTCCGCTACAAAAAGAAAACACACCATCTTTAGTGGATGGGCCTTCGGCAGATAGCAACACTACACCTATTGAGGTGTCTTCTTGCGCATCATAAAAAGCTTCGATTAATTCGGATGTTGTACTAGGTCTAAAAGCATTTCTAACATTGGGTCTGTTAAAAGCAATACGCGCAACACCATTGCATTTTTTATAAGTAATATCTTCAAATTCTTTGACAGTTTGCCAATTGATTGTTTTCATGTGTCTCTATTATTTGTTAAATCTGTCACGTGCCGTTCGCTATTAGTCATTCCGTTGGATGATTAAAATTTGAACATGCTCGTTTCATAAAGTACTTTTATTGAACTGTAAAAATAACGCATTTTAATAGTTTATAAAATAATTCATAAAAAAGTTAGAAATAAATGTTCCAAACAGATACTAAATTAAAGTGTAATTTTGAATTCTTAAAATCGACAAAAAAAAGAATAAAACAACAATGCCTCTGAAATGAAAATTATTCCTTCAAATTATAAAAAGAATACGGACTTACCTTTAAAACTTAAAATCAGTTTTGAGGCTATTTTTGAATATCTTGAGCAGATTTCAAAAGACAAAAATCATATATTGTATTCTACTTCTAAAGAATTATTGGAGGAATATAAACAGTACCCCATTTTACGAGAAGGGTTTGATGATTTTAGCAACCTTAGTACTTATAACAAAGAAATTTCTAGATTTCTAGATGTTTTATTTCCAGAATTATTACAAACCAATGAGATTAAAGCTGCAAGCATTCCGTTTGAATTTACAACATTTAAACTTTCTAAGCGATTTGAAAAAATATTAGATGAAGCAGGTTCTGATTATGAATTGAAATTGAAAAATTTTGATGAATCAAATATTTATCTCATGACCTGCACATTTATTTTGGCTTTTCATTATAATGTACATTTAGATTTAAAACGTCCTTTCTATTTTGATATACCTAATAAAAAAACTGGGTTTACGAGACATTATCGTGCATTATACAATGGTGATTTCTTTAAAGTAAAGCCTTTAGATCACGCTCCAAAAATTACAGATGATGATGTCAAATTATTAATTAATAATTTTGACAACATTGATTTATGGCGCGAAAAATTTCCACCAAACAGTTATGAGTTTAAAGGTTTTGGAATGATAAACTTGGTAGATATAACTTCTGATTATTTAATTTCTAATTTAAAAGAAAGCCTAATTCGTAATGATCAAGATGCAAAAGATAAAGTAGAACAAAGTATTTCTAATTTATTTGAGTCAAATGATATAAAGTTTGAGTTTTCTGGCTTTACAACCCTCGACAATAAAATCACTTACAAATATGTCAGTAAGAGAAAGAGTTATATTGTTCAATCAAAAGAGAATATAATTTGTGAGGGGTATTTTTGCAATGGTGTATTGGAAAAACTATTTACAAAAAAAGAAGTCTTGGCTATCTCAGATGTTGAAGAATATGGTGTAGCTACAAATCAAAATGAGTTTTACAAAACCTTAAATAGTCAAGGTATACAAAGTATCATTCTTGTTCCGTTAGAATTATCAGAAAATTTTTGTGGGGTAATGGAGTTAGTATCACCTAATAAATTTGAATTAAACTCTATCAACGCAAATAAATTACAAGATGTTATCCCTATATTTAAGATTGCTGCTAAAAGGTATTTAGAAGAACTCAACAATAAAATCGAATCTGTAATTCAAGAACACTATACTTCTATTCATCCTACTGTTAAATGGAAATTTACCGATGCAGCTGAAAAATATATCAACCAAATTGAAAGCAACGACAAAGCTTCATCAAAATTAAATGATATCGTTTTTGAGAACGTGGTCCCACTATATGGGCAAAGTGATATTAAAGGGTCTACAATTGCAAGAAACAAATCAATTCAACTTGATTTAGAAAAGCAATTAAATCTTGCTCTTCATATTATTGACAAAGCCAAAAGCTTATTTAAGCTTCCAATTTATGACGATTTATTTTTTAGAATAGACAATTACAGAAAAGACATCAAAAAAGGATTGCATTCTGGAGATGAAACCAGCATTGCTTATTTTTTAAAGAAAGAAATCTACCCAGTTTTTAATCATTTAAAGTCTTTGAATAAAGAATTAAAATCTTTGGTTGACGATTATATGTCACAAATAGATCCAAAACTTCTGGTCATTTTTGATGAAAGAAAAAAATATGAAGAGAGTGTAAATACATTGAATGACACATTAACAAAGTTTATAGACTCTAAACAAATAGAAGCACAAAAAATGTTCCCCCATTATTTTGAGCGTTATAAAACAGATGGTGTAGATTACAATATGTACATAGGGCAATCGTTGGTTAGAAATGAAAAATACAACGAAATCTATTTATTTAATTTAAGGTTGTGGCAGTTGCAAATGATGTGTGAGTTAGAAAATATAGCACATAAGCAAAAATATTCTTTGCCACATCAATTAGAAATCGCTTCGCTAATTTTAGTCCACAGTACACCTCTTGCAATTAGATTTAGAATGGATGAAAAACGCTTTGATGTTGATGGTGCATATAACATTAGATATGAAATTATAAAAAAGCGCATTGACAAAGCTCTGATAAAAAACACCAATGAACGCCTAACACAACCAGGTAAAATTGCCATTGTTTACAATCAAGATCAAGAAGCAGATGAGTATTTAAAATACATCAAACATTTACAAATAATGAATTGTTTGCTGGACGAGGTGGAGTTTTTAGAAATTGAGGATTTACAAGGCACATCTGGCTTAAAGGCTTTAAGAGTTTCTGTTAACTACAATAAAAAGTCTAAAGAAAAGATTACACTAGACGATTTAATGAATGTAATAAATAATGACAACTAACTTGCTCTTCTCATTATCACAAATGATAAAATAAAGGAAAATACTGTTATTATGATTCCGATCATGAAAACAGTATAAGCAATTCTTAATAGCTTGTATTTTTTATTGAGTACAATCCCTAAAAAATACAAATCTTTCATCAATGATTTATACAAATAATCACGATCATTCATCATCGCATCCATCCCGTTTTCAAAATCTTCTAACTTCATTTTATGAAAGTTACCAAAAAACAATAAATTAACTTTCTTCTTTACTACATCAGCTTTTGTAAATACCCCTGAAGTCACTTTTGGACGCGTTGATAAAATTGAAATTACCATTGTAGTTACAGAGGTCAATATAAAAATTAAAGTTGGGTAAATTAAATAAGCATTGCCAGATTTCTCAAGCTTAGGAAACAACGTAGATAAAGCGATAGACATCATTATTGCGCTTACTGATAATAAAATATTTGCTTTGGTATCAGCTATATCACTTAATTTTATGTGATTTCTAAGCGTAACTCTAAACATGGTTTCAATACCTCTTTCTGGTCTTTCGGCCTTGTTCTTTTTCCGCTTAGTTTCTTCACTTTTATTTTTAACTTTCAAGTCTTGTTCTTTCTTTTTCTCAACTGCCTTCTTTATATCTTTTTGAACCTTTAATAGATTCAATATTTTTTGTTCGCTTAACTTTTCAAAAGCATAATTTGTAAAATAGCTATGTGATGTCAAGAAAGTATCATTCTCTTGCATCCACTCTATATCTGTAAAAGATTTATCACACAATCGCTCTATTTCCGATCGTATTAAGCTTGTTTTCTTACTATAATTATCCAATCCTAAATGAAATAAATCTGCATCACAAATAATTTTATCCAATTTACTTTTTGGTTCTTGAGGCATAACTGTCGCATCAATTACGTCCAAAACACTTTGAATCTTATCTTCAGAAAACTTTTCTGCAGTCAAATACTTTTTAGCGATTATTTTACTTTCCTCTTCGTGTTTTTCATATCCTTTAACATATCCCGTATCATGAAACCATGCTGCAATCAATAAAATTTCTAAATCGGTTTCAGATATTTTCTCAGCAACAGCAATTTCATTAGAAGCTTCTACAACCTGCAGTGTATGGCTAAAATTATGATATACGGTCTCAGTCGATAGTTTGTTTTTAAACAAATCGAACACATATTTTTTTAGGGCAATAAAAAACTTATCTTCTGTCATAATAAAACAAGGTGAGTAAATTCAAAAATACGAAAATTATTGTATTTTTAATTTTTTGTACAAATCAAATATGAGTCGATTTAAAAACCATATCCTTTCAATACTAATTCTATTTTTATTTTTTTCGAGTTGTGCAACTTATGAAGCTCAATATGAAGATGAAGTCAATAATTGGAATATTAGTACAGACGAAACAAATTCTGAAATCGATCATACATTTTATTTCTTAGGTGATGGGGGTATTTCTACTAAAACATCTATTGACACTCACTTTAGTCAACTTAAAAACGAATTGTCAAATGCATCAAAAAATTCCACTTTATTGTTTTTAGGTGATAACACCTATGAACACGGTATGCCTAAAAAAAATCATCCTGATAGAAAAAGAGCAGAAGAAATCCTGAAACAACAAATATCTCTAAGTCGTAATTTTAAAGGGAATACTATTTTTATTCCTGGAAATCATGATTATTATAGTGACGGGATTAAAGGACTAGATAGACAAGCCAAATTCATTACCAAACAACTGAATGATAAAGATGCTTTTTTACCCAAAAATGGCTGCCCTCTTAAAAAAGTAAATATTTCAGAAAATGTAGTATTAATAATTGTTGATACCCAATGGTATTTAGAAAATTGGAATGACAACCCAACAATAAACGACAATTGCGAAATAAAAACTCGCGCACAATTTTTTGAAGAGTTTGAAGGACTTTTAAAAAAGAACTTATCTAAAACAGTTGTCATTGCAATGCACCACCCTATGTTTACTAATGGTCCACACGGTGGGCAGTATACAATGAAGATGCAATTATATCCTATTAATAATAAAATTCCGTTGCCAATTATCGGTTCTGTAATTAATCTCATCAGAAAAACTGGCGGTGTTTCTCCGCAAGATTTACAAAATGCGATGTATTTAAAGTTAAAAAAGAGAATTGTTACTTTATCACAAAAAGTAGATAAAACTATTTTTGTCTCTGGTCATGAGCATAATCTTCAATATCTTGTTAAAGACAATAAACCACAAATTATTAGTGGGTCAGCTTCTAAATTTTCTGCTGCTAAAACAGGAAATGGCGGATTATTTTCTTATGGTGGAATTGGGTATGCAAAGTTGGTATTGTACAAAGACAGATCTTCTTGGGTATATTATTATTCTGAAGAAAATGGAAAACAAAATTTGCTATTTAAAACCAGAATTCATGATGCAGAAAACTTAGAAAATAATATTGTTTTTGCTGACAGCATTCCAACAACTTACAAAGCATCCATTTATACCAAAGACGAAATATCAAAGTCTAAAAGTTTTACCAAACTAATGGGCGACCACTATAGAACTATTTATGGAACTCCCATTTCGGCTCCGACTGTAAATCTCGACACTCTTTTTGGCGGACTGATACCAATTCGAAAAGGCGGAGGACATCAATCCCGTTCTTTGCGATTAGAAGATGAAAATGGAAAAGAATATGTGATGCGTGCACTCAGGAAAAGTGCTACTCAATATTTTCAGGCTGTTGCCTTTAAAGATGAGTATATCGAAGGGCAATATGATGATACATATACAGAAAGTTTAATGTTAGATTTTTATACAGCAGCGCATCCATACACCCCTTTTATTATTGGAGAATTGGCAAATGCTGTTGACGTCTATCATACAAACCCGACACTATATTACATTCCAAAACAAAAAGCATTAAATCATTTTAATTCTGATTTTGGTGATGAATTATATATGATTGAAGAGCGGGCTACTTCTGGGCATAGTGATGTAGCAAGTTTTGGTTTTTCTGACAAGCTTATAAGTACTGATGATTTGTTAAAAGCATTAAGGAAATCTGACAACAACCAAGTTGATGAAGAAGCATATATCAGAGCTCGATTATTTGATATGCTGATTGGTGATTGGGATAGACATCAAGATCAATGGAGATGGGCAGAATTTAAAGATGGTAAGAAAAAAACCTACAAACCTGTTCCACGAGATCGAGATCAAGCATTTTCTAAATTTGATGGTTTTTTAATAAAATCAGCAGTTGCAATTACCTACGATATTAGCATGATGCAAGAATACGCTGATAACATTCGAAATGTTTCGAAATTTAATATTTCTGGTCGTCCTTTAGATCTAGCACTTATAAATCAATCAACTTATAAAGATTGGGAAGCACAAGTAAAACTGATTCAAGAAGGCATAACTGATGAAGTTATTGAAAGTGCATTTAGCAAGTTGCCACCAGAAATTAACGATGCTATTATTACTGATATAAAATCAAAATTAAAGGAGCGTCTTAAAAACCTCAATAAATTTGCAGAAGAATATTATAAGCATCTAGAAAAAAACGCCATTATTAAAGGTACAGACAAAGACAATTGGTTTGAGATTAACAGACTAATTAATGGCGATACCCACATAAAAATATTCAATATTAAAGATGATAAAAAAGGAACAAAAATTCACGATAAAATCTACTCTAAAAATACTACCAAAGAAATTTGGGTGTATGGTTTAGATGACAAAGATGTATTTGAAGTAATTGGGACAAACAAAAATGTAATCTCTTTAAAATTGATTGGAGGGCAAAATAATGATGTCTATAAAATAGAAAGTGGTGCTAAAGTTAATATCTATGATTTTAAATCAAAAAAGAACACTTTTACAACATCAAAAGGGGTTAAAAGGTTGACTGATGATTATGAAATCAATTCGTATAATTATAAGAAAAATAAAATTAATCGCAATATTATATTACCTATAATAGGGTATAATCCTGATGACGGAATTAAACTTGGAATCAGTAATACTTTTATAATAAATGGCTATAATAGAAATCCTTTTAGCCAACAACACAGTATTAAAGCTTCGTATTATTTCGCTACAAACGGATTTGACTTAATGTATTCCGGAGAGTTTGCCAACATAATAAACAATTGGAATTTTTTGATTGAAGCAAAATTTACCAGCCCTAATTACAGTATTAACTTTTATGGTTTAGGTAATGAAACAGAAAATTTTGAAGATGATTTTGATGACGACTACCATAGGGTACGGTTGAGTGCACATGGTGCTTACCCTTCATTAAAATGGATTGGGCGTACGGGAGGTCAATTTAATTTTGGTGCATTATACGAAAGTGTAGAAGTTGAGAAAACCGATGGGAGGTTTATTGATATGCTTTCAATTACTACTGAAGAAAGACAAAATTATTTAGGTGCGCAAGCCTCCTATAAATTTGAGAATAAAGATCATAAAGCATTCCCAACCCTTGGTATGATTGCTACTTTAGATACTGGTTTTAAAACCAATTTAAGCAATTCTGATACGTTTGCATTTGTAACTCCATCGTTGAGTTTTGCCTATAAATTAAATACTAACGGAACCATTGTTTTAGCAACAAAATTTAAAGGACATATAATAATTGGCAATGATTATGAGTTCTATTATGGTGCGAGCATTGGTGGGAAAAACGGATTACGCGGATATCGAAACCAGCGATTTACAGGAAATAGTTCCTATTATCAAAATACTGATATTCGATTTAATTTAGGGAAATTTAAAACCCAATTAGTACCATTAAAAATAGGAGTGTCTGGTGGGTTTGATTATGGTAGAGTTTGGCTAGAAAATGAGAACTCCAATGATTGGAAAACATCTTATGGAGGTGGAGTTTGGCTTATAGGCGCAAGTATGATAAATCTAAATGCATCCGTATTTAGCTCAAAAGAAGGAACGTATTTTAGTTTTGGATTGGGCTTTGGATTTTAATAAAAAAAAAACAATTGATAAAATGAAAAAATTAACAACCCCTCTTTTTATGTTATTTGTGTGTACAATTTTTGCACAAAATACTTTTACTGTTGATATTAACTCCTATGAATTAGGCAGAGAACGTGAAATCAGAATATACATTCCACCATCATATGAATTAGATTCTGCACGCGTTTACCCGCTGGCTGTCATTTTAGATGCTGATTATTTGTTTGATGTGTATGTAGGAAATTCTATATTATTTGCTCAAAAAGGAAAAGCTCCTGAGCAAATTGTAGTTGGAATTTCGCAAGACAACAAAAGGCGTTATCAAGATTGTGCATATGATAAATTAAATAGTTTACCCACTAGTAAAAGTGATGCCTTTTACAGGTTTGTAAGGGCAGAATTATTGAATTATATGGAAGAAAATTATAGAATTTCTCCTTTTAAAACAATTGTTGGTAATACACTTACAGCAAATTTTGTCAATTACTTTTTTATAGAAGATGATCCAGGGTTTAATGCCTTTGTAAACATCAATCCATATTTTGCACCCGATGTTCCTTATATGGTAGAAACCGAAGTGCACAAAATCAAGAAAAATTCTTATTACTATTATTTGAGTTCTGGTGATTATTTGTCTAATAAAAGAAAATCTGAAAATTTAACGGTCAATACATTGTTATCATCACTTGAAAATAAAAAGTTCAAGTATCATTTTGATGATTTTTCGGGAGCAACAAAAACATCTTCTATTGGGCAATCATTGTCTAGTGCAATGCATTTTATTTTCGGCATCTATGCTGCTATCTCTAAAGAAGAGTTTGAAACCAGCATCAAAGAACTATCACCTCCAGATGCCATAGCCTATTTAGAAAATAAGTATGTAGAAATTGAATATCAATTCGGTGCTAATTTAAGAATTAGAGAACGTGATATATACGCTATTGAGGGGCTTATTATCGATAAAGAAAATGGAGAGTACCTCCGTGATTTTGGCGAAATGATTTACAAATTATATCCAGAATCGCCTTTGGGTGATTACTATATTGGTTTGGATTACGAATTACGAGGAAAGTATAGAAATGCTTTAGATGCCTACAAAGAAGGATATATGAAAATTACTGGCAGCATTGAAGATGCCGATAGTTTTTACAAAAACGTGGAGCGTGTTTCAGCAAAAATGAAATAAGATTTTTTTAAGACAAATCAATTGTAATTATTTGTAATTTCGACAACTAAATTATTCAACTCCAATGAAAAAAATCATCTTCCTATTTTGCCTTGCATTTGTAAATTTTGCAATCGCACAAGATTTAAAACCAACACCAATTACCGACATTGAAATCAATAACAACTATGTTTTTAAAACTATTGTTGATATCGAAGCATCTGAAGTTAAAAGTCAAGGCAGATCGGGAACTTGTTGGAGTTTTTCTACATCATCATTCATTGAATCTGAAATTTATCGTATCTCAGGCAAAACAATTGATGTTTCAGAAATGTATACTGTACGTGCCACATATCCTAAGAAAGCATGGAATTATGTTATGCGCCAAGGAAACGCTCAGTTTGGCGAAGGCGGTTTGGGCCACGATTTAATGAATGCTATTAAATCAGAAGGTTTGGTTCCTGAAAGTGAATTTTCTGGATTAATTGGTAGTGCAACAATCCACAATCATTCACAATTATCTAAAGATATAAAGGCTGTATTAGATGATTATATTAAAAGTAATAAAAACTCAAACCATCCAGATTGGCAAACCGATATTGAAACCATTTTAGATGAAAAACTTGGAAAAAAAATCGAAGAATTTGTGTATGAAGGAGTTGTCTATACGCCTCAATCATTTTTAGAAATGACGGGAGTAAATCCTAATGAATATATAACTCTTACTTCATTTACACATATTCCTTATTATGATTCCTTTATTTTAAATATCCCTGATAATTTTGCGAACGGTAGGTTTTATAACATTCCATTAGACGAGTTTAATGAAATAGCGCAAGATGTTTTAAATAAAGGTTTTTCAATCGAATGGGATGGTGATGTGTCTGAAGCTACTTTTTCGTCAAAGTATGGAATTGCAGTTATTCCAAACCAAGAAAATAATTCAAAAAAATCATTGACTGAGATTGTTAATGAATTGGAAGTTACGGCAGATTATCGTCAACAAGAATATGACAATTATAATACTACTGATGATCATTTGATGCATATCATGGGGTTGGTGACCGATCAAAAAGGAAATATTTATTACAAAGTAAAAAATTCTTGGGGTACAAATAGTAACCGTATCGGAAATGATGGCTATATTTACATGAGTGAATCATTTTTTAAATTAAAATCTATTTCGATTTTAGTACATAAAGATGCTTTAACAACTGACCTGAAAAAGAAATTCCATATTTAATTCGACACTTAACTGGCACATCGTTTCAGTATAATTTTGTTAAAAACCACCTTTTTTAACAAGCTTTTCTCGCAACCTCACAAATCGATTGTAATATCGCAAACCCAATTGCATTCCAAAAGCTATCGGACTCTTTGAAATTATATTTATGATTAACAATAATATGCTACAATGACATTATGAATGAAAGTTATATACCTGAACGCTGGGAGTTCATACAATTTGAAGACCATATTTCAAAAAAAGAGAAATATCAAATCTCTTCTTATGGACGTGTAAAAAGTTTTAAAGTAGATTCTGAAAACGGAATACTCATCAAACTATTTAAAGTTGGCGGCTATCTAAGATTGCCTATCAAACAAAAAAATGAAAAACGGACTGCTCGCTATATTCATAAATTAGTCGCTACAACTTTTCTTATAAAAGATGATGATTCTCAGACTTTTGTAATCCATCTAGATTATGGTAAAGACAATAATCATACATGGAATTTAGCTTGGGCTACCAAAAAAGAAAAAGAAGTACACCAGTTTAGCAATCCAAAATACGAAGCTCCGTCTAACAGGATTCGATATTCTAAACTCAATGAAGGACGTGTAAAAATCATCAAAAGAAAACTAAACGACCCAAATAGAAGAACGCGTTTAAAGATGATTGCTAAAACATACGGAATTACTGAAATGCAATTACACCGTATAAAAACTGGAGAAAACTGGGGGTGGGTAAAAGTTGATTAATCATGTTCTACCAATCGAATTCCTTCAGAATCGATTGTAATCATCTTTAATTTATACAACCCACCAATAGCACTTTTAAATGCTTTTTTACTCATACCAAGCTTGTATTTAATTGCATCAGGAGAGCTTTTATCGTTTAACGGAAGAAATCCGTTGTCATTTTTTTTAAGAGCATCTAAAATGATTATTTCATTTTCTACCAAGGTTTTTCTAAATCCAATTGGTTGTAAGCTTACATCTATACTTCCATCTTCTCTGATTTTTTTGATATAGCCTTCTTTTTCATCACCCTCTCGTATTCTAACAAAAAGCTCGTTTTTATATAACAATCCTTCAATCTCCTTATTGATTAAAACTGTAAAGCCCAATTTACTATTTCTTCCTATAATCAAATCGACTTTATCTCCTACTTTTAAATCCATAATTTTTTATTTTAACGAAGCAAAATACTGCTTCAAAATGATGTCATTCTCAGCACTTGGTGTGCATATTTCTAATAATTTTGGTTGATTTGATTCTGAATAAAAATCTGACAAAGATTCTTTTACTTTTTCTAAATTTGAAACTTGTTGATACTCAAAACCAAACATCTTACATAAATGCTCAGCAGTTAAACCATGGGGTGTTTCAAAATAATTCAACGCGTTTGTTTGTTTTGGTCCTGGAATAAATTTAAAAATTCCACCGCCATTATTATTGATTAAAATGATTCTGAAATCATTTTTGATATTGTCATTCCATAGCGCATTACTATCATAAAAAAAACTGATGTCACCCGTAATAAATACTGTTTGATTATTTACCACTACGGATGCTCCTATTGCAGTACTCGTGCTTCCATCAATACCGCTAGTACCACGGTTACAAAAAATCTTTAAACTAGAGTTTATATCAAACAATTGTGAATATCTAATAATTGAACTATTTCCTAATTGCAGTTGTGTATTGTTAGGAATGGATTCCAAAATACTTTCAAATACTTTTAAATCTGAATATTCACACGCATCCAAATATGCAGTATGCTTTATTTTTCGTTGTGTTTTTAATTCAATCCAATTTTGTTGATAGTTTAAATGACTTGGAAAAGATTTAGGAGTCAAAAAGAAAAACTGGCTGAAAAATAATTCAGGAGTAATTTCAAAATGCCTTTCCAAACAAAAATATGTATTAAAGGCTTTTTTACTATCAACATGCCAATGGTGCTTTGGTTGAAACTTTCGCAAGTATTGTTTTATTTTTTTAGAAACAATCATCCCACCCAAAGTCAATAATATATCTGGTGATAATTTTTCTAACTCTTCATCTGTCAGCGGAAAAATAACTTTATCAATACTATTTATAAAATGTGCGTGAAAAACATTAGACGTAGTCTCTGTTAAAACAATTACCGATGGATCTTCAATTATTTTATTCAGTTGAACTTGCAACAATTCACTAGAGTAATTACTGCCAATCAACACCATTTTTTTTTCTGAAGTATTCCAAATATTCGCATATTTCTGAAGTTCATCAACATCTAACGGAGTCTCAACAAACTTGTAATTTATCGGGGCAACATCAATCATGACATCAACAGTTTCATACAATGGTTCATCAAAAGGAACATTGATATGTACAGGTGCTTTTTTATGAATTGCAATTTTCAAAATACGCTTTAAAGCATCTAAATTATCATCAGAATGAGCAATCAAATTAGCAGTTGCTACAATATGATTTTCAAATACATTTTCTTGTCTTACCGTCTGCCCATCGCCTATATCAATAAGATGTTTCGGTCTATCTGCAGAAATCACAACCAAGGGAACATCGCTATAAAAAGCTTCAGCAACAGCAGGATAATAATTCAACAATGCCGACCCAGAAGTACAAACTATTGCCACTGGTTTTTGAAGTTGTTGCGCCAACCCCAATGCAAAAAAAGCAGCAGATCGCTCATCAACAATACTATAGGTTTTTATGTCTGAATGGTTTGTAAATCCAATGGTAAGTGGTGCATTTCTAGAACCAGGTGAAATGACAACATGCTCGATATAATGTGCAACACAAGATGCTATTACTTGCTGTGCTAATCTGTTCTTTGGAAATTGTGGCATTGAAATTTTTTATTCGATTGCAAAGGTAACTAAACAAAATCATTTGAAATGAATTCTTATCTTTAACATCTCAACCAAATTAGCAAAATAATTCAATCATGAAAAATATTCTACTAATCACTTTACTAATGATATCAACTTCTAGTTTTTCTCAATTTTTTAATAAATCAGAGCCTTTTGCGCACACCTACTCTATCGTAGCTAGAGATTCTATTACTGGCGAAATGGGAGTTGCAGTACAATCACATTGGTTTAGTGTAGGTAGCAGCGTTACATATGGTAAATCTGGAGTCGGTGTTGTAGCCACACAATCATTTATTAACCCGAGTTATGGACCTAAAGGATTGGCTTTGATGGAACAAGGATTATCACCTCAACAAGCATTAGATGCTTTGCTACAAAATGATGAAGGCGAAATGTATAGGCAAGTGGCTTTTTTAAATGCTGATGGAGAAGTAGCAACGCATACTGGAAGTTCTTGCATTGAAGCTGCAGGTCACCAACAAGGAAAGAATTTTTCAGCACAAGCCAATATGATGCTCAACAATACTGTTTGGGATGCCATGGCAGATGCTTTTGAAACAACTAAAGGTAATTTAAGCACTCGAATTTTAGCAGCAATGAAAGCTGCCCAAGCCGAAAAAGGAGATATTAGAGGTATGCAATCTGCTGCTATTTTAATTGTAAGCGGTACTGCAACAGGAAATTCTTGGGAAGATACGCTGATGGATTTGCGCATTGAAGATCACGAAAATCCTATTGCAGAATTGGAGCGCTTAGTGCATTTACATACAGCCTATAATTTTATGAATGATGGCGATTTAGCCATGGAAGATGGGGATTCTAAAAAAGCAGAAGCCTTATATTTAGAAGCACAAAATATGATTCCTTATAATTTAGAAATGAAATATTGGTATGCCATCAACTTATTGAATAATAAAGAATATAAAAAAGCGGCTCCAATTTTAAAAATTATTTTTAAAGCTGATGAAAATTGGAGAATACTAACTCCAAGATTGGTTAAAAGTGGGTTGTTGATTATTTCTGAAGATGAGCTTGAGAAAGTGATGGAGTTGTAATGTATGGCATTCCTGCAAACCTGAAAGTTTTTGAATAAGTAAAATGGATTCCCGTTTTCACGGGAAAGACAAATAAAAAACACGTCTTTGCGAACGCAGTGAAGCAATCTCATTCATACTACTACACAACCCTAAACAGATCGCTTCGTCGCAAAATGCTTCTTTCGAAGACGAAATTATTATTAATCTTCCAGGGCAAACTTATACTTTTTTATAAAAAACATGATAAGACACGAATTTCACTAATTGCACAAATAAATGAGGTTAATTCATTTAAAACCCACGTGATTTTAACCAAAAAAAATACAAGCATGAGTTTGCCCTGATTAATCTTCAATTAAAATTTGGATTCCCATTTTCACGGGAAAGACAAGAAAATGACAATTGCCTTTTGGTCTTCTGTCTTCTAAAACACTACAACACCTTCTTCATCACCTTTGATTTAGCAACCGTTTCTAACCACTCATTTTCTGGAATGCTGTCTTTTGTAATTCCACCTCCAATAAAAAGTACAACTTCATTTTTAGAGCTATCAATTTTCATACAGCGCAGGTTTACAAATAAATCTGTAAAATCATTTCCTATTTCACCTAAATAACCTGTATAGTATTCTCTATCATACGATTCATTTTTTAGGATAAATTCTTTGGCGATTTCTTTTGGCAATCCACAAGTTGCTGGAGTTGGATGCAGCGATTTAATCAAACTAGAAAATGAATTTGAGTTTGGTATAATACCAGAAATATCAGCTCGCAAATGCAATAAATTACCAGCCTTAACTGTATATGTATCAGATATTATTGTTTTTTGATTCTCGAATTTAGATGCAATATAATCTACCACAAATTGATGTTCTTGTACTTCTTTATCACCCCAAACAACATCTAAAGAGCCATTATACTCTTGGGTTGATGCCAATGCCATCACTCTAAATTCGTTATTACAAACCGACAATAATCGTTCTGGTGTAGCACCCATCCACAACCCAGAAACAGGATGAAACCAGCAATAAACAAAAGCTGTTGGGTAATTTTCTAAAAGTCTTTGATATACTTCTAAAATATCAAAATCAGTATTTTTTAAAAGCTCTTTTCGAGACAATACGATTTTTTCAGCCTGTGAGTTTTTGATGAATTCTATACCGTTTTGAATTAAATTAAGATGTGATTCTCTTTCGCTGTAAGAGTCTAATTTGATTCTTGTTTTGTCAGAACTCTGAGGCACAATATCTAACTCAAAAGTTGAAACCTCTGCTTTAGAAAAAGGAATAAATAAGGATGGTTCCTTATCATCAAAAGGAGCAAATACAAAACCCTCTTCTTGCCCATCATAAGCTTTATAAATTTCTAAATCATTTTGAAAAACTACATGATTGACCTTTTCATTAGGCTTTCGGTACAACACAAACGGAGTACAAGAAGCTATTGCCTTTTTTATTTTATGTTGTAAATTTTTCATTCAGCAATCACTTTTAGCAATTCAAATTTCATTTCATCAAAGTGTGACCAAATCAATTCATGACCAGCTTCCTTTATGGTGTACAATTTAAATTTATCAGCATTGAATTGTTTTTGAAGTAAGGTTGAATTCTCATAAGGAACAATCCAATCTTCATCTCCATGGATGACATAAACTGAAGATGGGTTCTTATTCCAACGTTGCTCATGATTTTTTAAATCAGTTGGATGGTTTAGTTTTTCTTTGGATGCAGCTTGCAACATTTTAGGCATCATCCAGCGGGTAATCCCCCACTTATAAAAGTTCAAAAACCAAAACATTGGCTCAATTTCAGAGTTAACCGCAGGTGCTAACAATATCACTTTTTTATACTCATTTTGTGATGCCAAGGCAATTGGACCTCCATAAGAATATCCAACTAATATTGTTTTATTAATATTTAATTGCTTGGTAATTGAATGTAGCAAAGAAACTTCAAAGTCAATATTTTTTATATATCCCAAGTTATTCACTCCATACCCCACTCGCTCAAAAGCTATTAAATTGGCGTTTGAATTTAAATCGGCATCAAATAAATATTTCTTAAAATCCATTGATGAACCTGGACTTCCATGAATAAAAATCAAATTAGGTAAAGTTGTATCTAACTCCTTTCTTGTAGAAATTACTCGGAATTGTTGTCCATCAAATTCTTGATATTCTAATTTTAATTCAGCATTAGCTTCAAAAAAAATAGTTCTTATTTCATCATCTGACTTGGGTTGAAAAAAAATATTAATTAAAATTAAAAAAGTAAGCAACAATCCAAAAAACAGGATGGATACTACCTTTAATAATTTTTTAAAAAATCGTTGCATTAAGAATTTCTTTTGGGCAAAATAATAGCGGTCAACTTACATAATGAAATTAAATTATTTGCATCATCGGTAATTTTAATTTCCCAAAGCTGGGTAGTCCTTCCTTTATGAATTGGCTTTGCAGTTGCCGTCACAAACCCCTCTTTAACACTCTTTAAATGGTTGGCAGAAATTTCTAAACCGCGAACAATATAATTTTCAGTATCTACAAATAAATAAGTAGCTATACTCCCTACACTCTCAGCCAAAGCAACAGAAGCACCTCCATGTAAAATTCCATCTGGTTGATGTACAGCAGGTGTCACAGGCATTTTTGCAACTACAAAATTGTCACCAATTTCTGTGACTTTAATTGACAATGTCTCCATCAAAGTATTGGGTAATATTTTAGTATTTATATATTCAATCTTGGCTTTTGTATCCATATTTTTAATTTCTAGATTGGTAAAAGTAGTGATAAAAATAGAACTTTTAGCTGTCGGATTTGTTGTATTTTTGTACCCATACAATACAGAAAATGAATTTTAGAATACGCGTAATTTTAGATGTTAAAAAAGATGTGATTAGAGACATTGAAATTCACGACTCAGAAAATCTAGAAACATTACACAAAGAGATTGCCAATTCTTTTGGGTTTAACGGACAAGAAATGGCCTCTTTTTACAGAACGGATACTGATTGGAATCAAGGTGAGGAAATTCCTTTATTTGATATGGGTGATTCTATTTCTATGCAAACCTGTATTTTACAAGATACACTACTAAAAAAAGGCGACAAGCTTATTTATGTCTATGATTTTATGGCAATGTGGACATTTTTTGTTGAAGTATCAGAAATCAATAAAGCTTCAAAAAAAGAAACTGCAAAAGTAGTTTTTGCCTTTGGAGATGCGCCAGAAGTAGCGCCAGAAAAAGAATTTGTTGCAGAGAAGTTAGATGACGGATTTGGTTTAGAAGATGATGAATTCGAAAACTTAGACGAATTTGATAATATTGATGATTACGATTTTTAGACGAAAAAATAATTTTCTATCTAAAAAAACTTGATTTTAAAAAGCCTAATCCATAACCCAAAAATTGGGTATACGTTGTTATAATACTACAAAATGCAACTTTCAAATTTTCAGATTGAAATAAAGCGTCAAAGAAAATCACTGAGAAATAAAAGGCAAATGGCAAAATAAACATCCAATGTAAAAATAACGCTAAAAGGATGGCTATATCAAATCCAATAATGAATAAGCTCGGAAACCAATAGGTCAATTTAGCTGAATCAGGATGTTTTTTATTGAGATAAGGGCGAGCAGTTCCAAAGTTATAAGTCTGCTTATAAAATGCTTTAATATTGGTTCTCCTTTTATGATATACATAGGCATCCTCAATAAATTGAGTTTTAAATCCAGCTGCCCAAAGTCTAAAAGTTAGATCAATATCTTCGCCATATTTTAATTCTGAAAAACCATTGGTAGCCTCAAAAGCTTTTTTTGAAATCCCCATATTAAAACTTCGAGGTTGAAATTTTCCAACACTTTTTTTCTTACCTCTAATTCCACCAGTAGTATACAATGAGGTCATTGAATAATTAATTGCTTTTTGCCAAGTATTAAATGAAATATGTGCCTTGTCTGCTCCTCCAAAAGCATCTGTAAAATTTGAATTCAAGGCTTTATGAACATCACTTAAATAATGTTTTGGAAGTAACACGTCAGAATCTAGAATGATAAAATAATTGCCCGATGCTCTTTGCATACCTACATTACGAGACGATCCTGCACCCGTATTCTCTTTATAAAAATAGTGTATCGTTAACTCTCGATCATATCTACTTAGAACCTCTTTACAAGTTTTCTCCGAACCATCTTCGATAATCAAAATTTCAAAAGCTTCTTTAAAATCTTGTTTGGTAAGACTGTATAACAATTCTTCAATTTCTTGAGGTCTGTTATATACTGGGATTATTAAAGAGAATTTCAATTGCATATACAAATATAAAAAAAGCATCCACCATAGGCGGATGCTTTATAATCTTTTCAATAAAATATTAATTTCTTGAAGGAAAAATTCCCTCTAAACAAATAATATAATTGACTGTTAAATAAGGTTGCATATTATTTACTGGCAAATTGCCCCCTGTATTTTCTATCATTGATTTACTCATTGTTGCATTAGAAGACAAGGTAGAATATGATTTATTTGCCGTACTATTAGATGCTGGTAAATTACCATTTGGCAATCCTTCATCACCAACCTCAGCAACTGCTTTAACAGCATGTGAATGTGAGGGAAGGTTTTTTACTGTGATATTTACAGTTTCTTCACCTCCTCTTTGTCCTAACTGTTTTCTAATAAGTCCTGTTCCTGAACCCGCATGTACAGCTACACGCCCTCTTAAATCTGGTAGGGCGAAAGTTGTTCTACCATCGCCACCATACGTTGTTCCTAGAATAGAAAACAATGCAGAGTTTTGACTAATTGGTAATAATTGTCCATTGCAAAATGCCCAACCTCTTGGAGCAAAATTACCCGCAAACATTTTAACTTCTCCTATCATCGCTTCCTGAGCGTTGACAGAATTGCTAAAACTAAAAGCGGTTACTAAAAACAAACCTAAAATAAAGTTTTTCATAATAAAGGGGTTTTTGATTTGGTGTTGAATTTACATAATAAAAAATAAAGGTACAAAAAAAAGCATCTGCCAATGGCAGATGCTTTCTTCTTTTAAAAAGAAATTCTTATTGTTTTTATTGCTTTACAACTCTATAAGAACCTAGTTGTTCACCAACCAATACTTTAATAACATACATACCTGTAGGTAAATCTGTCATGTTAATTTGAGCTTGTAATTGTCTTGGTTCAGCTCTCATTACTTCTTGCCCTAGTAAATTATAAATACTAATTGTTTCAATATTATCTAAAGCTCTAAAGCTTAACATATTGTTTACAGGGTTAGGGTAGATAGAGAATCCTTCTATGATGTTGTCTTCTACACTTAAAGTTGATGTTGATGAAATATCAAAATTATCTATAAAAAAATCATTATCTGGTCCATTATCAGTATCTGAAAAAGCAAAAAAAGCAAATTTAGTAGTAGCGTTATAACCTGTCAATGTTATTTCTGTAGCTGCTTCTCTTGATGTGCCAATTGTACTTCCAGAATCCCAACGAGTTAGCTCAGACCAAGTAGTTCCTCCATCTTGCGTTACTAATAAAGCAACATAATCATCTGTATCCCAAACTCCAGGATTAGTGTTACCCCACTCAGTAAATGCAAGGTCAAAATTTAAATAATAAGTACTACCTGATAAATTAAAAGTTGGTGAAATTAAATATTCATCATGAGTAGTAGTGTAAATATTCATTTTTGCTGACTGCCCGTTTACATGTCCTGTATCATTGCCGAAATCATCAGTTACCCAAGATGAACTTGTACCACTAGGACTACCATAAGCCCCAGCAGCTTCACTCCATCCTGCTCCTGGAAAAGTTGAAAAATCATTTGTATAATTTGGCACAATAGCAGCTAAAGGCGTTGTAAAATTAAGAGGCCCAGACCAATCACTAAAATCTCCTGGTCCACATACTGCTCTTAAATAAAACTCATAATCGGTACCATTAGTTAAGCTAGTTAAACTTAATGGATTATTCATTGTACTAGTTCCCGCAGTAACTGGTACTCCAGTACCTGAAGCTTGCACCACATATTCCCATTCTGTTTCAGTCCCTCCAGCTGTCCATGAAATTTGTGCTGTAGTTTCAAAAACATTATCTAATGTTAAACCTGTAGGAAAAGTACACGTAATTGCTTCTAAACAAAAAGTATCAGTCGTTAAAGTTTGAAAACTATCTTTCCAAATTGCCATCATATAAACCGTATTTGGTGCAAATCCTGATAAGCTCAATTCTGCCCCTAAAGCTGCACAAAATATCTCAGCACCTCCACAAGAATCATAAATCACAATTTCATTATCAACGCCATCGTTAGTAAGTTTTATTGCTCCACTTGCTGGTGTTGTAAATTGAATCCATGCACCTTGGTTACCAGTTGTAGTGTCACAAGTACCTGTTGGTCCTAAATCTGCAGCAGTTGAAAAATCTATTACTGTTGTAGATGCACCACCTGCCGCACAATCAGCATTTACAGTTGCTATTAAAGGAACAGAACACGAATCTCCAACATTTGGTTGAGTCCAAGTAAATGGACCAGACCAAGTACTATCACCATTACCTCCTCCACAATTTGCTTGAACATAGAAATCATATTGATTACTGGCTGTTAATCCAGTTAAACTTGCAGACATTGAAGTTGTTGCTGTTGATGATCCTGAGCCTTGAGTATATCCCATTGCACCATACTCATAAGTCCAGTTTGTTTCACTCCCTCCTGCTGCCCAACTCAAGGTTACTTCTGTTAAAGAAGTTGAAGTCGCTAATAAAGAGTTAGGTCCTGAACAAGCTGGTGGATTAGGTACAACAATCATTAAAGAAGCTTCTAACTCTTGAGCTTGTGTATCACCAAAAGATGAAGATGCATCATCATCAGTACCATCGTCTGGCTCAACACCTCCATTATTGTTCAAGGTTGCTCCGTAAGCTGTAATTGAAATTAAAGTTCCATCCCAACTATCTGCATATTTATCATAACAATTTACATAATAAGTTCCTGGTGCTATTGGAATATCAACATTTAAAAGACCTGGAGCATTACCGTAAGTACCGTCTCCTTGCCCCCAAACTTGAGAACCACCTCCATCAATTGCTGTGGTAATATTTACCCATTTTTCCTCTGGAAAGGAACCTCCAGTTGTTGTAATATTAATCGTGCTTTGTGCATAAGAATTAAAACATATTGAAAAGACAAACAACATGCTTAGTAAAGTAATTTTTTTCATAAATAGTAGTTAAATAAGTTAATAATTTTCACAATATACAATTATTCAGTTAATTACACACAAAAAATAAAAGCATTCAATAAATTATTGAATGCTTTTATGAATATTATTAAATAAAATTGTTAAAATTTTACTTCAAATATTTTATTGTTTTACAATTTTATAAGTTCCAAATTGTGCTCCTCTTTTTACTTTAATAATATATACTCCAGCTTTTAAATCAGCAATATCAACGATGGTTTGTTTTGCATTTGGAGTACCAAATTTAACTTGTTGTCCTAACAGGTTATAGATCCCAAATTCATCAATTATTTCTTGTGACCTAATATTAATTATATCATTTGCTGGGTTTGGATATAATGTAACAGTATCAAAAAATTCTTCATCTTCAATACCTAAAGCTGTGTCGCAAACAGAAACCTCAACTAGATCTATAGCCATATCTCCTTGAAAACCTCCAGCACCTGTAAATTCAAACTCAATATATATTATTTGACCTATATATGCTGTTAAATCGACACCAACCTTAAACCAAGGATCAGTTGATGCACTTTGATATTGACCAGACCAAGTCATTTCAGTTGTAAAGGGGCCACTTGATGATGTTCCAACACCAACATTTAAAGTCCCCATCTGCACACCATAAGCATGCATATAAAAAGTCAATTCTGCAGCTTCAACAATATTTAACTCTGACAAATTAATTGCCGGTGAAATTGCGGAAGCTGTGGCTGTAGAACTTCCAGAAGCTTCATAACTTATATAAGATGCACCACTATATACAACACTTGGACCTGTGCTAGAACCATGGCTACCAGAACCTGTATTTCCAAATTCCCACACACCATTAGCATTACCTGTGTTAGAAGTTACATCCCAACTGCCTTGGCTATCTAACTCATCAAAATAAAATATTGTAGATCCAGATGTAGAAGATGTACAACTTACACCTTGCGCGGCATCTGGTGTAGCCACAGGAGCCTCGAACCAAACACTTATTTCAAACGCTCCAAAATCTACCCCTCCTGGATTTAAAGTATTTATATCAAGAGGATTATCAGCTCCTTCGACCATAATAATATAAGTTGAAGTAGCATCAGATTGAAAACTAACTTGTGCTTGCAAACCGCATCCTGCAGGACCTTGACTGTTCTCTGCAATTATCGTGGTTAAAGTACAATCAGAAAATATAGTTAATTTTGAATCAAAATTATTTGCAAGACACAAACTTATATTTACAGTTTGAATTGCACCAGGTGTAATAAAATAGAACACATCGGGGCTAGAATTACCTCCTTCGGTACTTTTACCGGTCGTATCTCCTGCAGCAGCTTGTATAAATTGGCTATCAGTATCACCGGTTAATTCTGTTGCTCCAGCACATGTTTCAGACTGCGAATACGTACTAATAAAAAGTAAGGCCGTAGCCAAAGTCATGTAGATTTTTTTCATGCTTTTTTGTTTAAAGTTAAGAAATGAGGGACTTTGGAGAGGTTTCAAATATACAAATAAATAGGACTTCACCTATTTATTTGTATATAATATAGATATTAAGCTTTCACTATTTCTCGCCAGAAAAATTTTCCATTACCTTAGTACTGATTCCCATATTTGAGAAACCACCATCGTGGAAAAGATTTTGTAAGGATACTTTTTTAGTTAAGTCAGAGAACATTGTAATCGTATAATCAGCACATTCTAATGCTGTAGCATTTCCTAAAGGAGACATTTCTTCGGCATATCTAATAAATCCGTCAAAGCCTTTTACACCCATTCCAGCAGTAGTAGCTGTTGGTGATTGTGAAATGGTATTGACACGTACTTTTTGGTCACGTCCAAAGAAATAACCAAAACTACGAGCAATAGATTCTAAATATGATTTGTTATCTGCCATGTCATTATAATCTGGAAATACTCGTTGAGCTGCCATATAAGTTAATCCAACTATAGAGCCCCATTCATTCATCGCATTACTATTATAAAGTACATTCATCACTTTATGAAAAGATACTGCTGAGACATCCCAACCTTTGGTTGTGAAATCATAATTTTGATCTGTATAATGATTTCCTTTTCTAACGTTAACAGACATTCCTATTGAATGCAAAACGAAATCAATTTTACCTCCTAAGATTTCCATAGATTTATCAACTAAATTTTGTAAATCTTCCATAGAAGTAGCATCTGCAGGAATCACTTGCGAACCTGTTTGTTCAGCCAATTGATTGATTGTACCCATCCTCATTGCGATAGGCGCATTTGTCAAAACAAATTCTGCTCCTTCTTCATGAGCGCGTTCGGCAACTTTCCAAGCGATTGAATTTGAGTCTAATGCTCCAAAAATAATTCCTTTTTTACCTTTTAATAAGTTGTACATACTACTTTATTTTAGTTTGATTTTTTATTTTTTTAAAACGCAAAGATAACTAATTAGTTTAATAATTCTCTCGCATGTGCTTTAGCAGCATCAGATAAGTCTTTACCCCCTAACATTTCTGCTATTTCATTGATTCGATCTTCATCTGAAAGCTTTACTAATTGAGTAATAATTTGACCAGAAATCTCTTCTTTATATACTTTAAAATGATGCAATCCTTTGCCTGCTATTTGTGGTAAGTGTGTAATACTAATTACTTGCATCTCTTTGCTCATTTGCTGCATAATACCTCCCATTTTGTTTGATATTTCACCAGATACACCTGAATCGATTTCGTCAAAAATAATGGTTGGCAAATTTATATAACTTGACAATATCGATTTTACTGCCAACATAATTCTAGACAATTCTCCACCAGAAGCAATCTTTTTTAACTCGCCATAATTAGCATCTTTATTTGCAGAAAAAAGCAATCTCAATTCGTCTTTACCATTTGATAGAAATAAATTTAATGGTAAAAGCTTAAACTGAAAACGTGCATTTTCCATTCCTAAATTTTTTAAAATTGTTTCTAATTTAAATTTAAATTTCGGAATAATAGCTACTCTATTTTTACGGATAGTTTTTGCTAATTTATTTAAATCAATCGATACTTTTTCAATTTCTTTTTTCTTCGCACTTATAATTTTTGATGAGTTTTCTACTTCATAAACTTTTTCAGAAAGCACTTCTTGAATTGCTAGCAATTCAGTTATTGATGCTGCCGAATGTTTCTTTTGCAAATCATAAATTAGTTGCAATTTATCATTTAACTCCTCAACCTCTGACGGATTGTATTGTACCTCTTCATTTAAATTTTCAACTTCAGATACAATGTCCTTGAATTCAATCTCTAAACTCTGGATTCGTTCAAACAATTCTTTATATTCCTTAGATAAAGGTGCAATTTGTTGCAGTTTAACTTTGAATGTATTTATCAAATTTACGATACCAAATTCTTCATTTTCGGCAATTTGATAGGATTCTTCTAAACTCAACTTTACCGTTTCAACATTGTTTAGCTTATCTAAAGTAGTTTCAATTTTTTCTTGCTCACCTTCTTTTAAACCAGACAATTCTAACTCATTAAACAAATGCAAATTATACTCATATTGTTGCTTTGCATCATGCTGTTTTGATTCTATTTCATTCAATTCTTTTTGAAGCTGATTGTATAAAACCAACCCTCTTTTATAAGAAGCAATTTTTGATTCGTTTGATGCCAAAGCATCAATTATTTTAAATTGAAATTTAGTGTCAGAAAGTTCTAATGTTTGATGTTGCGAATGAATATCAATCAACTTTTCACTTAAAGAAGTCAAAACATTTAGTGTGGTCGGGGTGTCATTAATAAAGGCGCGCGATTTGCCTGAAGGTAAAATTTCTCTTCTCAAAATAGTGACCTCTTCATAGTCTAAATCTTCGATTTCAAAAAAAGATTTTAGCTCATAATCCTGAATATTAAATTGAGCTTCAATAATACATTTTTGAGTAGTATCTTTTAAATAAGACACATCTGCACGCTTACCTAACACCAATCCTAAAGCTCCTAAAAGTATCGATTTTCCTGCACCTGTTTCTCCAGTAATAATTGAGAATCCTTCATCAAAAGTAACATGAAGTTCTTGGATGAGTGCGTAATTTTTTATTGATAGTGAAGTTAGCAATGACTTAAATTATTTAGTGAATGCTATTTTATTTCATTCCATTTTGAAATGTTGACCGCTGAAATTCTACTCAGGACTTCTTTTAAATCATCGGTTTCATATCGTGGTCCTCCCGAATAAATATTGACAATCTCTTCGGCCTTAGCATCCATAAATACTCGAACTAAAGGTGCTGTTGGCCTGCGATCATAGATAATTTTTAATTGCTGAATCGCTTTATCAATATTTTCTTTTGCCAATTCTTTATCATCAAACATAATATCCAACCCTTCAAAATGATAGGTAAACATCGCATTTCTAAATCCAGTAAATGTTGGCGACAAAATATCAGTTATCAACTTATATCTTGTTATACCGCTGTCATTAGCTCCCCATCCTTTATAACCACTTTGTTGTGCTTGATTCATTGCATTTTCTGCTTGATCGTAAAATGGAGTCCCACCATTTTGTTGAAAAGAATCTGCATCAATCCCTAAAATAGTATATACATAAAAAGCTACAACTTGTATTAAATTAGAATCAAACCCGTTAGGATTGTATTCAAAATTTTCATACTCGGTATATTTAAATGACAAGTCTGTATCTCTAAAATTAAAAATAGAAGATAAATAGGTAGAGTTGTAAACTGGTCTTACAGATTGCACCTGAATATTTCCTTTAAATTCGTTAGATGATGGTTGCTCTTGTAACGTAATGGTAAATGCACAATCGATTTTTTCTTGGGATAAAAAATTACGATTTGTCCATTTTTTTTGATTGACATAATCATTCAAGTCCCTCTCTAAGGTTTGAAACACTTGTTTGTTTGATCCTGGAATATTATCAGAAATAATAGTAACTCTCGCATTTATTTCTTGACCATTCACCTGAACAGCTACAAAAAAAACGAGTATAATTTTTAAAAAATGCTTCATTAGATTCGGTCTAGAATTTCGTTAAAAATATCTTGTGCAACTTCGGCTTTAGATTTTAGACCAAATTCCGAAATTTTTTCGGATTTATCGATAACAGTTATCTTATTTGTTTCTTTTTTAAATCCAGCTCCTTTGTCTTGCAAAGAGTTTAAAACGATTAAATCTAAATTCTTTCTTTTTAATTTCTCTTTTGCATTTTCAATTTCATTGTCGGTTTCTAAAGCAAATCCAACTAAAAACTGCTGCTTCTTATTATCTCCCAATGATGCTAAAATATCTTTTGTCTTTTCTAATTCAATCGACATTTCAGCAGATTTCTTTTTAATCTTAGTTGTTGAAAATTCTTTAGGTCTATAATCAGCAACTGCTGCTGATAATATTGCAATATCTACAGAATTATAAAAGTTGTGTGCTTGCTCATACATTTCTTGAGCAGAAATAACATCAACTCTTTTAATAAGAGAGTGCGCTACTTTTTCATTGGTAACACCTGTAATTAAAGTTACCTGTGCTCCTAAATTTGCAGCTGTCTTTGCCAATTCAAACCCCATTTTACCTGAAGAATGATTTCCTATAAAACGAACTGGGTCTATTGCTTCATAAGTAGGTCCTGCTGTAATCAACACTTTTTTACCTTTTAAAGGTAATTGTGATAAAATATCAGCTTCCATAAAAGCTATGATATCTTCTGGCTCAGCCATCCTACCTTCACCTATCAATCCACTAGCCAACTCACCACTTGCTACTGGCACACAAATATTTCCAAATTCTTCTAGCTTAGAAATACTCTCTTTTGTTGATGGATGTTTGTACATATCCAAATCCATAGCAGGAGCAAAATAAACAGGGCACTTTGCTGACAAGTAAGTCGCCAACAATAAATTATTGCTGGTGCCATTTGCCATTTTAGAAAGTGTATTTGCCGTTGCAGGAGCAATCAACATGTAATCAGCCCAAAGGCCTAAATCAACGTGGCTATTCCAAAGTTCATTATCTTCATCTTTATCATAAAAAGTAGAATGAACAGGGTTCTTTGAGAGGGTAGATAATGTAAGAGGTGTAACAAAATCTTTAGAAGCAGGTGTCATTACAACTTGTACTTGAGCACCTGCTTTTATAAAAAGTCTTACTAAATAAGTTGTTTTATAAGCAGCTATTCCAGCTGTTACGCCGAGTAAAATATTTTTACCGCTTAAGATAGACATATATTATTTAGTTTCTTGTTTTCTGTAGTATGTACGGTTTTCTAACCATTCTTCAACAGCAATAGCAGTTGGCTTTGGTAAACGCTCATAAAATCTAGAAACTTCAATTTGTTCTTTGTTTTCGAACACCTCTTCTAAACTGTCGTTGTGTGTAGCAAACTCCTCTAATTTATCAACCAATTCTTTTTTTAAATCGCCGCTAATTTGATTTGCTCTGTTTGCCATTATTACAATAGCTTCGTATAAATTGTCAGTTTCTTTTTCAATCGCTTCTCTGTTATACGTAACTGTAGATAACGGTGCTTCTGAATTTTTATGGTCCATTTTTATTTATTTTATTATGGTGTAACTACTAATAATGAATAGTCTGCTAATTGGTTGTTTATTCTCTCTAACAACTTATTAGACTCTTTCATATATTCTGATTCTGGGTAATTTCTATTAAATCTTTCGTATGCTTTAATAGCACTTTTTAAACGCGCTTCCTTTTTAGAAAACACACTCTTCATTGCTAAATCGTTTGATGCCTTGAATTTGTAAAACATAGCCTCTTCACGAAAAGTTGTTCCTAAATAATCAGAAACTAAAATATCGAATGAAGTAATTGCTGCGGTGTAATCTTCAATATGATAATACTGTTTAGCAATTTCAAATGCTTTCTTTTCTAATTTATATCTTAAATCTTTGATGTATTTATTTGCATCAGCTATTCTTTCTGAGTTTGGATACGTATCTATAAAATTCTGCATCGCATCTAAAGCTTCATTGGTAGATGTTTGATCTAAACTAAAAACTGCTGAGTCTAAATAATAACTGTGAGCTGATAAAAACGAAGCTTCTTCTCGCTTTGTACTTTTAGGGTAGTTTTTAGTAAATCGGTCAAAATAATAAGACGCTAAAGAATATTGTTTGGTATTGTAATACGAATAACTAATCATATATTGGATACGCTCCATTTGAGGTTTCCCTCTATAACCCGTCATTATTTTATCAAATAATTTGATGGCTTTGTCGTATTTCTCGGCTTCATACATTTTTGTAGCCAATTTATATTGCTGCTCAATCGTTCCCTTATTCAATACTTTATTGTATTCACCGCACGATGACAACACTAAAGCTACAAATAATAAGGTTGCTATTTTCTTCATTTTTTGCATTTGGCAAAAGTAGTTATTAATTATGGATTATTAAAATGATTTTTTAATCACAATTTGATAAACAAAAGTAAGTTCATTTCTAATCAGAACGCATTTAAACCTTCATAATTGTTTGTTAATTAAATAAGATAAAAGACTTAAGACCGCTGCGCTTTTGGACTTAAGATTTACGACTTGGTTTTTAATTGATAGAAAGCCCTTAAATCAACAAAAATCTCTCAATACTTTTTTATAAAATTAGAAATTTTTTGTTGTAAATTATCCGTAGCTTTTACTAATGGCAAACGCACCTCATCATTACATATATTTAATTCTTTGAGAAAGCTTTTTATTCCCGCAGGATTACACTCTTCAAAGATAAGGTTGATACTCTCTTTTATTTTATCTTGATATTGATATGCTGCTTCTTTTTTCCCTTCTAATCCTAACTGAATCAATTGAGAAAAATCTTTAGGCAATCCTTGACCAATTACACTAATCACTCCAGAACCTCCTGCCAAAGTCATCGGCAACGCAATCATATCATCACCAGAAATCACCATAAAATCTTTTGGTTTGTTATTTAGCAATTCTAATGCCTGATTCATATCTCCTGCTGCTTCTTTTACAGCAATAATATTTTCAAAATCATTTGCCAATCTCAATACCGTTTTTGGCTCCATGTTTTGAGCAGTTCTACCCGGTACATTGTATAAAATAATTGGCAACGGACTCGCTTCAGTAATTGCTTTAAAATGCTGATAAATCCCTTCCTGGGTTGGCTTGTTATAATATGGAGACACCGATAAAATTGCATCAAATGCAGATAAGTCTTCGGTTTTCAACGTTTCAACAACAGCCATGGTGTTATTACTCCCCACACCTAAAACTAACGGTAAACGACCAGCATTGAGACTGATGATTTTTTGCTGTACTTTAAACTGCTCTTCTTTTGATAATGTTGCAGGCTCACCTGTAGTTCCTAATACAACTAAGTAGTTTATTCCATTTTCTATCTGAAAATTAACCAACCTTTCTAGTGCAACATAATCAACTGATTTATCAACCTTAAAAGGCGTTACCAACGCAACTCCTGTTCCTCTAAATTTTTGCATCAAGTTTTATTTAAAATCTTCAAATATTTTATCAGTTCACTGTGAAATAAATCCACATTATTTTTATCAACATCAATTATTAAATCAAAAATTTCTTGCTGATTAGCTTTTAATCCAACTTTAAATTTTGCTTTAGAAAAAACTGTTACATAATTTAAATACAGATTGTCATTTGTATAATTCAGCAATAAATCAAATTCTGACAGAACTAGCTTTACAATTTTTTCGTTTTTTATTTTGCCAAATAAAGAAAAGCCCTTGTCTATCAACTCACATTCATAATTAGAAATATCTTGATTCGTTTTAAAAAATATTGTTGTTGCTTTAGAAACATCAATGTTTAATTTTTTTGAAATAATTTGATCTAAATTTTCTTGTGAGTTTTCATCAACCAAAATCAAGATAGTATCAATCTTTTGATTACCTCTTGCTTTTAATGAGTCACTTCTCAATAATTCTTTTTTTATTCTTTTTCGGATATTAACTTTACGGAATCCGTCTAAAATCATTTCAAACTATTTTACTACAAAAATAGATAAAACAGTTGTTTAATTTAAACTTTTTAATCGAATGTAATATAATTAACAAACTGCGTCTAAAAGTTAAATTGAAAATTTTATGACTACCAAAATTATACTCGCTTTAAGAATTGTTATTGCTATTATATTAGTCCAGACTTTATACTTTAAATTTACAGCTCATCCAGATAGTGTTTATATTTTTTCAAAAGTTGGATTAGAACCCTTTGGAAGAATTGGTATTGGAATTTTAGAGTTAATTTCTGCAATTCTAATTCTGATTCCACGCACAATTTGGCTAGGAGCACTCCTTACATCCGGACTCATGAGTGGAGCTATCACGATGCATTTAACCCAACTCGGAATTAAAATTAATAATGACGACGGAAGCTTGTTCTATATGGCTTTAGCCCTGTTTTTACTAAGCTCTTTTACACTTATAAATCAGCGTAAAAACATCCCCATTATAGGTATGAAACTTTAACTTGCATTTAACATTAAAAAGTTTATATTTACTCACTAATTTAAAATTAATAAAATCATTGAGAAAAATGGGGAGACCAGCGACAAGACCAGCCAAGTTAAGAGACGGATTTTACATTGAAGTACGTAACAAAGGGGCTAAATCAGGCATTAAAATTAGACGTGATGATCGCAATGCAATGTTAGATGCTGTGACTGAATACAGACGTATTAAAGAAATCACAATCTTGGGTGAGTCCAAGAACGACAAATGGCTTGAAAAACCAAAAGAAGCAGTTTAAACCTCTCTATTTCCTTATCGGATGAAAAATATCTTTTCACTAATAGTATTTGTTCTGTTATCTATAAATACCTTTTCACAAGTATTCGGATTTTCAAAAAATCATTTAGCATTACTCGTAAAAGATATAGATAAAAGCGCAAAATTTTATGGTGAAATTCTTCAGCTTGAAGAAGTAAAAACCCCTGACGGTATGCCTGATACTGTTCGATGGTTTGTATTGAGTGATAAAACTCAAATACATTTAACCGAATCGGATGAAAAAATAAAAATTCCTAAAGGTGTAAATATCTCTTTTTCTACAAACCAACTTGTAGAGTTTATAAACCTATTGATTACAAAAAAAGTGTCTTATGAAGATTGGTTTGGAGAAGAAACTAAATATACTACCAGAAGTGATGGGGTAAATTTAATCTACCTACAAGATCCAGATGGTTATTGGATTGAAATAAATAATGATGTAAAATAACAGCCTACTCTTTGCTGTTTTCAATCACCGACTTACATATTAAATATTGAGCAAATATATAGGTAATAATAACTATTACCGGATAATACTCTTGTGATTCATAGAATTTATTAATTGCCAATAAACTATCTGAAACCACAAAAAATATTGCTCCATAAATTAAATATTGACTTGGGTTGGATTTTGCTACAAGGTGATTTAATAAAGATACCACTCCAAAAACTGAGATGACCAATCCGTAAATTACTACCGGAATTAATAGCTCACCTAAACTATCTTTTAATAAATAAAGTAATCCAAAATAGGTTACCAAAAACGGAATCATTGCACTAATTTTTTGTTTTGCTGATGACTCTTTTAGCATTCCAACAACCATACTTATAAATAATATATGAGCTATTAAAAAGGCTACCAATCCTAGCATAAAAAATAGTTCAGAATCATATAACAACAAAACATCTCCTAAAAAAGAGAATAATACTGCCCCAATAAATAACTTGCTTTTTCTTTGAACTGACTTTATATAATAAAGTAATAAAGACAGCATTATTAATGGCTTGAAAACAAATTTCAATATCTCATTATCCAAGAGTAATCCTACAATATACATGATGGATACCAGGACAAATAGTCCCAAAAAGCGTTTATTATTTTTCATAAACCTGTATTTATTATTCTAACATTTCTAAAAATTCATCTTCACTTATTATAGCCACTCCTAAATCTTCAGCTTTTATTCGTTTACTCGGCCCCATTTTATCTCCTGCAACAACATAACTTGTCTTTTTTGAAATTGAGCTCGAAACTTTCCCTCCATTATCTTCGATCAACTTCTTTAATTCATTCCGACTTACTTTTTCAAAAACTCCAGAAACAACAAATACTTTTCCTACTAATTTATCAGTCAAACCAATTAATGATTCTTCTGAAACTTCTAATTGCACCCCATACATTTTCAACTGATCTATCATCTGAATGTTTGATAACTCATTAGAAAACTCAACAATACTTTCTGCAATTCTATCGCCAATTTCATCAACTGATATCAATTCTTCAAAAGTTGCACGCATCAAGTTATCAATAGCTTTAAAATGCATAGCTAATTTCTTCGCTACAGTTTCTCCAACAAATCTGATTCCTAAAGCAAACAACACTTTTTCGAATGGAATCTCTTTTGACTTCTCTATTCCTATAATCATATTTTGAGCTGACTTTTCAGCCATCCGTTCAAGTGGAATAACTTGCTCAACCTTTAAATCATACAAGTCTGCATAATTTTGGACTAAACCTTCTTTAAATAATAACTCTACAGTTTCTGCACCCAAACCATCAATATTCATCGCTTTTCTGTTGATGTAATGTTGAATACGGCCCGTAATTTGAGTTGGGCATCCATTTTCATTTGGGCAATAATGTTTGGCATCGCCTTCTTTACGAATCAATAAAGTTTCACAATCAGGACAATGTGTAGCGTATAATGTAGGCTTAGAATTTTCAGGTCTTTTACTTAAATCTACTCCAACAACTTTCGGAATTATCTCACCTCCTTTTTCTACAAAAACAGTATCCCATTCCCTAATATCTAACTTTTCAATTTGATCAGCATTGTGCAACGAAGCTCGCTTTACAATAGTTCCTGCCAATTGAACAGGCTCTAAATTTGCAACAGGAGTTATTGCACCAGTACGCCCAACTTGATACGTGATTTTATGTAAAACTGTACTTCCTTGCTCAGCCTTAAATTTGTAGGCAATTGCCCAACGTGGAGCTTTTGCTGTAAAACCTAACTCGTCTTGTTGATGTAAATTATTCACCTTTACCACTACTCCATCTGTCTCATAAGGCAAGTTATGGCGCTCAACATCCCAATGATTTATGAATTCAAAAACAGCATCAATAGTCTTACAAACTGTAATCGCCTTTGGCACTTTAAAGCCAACTTGTCTTGCTGCATTTAAGGTTTCAAAATGCGACTCAAAAGGAAGTTTTTCGGCAACCACATGATATAACAAACAATCTAGTGGGCGCTTTGAAACCTCAGCACTATCTAGTAATTTTAAACTTCCGCTGGCTGTATTTCTTGGATTTCTATAAGGTTCTTCACCGGCTTCAATTCGTCTCTCATTCATTTTATTAAATCCATCTAAAGGTAGAATTATCTCTCCTCTAATTTCAAATGAATCTATAAAATTAGCATTCAAAACTAGAGGAACAGACTTAATAGTTTTAATATTTGTAGTAACATCATCTCCCTGAAAACCATCACCACGAGTAACAGCATTTATCAATTTTCCGTTTTCATAACTCAGGTTGATAGAGGCTCCGTCATATTTTAACTCACAGGTGTATTCTAAGTTTTCTGTACCCGTAATTTTCTGAATCCGCTTTTCCCAATCTTGTAAATCTTCTTTAGAATATGAATTATCTAAAGAGTACATTCTATTTTTATGGGTTACTGTTTTAAAATTCTTGGTGATACCACCTCCCACTCTTTGCGTTGGAGAAGTTGCATCAAAATATTGAGGGTTTTCATCTTCTAGTTTTTGTAGTTCTTTAAGTTTCGTGTCAAACTCAAAATCTGAAATAATTGCATTATCTAAGACATAATAATTGCGATTGTGTTGCCTTAATTCTTTACGAAGTTGGTTAATTCTTGTTTGTATCTCTTTACCCATTCTTTGTTAAAATATCAAGCCTAAAAATACGGATTAATATTATGCTCAACATCCAATAGCGATAATTTTATCATCATAATTCAACATATAAATTTATAACACTTGCTAAACATAATTGATAAAAGAGTAATTTAGTCTTTACAAATATTTGACAAATGAGTGAGTACAAAGAAATCGATGCTCTTAACAACATCTATATAAAGCACAAAATAGAAATTCGTTTTTCTACTACTGAATTTCTTACAGATAAAAAAGGCTTGACTTTATAATTAATCTCTAACCTTCCCATTTAAAAAACTAACTCCTTCTCTTAGAGGGTTTCCAGATGCTCTACGCAATAATACAACTTGCCCACAATGCCAAAGTGCATCAGCAATAGGCCCATTCAATTGGTTCCAAAATGGATATTCATTCGTGCCATTTTTAGAAATAAATTCAATTTTAAAATCATCCAAACTTTCTGTTTTTTGAAGAATCATACTCGCCTTTTGAAAATTCAACAAAGTTTGCTTTCGCTTTTCAGCAAAAGTCAATTCTGGTCTTTCTTTCGTAAAATCTGTTGGAGTTTTTGTTACAGAATTCACAATCACCCAAGACAACCCTAAAATATGATTTATAGTTTCTTCTGTGGTTCTACCCTCTTCACTTGGTTTGTATTTTAAATCTTCTTCACGTAAATCTTCTGTTGCCCAACGGTAACGAAAACCCAAGCCATCAATCATTCTTGCAGTAACTGTCCCAACGGTATACTCTGAGTAATACTCAGGGACTTCATAATAAGGTAGTTTTTCTGTTTTCATATTTTCTTGAGCCGATAAGTTTGCTATACTAAAAATAGTTATTAAAATTAATATAAGTTTTTTCATTTGGACAGGTTTATTATTTAATTTTAAAATTACAATTTAATACGTCTCAAATTTATTTCATTTTTATATTTGTGATTGATTTAACAAAAAAGCCGAAACAAAATTGTTTCGGCTTTTAAAAAAATTATAAAATTTTTATTTGTTTTTCCTATCTGCTTTCTTTTGCTCACGTTCTAATTTACGTTGTGCCTTTTTAGCATCTTTTCTAGCTTGTTCTTCTTCTTTGGTCAACACCAAATCAACAATTTGACCGTTGTAATTCAAAGAATTTTTATCAATTTCTGATACATCTACATTTTGTTCATCGGCAATTTGCAGTGCATATTTATCAATTTCATCTTGCGATAACCAACCTCCACCTAATGCTCTATACAATTCAACATGTCCATTTAATAATGATTGGAAATTATCAGAATACGACAATTCTGCATCAAATTCTTGTCGTTGATTTTCAGTTACTTCTAAATAACTAGTTACACCTTCATAATATCTTTTTCGAGATAAATAGCTCGCATTTCTTGCGGCATCTAGTCTTAATTGTTTCGCTACTAATTCCTCTTCTAAAGTTTCAATCGTAATCAAAGCGTTACTCACTTCTTGCATCGATATTAAAACTGTGTATTCATACTGCAATAAAGATTGTTTTGCTTTTTCTCTTTCAATATCAACACGTCTTGCATTTTTACCAAATTCAAACAGCGGCCCAGTAATTCCAGCAGCAGCACCCCAACCTAAACCACTATCTAATAATGAGGATAATTCTGTACTCCCAATCCCCAACAAACCAGTTAAACTGATGGATGGAAAACGCATTGCTTGTGCCACTCCTATATAAGCATTTTGAGCACGGTAATTTTGTTCCGCTTGTAAAACATCTGGTCTGCGTTGTAATATTTCGGCAGGAATTCCAACAGGAATTTGCTCTGGCAAATCATAATTACTAAAAGTTGTATATGTCTTAACATCATCAGGAGTTTCGCCTAACAATACACTCAAATTATTTTCGGTTAAGGCTACCAATCTTTTAAATTGTGGTACCGCTGATTGTGCAATTGCTTTTTGAATCTGAGCTTGATTTACATCAATAATATGTGTATACCCTTCATCAAATCTTGCTTGAATAATAATTAAAGTACTATCTCTATTCGCTAAGGTTTTTTTAGATATTTCAAGACTAGTTCTATAATCTAACAAATTAAAATAGTTCGAAGCAACCTCGCTAATCAATCCTACCTCAATAGCTCTTTTCCCATAAAAGGAAGATAATAATTCTGCCTGTGCAGCTTCATTTCCTCGCTTAAACTTTCCCCAAAAATCAATCTCCCAGCTTGCGTTACCAGTAACACTAAATACACTAGCAGGATTAGCAGGAACTCCTAATATCATGTTAGATCTATTTGCTGATCCACTATACCCTACTTTTGGTTTGTTATCTGCTTTTTTAAAACTAACATTTTCACGTGCTTGCTCTACACGACTTGCAGCAATCAGCACATTTTTATTATTTGCCAATGCTTTTACAATCAGTGTATCTAACACTGGATCATTAAAAACTTCCCACCACTTACTATTCACAATAGTATCACTTGTAGCTGTTGAATTTCGAAAAACTTCAGGTGTATTTTCTTGTTCTGGTTGATGGTAATTAGGACCTACAGCACAAGATTGAACTAATAGAACCAGTACAAAAATTACAATGGATATTTCTAAAATCTTTTTCATCATTATAAATTTGAGTTTTCTAATTCTTTTGCTTTTTCTTGATCTCGCTTCTTTTCATAACCTGCTATTTTACCGATAAAAACAAAAAGCATTGGGTACATAAATACTCCTAAAAAAGTAGCTAATGACATCCCTCCAAGTAGTGCCATCCCCATTACTTTTCTAGCTTCTGCACCAGAACCAGAGGCAACCACTAACGGAAAAACACCCAGAATAAAGGAGAAGGCTGTCATTAATATAGGCCTAAACCTCGATTTTGCTGCTGCCATTGCTGCATCAAAAAGGCTCAATCCCTTTTTAAATTCATCATTGGCAAACTCTACAATTAAAATAGCATTTTTAGCTGCCATCCCAATTAGCATTACAAAAGAGACTTGTGCAAAAATATTATTTTCAAAAGTTGGACTGATTAATCTCCCGGCCCAAAGTGCAAACAAGGCTCCGAAAATTGCAAATGGTGTTCCCATTAAAATTGCCAACGGCAAAGACCAACTTTCATATTGGGCTGCTAAAATTAAGAACACAAATACAAGTGAAAATGTTAAGATGACTCCCAAAGATCCTGATGCTTTTTCTTCTTGAAAAGACATGGCATTCCACGTATAACCCATATCAGTTGGCAAAACTTCAGCAGCTACTTCTTTTAAAGCATTACGAGCATCATCAGATGTATAACCCTCAGCAGGTGATCCTGTAATTTCTACAGATCTGTATAAATTAAATCGTGTAGTATAATCTGGGCCAGAAATTGGAACTACAGTGGCTACTGTTGAAAGCGGCACCATTTCACCTCTATTATTTTTTATGAAAAATTTATTGATTCCCGTTTCATCGACACGATATTCAGGTTCTGCCTGAATATAGGTTTTATACAATCGTCCGAATCGTGTAAAATCGTTGACATAAGCACCTCCCATAAATGCACCAATTGTGGTGTATAAATCATTTAGTTTTATCCCTAACTTTAGTGCTTTTTCTTTATCTATATCTAAAAACCGCTGTGGAACCGATGCTTGAAAAGTTGTACTAGCCCTTCCTATTTCTGGACGTGCATTTGCTGCTTTAACAAATTTCATTGTGTTTTCAGCTAAGTATTGTGGTGTATTTCCTGCTCTATCCTGTAGCATCATACTAAACCCAGAACCATTTCCTAAACCTGGAATTGCCGGTGGACCAAAAGCAAAAACTTGAGCTCCTTTAATTGCGACCGCTAATTTTTTATTAAGATCTAAAATTACTTCATCAGCTGTTCGCTCTCTATCACCCCAATTAGTCATTGACACAAATAAGAACCCTGTATTAGAAATCATTGCGCCAGAAAGAATACTGTATCCTGTTGCTGTAGTAACATATTCAACTTCTGGAACTTCTAACAATATTTTTTCAATATCTTTTGTGATAACTTCTGATCGTTGGATTGATGCAGCGTTGGGTAATTGTACATTTACAAAAAAGTAACCCATATCTTCTTCAGGGATAAACCCTCCAGGAACCAAGCTTCCAAAAATACCAGCGCCAACAGTCATCAAAACAATAAATATAACTGAGCGTTTTAATTTTCTACTCACAATATTGGTAAAACTCATATAAGAGTCCGTAGTTTTATCCATCCCTTTATTAAACTTTCCAAAAAACCAACCCAATGGTCCTTTGTAGGGCTTAGGTTCTTTCAACAATAATGAGCATAATGCGGGGCTCAGTGACAAGGCATTTACCGAAGAAACTAAAACAGATACTACAATTGTAATTGCAAATTGTTGGTACAACAATCCTGTGATTCCTGCCATACCTGCCACCGGAATAAATACAGCAACTAAAACCAATGTAGTTGCAATAATTGGTGCGGTTACTTTACGCATCGCGTCTAAAGTTGCCTCTTTTGCATTCATCCCTTTGGCTATATTTACTTGTACAGCCTCTACCACAACAATAGCATCATCTACCACAATACCGATGGCTAATACCAATCCTAAAAGTGATAATACATTAATGGTAAATCCTAATGCAGGGAAAAATATAAATGCTCCAATCAAAGAAACAGGTATTGCTAAAGTCGGAATCAACGTTGCACGCCAATCTTGAATAAAAATAAACACCACCAACACTACTAAAATTAGTGCTATAATTAAGGTAACTACAATATCTTTAATACCCGCATCAATTGCTTTGGTAGTATCCATAGATACCGTGTATTCAATGCTTTCAGGAAATTCTGTTGCTAAAATTGTCATTTCAGATTTTATGGTTGCAGCCAATTCTGTAGCATTCGATCCTGGAGCTTGATACAAAGCAATAATTCCTGCAGTCTTTCCATTCAAACTTGCTTTCATATTATAGCTTTCAACTCCTAAGCTGATACTCGCAACATCTTTTAATTTTATTTGAGAACCATCACTTTGTGTTCTCACTACAATATCTCCAAAAGCTTCTTCAGAATTAAAGCGTTCTGGCAAACGAACAGTATATGTAAACTGGGTTCCTGCAGGAGCAGGTTCTGCACCAAATTTACCTCCAGGAACAATGATATTTTGTTCGTTTATCGCATTGATGATTTCTGGAACAGTCAATCCTAATTGTGAGAGCCTATCTGGCTTTACCCAAATCCGCATGGAGTAATCTGAGGCTCCCAATACATCAACTCTACCAATTCCTTTTATCCTTGCCAGCTTGTCTTTTATATTGATGAGCGCGTAATTTCCTAAAAAATCTTGATCATACCTACCATCAGATGTCAAAGTAACTAACATCAAAATATTAGGAAGTGATTTTTGAGTAGTAACTCCTAATTTTGTAACTGCTGCAGGTAACTTTGCAGAAGCTGCTGACACTTTATTTTGTGCCAAAACTGTATTCATATCGGGGTCTGTACCTACATCAAATGAAATATCGATGGACATAGAACCATCATTTGCATTGGTAGATTTCATATAAATCATATTATCTACCCCATTAATTTGTTGCTCCAACGGTGTTGCCACAGATTCCTCAACACTAATAGCATTTGCCCCAGTATAATTTGCACGAACTTGAACAATTGGCGGTGTTAAGTTTGGATATTGTTCAATGGGCAACCCTATCAACGAAACAGTACCAACAATTACGATAACTATTGCAATGACAATAGCCACAATTGGCCTGTGTACAAAAAAGTTTCCTTTATCTTCAGCCATAATTATTGTTTGTTAGTTGATTCATTTTCGTATGGAGTAACAACAGGAATCACTTCCATACCTGGTCTTGCTTTTTGCAATCCTTCTAAAATTATTTTATCTCCAGATTTAATTCCTTCTTTGATAATGGTATATCCTGGAATATTTTCTCCTGTTTTAACTTGAACGGTTTCAACCTTGTTTTCAGCATTGACGACCAAAACAGAATATTGTCCTTGCAATTCTGACATACACTTTTGCGGTACTATTAATGCGTTTTCAACTTCTAGCACTTTAATTTTCACTCTCGCAAACTGTCCTGGGCGGATAAGACTTTTAGGATTTGGAAATGATGCTTGTAATAAAATTGTACCTGTAGAAGCATCAACATTTCTATCAATAAAATCAATTTTTCCTATTTGATCGTATAAAGAGCCGTCAGATAAAATCAATTGTACTTCAACGTTAATATCGCCTTTTTGATTTTTATTTTTTGATTTATCAGCATAAGATCTTGCCGCTCTTAGATATTCATTTTCAGAAAGGAAAAACTGCACAAGAATCGTATTGATATTTGACACAGTATTCAAAATAACAGGGTTTGGATCTTTACCTACATATTCTCCCTCACGCGCCAAAGTTCTTCCAATAATCCCATCTATTGGAGAAACAATTTTTGTATAGCTCAAATTAATATGGGCAATATTTAAATCTGCCTTTGCAGCATTTAATGCTGAAATAGAAGCATCTCTTTGTGCTTGTGCCATATCCAATTCACGTTGACTTACAGCATCCATCGCTGCCAAAGGTTTTATTCTTTTTAAATCACTTTCTGTTTGCACTAAAATAGTTTCTGCTTGCGCTACCATGCTTTGCTTACCAACAACTGCTTCCATAAAGGGAGCAGGATCAATTACATACAAAAGATCCCCTTTCTTAACTCTGCTACCTTCTTTAAAATGAATTTCTTCAATATAACCATCTACACGAGCTCTAATCGGGATATCTTTCTCTCCATAAATTTGCCCCACAAATTCCTCATAAATAGGAACTGTTTTTGGAACAACTTGATATACATTAATTTCTTGTGGAGGCATCACTTTAACTTCTTTTTCCTTACAAGAAGAAAAAATAAAAAGCGAAACTATTAAAATAAGAATACTGTTTTTCATTTTACAAATTTGAGTTGTTAGAATTTTACTAAATGTAAAAATAAAAAAAACCGAGCAGTTAAGCTCGGTTTTTTGATATTTATATAGAGATTAGATTAATAATATGTAAATCTCTTAACTTTAGAAATATGTTTTGCCAATCTAATAACTTGGTGGCTATACCCATATTCATTGTCGTACCATATATATAAAACTACATTTTTACCACTCTCACTAGCAATAGTAGCTTTACTATCAAAAATTGCAGGAGCAGATGACCCGACAATATCAGAAGACACCAACTCGTTATCTAACGAATATTTAATTTGCTCAACCAATGCTCCTTCTAAAGCGTATTTTTTCATCATCTCATTAATCTCAAGTACAGTTGCAGCTTTTTTCAAATTTAGATTTAAAATTGCTAACGAACCATTTGGTACCGGAACACGAATAGCATTCGATGTCAACTTACCTTCTAATGATGGCAGTGCTTTTGCAACTGCCTTACCTGCACCAGTTTCAGTGATTACCATATTCAACGCTGCCGCTCTACCTCTTCTGTATTTACTGTGCATATTGTCAACCAAATTCTGATCATTGGTGTATGCGTGAATTGTTTCTAAGTGACCATTTTCGACCTCAAAACTATTTTCAATTACATTTAAAATAGGTGTAATTGCATTCGTTGTACACGATGCTGCTGAAATAATATCTGTTGTATCTGGATTGATGTCAAAATGATTGACTCCATAAACAATATTTGGAATTCCTTTACCTGGTGCAGTCAATAATACTTTATTAACTCCCTTAGATTTTAAATGGCGACTCAATTCTTTTTGATCTCTAAAGGCGCCTGTATTGTCAATTACCAAAGCATCGTTGATTCCGTATATTGTATAATCTATATCTTCTGGATTGTTTGCTGATATAACATATACTGTTGTACCATTAATTATCAAAGCTTGGTTTTCTTCATCAATACGTACAGTTCCAGAAAAATCACCATGAACAGAATCGTTCTTTAAAAGTGAGGCGCGTTTTTCTAAAATTGTTTTATTAATTTCTCCACGAGTAACAATTGCTCTCAAACGCATTTGTTTTCCTTTACCGGTAATACTCATCATTTCACGAGCAACCAAACGACCAATTCTACCAAACCCGTAAAGGATTACATCTTTTGGTTTAATGGAATCAGAATCCTTAGCTCCTTTTAATTTTTTACTTAAAAATTTATAGATGTTGCTATCGGTATCATCCAACTGGTATTCGTAAACCAATTTACCAATATCTAATTTTGATGGTGGTAATTTCAGCAATTTTAAGGTCTTTACAATTTCAACTGCATCAAAAATTGAAATTGGCTTTTCAACAAATTCTGTAGCGTATTCTAGAAGGTTCAGAATCTCACTCACATTGCGGTCAATCAATTGATTTCTAAACAATATTAACTCAATAGTATCATCGTACCATAAATCGCTTACCAATCTAATAAATTCGATAGATGCTCTACGTCTACTGGTCTGAAACGCAAGTTCTTGTTCGTAATTAGCTAATGCCATTTTTATAAATTTAGGTTTAAAATTTGAGGCAAATGTATAAAATCTAAAACGTTTTCGTAAATTAATTTTAATAAAAAAACATGACAGAAATCCTGTCATGTTTTTAATCAATTATATTGAAAAAATTATAGCAGCATGGTTTCGATAAGCTTATAAAATATTCTTATTTATTATAGGTATCAACATTTGCAAAAAGTTTTATCGGAATAACTTTTTCTTTGCCATCTCTAACGACTGTAAAATCGATTACATCATCTGGCCTTTTGGTATTTAAAAATCCGTTTAAATCTGCAAAGGTTGAAATATCAACAGTATTTGCTTTTACAATAATATCACGAATTTGAATCCCCGCTGCTGATGCTCCAGTATTTTCTAGAACGTTTGTAATGATAACTCCTTCGGTATTATCAACCTCAAAATAATCGTGATTATCACCATTCAATTCTCTAAAGTTGATTCCGATAAAAGCACGCTGCACATTGCCATACTCCATGATGTCTTCAATTACTTTTTTAGCAATATTTGAGGGCACTGCAAATGAATAACCAATATACGAACCAGTAGTTGAGCTAATCATGGTGTTGATTCCTATCAACTCTCCTCGTGTATTTACCAATGCACCACCGCTGTTTCCAGAATTTACAACAGCATCTGTTTGGATATATGACTCTGTTCTATAATTACCCAGCACATCTCTACCTTTAGCACTGATAATTCCAGCAGTTACCGTTGCCGTTAAATTATATGGATTACCAACTGCCAATACCCACTCACCTACTTTTACTTGATCCGAATCAGCAAAAGGAACATAAGGCAGATTAGTGGCATCAACTTTTATTAGTGCAATATCATTGGTAACATCCGTACCTATTAATCGCGCCTTATATGTTTGTTTGTCATTCAATGTAATTTCAATCTCGGTAGCATTTTCTATCACATGATTGTTTGTAATGATATACCCATCTTCCGAAATAATGACTCCGCTACCCATCCCAATCTGCATATGTTTTCTCACACTACTTCTCCCATAAAAAATTTCTTCCATCGGATTTCGAGTAGTGTAAATAGATTTATTTTTTACGTGAACAACTGCATTTAAAGTACGTTCAGCGGCTGTTGTAAAATCTGTTGTTTCGGCAGCTAAATTGGCTGTACTATTAAAAGTTGTATTGAAATTTTCTAGTACATCATCCTTCTGATGTTCATAAACTATTTCTGGTTTCTCTAAAAACACTTTATATGCTGTTAGTGTAAATAATCCACCGAGTGCAGATACCAAGACTAGACTTAAGATTTTTTTCATCGTTTATAAATTAATAGTTTGTTATTCAACAACCAAAATTATCAAAATATTGCGTTGAACAAAACAGATTAACGCAACTTTAACATTCAAAAATATCGGTTAAAATTGTACATTTGTCCAAATGAAAATTCCTTTTTACAAATACCAAGGGACTGGAAATGATTTTTTGATGATTGATAATCGTACACAGTTTTTCCCTAAAAATAATTTTTCGCTAATTCACCAATTATGTGATCGCAGATTCGGTGTTGGTGCAGATGGATTGATTTTGTTAGAAAATGCTGATAATGCTGATTTTAACATGGTATATTTTAATGCAGATGGAACAGAAAGTACTATGTGCGGTAACGGAGGTAGATGTTTAGTTGCATTTGCAAATCAATTGAATATTATAAGGGCAAAAGCGACTTTTAATGCAGTTGACGGTTTGCATCACGCAACGTTTAACAACGGAATCGTAAGCCTACAAATGATTGATGTCACTAAAATTACAACTCATGAGAAGCACTTTTTTTTAGATACTGGGTCTCCGCATCATATTGAGATAGTAGATGAAATTAACCAAATTGATGTAAAAAAGGAAGGTGCAAAAATCCGAAATGGAAGCCCCTATTTTGATGAAGGTACAAATGTAAATTTTGTTGAAAAAGTCAACAATCATACTCTCAAAGTACGAACATACGAGCGCGGTGTAGAAGACGAAACCTTAAGTTGTGGGACTGGAGTTACAGCTGCTGCAATTGCAACTTTTAATGCTGGAATCACAACAGAGAAAAAGATTTATATTGATGCTTTAGGCGGAAAATTATCTGTGAGTTTTGAAAAAGATAATGAAACTTATAAAAAAATATTTTTAACTGGACCTGCTACTTTTGTGTTCAAAGCAACTATTGAAATTTAATGAACACACTAAAAGGGTTACATATAAATTTACGCGCCATTGAGCCAACAGATTTAGCATTTTTATATCAAATAGAAAATGATGAATTGTTTTGGGAAGTGAGCAATACACAGAAGCCTTTTTCAAAATATCTATTGCAGCAGTATTTAGAAAATGCACAACAAGATATTTATGAAGCCAAGCAATTACGGTTGTTAATTGAAGAAAAAAATGGTACGCCTGTTGGCTTGATTGACTTATTTGATTTTGATCCAAAACACAAACGTGCGGGAATAGGAATTGTAATCAGTCAACAATTTCAAGCAAAAGGATTTGCCACTGAATCTTTAGAATTGTTACTTAAATTTGCTTTTACACATTTAAACTTACATCAGCTTTTTGCAAATATTACCAATGATAATACAAAAAGTATTTCTCTTTTTGAAAAAGTTGGATTTCAAAAAGCTGGTATCAAAAAAGACTGGATATTCTCAAACGGTAAATTCAAAAATGAACTTTTATATCAAATTATAAATGAATAAAAAAAGAACTTTTCTATTACTTTTTATTGGGGTTATAATTGTTTTTGGAACCATTGCACTTACATACTACAATAAGATATATGCAACAAATACAACGCAAGAAACTACAATCTACATTCCATCAAATTCTGATTTTGATGAGGTTCTAGAGATTCTTTCTCCTATTCTAGAAAATAAAACTGGGTTTATTTGGGTTGCCAATAAAAAGAATTATCCCAACACAATTAAAGCAGGGAAATATCAACTTAAAAAAGGGATGAACAACAATAATTTGGTAAACCTATTGAGAAGTGGGAATCAGGTCACTGTTAAACTTTCTTTTAACAATCAAGACACTTTAGAAAAATTAGCTAGCAGAATAGCAGAACAACTCGAACCGGATTCTACTAGTATTCTAATAGCGTTGACCGATGAAGTTTTTTTATCAAAAAATAATATCAAAAGAGAAGATGTACTTGGGATGTACATTCCCAATAGCTATGACTTTTATTGGAATACAAGCGCAAATGATTTTAGAAATAAAATGCTGAAAGAGTTTTATTCATTTTGGACTCCTGTAAAAAAAGAACAAGCTAAAAAACAAGGACTTACTGTTAACGAAGTTATTACTTTAGCATCAATTGTACAAAAAGAAACAGCATCGATTACTGAACGTCCTAGGGTTGCAGGCTTGTATCTAAACCGACTAAATAACAAATGGCCTCTACAAGCAGACCCAACCATTATTTTTGCAATAAAACAACAGCAAGGGCAAAAAACAGTTATTAAAAGAGTCTTATTTAAAGACTTAGAAGTCGATTCTAAATACAATACCTATAAATACCTTGGCCTACCTCCTGGACCAATCTCAATGCCCGATATTTCATCAATCAATGCGGTTCTAAACCCTGAAAATCACAATTACTTTTATATGTGTGCAGATGTTGAAAATTTAGGAAAGCATGCTTTTGCAAAGACTTTAGCACAACATAACAGAAATGCGGCTAAATACCAACACTGGATTAGCAAACAAGGGATAAACAGGTAGTAAAACCACATTAAAAAGACATCTAAATAGCTGTTTTTTAATGAATTATTTTTTACACCTAATCAATTTGCAATTCATTAGCAAAACATCACCATTTACAAATTATTTCGTGACAAACATCTATTTCATCACATTTGCATGCATATCGAACATATATTTGTCCCATAATTATGTTCCCACAATAATAAAACAATCACAATTATTTACTGGGTTCAAGTTTTAAGAAAACAAATTTGAAAATGAAAAAAGTAATTCTAATAGCATCAGTTTTAATTTTAACTTCTTCGTTATCTGCGATTGCAAATAACAACAAACCAATTGATAAGAATTGTAGCAATCCAAATTCAATAGTATTACAAAATAATTTGAATTTTAAAATTGCTGATAAAGAATTAAAAGAAGACGCTCTAGTTATATTAACTAAGCATCAATTCAAAAGAAAAACTACTGGGAAATCTAGAATTAAAAATGTTCAAAATTTCTTAAAAAATCCTGAGAGAAAAAATACTGAGACTGCTGTTTGTTAAGCATTCAAGACACCTACCTATCCTTTCCTACTAAAAACGACTCTATAAAAAGAGTTAAAGTTAAATGCGCAAAATACAATTTACTAAATACTGGCTTTTAGCAAAAAAAAGTATTAAGAATTGCCATACTAATAATTAATAGTATTTTTGCGCTCTCAAATATTAAAAGTTTAATTTTTAAAGACCATTAGGTATGAAAAAAATAACTGTAATAATAATTGGCCTATTCGCTTTAGTAGTTTTTAATTCTACTCCTAAAGTTGAAAAAATATTAACTGATGATTGCTACAATACCAAGCAATTAGCAACTGTTCTTACGCTTGAGGAAAGTCGTAATTTAATTGAAATTCCTTTTACCGGAAAATCATTCATCGGATTTACACAAGCTGTTGGGTTTAAAGAATCTAGAAATAGATATCATATTGTAAACAAATTTGGTTATTTAGGAAAGTACCAATTTGGAAAATCTACCCTTAGAAGATTAAAAATTAGAAATTTTGAAGGTTTTTTAAGAAACCCTGAACAACAAGAAAAAGCATTTAAAGCATTATGTTCTTTAAACAAACACATCTTAAGAAAAGATATTAAGAGAAGTGTTGGTAAAGAAATAAACGGTATTTTAATTACTGAATCTGGTATTCTTGCAGCTGCCCATTTAGGTGGTGCTGGTAATGTAAAAAAATATTTAAGAAGTGGTGGAGCAACTAATAAAAGTGATGCTTTCGGGACTTCAATACAAAATTATTTGAGTAAATTTTCAGGATATGATGTTTCTTCAATCGAGGCAAACAAAAATCCTGTAATCTAAGTTTTTGGTTAAAACGTAGTATTAAAAAACCCTAAGATTTTAATTGGTCTTAAGGTTTTTTTTATGCTTTATGGATAATAAATATCGCAGGCCTTTTCTTTAAATCAGGAACATTGTTTTTCCATTTTTCTACCGTATAAGTTCTGATAAATTCACTTTCTAAGGTGATATCCACCGCAATACATAAATCAGTTTTTGGTGATAGTGAGGTAATTAAATCAGCAAACATCTTATCATTTCTATAAGGAGTTTCAATAAAAATCTGTGATTGATTTTTCTCAAAAGACAATTTTTCTAACTGTTTGATGGCTTTTTTACGTTCTAAAACATCAATAGGCAAATAGCCATTAAAGGTAAAACTCTGCCCGTTCATACCTGACGCCATCATAGCTAAAACAATAGACGAAGGCCCTACTAACGGGACTACTTGTATATTTTTTTGATGCGCCAATTTAACCACTTCTGCCCCAGGATCTGCAATAGCAGGAACACCCGCCTCAGACAGCAAACCTACAGAAATACCATCTTCACAAACATCTAAATAAGTACTTACTTCAAAAGCATCAGCGTATTTATCAATAGATTTCAATACTAGTGATGGTTGTGATTTTTTCGGAGTGATTTTTTTTATAAATCGTCTTGCAGTCTTTTGATTTTCGACAATGAAGTAATCCAATTCCTCTATCACTTTTTTTACAGATAAAGGCAGTACCAAAAGTGGCTCATTATCACCTAAAGTTGTCGGAATTAAATATAGTTTGCCTTTTTGCGTATTCATCTATAAAATTTTTTTGACAATTGCATCACATGCTTGGTCTAACATTTTATACACCGTTTCGAATCCATGTGCACCACCAAAATATGGATCTGGAACATCTAAATTTTCACCAGGAAATATTTCATTCAAAATTAAAAAAACCTTTTGCTTCTCATCTTCATTTCTTGCTAAGTCAATGATGTTTTTATAATTGGAATTGTCCATGGCATAAATCAAATCAAAATCATCAAAATCTTGAACCGAAAATTGTCTTCCAGTAAGATTTGAGATATCTATGTTGTTTTTTGCTGCAACTCCAATCGACCTCTTATCTGGTCTATTACCAACGTGATAATTAGCAGTTCCCACAGAATCTACCTCAACATCTTTTAAAAAAGTCTTGGATCTTAAAATACCTTCAGCTAATGGCGAACGGCAAATATTTCCGAGACAAACCATTAATATTTTCATAACAAAAAAGAGGTTAGTAGGTCAATTTCTTGGTTAAGTCTTCAACGTATTTACGGAATTGCTTATCAGTTTCTGCTAAATTATCAACCGTTTTACAAGCGTGTAAAACCGTTGCGTGATCACGTTTTCCAATTTGAGAACCGATACTTGCCAAAGATGCCTTCGTCATTCTTTTGGCAAAGAACATTGCTAATTGACGTGCTTGAACAATATGTCGCTTTCTCGTTTTTGATTGCAAGGTAGCTACATCTAAATCAAAATAGCTAGAAACCACTTTTTGGATTTGATTGATAGAAACTTCTCGTTTGGTATTTTTCACAAACTTATCTACAATCTGTTTAGTCAATGCCAAGGTAAATTCTTTTCTATTGAATGATGCTTGTGCTATCATAGAAACCAATACACCTTCTAACTCTCTAACATTCGATTTAATATTTTTTGCAATATAGTCTACAATTTCTCCTGGCATTTCCACACCATCGCGATAGAGTTTATTTTCTAAAATCGAAACTCTTGTTTCATAATCAGGCACTTGTAATTCTGCCGACAATCCCCATTTAAATCGAGACAGTAAACGCTGCTCAATATCTTGCATATCCACAGGAGCTCTATCTGAAGTGAGAATTACCTGCTTTCCATTTTGATGTAAATGATTAAAAATATGGAAGAACACATCTTGCGTTCCAGTTTTACCAGATAAGAATTGAACATCATCAATAATCAACACATCAATCATCTGATAAAAATGAATAAAATCATTTCTAGTATTCGATTTTACAGATTCTATAAATTGCTGAATAAAACGTTCTGATGCAATATACAACACAGTTTTATCAGGATACTTGTCTTTAATTTCTACCCCAATAGCGTGGACTAAATGAGTTTTTCCTAAACCAACAGCACCATAAATCATCAATGGGTTAAATGAAGTACCTCCAGGCTTATTCGCTACTGCCATACCAGCAGAACGAGCTAACCTATTAGAATCGCCTTCAATAAAACTATCAAAATTATAATTTGGATTTAGTTGAGATTCAATTTTTACTTTTTGAATTCCTGGAATCACAAACGGGTTTTTTAATTCACGTCTATTAATTTCTAAAGGAACCGTAATTCCTTGCGAATTGATTGGATTTCTATTTGCACTCGGAATTTTAACTGTATGTGGTGTACTACTGCTATACGCATTTTCCATACGCACATCATAAATCAATTTTGCATCATTACCTAACTGCTTAACCAACGCAACTCTTAATAACTTAATATAATGCTCTTCTAACCATTCATAAAAAAATTTACTTGGCACTTGAATTGTTAAAGAATCACCAGAAATTTTAATTGGTTTGATTGGTTCAAACCAAGTTTTATATGCTTGGGGTTTGATGTTGTCTTTTATAAAAGTCAAACATTCATTCCAAACCGAAGTAGCAGTATTAGTCATTCGTAATTAAAGGTATTTTTTGGGTTGTTGGTTAATTGAAAATAGAGAGAATTTTCTACTATTTTTGGTCTTACAAAAGTGTGAATAAATTTTAGTATAAAAAAATAAAATCACTATTGTTTCCTAACTATTTTATGCGTATTATAAGCAACTTCAAAAAAATACTGAATGCTAATACATGAATTAAAAATCCGTGTCAGATACGGCGAAACTGACCAAATGAGCTATGTTTATTATGGTAATTATGCTCAATATTTTGAAATGGGCAGAGCTGAATGGTTACGTAATTTAGGATATTCATATAGTGAGATGGAAAAGGACGGAATTTTACTTCCTGTTTTAAATTTAAATGTAAATTATTTGAAACCAGCTAAGTATGATGATTTACTCACCTTAAAAACAATTTTGATTAAAAAACCTTCTGTAAAAATTGAATTTAATTTTGAAATTTACAATGAACAAGGCGAACTATTAACAACAGCTTATACAAAATTAGTTTTTTTAGATGCTAAAAAAAATAGACCTGTAAAATGTCCTGAACATTTACTTGAAAAAATCACTCCTCTATTTCTTTAATTTGCAAACAGCGTAAATTTTCGAAAGTAGTTTTTATTGCTACTGCATCCTTTTTTCTGACACTAATTTCAAAGACACAATTCATTTCCATCACCTGATTATTGACTCTTAGGTTCTTCTCTTTTATGACACGCATCACCTTGTCTAAAAACTCATATTCAAACGTGAGTTTAAATTGTATGTCGATTGTTTTTTCGACAATCTTAGCTTCTTGTAAAACAAATTTTGCGGAAGATTTATACGCGGTGATTAATCCACCAACTCCTAATTTTGTTCCACCAAAATAACGCACTACTACCACCAAAATATTCGTCACATCAAAAGAAACCAATTGACCTAATATTGGTTGACCCGCACTATTACTTGGCTCACCATCATCATTCGCCCTAAATCGAGTTGTTTCAGTTCCCAATCTCCAAGCATAACACCAATGCCTAGCTTTATGATGTTGTGATTTTAATTCGTCAATAAACTCTTTAACTTGATTTTCATTTGTTACAGGAAAAGCATATCCATAAAATTTACTTCCCTTTTCTTTATAGGGTTCTCCTTCAAAAGATTTTTTAATCGTTTTATATGTATCTGGATTTTGCACCTATATATAAGGAGTCATAGTTTTTAAGGAATCAGAAAATATTTGCACACGCTCAACCTCAATGCCATTTATTTCTGGAGCTTTCAATCCTTCTTTAAAAAAGACATCTCCTGTAAAAACCCTAGATTCATCCCATAAATTTTCATTGATAAAACTTTGCAATGTTTGCGCACCACCTTCAATAATTACAGACTGAATCTCGTTTCGAAACAAGACATCACAAATTTGTTGTGGTAAACTTTTAGAATAATCAATCACCTCAATCTGGAGGTTTTCTTTATCCGCAGGAAACAACAATTTAGAACTTGTAAATACAATTGTTTTTACTGACCCATCAAAAACTCGTGAATCTTTCGGAATGCGATAACTATTATCTAATACCAATCTGATTGGATTTTCACCTCTATACGAGCGCACATTCAATCTTGGATTGTCGGCAATTACTGTATTTGTCCCCACTAAAATAGATTGCTCTTCACCTCTCCATTTGTGTACTAATTGTTGTGAATACTTATTAGAAATCCAATTGGGTAAATTCTCCGCATCTGCACTCCTCTTTTTATCTATAAATCCATCTTTTGTTTGGGCCCACTTTAATACTATATATGGACGCTTTTTTTGATGATATGTAAAAAAACGCTTATTTATTTCTATGCATTCCTTTTCTAAAATCCCCACAATAACATCAATTCCGCTAGACCTTAAATACTCAATTCCTTTACCCGCCACTAAACTGTTATCATCTACAACTCCAACAACAACTTGCTTAAATTTGTGTTTCGAAATCAAATTTGAACAAGGAGGTGTTTTCCCAAAATGACTACACGGTTCTAAACTCACATACAAAGTCGCCATTGACAATAAAGATTTGTCATCAACAGATTCAATTGCATTTACTTCGGCGTGATTACCGCCATAGGGACTTGTATATCCCTCGCCAATAATTTTATTATCACAAACAATCACACAACCAACCATGGGATTTGGGTGTGTAGTTCCCAATCCATTTTTTGCCAATTGGATACATCTCTTTATATATTTTTCATGTATATTCACAACACAAAAATAGACTTTAAATTGACGAATCACAACTACACTATTAGAGAACTTCAACCGAAAGATAATGAGCAAATTGCAAAAGTAATTCGCGAAGTTTTGATAGAATTTGGAGTCCCTAAAGTTGGGACTGCTTACGAAGACAAAGCATTAGATTGTATGTTCGAAACCTACAGCATTCCAAATACTTGTTTTTTTGTAATTGAAAAAGAAGGTATTATTTTAGGAGGAGCAGGAATCATGAAACTTCAAAATTGCAAAGAAAATATCTGCGAATTGCAAAAAATGTATTTCGCTCCAAATGCCAGAGAAAAAGGATTAGGCGCAAAAATGATGCGAACTTGTCTTGATAAGGCAAAAGAATTCGGTTATGAAAAGTGTTACTTAGAAACGCTCCCCTACATGAAAGGTGCAAGAAAGTTATATTCAAAAGTCGGTTTTGAATCCTTAAACAAACCCTTAGGAGATACAGGTCATTATAGCTGTAATATGTGGATGATAAAAGAATTGTGACAGTAGACAGTAGACAGTAGACAGTAGACAGTAGACAGTAGACAGTAGACA
>JASFYP010000017.1:0-40314 GCA_045047075.1 Flavobacteriaceae bacterium
ATTATTGACAGATTTAGATGCAACATTAAATACAAATTTGACATGTATTCAGGTTGTTGATGAAACAGCTGCAACTTCTGGAACTGGGATTTATACAACATGGTCTATTAATGTAGGAGCATCGTTCTCAACAAACTGTAACTACGTTCTAGAAACTTATGTGCCTGATGATAATTTTGAACAAGCCTTAATAGATTTAGGATATGATGTCGGTACTCTAGATAATTTTGTTCCTACATCTAATATTGATGGAGTTTTTAGTTTAAATATAATTGGGGAATCAATAAGTGATATGACTGGTATTGAAGGTTTTTCAAGTTTAAACAGTTTATTATGTCAAAGCAATACAATCACAACATTAGATGTAAGTAATAATAGTTCTCTAATGAATTTATATTGTACAGGTAATGGAATGACTTCATTAGTACTACCAAATTCGATTAATATCCTACATTGTTTTACAAATAGCCTGTCAATGTTAGATCTAAGTAGCTTATCACTTACAGAACTCAAAGCTTATAGCAACAGTTTAAGCACTCTAGATTTAAGCAACAGCCCTAATCTAACGGTATTAATGTTGGGTATAAATAATTTTTCATCAATAGATATTAGCAATAATTTGTTGTTAGAAACCTTGAGTATTAACAATAATAATTTATCTGAAATAGATTTGAGATATCACAATGCTTTGGCAACAATTAGTGTGACTAATAATAATTTATTGTCAGAGCTCAATCTAAAAAACAAACCCAATCTCGCCATATTAAATGCAAGTACAAACCCAGCTTTAACTTGCGTGCAGGTAGATGATGTTGCTGCCGCAATTGCTTCTTCTCCCAATTGGGGTATTGATCCTGTAGCCTCGTATAATCTAGACTGTGGTTTTGATATCGCTTTAAATTCAAAAGTTTTTTTACAAGGACCATTAATTACTTCTGGCACCTCAATTATGGATGATGGCTTAAGAATTAACGGTTATATCCCAACAACATCTCCTTATAATGATGCCCTTAAATGTGACGCAAATCTATTTGTTGATACTGGCAATAATGCTATCATAGATTGGGTGTATGTAGAATTGAGAGATAAAACTGACAATACTATAATTGTTGAAGGGCAATCTGCTTTGCTACAAGCTGACGGAGATATTATTGCTAAAGATGGTATTTCATCATTAATTTTTAAAGCCAATACTGATGATTATTACATCGTTGTAAATCACAGAAATCATTTAGGAGCTATGTCTAACATTGCAACCAGCTTATCTCCTACTCCTTTATCTATAGACTTTACAAGTAACTCATATCTAACTTATGGTAGTAATGCCCAAGTGCAATTACCATCAAATGAAATGGCACTGTGGGCGGGTGACACTACCGGAAACAATCAAATTAAATTTTCTGGAGCTGGCAGTAATGCTAACATAATCAAAGATTATGTTTTAAATGACGCATCCAATATCTTAAATTTTATAACATATTCTTCACTTGGAAATTTACTTGTCGATGTTAATTTAAATGGAGATGGAAAATTTTCAGGTGCTGGTAATGATAGCAATATTATAAAAGACAATGTATTGGCACATCCAGGAAATATCTTAGGATTTATCACATATACTATACAATCAACCGTACCAACAGGAAATTAAAAATACTAATTCTAAATAAAATATATTATGAAAAAACATTACACAACATTCATTTTAGGTTTAATTACCTTAGTAAGTTCAGCTCAAAGTTATGAGTTTGGAATTGTTTATATCACTAATTACGATTTCAAAATAGTAGCCACTCCAAACTTTACTTCATCAGGAAATACAGATGTTTCCGATATCGGTTTTACACTATTGCTCCCAGCAGGAGCAACAAATGTTATAAACGAAACCGGTTTATTAGGTGGGAGAACATGGACCGTGCAAGAAGTAGATGCTACTACATTATCAGGTGCAGGAGGAGATGGAACTAAAGATGCTTTTCTTTTTAATCTTGCTCCTGGACAAACTCTTTTTTCACACACTTCTGGAGAGCAAATAGATTTAGTGAGTTTTGAAGTAAGTAATACTCCAACAACTGGAGAGGTGTCTATATTATTGAATACCGACCCAATTGCAACTGGTTTTTCAGGAGTGTTTGATAGTTTTTACAATGTTAATCTTGGCGCTGGAACAACAGATGAATATTTGGGGTTGATCTCTGGTATGGAAACTATTATGTTTTCCTCTTTAAGTGTTGAAGATGAGATTTTGAAAACAGAGACCAATGTTTATCCAAATCCTGCAAAATCTATGATTAACATTAGCTCATCTTTAGACATAATTAAATTAGAACTTTTTAATTTATTAGGGCAAAAAGTAGTACAGTCAACAGAAACTTCACAATTAGATTTAAGTGAATTAGATAGCGGAGTTTACATCTTAAACCTATATTCAAAAAATGGAAAAGGAATGAAGAAAATCATTGTAGAATAAAACACTATAAAAATTACTTCAAAAAGCACCAATCTTTAGATTGGTGCTTTTTGTTTATAATTGAGTTGATAATATCTATAATTCAATAAATAAGTTTTCGTAATTTTGATTTCTTTCAAATTCAACTTTATGCCAGAACAAAAACGACTCTTTTTACTCGATGCTTTTGCCTTAATTTTTAGAGGATATTACGCCTTAATAAAAAATCCAAGTATCAACTCTAAAGGGATGGATACCTCAGCAATTTTAGGGTTTACGAATTCATTGTTAGATGTAATCCGTCGAGAAAAACCAGACCATTTAGCGGTGGCATTTGATAAAGGAGGTTCATCGGTTAGAAGAGAACTGTTCCCAGAATACAAAGCCAACAGAAAAGAAACTCCAGAAGCTATCAAAATAGCGGTACCCTATATTCATAAGATTTTAGAAGCTATGAATATCCCTATAATTGAAGTTGCCGGAATCGAAGCTGATGATTTAATAGGAACACTTTCTGTACAAGCTGATAAAGCAGGATACAAAACTTTTATGGTAACCCCCGATAAAGATTTTGCGCAATTAGTGACAGAAAATGTGGTGATGTATCGTCCTGCAAGAATGGGAAATGGTATCGAAATTTGGGATGTTGATAGAGTAAAAGAAAAATTTGGTGTTGAAGACCCAAAACAAGTAATCGATTTTTTAGGAATGATGGGGGATGCTGTGGATAATATCCCTGGATTACCAGGTGTTGGAGAAAAAACTGCTAAAAAGTTCTTGGCTCAATATGGATCTATGGAGAATTTATTGGCAAACACGCATGAGCTAAAAGGTAAGATGAAAGAAAAAGTGGAAGCCAATAAAGAACTCGGTTTGCTTTCTAAACAATTGGCGACTATTATGTTGGATTGCCCAGTGGAATTTCATGAAGAAAATTTTAAGCTTTCAACCCCTGATTTTCAAAAAGTGGCAGATGTTTTTCAAGAATTGGAATTTAAGAGAGCACATGAGTTTTTTAATCGCTTGTTTAAAGCTCCTACTGAACCAAAAATTGAGAAAGAGACTTCAATTGAAAAAGGCCCTGATAAAAAAGCGAGTCCACAATCACATCAATTTGATTTATTTAATGCTCCTACAGATACTCCAGCAGAAATAATCTCAGGATTTAAAGAAGCCAAAAATACCAATCATTTTTATCAATTTATAAACAATGAATTGGGGAGAAAACTCTTGCTAAAAAATTTATTAGCACAAAAATCTGTTTGTTTTGATACCGAGACAACAAGTTTAAATACCTTAGAAGCTGAGTTGGTGGGTATCGCATTTTCGTATGAAAAAGGAAAAGGATATTACCTCCAAATCCCAAAAGACAGAAATGAAGCTCAAAAAATTATTGATGAATTTAGACCTTTCTTTGAAAGTGAGTCCATCGAAAAAATTGGTCAGAATATTAAGTATGATATCAAGGTTTTAAACAATTATGACATCAAAGTTGGAGGGCAAATTTTTGACACCATGTTGGCACATTATTTAATCAATCCGGATATGCGACACAATATGAATGTATTGTCAGAAACCTATCTCAACTATCAACCAATTTCTATCGAATCATTGATTGGTAAAAAAGGCAAGAATCAAAAGTCTATGCGAGATACATCCATCGAAGATCAAACTGAATATGCCGTTGAAGATGCTGATGTAACCTACCAACTGAAACAAATTTTTGAAAAAAAATTAGCTGAAGATAGTTTGACAAAACTATTTAATGAGATTGAAATTCCACTATTAAATGTTTTGGCAGACATGGAAATTGAAGGGATTAATGTGGATGCTGATTTCCTAAAAAATCTATCTGTAGACTTAACCAAAGACATTTTAGAGTTGGAATCTAAAATATATGGAGAGGCGAATGTTGAATTCAATTTAGCATCACCAAAACAATTAGGAGAGGTTTTGTTTGACCATTTAAAGTTGGTAGAAAAACCAAAGAAAACAAAAACGGGACAGTATAAAACAAGTGAAGATGTACTCTCCTACCTTGCTCCTGACCATGAAATTATTGCCAATATTTTGCAATGGCGTGGATTGGTAAAACTAAAAAACACTTATGTTGATGCACTCCCAAATGAAATCAATAAGGAAACTGGTAGAATCCATACAACCTACAGTCAAGCCGTTGCTGCAACGGGACGTTTGAGTTCTAACAATCCGAATTTACAAAACATTCCGATTCGTACAGAACGAGGGCGCCAAGTGCGAAAAGCATTTATACCAAGAGATGAAAATTACATTTTATTGGCAGCAGATTATTCGCAAATAGAATTGCGTTTGATTGCCGAATTAAGTGGCGACGAGGCAATGAAAACATCCTTTTTAAATGGCGAAGATATTCACCAAGCAACTGCCGCAAAAGTTTTTGGCATACCCTTAGAAGAAGTAACTCGCGAACAAAGAAGCAATGCTAAAACTGTCAATTTCGGAATTATTTATGGAGTTTCAGCATTTGGGTTAAGTCAACAAACAGACTTGAACAGAAAAGAAGCAAAAGCATTAATTGATACTTATTATGAAACATATCCAACCTTGAGAGCCTACATTTCTAATCAAATAGAATTTGCAAAAGAACATGGTTATGTAGAAACTCTTTTAGGAAGAAGGCGTTACTTAAAAAACATCAATTCGGCAAACTCGATTGTCAGGGCTGCTGATGAACGCAATGCTGTAAACGCTCCTATACAAGGATCAGCAGCAGATATTATTAAAATTGCAATGATAAATCTTCAAAAAATATTGAAAGATGAAAATTACAAATCTAAAATGTTATTGCAGGTTCATGATGAATTGGTTTTTGATATTTACAAATCAGAATTAGACACTTTAAAACCCATTATAAAACACGAAATGGAAAATGCTTTTAAGATTTCTATTCCGTTGACTGTAGAAATGGATATGGGTGATAATTGGTTGGATGCTCATTAAATTAAGTCTCCTACCATTTTCTTATAAACTGCTAATGAATATTTTGAATTCTTTAAATCATTAATAATTGGATGTTCATTTTCAAACAAAAAAAGTGTAAAATAATATTCAAAACTTTTTCTTTCTAAATTAAACCCAGTAATAAAATGTTTTTTATCACTTAATGCCCAAGGACCCAAATTATCCGCATTACTAGGAGAGAAATATGGTATAATATGAGCAAAATTATTATTTGAATAATTATTAAATTCAATATTAATGATATCTTCTTTGAAAAGATTAAATATCCCACTTGCAGTATTTGATATACTAGTCCCCTCTACATGACCTAGCTTTATCGACTCATAATATTCTTTCCTTTTTGCGCTCAAATCAAATAAAAGTTTAAAATTTTCTGGTTCAAACTCATTTAGAATTAGTAGGTATAAGGTCAAATAAGTTTCAAAAAAAGTTCCTGAATCTTTATGCAAAATATTAGGTAATATTAGATTATTTAGTCCCTCGGAGTCCTTCAAACTCTTTATTATCAAATATTTATTCAATATTTTTTTTATTCTTCTTGGGTTTCTAAAATGAAGTTTCTCAAAAAATGAAACTATACTATCTCCTAAGTTTAAATCATTCCCATTTGAATCAACTATTTTTTCATCAAAATAATATTTAACTAATTTAGAAACATCTAAACTCGTTGGCATCGAAAATGAAACATCAAACACTTTCTCTAAATATTCATTTGATTTCACAACCTCACCGTATTTAGTTTTTACTGCTTCACTAATTGCTTTTTTATCGACACCACAAACAAAAATAGTTTTAGAACCATAGGTGAAAAACAACTTAATAGCAGATAACAAATTCAACACATTCTCTGGTTCACATCTATCTAAATCATCGATAAACACCAAATTGTAATCTGGCATTTTATCACCTTCAGTTATTTTCTTTTCCCAATTTTCAAAATCATTTTTAAAATTCTTCTTTTGCTCTAAAAAAGAAATCTCATCTTTCTCCTCTACAGACGAAACAAATTTATCTCCACTTATATTCATCCCAGGAAGTTTAATGGTAATCGATCTAGCAAAGCCTTCTAGTAATTGTCCTCCTGATTTTAACAAATCATCAAAAACTTCCTGATTTTCGGTTTTGCTATTCTTTACTAAATATTCAAGTAATGATAATGATAAATTTTTGTCACTTTCAAATTCCCAAGATTCAAAAAAGAACGTATTAAAAGAGCCTGTTAAATTGTTTTCTAGATATTTCATCAAGGTGCTTTTGCCACTTCCCCATTCTCCATAAATAGAAAATATTTTAATTTGTGAAAACTGTTTTTTGTTTGCTAAGAAAAATGATTTAATTATTTCTCCTTTATTAATGATTCCAATAAAATCATTTTCTTTATTTAAATCTATTATAGGTAGATTAGGTAATAATTTTGACATAGCACTTTGATAAAATGGATACTCTTTTAAAAAAATCTAAAATAGCAAATTATGGACTCAATCATCGAGTTTTCTTTTTAAAATTTCTTCCTTAAAAAAGGACTGAAACTCTGTTTGTTATCTTAATAATTGTTTGTACATTTGCACTCGCTTTTTAAGGGCGAAAAATCATATTATTAATAACACAAAAACTAAAAGTGTATGAACACATTAAGTTACAAAACAGTATCGGCAAACAAAGCTACAGTAAACAAAGAGTGGTTAGTTGTTGATGCGGACGGACAAACATTGGGTCGTTTTGCTTCTAAAGTAGCAATGCTAATTAGAGGTAAGTACAAACCTAACTACACTCCACACGTGGATTGTGGCGACAACGTTGTAGTAATCAACGCTGACAAAATTCAATTATCTGGTAAAAAATGGACTGATAAATCGTATATCCGTCACACAGGTTATCCAGGAGGTCAAAGATCTTTGACTGCAACAGAAATGTTTCAAAAAGACCCAACACGTCTTGTTGAAAAAGCAGTAAAAGGAATGTTACCTAAAAATAAATTAGGTAGTGCATTGTACAGAAACTTGTACGTATATGCAGGCGCTGAGCACGATCAAACAGCTCAACAACCAAAATCATTTAACCTTAACGATCTTAGATAAGCATGGAAATTATACACAAAATAGGAAGAAGAAAAACAGCTGTTGCTCGTATCTATCTTTCAGAAGGAAAAGGAAATATTGTAATTAAAAACAAAAAGTCTAGCACGTACAAAGAGTTGAATGACTATTTTACTACAGCAACTTTACAATACAAAGTAAACCAACCTTTAATGTTAACTGATAACTTAAAATCATATGATATTAAGGTATCTGTTTTTGGTGGTGGAATCACTGGTCAAGCAGAAGCTATTCGTTTAGCAATTTCTAGAGCATTATGTGAGATTGATGAAGAGCACAGATTGGTGTTAAAACCAGAAGGTTTATTAACGAGAGATCCAAGAATGGTTGAACGTAAGAAATTCGGTCAAAAGAAAGCTCGTAAGAAGTTCCAATTCTCGAAACGTTAATATCAGTTTACTGGAGATTCTTCAGTATCTGTTTTACAAAACAAAAATTAAATTTAATGTTGTTAATGTTTAGCATCTAAATAATTAAGACCGACACAATCGCTACTTAATTATTGCTATCACAACGAACGTAAACAAAAATAAAATGGCAAACATCGAAATTAAAGAATTATTAGACGCAGGTGTACACTTTGGACACTTGACAAGAAAATGGAATCCAAACATGGCTCCGTATATTTATACAGAGCGTAACGGAGTTCATATTATTGACCTTTACAAAACAGCTGCAAAACTTGAAGAAGCTGCAGTTGCTTTAGGTAAAATTGCCGCATCAGGAAGAAAAATTCTTTTTGTTGCAACAAAGAAACAAGCAAAAGATATTGTAGCTGATAAAGCTGCTGCTGTAAACATGCCTTACATTACTGAAAGATGGCCTGGGGGAATGTTGACAAACTTTGCTACTATCAGAAAAGCTGTTAAGAAAATGGCTATTATTGATAGAATGAAGTTAGATGGATCTTTTGATGCACTTTCTAAAAGAGAAAAATTACAAATTAATCGTCAACGTGCTAAATTAGAAAAGAATTTAGGTTCTATCTCTGATATGACACGTTTACCTGGAGCAGTTTTTATTGTGGATATTAAAAAAGAGCACATTGCTGTTGCAGAGGCTCAAAAATTAAACATCCCAATTTTTGCAATGGTTGATACAAATTCTGACCCAAGAGCGGTGGACTTTGTTGTACCATCAAATGATGATGCTTCAAAATCTATTGATAAAGTTTTATCACATATTTGTGAATCAATCTCTGAAGGATTAGCTTCTAGAAAGTCTAACAAAGAAAAAGAGGATGCTTCAAAAACAAAAGAAGAAGTAAAATCATAATTAATAATTTAGAGTTGTACTCGTAAAAATATTTTTTTACGAGTACCTATTTCTACACAAATAAAGAATAAACAAATGGCAAATATTACTGCTGCAGACGTAAAAAAACTTCGTACAAGTACAGGTGCTGGTATGATGGATTGTAAAAACGCATTGGTTGAAGCTGAAGGTGATTTTGACAAAGCAATTGATATCCTTCGTAAAAAAGGACAAAAAGTTGCTGCAAAAAGAGCTGACAGAGAATCTACTGAAGGTGTTGCTATTGCAAAAATAAATGATGATAACACACAAGGTGTTGCAATTGTTTTAGCTTGCGAAACTGATTTTGTTGGTAAAAATGATAGCTTTAAAGAATTGGCAAATCAATTTGCTGATATCGCAATGAACTTTGACAACAAAGAAGATTTCTTAGCTGCTGATTTTGGCGGAATGACAGTTGCTGAAAAATTAATTGAGCAAACAGGTGTTATTGGTGAAAAATTAGAGATTACAGCTTTCGAAAAAATCGCTGCTCCCTTTGTAGGGTCTTATATTCACGGTAACAAAATTGCTTCTATGATTGGCTTAACAGCTGTTGTTGATAAAGCAGATGTTTTGACAAAAGATTTAGCAATGCAAGCTGCATCAATGGGTGCAACTATGTTGTCTTACAAAGATTTTGACCCAACATTTGTTGCATCAGAAACTGAAGCTAGAATCGCGGTGATTGAAAAAGAAAATATTGAATTAGGACGTTTAGGGAAAACACTTAAAAATGTACCTCAATATATTTCTATGTCTCAATTATCAGAAGATGTGTTAGCAAAAGCTACTGAAGATGCGAAAGCAGAATTAAAATCTGAAGGGAAGCCAGAACAAATTTGGGATAGAATTTTACCTGGTAAATTAGAGCGTTTTATTTCTGATAATACTACTTTAGATAACGAACTATGTTTGTTAGATCAAGAGTTTATTAAAGATGCAAAAAAGAATGTTGCACAATATGTTAAAACATATGGTGATGTTGAAGTTGCAGCTTTTAAAACTGTTGCTTTAGGGTAAAACCTAAGTATTATAAATTTTAAAACTCCCGATAGCATTTGTTATCGGGAGTTTTTTGTTTGGAATATCTTATCATCCGTCATTGCGAACTTAGTGAAGCAATCTCAACCTTCTAGTTTCAACTCAATCAAAGAGATTACTTCGGTCATACTTCCCTCGTAAAGACGGAAAAATCTAGTGTTGTTTCCCATGAAAATGGGAATTTAAATAAGGTAAATTTGGACTCCTACCCCAAGGAATGACAATAAAGCTTATATCTTAATAAAAATCTTCTTCTTATAAAGTATATAGGTCAAAAACCAAAAGAAGATAATATGTGAAACCGCAAAAAAGAGCGAACCATTCATATTTCCAAATATAGGAACTAATATTTCTGAGTAGTAATAATTCAATACTGTAACTGATTCACCAGTTGAATTTGTAACTTTTACCAATCGCATCATTCTACCAAAAACACCTGCAAACATAAAAATGAATAAAGGGTTCGTTCCAAAATGAATAAAAGGCATAAATACTTTTTTAATGTTTTTAATATCTATCAACCATAAAAGAAATGCTAGAAATAGCATTGCCAATCCACCTGTATAAACCACATAAGAACTCGACCAAATTGGTTTGTTGATTGGATAAACCAAATCCCAAAGCAGTCCAATAATCACAAATACAATTCCTATAACAGCTAATTTTTTAACTGCTACAGAAACATCTCCCGAGTTCTCAATAATGCGTCCTGTAAAATATCCTAATAAAACGGTGGCTATAGATGGAATTGACGATAGTAATCCTTCTGGGTCAAACGGAATTCCGAAACCTCCATAAATATGATTTTCTCCAAATAAAAATAAATCTAATTGCCGAACAACATTCCCTTCTAAGCTATATCCATTTCCTGTGCCTCCAAAATAAATGAGCGCCCAATATCCTAAAAGTAGAATAACAAAAACATAGGTCAGTTTTTTGTAGTCGAACTTCATACAAAGCAATGCTGCGATTCCGTAGGCAATTGCGATACGTTGTAAGACCCCGTAAATTCTCAGTTTCTCAAATTCAAAATAAGGTAAGGCATTTAAAAAGAGTCCTAATAAAAAGATAATCACTACACGTTTTAATACTTTTTTTAATCCTAATCTTGTGATTCCACCACCATATTTTTTGAAAGAATACCACATCGATACTCCAACAATAAACAAGAAAAACGGGAAAACTAAATCTGTTGGAGTTGCACCATCCCAATCAGAATGTCGTAAGGGTGGATACACATAACTCCAACTTCCTGGAGTGTTTACCATAATCATTAAGGCAATGGTAAACCCTCTTAAAACGTCTAAGGCTACTAATCTTTTGGCTGCCATTATTTATTTCTTTAAACCAACTTTATGACCTGCGATTGCGTAATAAAGTATGAAGGCATAACAAATATATAGTATCCAATAGCTCGATGTTGAAGCTTCAGCTGTTGCAGTTAAAACAATTTGGTTAACCTGATCAAAATCTACTGTTGGTATCTGTTCTGCCAGCTCGTTAATTCTGTTTTTTGTAATAAGATTTTCAATCACATATGGATTTAAGTATGTCGTAACATTAACACTTTCATTTAACCATTGTATAATTAAATCAATTTTTTCACCATCAACTAATCGACCATATAAGGGAGTTAAAACGGCTCCCCCAGAAATAGCCATAATCAATAAAGCCGAAGCAGATTTGGTAAACTTCCCAAGCCCTTTTAGAGTTAATGGCCAAATTGCAGGCCATACTAAAGCGTTTGAAATTCCTAATGCTGCAACAAACAATACAGAGGTAAATCCTGATGTAAAAATGATGCAGGTTGTAAAAATGATTCCTAAAACTGCACTTATTTTTAAGGCTAAATCTTGTTTTAAATATTTTGGAATTAGCACAACTCCCAAAGCATAAGTTCCCACCATTGCCATCAAGGTAAACATGGTAAAGAATTTCGCCTCGGCAGTTGGGATTCCTAATGAGATCCCATAAGCAATAATGGTATCGCCAGCAATTACTTCAGCGCCTACATAAAAGAATAATGCCAAAACACCTAACCATAAATGTGGGAATTGGAAAATACTTGTTTTTGCAGATTCACCATCTGTCGATTCTTCAATTGGATCTGGCTCTACATGTGGTAGTGGTGCTTTTCTAATCAACAATCCTAATATCAATAAGACAACTGCCATTACTATATATGGAGTTATCACACTATCAGCCATACCATCTAGTATTTGATTTTTTTCTTCTACCGAAACCAATTTTAATTTTTCATTTATATCATCAATTCCTGTCAATAAAAGACCTGCAAATATTAATGAACCTAAAGCACCTGCAACTTTATTTGCAATACCCATAATGGCAATTCTCTTTGCTGCACTTTCAATTGGACCTAATATTGTGATGTATGGATTTGATGCTGTTTGCAATATGGTCATTCCCATTCCTTGAATAAATATGGCTACTAAAAACAACCAATATGTTCGTGCGTTTGCTGCTGGAATAAATACCAAAGCACCAATTGCCATAATGATTAATCCGAGTGACATTCCTTTTCTATATCCTGTTTTACTTATGATATAGGATGCTGGTAACGCCATTATTACAAAAGAAATATAGGATGCAGAGGCTACTAGCAAGGATTGAAAACTCGTTAATTCATTGATGGTTTTCATAAATGGAATTAAAGCTCCGTTGATCCAAGTTACAAATCCGAAGATGAAAAATAATCCTGCAATAATTGCTATTGGAATGAATGTGTTTTTTGATTGATTTGAAGAATTACTCATTATAAGTAGTATTAAATGTTTAAAATAATAATTAGTTATGCAGTTATTAATCGCAATAATTTGCAGTTAAAAGTAGCCTATTTATATCTATAAAAAAATAAATATCTACATACAACCTTTTTTAATTGTTGAATAACCTTTTTTAAGAAATGTAAATTGGAAAATTAGATTCCCGTTTTCACGGGAATGACAATTTTAAGAAACCTTCAAGGAGCAGTTATAACTACTAATTACCCTGGCTTTTTAATATTTTTTCTTTGGCAAATTGTAAGTAATTTCGACCGATCGGAATTCTTCTATTGGCAATCATGACAGAATTACCTTCAACAAATTCTATCTTATTAATTGCAATTGCAAACGAACGATGAATTCTTATAAAGCTACTTTCTGGCAATTCTTCAGAAATACTGGTCATCGATTTATGTACCAAATAATCACCTGTTGTCGTCATTACCTTAATATAATCTTTTAAACTTTCGATAAACAAAATATCGTTCAATTTAATCTTCATCATTTTTTTATCAACCTTCAAAAAGATAAAAGGCTCTTCTTGTAGCGTCACTTCTTCGTCTACTCCCCTTTCTAATTGAATTCGACTAGACAATTTATTAATGGTTTTTAAGAAGCGTCCAAACGGAATTGGTTTTACCAAATAATCCAACACATCTAAGTCAAAACTATCTACTGCAAACTCACGATAAGCTGTTGTAATAATTACGTGGGGCTTGTTGGTAAGGGTTCTTAAAAAATCCAAACCATTCATTTTTGGCATGTTGATATCTAAAAACAAAACGTCAATCGAGTCGTCTTTCATTAAAGGCAAGGCCTCTAATGGAGAGTTAAAAGTTGCAACCAATTCCATTTCTGGCATTTCCTTTAAATGTGTTTCAATCACTTTAATTGCCAAAGGCTCATCGTCAATTATGATACATTTAATTTTCATCAATCGGGATTTTTAGATATACTTTATAGCAGTCTACACTTACATTTGTAGTCAACGTAAAATTAGTATTATATAATAATTCTAGGCGCCTTCTTACATTTTTATTTCCAATGCCGCTTCGTTCTTTATTTATTGGATTATCTACAAAGGTGTTTTGAACACGAAATTCTAAAAATTGGTTATCAATATTTTTGAATTCAATTTTAATTTTTACATCATTATTATTTTTGACTCCGTGTTTAAAACAGTTTTCAATAAAGGGTAAAAACAATAAAGGTGGGATAGAAATATCACTAATTTCTCCAGTAATATCAATATTAGATTTTACACTATCACCAAATCGCAAACGCTCTAAATCAATAAAATTATTTATGTAATTGATTGCAGTAAACAGTCGTACTTTTGATTCTTTAACATCATACAACACATATTGCATCATGTCAGACAATTTTAATATAACGCTTGGAGCTGCATCTGATTTTTCTAAAGTTAGCGCGTATAAATTGTTTAAAGTATTAAAGAAAAAATGTGGTTGAATTTGAGATTTTAAAAAATTAAGCTCAGTAGTTAATTGCAATTCCTGTATTTTTTTAACTCTGCCCATTTCATAAATCCAATCAAAAGCTAGCTTGAGTGCTGTAGCTAAAGCTATCACATAAAATTCTCCAATAGTTACTGCTACAATATGATTAAAAGTAAATGCCTGTTGGGTGCTTTCGGCTTCTGGCCAAATTTCTTTGGTAACTAATAGGTAGTTTAATCCTGTCCTTACAAGGTATAAAACCGCTAAGGAGGCAAACAATAAAAACACGTAACGCTTGTATTTCTTTTTCAATACAAACTTTGGAATCAATACATAAATATGAAAATACACAATTAGAATGTGCAACGGAAACTCAACCAAATTTGATTTTATGGAGTACCAATAATCATCAAAATAAGAACCCCAACGGATTACATTGAAGGTGAAATAACCCAACCAAAAAATAATATGATATTTTCTTGGGATGGAACTACTGGTGTTTTCTATCCAATTTGTTTTCAAAAAAGACTGTAATTACGGTTATATTATGACTAATTGATGTGGGAAATTATCGCTTTTTTTTATCTTATACAAAGATTTTGATATGATATTCTTTATGTTTAAAGTATAAAATCGTTTATATCTAAAAAACTGCTTTCCATTGTTTTATTGCTGTTGTTTATAGATTTAATTTCTAACTGCCATAGATTCAAACTAGTTTTACCTAGTAAAATTCTGGGGAATGAATATAACAAGAGAAAACATAAGCATACAATACAAACCAGCGGGTCAGTTTGAAGACACGCGATTCGAGAAAATTCACAACGTTGTTTTTCAAAGTTCTGATGAAGCTTCTATCTGTGTTGCCAAAGAAATTGCTGATTTAATTAAAAGCAAACAAGTACATAACAAGTTGTGTGTTTTAGGTTTAGCAACAGGGTCATCACCTATTAGAGTATATGAAGAGCTGGTGCGTATGCATCGCGAAGAAGGTTTAAGTTTTGCTAATGTGGTGACTTTTAATTTGGATGAATACTATCCCATGGAAAAACAATCTGTGCATAGTTACCATTATTTTATGCATCAACATTTGTTTGACCATATTGACATCAAACCAGACAACATAAACATCCCAAATGGGACAGTTTCGGCAGAAGAACTACACCAATATTGTATCGATTACGATTTAAAAATAAAAGAATACGGTGGGCTAGATTTTCAATTACTTGGAATTGGCAGAACGGGGCATATCGGTTTTAACGAACCCGGTTCTCACTACAATTCTGGAACCAGAAGTATTACCTTAGACCATATTACTAGAGTTGATGCAGCGCCCTCTTTTTTAGGAATAGACAATGTTCCCAAGAAAGCAATCACTATGGGAATCGGCACCGTAAAAAAAGCAAAACGAATTGTTTTATTAGGATGGGGAGCCAACAAAGCATCCATCTTAAAAGAAACTATTGAAGGGGAAATCATCTCAGAAGTACCTGCAACTTATTTACAAGAGCACAACAATACAACCTTTGTTTTAAACGAAGAAGCTGCCGAAGAATTGACTCGTGTTAAAACTCCTTGGTTGGTGGGCCCTTGTTTGTGGGACGAAGAATTGAGCAGCAAAGCCATTGTTTGGTTATGCGGATTGACAAATAAATCTATCCTAAGATTAACTGATAAAGATTACAATGATAATGGAATGTCGAATCTGTTGGTTGAAGGCGGTTCTGCCTACGATTTAAATATCAATATGTTTAATAAACTACAACATACCATAACTGGATGGCCAGGGGGGAAACCAAATGCTGATGACACATCGAGACCAGAAAGATCAACTCCAGAAAAGAAAAGAGTAATAATATTTAGTCCACACCCAGATGATGATGTTATTTCTATGGGAGGGACTTTTGACCGTTTAGTAGAACAAGGGCATGAAGTACACGTAGCATATCAAACTTCTGGCAACATCGCCGTTTCTGATCATGAAGCGTTAAAGTTTGCCGAAGTCTTAAAAGATGTAAATCCTAATGATAGGAATATTGATAGTATCATTAAAAGTATCAATGCTGAAAAAAGTGATACTGAAGATACTTTAGAGGTCAGAAAATTAAAAGGATTGATTCGTAAAAGAGAATCTTTAGCTGCCACACGATTTGTGGGAGTTCCAGACAGTCAAATTCACTTTTTAAACTTACCATTTTACGAAACAGGTACCGTTAAAAAGAATCCGATAGAGCAAGAAGATATTGATATTGTTGCGAATTTAATTGCAAACATCAAGCCACATCAAATATATGCAGCTGGTGATTTGGCGGATCCACACGGTACACATAAGGTTTGTTTGGATACTATTTTTGCAGCTTTAGAAAATCTAAAACACAACGATTATATGGATGATTGTTGGGTATGGCTATACCGTGGTGCTTGGCACGAATGGGATATCCACCAAATTGAAATGGCAGTACCGATGAGTCCAGACCAAGTGTTAAAAAAACGTAAAGCGATTTTTTATCATCAATCACAAAAAGATGGCGTGATGTTTCAAGGGAACGATACCAGAGAATTTTGGGTGCGTGCAGAAGAACGCAACAATGATACTGCGCAAAAATACAATGTTTTAGGACTAGCAGATTATGCAGCACTCGAAGCATTTAAAAGGTATCATTTTTAAAAAATAACTACACATGAAAAAAACTATACTAAATTTTACTCTAGGAATCCTCGTTGGGCTATTAATATACTCTTGCGAAAATAATACATCCAGTTTCCTAGAAACAGATTTATCAAAAGAACATTTAATTCCTAAACCCGTTGTAGTTACATCTACAAAGTCTAGTTTTATTCTCAACAAAAACACAACAATAAGTACAGATTCTGATACAAAATTTATAGCTGTTGGGAGTTTTTTATCAAAAAAAATCAAATCAAAAATAGGTCTAAACCTAAAAACGATTATAAATAGTAGTGTAACAAAAGGTATTCTTATTCAAAAAGTTGATGACGATACTTTAGGAGACGAAGGATACAAAATTACTATTTCAGAAAATTCAATAACAATAAATGCAAAGAGAGACAAAGGAGCTTTTAATGCAATTCAAACCCTAAGACAATTAATTCCTTTTAAAAAATTTTCGGAGCAAGAAAATAAATACACCATTCCGACTGGTACTATTAAAGACCACCCAAATTTTGAATATAGGGGTGCAATGCTAGATGTTGCAAGGCATTTTTTTAGTGTAGATGATGTCAAAAAATACATTGATGCCATGGCTTATTATAAAATGAATGTGCTGCATTTACATTTGTCTGATGACCAAGGATGGAGAATAGAAATTAAATCTTGGCCAGAATTGACCGAAGTAGGTGGGCATACATCAGTTGGAGGAGAATCAGGAGGGTTTTATACCCAAGAGGATTATACCGAAATTGTAAACTATGCCACAGAGAATTACATCACCATTATTCCAGAAATTGACATGCCTGGGCATACTCATGCAGCATATACTTCCTACCCAATTTTAGATGGTAGAAAAACGATAACATCAATTTTAGAAAATAACATATCGGACAAAAAAGCATTATTATATACCGGAATCGAAGTTGGTTTCAGCACTTTTGATATAAGAAAAGAAGAAGTTTACACTTTTATTGATGATGTAATTAGAGAGATTTCTGAACTTACTCCTGGAGAATATTTTCATATGGGAGGAGATGAAAGTCTTGTAACCGAACACAATGATTATATTTATTTTGTTGAACGTGTAGCAAAAATTATTCACAAATATGACAAAACCATGATTGGTTGGGATGAGATTGCAAAGGCTAATTTAGATTCAACCGCTATCGTTCAATTTTGGGCCAAAGAAGACAATGCTCTTAAGGCAAGTGAAAGTGGAATGAAGATAATTTTATCTCCTGCTAAGAAAATTTATTTAGATCAAAAATACGATTCAGTTTCAAAATATGGATTGCATTGGGCTGCCTATATTCCTGTAGATAGCGCCTACATTTGGTCTCCAGAAAAATACATTAAAGGAATTAACAAAGAACAAATATTAGGTGTTGAGGCTCCGCTTTGGTCAGAGACTATTAACACTAGAGAAGAATTAGAATACTTAGCTTTTCCAAGATTGATAGGTGCTGCAGAATTAGGATGGAGCATTGAAGAAAATAGAAATTGGGAAGATTATAAACTGCGTTTGGCAAATCAAACACCCTATTTAAATATGATGGATATTAAATACTATCCATCAAAATTAATAGATTGGAAATAAAATTCCAATTCGTTTTTAAAATATCATTGTGATTAATACTATTTTAAAAAGCAAAGAGGCTTCTTAAAAGTAACGAGGGTAATCCACACAGCACCTGAAAAACTTTTTTGATAGCCTCTTTTTAGTATTAGAAAAATCATTGGACGGACTGTCTTTCCCGCGAAGGCGGGAATCCATAAATATTGAATAAACAAATACCTGCAATATTTCTAAAACTTTGCAGGAGAAATAATAATTTTTCAACTAATAAACAAATTGTTAATCCATTTTCTAAAAGGTGGTTCGGCAATAAAAATTTACTTTCTCTCGACTAAAACAGTACTTATCTGTTTTTCTATCAATGGGTCTAATGAAGTAAAGTTCTCTAATTTTTTCCAGAACTCTTTTGTGTAATGTGAAACAGAAACGTCTTTATACCCCAACTTCATTATTTTTTTATATTCTTCTTTTGTAATATATTCAACACTTTGTATGAAAAACTCTCTTTTATGAAGCATTTCTTTTTTGCCTTTTAAAAGCGGGTCATATTTTATATATGAAGGAGTAACTTTTCGTATAGATGTTTCACTCCTATACCTTAAATCTTTAAAGGTTGTTTTTAACAAATCACAGTTGTTATATTCTTCTCTGTAAATCCCAATTGAGTTTTCATATTCCTTTTCAAAGTCTATTATTATATTCCTTTTATTATTGCTGTTTAACTCTATCTTAATCGTTCCATGTCCTTCCTTTGTTTTTTTATCCACAATATCAATAACTCCCTTTTTTTCGTCATTTATTAAATGGTAATTTGAATTCAGCGTTTCAAATACAGGTTTAATTTTCAACTTATCTCTCCAAAAAGGACGCTTATCTTTTTTATAATTTTCATTTGATATTGTATCCAATATTCTATTATTAAGTACTATTCTTTGTGTTGAATTCTTTTTAATTACATACTTTATCTCATAATCAAAGAAAGAATTTAATACACCATCAACTGAATTATAAATTCGATAATAGACTGTTAAAACAGGATATCTTTTTTTGTTTTCAATCTCAACTTCATCTAATAAATTCACCAAAGGTTTGAGTAAAATTGTTTTGTTATTCTTGAACTCACTTTTCATTACTACTTTCCTTTCATAAAAAATACTTTCTAAAAATAGTTTGCTAGACAAATTGATATCAGCATCAAAATGAATTTCACCAAACTCATTTGAAGTGCCAATTATTTCTCTTTCTTCATTTAAAACCATTATATATGACGATGGTTTGTTGCTTATTGTATCTTTAAAATATAATGTGGTTTGTGAATGAACACAAATAGAAAAAAGGATAAAACTAAATAGGAGTATTTTTTTCATAGTCTATTTTTAAAGGTATTAGGTTTAGCAATTTAAATTTCTAATTCTGCTAACATAACTAAAAGACATTAGATAAATCATTTGAGATTACTAATTAACTTTTATTTATACTATAATTGAGCTTGTAATCAGAAGTTCTTAAAACTCCCAACATTTAGCCTCAATCAAAAATATTTAATCATTGAATTATTTAATGTATTCACTATATTTGTGCAACTTTCAAATAAATTATGGCATATAAAAGAGTCCTTTTAAAATTAAGTGGCGAAGCTCTATTAGGAGAACGTGATCACGGAATTGATCCAAAAAGATTGGCAGAGTATGCCCAAGATATCAAAACAATTATTGACAAAGGTGTGCAAGTTGCCATTGTAATTGGTGGTGGAAATATTTTTAGAGGCGTTGCAGGAGCAAGTAACGGAATGGATCGTGTGCAGGCAGATTATATGGGAATGTTAGCCACCGTTATAAATGGATTGGCTTTACAAAGTGCTTTAGAAGATGCCGATATACCAACACGTTTACAAACAGCAATAAAAATTGAAGCGGTTGCAGAGCCTTATATTAAAAGAAAAGCAATGCGTCATTTAGAAAAAGGACGTGTGGTAATTTTTGGAGCAGGAACTGGGAATCCATTTTTTACAACTGATTCTGCTGCTGCATTAAGAGCCATAGAAATTGAAGCGGATGTTATTTTAAAAGGAACCCGTGTTGATGGAATTTACAACGTCGATCCTGAAAAAAATAAAGATGCCATTAAGTTTGACGAAATTTCATTTGCTGATGTTTTAAGCAAAGGATTAAAAATAATGGACACAACTGCATTTACGTTGAGTCAAGAAAATAACTTACCAATCATTGTTTTTGATATGAACAAACCTGGGAATTTACTGAAAGTAGTTTTGGGAGAAAATATCGGAACATTAGTTAAATAAGATCACCTATAAAAAAGTACAATTATGAACGAAGAAATTGAATTTATTATTGATACTGCCAAAGAGCAGATGGAAAATGCACTTCTTCATTTAGAAAAAGAATTGCGTCATATTAGAGCTGGAAAGGCAACGCCATCAATGTTGGCGAGTGTAATGGTTGATTATTACGGGTCTTCTACTCCGCTGTCGCAAGTTGCAAATGTAAACTCAATTGATGCACATACATTAACTGTACAGCCTTGGGAAAAATCATTGTTGCAAGAAGTTGAACGTGGAATTATGTATGCCAACCTTGGATTAAACCCAATGAATAATGGTGATTTAATTATGATTAACGTTCCTCCTTTAACAGAAGAGCGTAGATTGCAATTGGCAAAACAAGCAAAAGCAGAAGCTGAAAATGATAAAGTGAGTATTAGAAATGCTCGTAAAGATGCTAATAACGAAATCAAAAAAGCAGCTATTTCTGAAGATTTGAAAAAAAATGCTGAGGCGACTATTCAGGATTTAACGGATGGTTATACCAAAAAAATTGAGGAGATGTATGCTAAGAAAGAAGTTGAGATTATGAAGGTTTAAGTTAAACAACTCTTAAAATTTATAAATCCGCCAAGTGCGGATTTTTTTATTGTTACATTTATAGTTCAAAATCGTTATCAAGAAAATAATAACTATGAAGAAATTGCTACTACTTCTACTCTTTTTCCCTTTTATAAGTTTTTCACAATATCAAATCTCTGGAGTTTTAACTGATTCTAAAACTAACGAACCGCTGCCCTTTGCAACCATTTTAATTAATGAGTATAATGGCACAGTCACCAATATTGATGGTGAATTTATTTTAAAATCAAACAAAAAAATTGAGAAGGTTTTTATCTCCTACATTGGTTATGATTCTAAAAATATTGATATCTCTAAAAATAATAGCTTCCTAAAAATAGCCCTCACTCCAAATGTTGAGAGTTTGAATGAAGTGGTGATAACAAGTAAAGAAAACCCTGCTTTGCAAATTATCAGAAATGCCATCAAAAATAAAAAACAAAACAATATTGAATTGTCTTTGAATTCCTTTAAGTTCAATTCTTACAATAAGTTAGTGATTACCGCGAATCCGGATTCAATCAGTAGTAAAATTGATTCTATTTATAGAATGAAAAATGGAATTAAAGAGTTTGCTTATGTTGATTCGATGAACTACGTGTTCAAAAAACAACTCGATAGAACTCATTTATACCTCACTGAAAAAATATCAAATTATACATTTGAATCGGGCAAAAAGAAAAAGGAAACCATATTGGCTTCACGTATGGCAGGTTTAAAACAACCTCTTTATGAGTTTTTAGCCATCACCATTCAAGACTTTGATTTTTATGATGACACCTATACGGTAATCGGCACAAAATATGCCAACCCAATTGCCGATAATGCTTTGAAGCAATATGATTACAAGATTTTAGATACGGTAAAAAACACCCAAGGAAACTCTTTTATGATTTATTACAAGCCTAAGAAAAAGAAAGATATTGCTGGCTTGCAAGGGGTTTTATATATTGATAATCAATCTTTTGCAATTACTTCAGCCATTGCAGAATTACGTGGAATTGTAGAAGTAAAAGCAACACAATCATATGAGTATATTGATGCGTACAGTATTTGGTTTCCAATAGAAACTCATATCACTATTAAAAAAGGAGAAAACGATGAAGCTATTTCATTGCTTGGTGGTGCTATTAGTTTTAGTCAAGAAGATGAACCAAAGCAAGATTCTACACTTATAAAACCCAATAGGATAAAACCTGAAGATTTATTGTATTTCAGTTCAAAATCCACCAATTTTGATATTGAAATCAATCAACCAGTTACTGTAAAACGATCAGCTAATACCATCGAAATTTTAGATGATGCCTATAAAAAAGATGAAGAATTTTGGAATCAATACAGAACAGATTCCATCAGTCAAAGAGGGAAAGAAACCTATGTGTTTCTAGACAGTGTAGTTGTGGCAGAAGGTGTAGAGAAAAAATTAAACATCGCTCGTAAAGTTCTAAAAGGTTATTTTCCAACAAAATATGTCGATTTAGATTTAGGAAAAATCATTAGCTATAATAATTATGAAGGATTTAGATTAGGAATTGGCGGAATCACCAACACCAATTTTTCACAAAAATATCGGATAGAATCTTATGTTGCTTTTGGTACGAAAGACACAAATATTAAATTTAAATTTGGGGGTTCTGCTAGATTAAATCGCGAAACCAATACTTGGATTGGAGTAAATTATACCGACGATTTAAAAGAAGCAGCTGCAATGAATTTTATTTCTGAACGCAATGGATTCTTTGCCTTAAATACTCGGAATTTAAACTTGAGTGAATTTTACAATTACAAAACTACCAACATTTTATTAGAGCATGATATTCAACCAAACCTCGAAACAAAATTGCAATTGAGTGCTGGTAAATACAAGCCAACTTTTAACTACACCTATATATCTCCTAGCAAATTATTGCAAGATTATAATTTAACAACTGCCATAATTGGATTTCAATACAACCCAAATAGTGAATATATGAATTCGCCTTTGGGTAAAATGCGCATAAAAAATGGATCTCCACAATTCACATTACAAATCACCAAAAGTTTTGAAGATTTATTTGAAAGTGATTTTGATTTTACCAGAGTCAACTTAAAAATAAAATATGACTTTAAGCAATTGAGAGGGAGCACAACTAAGTTTCTTTTTCAAGGAGGGATTGTTTTTGGAGAAACTCCTGTCAGTCATTTATTCAATCATAGTCCTAACAATAATTTTCAAAACCCTTGGGCGAGACGTGTTACTTTTTCAGGTACAAACAGTTTTGAAACCATGGGCTATAATGAGTTTTTATCAGACAAGTTTGTTTCGCTACAAATAAAACATGAATTTAAAAGATTCAAAGTTTCTGATCGCATCAACCCTCGCTTAAGTTTAGTGACAAGAGCCGGAGTTGGGTATTTAGAAGATCATATTTACCATAATGGCATCACCATTAAAACGATGGAAAAAGGATATTTTGAAAGTGGTATTGAACTAAACAGTATCTTATTTGGTCTTGGATTTAACGCATTCTATAGATATGGTGCGTATCAAAATCCTGTCTGGAGTGATAATCTTTCAGTAAAATTATCCTACACCCTAAGCTTAGGTTTTTAATGTAATTGATTACATTTGCCAAAATTAATTTCATGAATTTTTGGACGCGCATTTCTCGATTGATTATAAAAAATCGAATCATCATTTTATTGTTGATTGGCGCCGCTACTTATTTTATGACAACGCAAATGCAATACATGCGTTTTTCATATACCGAAGCGAATCTTTTACCTGAAGATCATGAAGTAAATATTCGATATCAAAAATTTCTAAAACTTTTTGGCGAAGAAGGAAATATTGTGATTCTTGGTGTTCAGGATTCTACTTTATTTACGGTAAAAAAATTCAATAATTGGAATACTTTAGCTAGAGATATTGCCAGTTTTTCTGAAATAGATCACACCATTTCTATTGGTGACATACGTGAATTAAAGCGAGATGATAATCTGAAAAAATTTATTTTAAAACCGTTATTTGATTCTATTCCAAAAACGGATGAAGATGTTTTGAAAATTAAAAATGAGCTTTTTAACAACCTCCCTTTTTATGACAATATCCTTTATAATAAGGAGTCAGAAACAATAGTAACCATCGTTTACATCAACAAAGAAATTGTAAATACTATTGCCAGAAAAGAGTTGATTCTTGGCAAGTTTTCAGATGCGATATCTAAATTTGAAAAAGAAAATGATATTGACGTACGAATTTCTGGGATGCCCTATGTGCGTACCATGAATGCACAAAATATTATTGATGAAATGCGCATGTTTGTACTCCTTGCATTGGGAGTTACTGCACTAATTTTCTTTCTGTTTTTTAGGTCGATTCGTGCAACCGTAATCACACTTACAGTAGTAATTATTGGCGTTATTTGGGCATTCGGTTTTATAGGATGGTTCCGTTATGAAATCTCTGTTTTAATGGCATTGATTCCACCATTAATAATTGTGATTAGTGTGCCCAATGCTATTTTCTTAATCAATAAATATCAGCAAGAAATTAAGAATCATGGCAATCAAGCCAAGAGTTTGCAACGTGTTATTACCAAAGTTGGTAACGCAACATTGATGACCAATATTACGACAGCATCTGGATTTGCAACTTTTATTTTTACCAAGAGTAATATCTTAGTTGAGTTTGGTATTATGGCATCTATAAACATTATGGTAGTGTTCTTTTTAGCCTTATTTATAATCCCAATTATCTATAGTTTTTTACCATTACCAAAAGAAAAACATCTTAAACATTTAGACAGAAAATGGATGAGTCGCATTGTTGATTGGATGGAAAACACGGTAAGACATCATCGTTTTGCAATTTATACAACAGCTGTTGTATTGATTATTGTAAGCATGATCGGGATCTATCAAATGCGAATTTCTGGCAGCTTGATTGATGACATGCCAAAGGATAAAGAATTCTTTGCAGACATCCTTTTCTTTGAAGAAGAGTTTGGAGGAATTATGCCTTTAGAAATTCTTATTGACACCAAAAAAGAAAAAGGTGTGATGGAATTATCTACCCTAAAAAAAATGAACAAACTTGACGAGGCAATTTTAGAATATCCCGAATTATCTAAACCTCTTTCTGTTTTAAATGTCCTCAAATATTCTAAGCAAGCGTATTATAATGGATTGCCAAAATATTATAAATTACCAACAAATCAGGATAAAAATTTCATATTATCCTATGCCAAAAACTCGGTAACAAATGGCGAGATGCTTAAAAACTTTGTTGATTCTACAGGGCGATATGCACGTATGACATTGTACATGAAAGATGTTGGAACAGAACGAATGGAGGATATTGAAGAGCAATTATCTGCAAAGATTGACAATTTATTTGGCGATAAAAAACACCATGTTACCTTAACGGGTAAGGCACTTGTATTTTTAAAAGGAACCCGCTATTTAATCAATAATTTGGTATTGTCTTTATCATTGGCCATTGTATTGATAGCGATGTTTATGGCATTTATGTTTCGCTCTTTTAAAATGATTTTGATATCTATCATTCCAAATATTTTACCATTACTAATCACCGCAGGATTGATGGGGTATTTCGGGATTCCATTAAAACCATCAACCATCTTAGTTTTTAGTGTCGCCTTCGGAATATCGGTAGATGATACCATACACTTTTTGGCAAAATACCGACAAGAATTACAAGCTCATAATTGGAAAGTAAAAAAATCTGTCTATGCTGCATTACGTGAAACTGGGGTGAGTATGTTTTATACCTCCATCGTTTTGTTCTTCGGATTCTTGGTATTTACAGTTTCTAGTTTTGGTGGCACTGTTGCATTAGGAGGATTAGTTTCTATCACATTGTTGTTTGCAATGTTGTCAAACTTATTGTTGCTGCCATCACTTCTATTGTCGTTAGAATCTTCTATCGCAAACAAAGCAACCTTAAAAGAACCAACACTTCCGGTATTGCCTTTAGAGGATGATGAAGATTTTGACAACTAATTTTTAGATTTGTCCTTTTTATTTTAAATAAAATCCTGCTTTAGTAAACCCTCAAAGTTAATTTGATAAAAACACCTAGTAGAAAATACATCAATTATGTTGTTTGTCGATAATTATGGTGTTTCTGTCGTAAGGGTTGCCTCTTTTTTTAAACAATTAATAATTTGGTCAAGGAAAAATAACAAAAATTTGATTTACAAACAGATTGAATTTTGATAACTAAATTAATTTAAATTAACAAAGTATGAAAAACAATTTACTTAAAAAGATGTTTTTTGCTGCAATTATGCTCACTGGTAGTGTCATTTTTGCACAAACAGTTTCTGGTACTGTATCCGATTCTAACGGACCATTGCCAGGAGCAAGTGTTGTTGTAAAAGGAACTGAAAACGGTACCCAAACAGATTTTGATGGAAACTACACATTAGAAAATGTGACATCAGAAGATGTATTGGTGATTAGTTTTCTTGGATATTTTACACAAGAGATTGTAGCTGGCAGCCAATCAGTAATTGATGTGGTATTAGAAGAAGATGCTGAAAACCTTGACGAGGTTATTGTAACAGCATTGGGTATTAAGAAAACAAGAGCTTCTATAACTTATGCTGCACAAGATATTAAGGCAGATGAATTAAACAGGGTAAAACAAAGTAACCCTATTAATAGTTTGTCTGGTAAAGTTGCTGGTTTAACAGTTACTAAAAGCGCATCTGGTGTAGGTGGATCTGTAAAAGTTGTTTTGAGAGGTAACTCTTCTATTGGAAACAACCAACCTTTATATGTTGTCGATGGTATTCCATTATCTAATCCAACAGCGGGTCAACCAGTAAATACTTTTGGAGATATTAACGGAGGTAACAAAGACGGTGGTGATGTTTTGTCATTAATCAACCCTGATGATATCGAAAGTATGACTGTATTAAAAGGTGCATCTGCATCAGCTTTATATGGTAGTGCTGGTTTAAATGGTGTGATTTTAATTACGACTAAAAAAGGAAAAGCAGGAAGTTTTAAAGTTGATTTTTCTTCAAACTTAACTGTTGATAGTCCAGCTTATATGATGGATTTTAACGGTGATGCTCAAAATAATGTAGATGATTTTTTAGATACAGGAGTTACAAACATCAACTCTTTATCAGTTTCTGGTGGTTCTGAAAAAGCACAAACATTTTTCTCTTACAGCAATTCTTTTGCAAATGGAATAATGCCAACAAACGAGTTAAAGCAACATACAATTTCTCTTAGAGAAACTGCAAAACTATTTAATGATAAGTTGACTGTGAATGCAAGTGTTATGGCATCTACTCAAAAAATTAAAAACAGACCAGTTTCTGGATTGTATTTTAATCCTTTAGTTGGTGTTTACGCTTTTGATTCTCCAGGTGAGAAATTAACAGACTATGAAGCGTATGAAGAATATGACGTAAGTAGAAATATCATGACACAAAGATGGTGGAGAGGAACTTCTGATATTGAGCAAAATCCATATTGGATTTTGAATAGAAATGCAAGTGAAGACACTAACAATAAATTCTTAGGTTCTTTAAATTTAGGATATGAAATAAATGATTGGATTTCATTAACAGCAAGAGGTACTTATGATAAGTCAATGTTTGAGTTTGAAAGAAAAATATACGCTACAACTGAAGCTACTTTAGCTCCAGCAAATGGTAGATATATGGTAACACAACAAGATATTACTCAACTTTATGGAGATTTTCTTGTAAACATAAATAAGCAATTATCAGAAAAAGTTTCATTAAACGCAATTGTAGGTACAAGTACAACACGTACTACAAGTGAAAGTTTAGTTGCAGATTCTGGAACAAACGGTGGTTTGCAATTTGCAAATGTATTTTCATACCAAAACTTTAATGGTAACCCATCAGTTAATTTTACACAAAACTCATTAGAGTCTAGAACAAACTCTGTTTTTGTAAGTGCAACAGTTGGTTATGCAGATATGTTATTTTTAGATATTACAGGTCGTAATGACTGGTCTTCAACATTGCCTGCTGATAACAATTCTTTCTTTTATCCATCATTTGGTTTAACAGGAGTTATTAGTGAAATGACAGACTTAGGAGATAAAATATCATTTGCCAAAGTAAGAGCATCATATGCTGAAGTTGGTAATGCATTTGGTCCAGATCAATTAAATCCAAGTAGATCAATTATCTTTGGTGGCGGTGGTGTAGGTCAAGATCCTATTAGACCTTTTCCAGGTTCAACACCAAAACCAGAAAGACAAAAATCTTTTGAAATTGGTACTGAGTGGAGATTTATGAATAACAGATACGGAATTGATATTGGGTATTACAACACAAAAACAACTGATCAGTATTATGCATTTGCTACTTCTGTTTCAATTATTGGAGCGCCGCAAGCATATTTAAATTCAGGTGAAATTTTAAATCAAGGTGTTGAAGCAACAATATATGCTAGACCAATCCAGAGTGATGATTTTAATTGGACAACAACAGTAAACTTTGCAACAAATAAAAATGAGATTGTAAAAATTTATGACGGTCAACAATTAGACGGTTTAATTGAACCAGAATTCTTTACACTGTCTCCAAAAGGAGTGAATACATTTGGATCTTACTTAGTTGAAGGTGGGTCATTCGGAGATATTTATGCACAAGTAGTTAGAAGAGAAAATGGTATTCCAGTTGTAGATAACGGAACTGTTGTTATGGATGATGATAATTTAGTTGATGGTCTTACTAAAGTTGGTAATGCAAATCCAGATTTTACTTTAGGATGGAACAACTCATTTAGTTATAAAAACTTCACATTAGATTTCTTAATTGATGGTAAATTTGGTGGAGAAACAATGAGTTTGACAGAAGCAATTGTTGAGGGTATTAGTAATAACTCAGCAAGAGAAACAGATAATAATCCTGTTACTGTTGTAGATTTAAACGGAAACCAATCAACACTTACTGCACAAGAATACTATGGTAAAGTTGGTGGTAGAAACGGATTTACTGGAGAGTATATGTACAGTGCAACAAATGTTAGGTTAGCTGAATTTGCATTAGGATATAACTTTAACTTAGGTGACGATTCATTCTTTAGAAGAATAAAAGCATCAGTAGTTGGGAGTAATTTATTCTTCTTCTATAAGGATGCTCCACACGATCCAAACGTGTCTTTAAGTACAGGTAACGCACTACAAGGTGTAGACGTTTTAGGGCTTCCTTCTTCAAGAAGTATAGGACTAAATATTAATTTAACATTTTAAAAAATAACATGATGAAAAATAATAAATATAGATTATTGACATGTTTAGTTGTATTAGGTCTTATTGTTACTTCGTGTAGTGATTTAGAAGACTACAACGGAAACGATAGAAATATTTCGGAAGAACAATTAGAGGTAGATTTTCAGCATGTTGGTTCTAAGTACAAACCAATTTTTGAAAGCATTTACCAATATACGCCAGCGTGGTCGTATCAATTACAACAAAACCTTAATGCCGATGTGTATTCTGGTTATATGACAAACCCAAGACCATTCGTGGCAGGGGCAAATAACACAACCTATGCATTAGTAAGTGGTTGGAACAACTTTATTTGGTCAGTACCTTACTCTAATGTAATTGACAATGCAAAGGCAATTGAAGAATTAACTAAAGATGAGATTCCTGCTTTAAACGGTGTGGCATTAATCTTAAAAGTTGCTGGTATGCATCGTGTAACTGATGTTTTCGGACCAATTGTTTATACAAACTTTGGAGATTTAGAAAATGCGGGGGTATATGATTCACAAGAAGAAGTATACAATGCCTTTTTTGCAGACTTAGATTTAGCAGTTACTAGTTTAGAGGCTGATATCGATGGTGAGCAATTTCAAGCATTTGATTTATCTTATGGAGGTAACTATGCAAGCTGGGTAAAGTTAGCAAACTCTTTACGTTTGCGTTTAGCAATCCGTTTGTCTGTAGTAGCTCCTACAAAAGCAAAAATGGAAGGTGAAAAAGCATTGAGTAACAGTTACGGACTTATGGTATCTAACGATGATGGGTTTTATGTAAATAGTGCATTAGATCACCCATTGTCAGTTATTGATAATTCATGGGGAGATATCAGAATGAATGCTTCTATGGAGTCTATTTTAACAGGTTTTGGTGATGCAAGAATTGGAAGTTTATTTAACGAGTCTCCAGATTATCCAGGTGAATATAAAGGTATTCGTGGTGGATTGCCATTACAAGCAGGATATGCAGATGAGCTTGATCAAAAATCGGCTTATATTGGATTATCTAATATGAATGATGCTGTAAAAACATCAAGTGTTCAGTTAATGACAACTGCTGAGGTTTATTTCTTAAAAGCAGAAGCTGCTTTAAGAGGATGGGCTGGGGCTGGTAGTGCGCAAGCAAATTACGAAACAGGTATTTCAATGTCGTTTGATCAACATGGTGCAAGTGGCTCTGCTGCTTATATGGCTGATGCCGTTTCAACTCCAGCTGATTATATAGATCCAGTGAATGCTGCAAATAATGCTACAGCATTAAGCGCAATAACAATCGCTTGGAATGGTGCTGATAATAATGAAACAAAATTAGAGAAAATTATCACTCAAAAGTGGATTGCAATGTTCCCTGAGGGACAAGAAGCTTGGAGTGAGTATAGAAGAACAGGATATCCTAAAATTTTCCCAGTAGTGAGCAATCAAAGTGCTGGTACAATTGATACAGATGTACAAATCAGAAGAATCCCTTTTGTTGATAGTGAATTATCGACAAATCCAGGTGGAGTTGCAGGTGCAGTTTCATTGTTAGGAGGACCTGATAACGGTGGAACACGTTTGTGGTGGGATACTGGATCAAACTTTTAAATTTGAGTTTCTTAATTATTTTAGTTAATAGTTGAATTAGTTAATAAAAGCTGCCTGATTGAAAAATTTGGCAGCTTTTTGAATTATACCAATTTACCTTTCGTTTTTACGAATCGACAACGGAGGTGAAGTAATCTGTTCAAAAAATTAAAATTGTCTTTCCCGTAAAAACGGGAATCCATTTCTATATAAACCGTATTTTTATATCATGAAAAATATCCTCATCATAACCGCCTTTTTAGTAGTTGTAATTTCTTGTCAAAAAGAACAATCAGAAAGTAAAATTGATATCAAACAAAAACAGTTTACAAAAATTATTTCAGCGCAATCTAACATCTATTTTAAAAATTCAGTAACTGAAAACCTGTATTTTAATTTTTTAAACTACCCATATGTTTATAACGGTGGTGGAGTTGCCGTTGGTGATATAAATAATGACGGATTGGTTGATATTTATTTTTCTTCAAACCAACAATCCAACAAACTATATTTAAATCAAGGTGATTTTGTTTTTAATGATATTACCGATGCTGCAAATGTAAAAGACGATAAAGGTTGGACTACAGGAATCTCAATGATTGATATTAATAATGATGGTTGGCTAGATATATACGTATGTAAAGCAGGTGCTTTAGAGGATCATGAGTTGCGGAAAAACAAACTTTTTATCAACCAAAAAGACAATACTTTTAAAGAATCAGCAAAAGAATATGGATTGGATTTTTATGGATTTTCCGTTCAAGCACATTTTTTTGATATGGACAATGATGGCGATTTAGATATGTATTTGGTTGGGCATCGAATTGATTTCAGAAATAATGTAACAATTCTATTAGAAAGAGATAAAAAAATTGATGATTATGGATCTGACCAACTATTTAGAAATGATGAAGGCAAATTTACCAATGTTACAGATGCGTCTGGTGTTGCAAATAAAGCATGGGGATTAAGTGCATCTATCGGAGATTTTAACAACGATGGTTGGATGGATATTTTTGTAGCAAATGATTTTTTCCATGGAGATTATTTATATATCAACAATCAAAACGGAACATTTACAGATGAAATTTTAACGCGATTCAATCATATTTCTAATAATAGTATGGGCTCTGATTTTGCTGATATTAATAATGATTTACATCCAGATTTGATGGTGTTAGATATGATGGCAGAAGATCATGTTAGAGGTAAAAAGAACATGGCATCTATGAATACTAACAGTTTTAATATGATGGTGAATTCTGGATACCACCATCAATATATGACCAACGTATTACAGCTAAATAATGGCAACGGAACTTATAGTGAGGTAAGTTATTTAGCAGGCATAGCAAAGACTGATTGGTCTTGGGCTCCTCTAATTGCTGATTTTGATAACGATGGTTTTAAGGATGTTTTTGTTACCAACGGAATTAAAAAGGATTTGTCTAATCAAGACTTTAGAGATCAAATGCGACAAAATATTATGCGTCGTAAAAAGGTGAGTATTGAAGAAGCTATTGGGATGATGCCTTCAGAAAAATTGCAGAATTATATTTATAAAAACAATGGTGATTTAACATTTACTAATAGTTCTAATGATTGGGGAATTACCGAGAAAATTAATTCTAATGGAGCTGCTTATGCCGATTTAGATAATGATGGTGATTTAGATTTGATTGTGAATAATATGGAGGATGAAGCAAGCGTCTATCAAAATAATTCTACACAAAATTATATTCAAATTCAGTTAAAAGGTTCTGATAAAAATCCATTGGGAGTTGGAGCAAAAGTGGTGGTGAAAACCAAAGACTTTAATCAATCGCAAGAAGTAAATCTAAGTCGTGGATTTCAATCTTCAGTAGATCCAAAATTAACTTTTGGAGTTGGTAATATTGAGTCTATTGATACAGTTCAAGTTTTTTGGCAGGATGGAAAACTGTCTGAAATGACTTATATTGAATCTAATCAACTATTAACGATTGACTATCAAAATGCGAAAAAACCTACTTTTGAAGAAACTGAAATTGATTCATATTTTAAAGAGCAATCTTCTGAATCGTTAGAGATTTCATACCAACATCAAGAAAATGAGTTTGATGATTTTCAAAAGCAAATCCTATTGCCACGTTCTGAATCTAAAAATGGACCTTTCATCACAACTGCAGATGTGAATAATGATGGATTAGAAGACTTTTTTGTGGGAGGTGCTAAAGGGCAATCTGGTGAACTGTACTTACAAAAATCAAATGGGGAATTTAAAAAATCGAGTGTAGAAGTTTTTCAAAAAGACAAAAACCAAGAAGATTTAGGAGTCTTATTTTTTGATGCTGATACTGATGGAGATCAAGATTTATATGTGGTAAGTGGAGGCGCTGAATATCCTGAAGAAAACGATTATTATCAAAATAGATTGTACTTGAATGATGGTTTAGGAAATTTTAATAAATCGAAAAATAGCTTGCCAAAAATAAACATATCAGGGCAAGTGGTAATTGCAAATGATGTGGATAATGATGGCGATTTAGACTTGTTTATTGGTGGTAGAAATATCCCAGATAAATATCCGTATTCACCAAAATCTTATTTGTTGATGAATAAAAATGGTAAATTTTCAGTATCAAATTCTTCACCAGATTTAAATGAAATAGGAATGATTACAGATGCCATCTTCTCAGATTATGATAATGATGGCGATACTGATTTATTGGCTGTTGGCGAATGGACAAAGATTCAAGTATTTGAAAATAACAAAGGAGTTTTTACAAAAAAAGAACTTCCAGATTTAGAACAAACAGCTGGCTTTTGGTTTTCTATAGCACAAAAAGATATGGATGGTGATGGAGACCTAGATTATTTTGTGGGCAACCTAGGATTGAATTCAAAATTTAAAGCTAAAAAAGGAAAGCCATTTCAGATTTTTTGTGATGACTTTGACCAAAATGGAACATACGATATTATTTTAACAAGTGAGTATAAAGGAAATTTAGTTCCAATGAGAGGAAGAGAATGTACCTCACAACAAATGCCAAATATTAAAAAGAAATTTAAAACATTTGAGGCTTTTGCAACTGCAGACTTGAATTCCATTTTAGGAGAAGAAAACTTAGAAAACGCATTGCACTTACAAGTAGATATTTTGTATTCTGTTTATCTAGAGAATAAAGGCAATGGGAGTTTTGAGATTGTGAAGCTTCCAAATCAAGTACAGATAGCACCAATACTAGATTTTCAATTTTTGGATATTGACAAAGATGGACAAAATGAAATTATTAGTATCGGAAATTTATACAATACCGAAGTTGAAACCGTTCGTTATGATGCTTCATATGGAAATATTATGAAGTTTGAAAATGGAGAATTCAAAAATATTTCAGTTCAAAAAACTGGATTCAGTATAAAAGGTAACTCAAAAAATGCAACTATAATAAATTTAAACGACAATAAAAAAGGGTTGTTTGTTACAAACAATAATGAGCCTATTAAGGCCTTTGTTTTGAAATGATGTTAACCTATTATTATTGCCATCACTATTATTATCGTTAGAATTATCCATTGCAAACAGAGAAACTTTAAAAGAACCTACACTTCCTGTATTACCTCTAGAGGATATTGATGAAGATTTGGATAAATAATTGCTTATTATTGTTAGCTTCCATTCCCATCAAAGCAAAATAATTCTCTCACATCAATTTCCAAAACTTTTGATATAGCATAAATATTAGAAATAGATGTATTGATTAGGCCTCTTTCTATCCTACTTATTTGTGAAATCTCTATACCTAAATCAATAGCAAGTTGTTCTTGAGTGAACCCTTTTGATCTCCTTTGATTTTGAAGGTTCTTCCCAAAACGAATTAAAAATTGATTTTTGCCTAAATACTTCACATGCTAAAATTCGTGTAGTATTTATTTTTAACCATAGGCATATTTGCCTATATTTGTATTATTAAATAACAATGCTACAGATAACTTAATTTCAATATGGAAGTCCAAATTCAAGTAATAGAAAGAAAATCAGGAATAGAATATTTTTCGAGTAGTAATACCAAAGAAATTATTGAAATATTGTTGGAAAATAACAGTATGAATAATTCATTTGTTGTCGGTTATAAATTTCAAATCGGGAATAAAAACTTCGAAATAACTGAAATTGAAATCCCTGAAATTGTTTACCCAAAACTAAATGAAGTAAATGCTTTTGTAAAACTTTACGTTAACTAATAATTTAATTACAGCAAAAATTAAAGAAATATTACTTGCGACTATAAAACACTAACCAAATGAAAACACACAGATTTAGCTTAATAATATTTATTCTTTTTTCATTAGTTTCCTGCTCACCAATCAATTTAAAAAACCCTGATGATGTTGGAAAAAAAGCATTTAAAATGCTAAAAAATATAAATAACCACACAGACGGACATAATCACCCAAGGGATCAGTTTATTGATGGACTTATATCATATTATGATTTAAAAATATTTGGTGAAAAGAATAATATAAAAAGCATAATTTCTTTAAATCTTCTTGAATTTGCAGACGGTGAAAGAAAAGGCTATAATGATATAAAATATTTTGGTGGAGAAAATGGTATAGATTGGGAAGAAATAACTTACATCGATTATGTTTACGAAAGCACAACTGATCCAAAAGGCACTCCGTGGCTAAAAGGAGAGCTATTTTTTAAGTTTGATGGTAAAACTTATAAAGCTAGAATAGGCTCTATCTATACTGGAGAAAGATATGAAATTACAGTTATTCAAATAAGGAATATTAAATAAACAACTTTAAAAGAGCCAGCACTTCCTATATTACCTTTAGAAGATGTTGATGAAGATTTGGACAAATAATTTTTAATCTCCCAATCTTTCAATCCTAAATTACATTCAGTATCTTTGCATTTCAATTTTTAAAAGATGATGAGAAGCACTGTTGTTGAATTATTGAATTCAGATAAAATAGGTACAGAAGTACATGTAAAAGGATGGGTTAGAACTTTTAGAAGCAATCGTTTTATTGCTCTAAACGATGGCTCTACAATCAATAATATTCAATGTGTAATTGACTTTGAAAATACAGATGAAAGCCTTTTAAAAAGAATTACAACAAGCGCCGCAATAGCCGTTGTGGGTGAGTTGGTTGAGAGCCAAGGAAAGGGTCAAAAAGTTGAAATTAAGGTAACCGCTTTAGAAATTTTAGGAGACTCTAACCCTGATGAATATCCTATTCAACCTAAACGTCATAGCTTAGAATTTTTACGCGAAAATGCGCATCTTAGAATTCGCACCAATACATTTGCTGCGGTTATGAGAGTACGCTCTACACTTTCATTTGCGGTTCACCAATATTTTATTGAAAATGGATTTTATAATTTTCATGCACCAATAATTACAGGTTCTGATGCTGAAGGTGCTGGTGAAATGTTTCAAGTATCTACTTTGAATCAAAAGAATATTCCAACAACTGAAGATGGTGATATTGATTTTTCACAAGACTTTTTTGGGAAAGAAACCAACTTAACCGTTTCTGGACAATTAGAGGCTGAAACTTATGCGATGGCATTGGGCAAGGTTTATACTTTTGGCCCAACATTTAGAGCTGAAAATTCAAATACTACGCGTCACCTTGCAGAATTTTGGATGATAGAGCCTGAAGTTGCTTTTAATGATTTAAAAGACAACATGGATTTAGGTGAAGATTTTATCAAAAAAGTAATTAAAGATGTTTTGGTAAAATGTAAGGATGATGTAGAATTTTTAGAGCAACGTTTGTTGCAAGAAGAAAAGTCAAAACCTGCAAACCAACGTAGTGAGATGCCACTAATCGAAAAATTAAAATTCGTAAGTGAAAATGATTTTATCCGTTTGAGTTATACGGAGGCTTATGAAATTTTAAGAAATTGTAAACCAAACAAAAAGAAAAAATTCCAATTTCCTATTAACGAATGGGGCGTTGACTTACAAAGCGAACACGAACGCTATTTGGTAGAAAAACATTTTAAATGTCCAGTGATTTTATTCGATTACCCTGCAAGTATCAAAGCTTTTTATATGCGCGAAAATGGCGAAGTTGTAAATGGAAATAAAACAGTTGCAGCCATGGATATATTATTTCCAGGTATTGGAGAAATCGTTGGTGGTAGCCAACGTGAAGAACGTTTGGATGTTTTAAAAGAAAAAATAAAAGCACTTAAAATCGACGAAAAAGAATTGTGGTGGTATTTAGATACACGCAAGTTTGGAACCGCAGTACATAGTGGGTTTGGGTTAGGGTTTGAAAGATTGGTACAGTTTGTGACAGGTATGGGAAATATTAGAGATGTAATTCCTTTTCCTAGAACACCACAAAATGCAGAGTTTTAATTTTTATTAAGTTTTGTTTTCATCTGATTTTTTGTAGTTTTATAAAGTCTAGAATTCATCTTTAGAATTTAAAAATTTACATGCTAAAACAATCCTTACAATATAAATTATCACAGAAATTATCTCCTCAACAAATACAGTTGATGAAGTTAATTCAACTGCCTACACAAGCATTTGAGCAGCGATTAAAACAAGAGATTGAAGAGAATCCTGCGCTAGAAAATGGAAAAGAATCATTAGATGAATTCGAAGAAAATATTCAAGATGATTTTGATGATAGTGAATCGATAGATGCTCAAGATATCAATATCGATGAATATTTGAGTGATGATGAGATTCCGTCGTATAAAACACAAGCTAATAATTATTCTGCTGACGATGATGAAAAAAGTATTCCATATGCAGGAGGTATAACTTTTAATCAACATCTTTTAAGTCAATTACATACTTTTAGTTTTAGTGAACAAGAAGAAACTATTGCCGAATTTTTAATTGGAAGTATTGATGAGAGCGGATATATAAGACGAGATCTTGAGGATATTGTTGATGATTTGGCCTTTACTCAAAACATCTTTTCGAACAAAAAAGAAATTGAAAAACTACTATCAATTGTTCAAGGATTAGATCCGGCTGGAGTTGGGGCAAGAAATTTAAAAGAATGCTTGTCTATCCAACTGCAAAGAAAAAAAGACAACCCAAACAGAAAGTTAGCTTTAGAAATAGTTGATAATTCATTCGATGCTTTTGCTAAAAAACATTATAAAAAAATTCTACAAAAGTATAACATTTCTGAAGTAGAATTACGAGGTGCTATTTTAGAGATTGAAAAGTTAAACCCAAAACCTGGTGGTGCTTTTATTGGGTCTAATAAAATTGCTGAGCAAATTGTTCCTGATTTTACAATCGCTATTACTGATGGCGAATTAGAGCTTACCTTAAATTCTAGAAATGCACCTGAATTACATGTATCTAGAGAGTACAACAATTTGATGTTGGGCTATAAAGAATCAAAAAAGAAATCAAAATCTCAACGAGATGCCGTAATGTTTATCAAACAAAAATTGGATGCAGCCAAATGGTTTATTGATGCTATAAGACAGAGGCAACAAACCTTATTTGTAACAATGAATGCAATTATGCATCATCAATCGGAATATTTTTTAACGGGAGATGAGCGTAAACTAAGGCCCATGATTTTGAAAGATATTGCAGACACAATTAATATGGATATCTCTACAGTATCAAGAGTTGCAAATAGTAAATACTGTGCTACACCTTATGGCACAAAATTAATAAAAGAGTTCTTTTCTGAGTCCATGAAGAATGATCAAGGAGAAGATGTATCGACTAGAGAAATTAAAAAAATATTAGAACAAATTGTTCAAGATGAGGATAAGAAAAAGCCTTGTACTGACGATAAATTAGCAATACTATTAAAAGAAAAAGGCTATCCAATTGCTCGAAGAACAATTGCAAAATATAGGGAGCAGCTCGACATACCTGTTGCTAGACTTAGAAAAAAATTATAATACATGAACTTTAATAAAATAATTTCGTACATCATACACCCTATTATAATTCCTATCATTGGAACTATCATCTATTTTATTATTCTGCCAAAACACACGCCAGAACAAATGGACCTACTTGTAATTTCATCTGTATTTATTGGCACCTATGTTATTCCATTATTATTTTTATTGACTTTAAAATCATCTAATGTCATATCGGGTTTACAGTTAGAAAATATTCAAGAACGCAAATTTCCTGTCATGTTTTTTATCTCCATTACAGTTTTGATTTCAACTTTACTAAGAAAGATTCCTAGTATTATAGAGCTCTCATTATTTTTTTATGGAATGACTTTAGCTCTTGTAATTGTTTATTTATTGCTCTATGCAAAATTTAAAGCAAGTTTTCACATGATTGGAATTAGTGGACTTATTGGTTTTTTTATATGCTTTAGCATTCAATTTCAGATTAATTTATTATTATTGATTGCATTTTTACTCATAATCGCTGGTATAGTAGCAACATCACGACTTAAATTAAAAGCACATAACCTAAAAGAAATATACTGGGGGGTATTTATTGGTATTGCTAGTGAATTTACAGTTTTTATAATCTACAATATGTAGAACTTTAAACCAATATTAAATTGTTTTAAATTAATTAAGTTACCCTCAATATAAGCGTCTTTAAATAGAGAATTCAGCCCATAATACAAACTTAAATTAAAAGAGCTATAACCAGCTGATAAAATTAATCCATATTGAAAATTTTGAAACTCATCAATATTTTTCACTTTAATTGTTTCAATATCATCAGCGTATCTAGATTTATTTGCAAAAACATATCCAAACTTAACACCTGTATAAATCCTCCAAAAGCTATATGTTGTTGCTGTTGATGTCCGCCAACGAAATTCTAGTGGTAATTCTATTGCATAGGTTGTTAACCTATTGCTATTAAAATCATCATTAGATATAATTTCGTACAAACCACTATCAGATATTTTTAAGTTTTGGTTATACGCATTATATGCATATCCCAAACCTATACCTAAAGCAACATTACGTCTTTCATTCAAAGGGAAGTCTCTAATATACCCTATTGTAACTCCTCCAGAAATACCATTTTGATTAAATCCTGAAGGTTTATTTACTAGTAAATTATAATTTAAACTAAAGTAAAACTGATCTTCTAAATATTTATTATCAACAAAAACACTATCCGTTTGACTATAGGATTTTACGAAACCAACTAGAGCAATAAAAACAATTAAACTTTTTTTTAGCATAACACAAATATAACGAAAAATGGCAACCAATGACGTTCTAAATGGTCTAA
>JASFYP010000018.1:0-67881 GCA_045047075.1 Flavobacteriaceae bacterium
TTGATGGTTGATGGTTGATGGTTTAAAAAAATCTAAAACTTGTCTTTCTCGCGTAAGCGGGAATCCAATTAGATAGTAAAAATTATTGGTTCGTTATTTTATTGAAATTTGTTTTTTGCTATTTAGAATTTGAGGTTTACCCTCTTAATTCCAAACTGTATTTTCTAACCAGTTAGCTGCATCCTTTAAATAAGGAACATATGCACACGCATTATAATGTTCTAATTCTGGAGCAATTATAAATTCAAGATCTGTACCCGCTGCAACTGTTTCATCAATATATCTTTGCGCTATACTTAAAAGGAATAATTGATCTTCTTCGCCATGTATTACGTATAAAGGAATATCGATTTTAGCAGTTGACAAACCAGGTCTTATTGGGTTATACAAACTTGAAATAGGTATTGCAGCAGAAAATATAGTGGGATAATGTTGTGCATAAAACCAGGCGCCATTGGCTCCATCACTATATCCCATAATTGCAATTTTATTAGTATCTACTGGTAAATTATTTTTTGCTAATTCTGTTAAAGTCATAACCTTTTCCTGTTGTGGCCCATCATACCAAATAAACCCATCACTATTTGGGCATAATAAAATCACATCAAAATCAGCAAATCCTGGTTCTTCCAAACAAGAAGTATGCTTATGTAAATCTGGGTCAATCCTAGTCGTTCCTCCATGCAAACAAACCACAAGTGGCAATTTATTTAATTCACTTGCACTTTCAGGAATTATAACTCTAAAATTCCAATTAATTCCACTGAAATTACCTTCAATTGTTAAATCATTAATGCCAGCTACAAAATCAATCTTTGCAAAATCATCCTGAACATCTTGGCTTGTTCTTGTGTTATTAAATTCTAATACATCATTCGAAGGATCACAACTTGCAACAATTAAAAACAAGAATAGCACTGATACTACTTTTAAACTATTGGTAATAAATTTCATGTGTTAGGTTTAATGTTAATATTTAAAAATGTTATTAATAACATTTCCGTGCTAAAATCTCATCTACTAGTCGAAAGACTTTTACAAACTTACACAAAATTCATATCAAAAAAAAAAAAGAGTTACAACCTCAATTGCAACTCTTTATATGTTTTTACCTTCACCAAAAGACGAATAATTATCTAATTCCCCTTTTTATAATCTGCTAAAAATTGAGCCAAACCAATATCAGTTAAAGGGTGTTTTAATAAACCTTCAATTGCGCTCAATGGCCCCGTCATTACATCAGCTCCAATTTTAGCACAATTCATAATATGCATTGTATGCCTAACAGATGCCGCTAAAATTTGTGTATCATATCCGTAATTATCATAAATCAATCTAATTTCTGCAATTAAGTCCAAACCATCGGTAGAGATATCATCCAATCGTCCAATAAAAGGAGACATATATGTTGCTCCAGCTTTTGCTGCTAACAATGCTTGTCCTGCTGAGAAGATTAAAGTTACATTGGTTTTAATTCCTTTATCTGAAAAATATTTACACGCTTTTACGCCATCTTTTATCATCGGAAGCTTCACCACAATTTGAGAATGCAATGCCGCTAAAGCTTCTCCTTCTCTAATCATTCCATCATAATCTGTTGCAATAACTTCTGCACTAACATCACCATCAACGATATCACAAATATCTACGTAATGCTTTAAAATATTGGCTTCACCAGTAATTCCTTCTTTAGCCATTAACGATGGATTGGTAGTTACACCATCCAAAATTCCCAACGCTTGCGCCTCTTTAATTTGATCTAAATTTGCTGTGTCAATAAAAAATTTCATTCTATTATTTTTAAAAAGATTGTTTCGACAAAAATAATCTTTTACAAATGATTAGCCTAATTAAAAGGAATGCAGATAATTGATTTATTGACGAAGTTTGATTGACGAAGTGCAATTTAGAATTTAAATCTTATAATAGTTCATCAACATTTTTTCATAAACCTTATTCGGTAAAATACGCTTGAGTATTATTGATGCTTTTTGAGTAACACTTCCCACCCTATAATGAATCTTAGGGTTTTTAGAATTAATAATTTTGTAAACATATTTTGCTACCAAAATTGGATCCTCTCCATCGTTTACGTGCTCATTCATCAAATCTAAATTGCGCTGATATGCTTTATTATAAACAGATTTTTCACTAATAGGGGTATGATATCTACCGTGTGCAATATTCGTTTTAAAATCTCCTGGGGCAAGATTTACTATATTAATCCCAAATTTCTTCACCTCCATACTTATAGATTCTGTCAGAATTCTTGTAGCTCCTTTTAAGGATGAATAAACCCCTCTGAAAGGCAATCCCATGTAACTTGCAATAGAAGTGATATTGATAATTAAACCCGATTTTTGGTCACGCATTTGAGGCAAAACTGCTTTCATTACATCTATCAATCCAAAAAAATTAATATCAAATGATTTTTTAATTTCATCCGTTGGGGTTTCTTCAACTGGCCCTGTAATACCAATACCAGCATTATTTATAAGTACATCTAATTTGCCTTCGTTTTTTATAATCGTATCAATTGCTTTTTTTATTGAATCAGGATTCGTCAATTCTAAAGGAAGCATGTTAAATTCATGGGCTTTACCACAATTAGCATCTCTACAAGAACCATAAACTATAAATCCTCTTTCTGATAAATAATTAGCTATTGCCAACCCTATTCCTGATGAAGCACCCGTTACAAAAACAACTTTACCCATACTACAAATTTAAAAAAAAGTAAAGTAAAAAAAAAGACCTTCATTTAGTGAAGGTTTTAAAGGCATAAACAAAAAATGGCAAGCTACCTACATCACACTGCTACAACCTAATACCTTTGCTGCGTTCCCGCCCTGGAGGATTCAAAGGGAGCTAGTTGTGTAGGACTTGCCGCTGCAAATTTACAATCAATTTCATCACTAAGCAATATTTTTTACCTTTTTTGTGTAACATTTTTAAGCGGTTGAATACTAACTATTATAGAAAATAAAGAAATGCTAAAAACTAAAACCATAACTTGTTTTTAGTATATTTGTTAAACTTAAAAAAACTAACTAAAACATGGAAAATCAAACAACATCATCAAAAAGTATTATGATTAATTACGGTCTAATACTTGGGCTTATTTCAATTTTAATCAGTGTAACCGTTTATGCAACTGGCCATACTTACGACCAACATTGGTCCGTCGGAGTTGTTAGTTTCTTAATTATGGTTGCCGTAATTGTAATGGGAATTAAAAAATTTAAAGAATCTAATGGTGGATTTTTAAAACTAGGAGAAGCAATTAAAATAGGAATGGGTATCGCATTGATTTCAGGAATTGTTTCTGTAGTATACACTTTCATTTTTACATCTTATATCGAGCCAGATTTCTTTACAAATTTAATTCAGGTTCAAGAACAAAAATGGATAGATGCAGGTATGGCTGATGATCAAATTGAAAATGCTAAAGTGATGATGGAGAAAATGTCAGGGTTTTCAATGACTGCTGGATTTGCGGTTATTGGTAGCGTATTTTTTGGGTTTATCATTTCTTTGATTTCAGGATTGATTATGAAAGAATCTGACGAAGAAATTACAAGTATCTAAAAAAATAAAATATGAATATATCGGTTGTCATTCCGTTGTTGAATGAAGACGAATCTTTACAAGAATTATATGATTGGATTGTACGTGTTGTGCAATCCAATCGGTATTCTTATGAAATCCTTTTTATTGACGATGGCTCTACCGATAATTCATGGAAAGTCATTCAAGAATTAGCCCAAAAAGACAGCAATGTAAAGGGGATTAAATTCCAAACCAACTACGGAAAATCTCAAGCGTTAAATGCTGGGTTTAAAATTGCACAAGGCGATGTTGTCATTACGATGGATGCCGATTTACAAGATAGCCCAGATGAAATCCCGGAGTTGTACAACCTTATTATTCAAGAAAATTTAGATTTAGTTTCTGGTTGGAAAAAGAAACGCTACGATTCTAAAATCAGAAAAAATATACCTTCAAAATTATTCAATTGGGCAGCAAGAAAAACTTCAGGTTTACACCTGCATGATTTTAATTGCGGACTCAAAGCATATAGCAACGAAGTCGTAAAAAACGTAGATGTATATGGTGAAATGCATCGGTACATTCCTGTATTGGCAAAAAATGCAGGCTTCATAAAAATTGACGAAAAAGTAGTACAACACCAAGCTAGAAAATACGGAGAAACCAAATTTGGGATGGAACGTTTTATCAACGGATTTCTAGATTTAATTACCATTTGGTTTTTGTCAAAATTCGGAAAACGCCCAATGCACCTCTTCGGATTATTAGGAAGTTTAATGTTTGTACTCGGTTTTTTATCATCGCTATTTATTGGTGTTTCTAAATTGATGAACTTATTTTATTATCACATTCCAGCAAAATTAGTAACTGACAATCCTTGGTTTTATATCGCACTAACAACCATGATTATTGGGACATTATTTTTCTTATCCGGATTTTTGGGTGAACTAATTTTACGCTCAAAAAGAGATGAAACTCGCTATAATATTAGCGATAAGATTCATCTTTAAAATTCTATAAATAGTATATTTGCGTTTTAAAAACAACACAACATGGACAATAATCAGATTTTAGGAAAAGCCAAAGAATGGCTATCTGACACTTTCGATACAGAAACTCAACAAGAAATTCAAGGTTTAATCACCAATAATCCACAGGGTTTAGTAGAGCGTTTTTATAAAAATATGGAATTCGGCACAGGTGGAATGCGTGGAATAATGGGTGCCGGAACCAACCGAATTAATAAATATACTTTGGGTAGAGCAACCCAAGGACTCTCAAATTATTTAATCGAAACTTTTCCAAACAAAGCTTTAAAAGTAGTGATTGCTTTTGATTGTCGACACAACAGTCAGAAATTTGCGAAGTTGGTTGCTGATGTTTTTTCGGCAAATAATATCAAAGTTTATTTGTTCGAAAGTTTACGCCCTACACCAGAATTATCTTTCGCAGTACGTCATTTGGGTTGCGATGCGGGTATTGTTTTAACAGCTTCTCACAATCCGCCAGAATACAACGGTTATAAAGTTTATTGGAATGATGGCGGACAGATTGTACCTCCACACGATAGCAATATTATCAATAAAGTTACCTCTTTAGATTTCTCTAAAATTAAGTTCGGTGCAAATGAAGATTTGATTCATACTATTGGGAAAGAAGTGGATGATGTATTTATTGATGGGGCTGTAAATAACGGTAGAATTCCATCATTAAAAAATAGAGAGAACCTTAAAATAGTATTTACCTCTTTACACGGAACATCGATTGTTTCGATGCCAGAAACTTTTAAAAGAGCAGGATTTACTGATGTCAATATTGTTGAAGAACAACGTGAGCCTAATGGTGATTTCCCAACGGTTGCATCTCCAAATCCTGAAGAACCTGCAGCGTTAAAAATGGCTACAGATTTAGCTGATAAAATTGATGCTGACATTGTGATTGGTACTGACCCTGATTGTGATAGATTGGGGGTTGCAGTGAGAGATATGAATGGTAATATGACCTTGTTAAACGGGAATCAAACCATGTGTGTGATGACCGATTTCTTAATGAAAAAATGGGAAAACGAAGGCAAACTAAATGGCAACCAATTTGTAGGATCTACCATTGTCTCAACTGAATTAGTGAATAGTATTGCTGATGGATATGGAGTAGAAACTAAAGTTGGATTGACTGGTTTTAAATGGATTGCCAAAATGATTCGCGATTATGACACCATGGATTTTATTGGAGGTGGCGAAGAGAGCTTTGGTTATATGGTAGGTGATTTTGTCAGAGACAAGGATGCTGTTACAGCTACCCTACTTGCATGTGAAATTGCAGCGTATGCCAAGGAAAATGGAAGTTCATTTTATCAAGAATTATTACAAATTTATATCAGAAATAATTTTTACAAAGAACATTTAATTGCAATAGTTAAAAAAGGAATGGATGGCGCACAACTCATTGCTGATATGATGAAAGAAATGCGCGAAAACCCAATGACAAAAATAGATGGTGAGCAAATAGAAACTTTGTGTGATTATCAATCATCTATTAAAAAGAACTTAATAACGGGTGAAGAAACTATGATGGAAGTTCCTAAATCTAATGTTTTAATTTATCAAACAAAAAGCGGAACACGTATTGCGGCTAGACCAAGTGGAACAGAACCAAAAATTAAATTTTATTTTAGTGTAAATTCACCTCTTGATGTAATTGAAAATGCAACAAGTGTAGAATCTGGGTTAGATGCTAAAATACAGCGCATCATCAAAGAGATGAAATTGTAACGTTTCCTATTGAAAATATGTAAATGAACTACTTTAAAAAAATAATTAGATACGCGTTACCCTATAAAAAGTTTGGTTACTTAAACATCTTTTTTAATATTTTGTATGCGTTATTTTCTACCATTTCTTTTTTGGTTTTAATGCCATTGTTAGAAGTTATTTTTAAACCAGACAAAGCCCCAATTACTATAGCTCCGACTTTTGAAGGAATCGCCAAACTGATTGATTTCTTTAAAGATACCATGAGTTATCAAATACATATGATTGCCGGGGATGATAAATCACAAGCACTTATAATGGTTGTTGCATTGGTGATTGTTACTTTCTTTTTTAAAAATATTTTCAATTATTTAGCAATGTTTTTTATCACCTTTTTAAGAAATGGTGTCTTAAAAGATATTAGAAATGACTTATACAAGAAAACGGTAGAACTCCCTATTTCATTTTTTTCTGAAAAGAGAAAAGGAGATATTATGGCTAGAATTGGAACGGATGTTTTAGAAATACAACATTCTTTTTTATCCGTTTTAGAAATGTTGGTTAGAGAACCTCTAACAATCATTTTTACACTTGCTGCAATGATAATGATAAGTTTAAAACTGACAATTTTTGTGTTTATTTTCATTCCGATATCTGGGTTTTTAATATCATTGATTGGAAAAAGTTTAAAAAAGAAATCTGATAAGGTTCAAAAAGAACAAGGTTATTTTCTATCTCTTTTAGAAGAAACTTTAGGCGGTTTAAGAATTATCAAAGCATTTAATAATGAAGAACATTTTAATGATAAATTTAAAAACTCTACCTCTAGATTTTATCATTTCTCTAACACATTACTCAATAGAACAAACCTTGCAAGTCCAACATCCGAGTTCTTAGGGATTGGTGTAATAGCTGTGTTGTTGTGGTATGGCGGTAAATTAGTGTTGATTGACCACTCTTTAGATGGCGAAGCTTTTATCGCTTATATGGGATTAGCATACAACATTCTAACTCCGGCAAAAGCAATTTCAAAAGCGAGTTATAATGTGAAGAAAGGAAATGCTGCAGCAGAACGAATTTTAGAAATTTTAGAAACTAAAAATTCTCAAGAGGATATTGATAATGCCATCGTTAAAAAAGGGTTTGACAGTGAAATTAAATTTGAAAATATTTGGTTTAAGTATGAAGATGATTATGTTTTAAAAGATTTTTCATTGACTATCCCAAAAGGAAAAACTGTCGCTTTAGTTGGGCAATCAGGTAGTGGAAAATCTACAATTGCCAATTTGATTACTCGGTTTTATGATGTAAATAAAGGAAAAATTAGCATCGATGGAATTGACATCAATACACTTACAAAAAAATCACTGAGAGAGCAATTAGGAATGGTGACTCAAGATGCTATTTTATTTCACGATTCAATCGCTAATAACATTGCTTTTGGAAAAGAAGTTAGCGAAGAAGAAGTTGTAAAGGCAGCAAAAATAGCAAATGCACATGAATTTATCATGGAATTACCGAATGGGTATCACACTAATATAGGTGATGGGGGAGGTAAATTATCTGGCGGTCAGAAACAACGTATTTCTATTGCAAGGGCTGTTTTAAAAAATCCACCTATCATGATTTTGGATGAAGCAACTTCTGCATTAGATACAGAAAGTGAACAGTTAGTTCAAAAGGCTTTAGAAAAAATGATGGAGAACAGAACCTCTATTGTAATTGCACATCGTCTATCAACCATACAAAAAGCAGATTTAATTTTAGTTTTACGCAAAGGCAAAATTGTTGAACAAGGTAAACATGAAGAATTATTAGACTTAAAAGGCGATTATTATAAGTTTGTAAACATGCAATCTTTTTAAAATGAGTATTAAAAAAAGTATTGACATCAATGGATTTAAACATGTACTGCATGAGCATAAATCTTTTTCTGAATCTGAAATGCTAGCTAAAAGTAGTTCGTACTTTAAATGGTTAGATTCCAGAAGATCGGTTCGAGAATACGCTAAAACCCCTGTTCCAAAAGAAGTAATTGAAAATATTATCAAAGGGGCATCTACTGCTCCTTCTGGTGCTCACAAACAACCTTGGACATTTTGTGCTATTTCAAATACTGAACTTAAATCTAAAATCAGAGAAGCTGCAGAAACCGAAGAAAGAGAATCTTACGATTCTAGAATGAGCGAACGCTGGTTAAAAGATTTAGCACCTCTTGGCACCAATGATGTAAAAGAATTTATTGAAGATGCACCTTGGATCATTGTTATTTTTAAACGAGTTTATGAAATTGAAGATGGTGAAAACATCAATAATTATTATGTAAATGAATCTGTCGGTATTGCTGCAGGTATGCTAATATCGGCAATACACAATGCGGGATTGGTTACTTTGACACATACCCCAAGTCCGATGAAATTTTTAACCAAAGTTTTGGAGAGACCAAGTAATGAGCGTCCTTATTTATTACTTCCTGTTGGGTATCCAAAAGAGCCAATTTATGTTCCTAATATCAGTAGAAAAGGATTGGAAGATGTTGCAGTTTTTTATGAGTAAGATTTAACTTGTCATTCCTACGAAGGCAGAAATCTAAACTTTTTTTCATCTGGATTCCCGCCTACGCGGAAAAGACAAATAACAAGTTTTTATAACACGTCTTTGCGAAGGAGGAACGACTGACGCAATCTCAATATTTTAGTTCCTATTCTATAGATTACTTCGATCATTCTTTCCTCGTAAAGACGGTGAGAATATCTATTTTTTCAAACCTAAATTCTCTGCTTTTTCAAGCATAAACTGGTAAGCCTCATCATAATCATTAGCAATTTCACCTTCAAGAATCGCTTCTTTAATTGCATCTTTAATTTGCCCAATTTCTCTACAAGGCTTTAGATTAAATATCTCCATGATTAATTCACCAGAAATGGGTGGTTGAAAATTACGCACATGGTCACGCTCCTCTACCTCTTTTATTTTTTGCCTTACTAACTCAAAATTTTGGTGATATTGTTTAAATTTTTTTGAGTTTTTAGTGGTGATGTCCGCTTCGCACAATGTCATTAAACTATCTATATCTTCACCTGTATCAAATATCAATCGCCTTACAGCAGAATCGGTGACATTGGTTGCTAGCACTATCGGACGTGAACTTAAATACACCATTTTCTGTGTAAACTTCATCTTATTATTCAAAGGCATTCGCAACCTTTTAAATAATTTAAATACCATTTTTGCTCCTACAAATTCATGTGCATGGAACGTCCATCCAACTTTTTTATCAAACTTTTTAGTAGGTGCTTTACCAATATCATGTAATAATGCAGCCCAACGTAACCATAAGTTATCAGTAGTTTTAGCAATGTTATCTACCACTTCTAAAGTGTGATAAAAATTATCTTTGTGCTTTTGACCTTCTACTTCATCAACTCCTTTTAAAGCAGTTAATTCTGGCAATATTTGAGGTAACAATCCTGTTTTTTCTAACAGTAAAAATCCGATAGAAGGAATTGGTGCTAAAATTATTTTATTCAGTTCATCAACAACCCTTTCTCTTGTAATAATTTTTAAACGGTCAGAATTTTTTGAAATAGCATTTAAAGATTTTTGCTCAATCTTAAAATTCAATTGGGTAGCAAAACGTATAGCACGCATCATCCGTAAAGGATCATCAGAATAAGTTATATCAGGATTTAATGGTGTTTTTAACAATTTATTTAGCATGTCATCAATCCCATTAAATGGATCTAACAATTCTCCAAAATTATCTCGGTTTAAACTAATCGCCAATGCATTGATAGTGAAATCTCGTCTTTTTTGGTCATCCTCCAAAGTACCAATCTCAACTAATGGGTTTCTACTCTCTTCGGAATAAGATTCTTTACGGGCACCCACAAATTCAACTTCAATATCTTCGAAGCGCAACATGGCTGTGCCGTAGGTTTTAAAAACTTGCACCTTTGGATTGTTGGGGAGCAAACTAGCAACTTTTTGCGCCAACTCAATACCACTACCCACAGCAACAATATCAATATCCTTAGCTGATTTTCGTTCTAAAATAAAATCACGTACGAATCCACCAATAACATAAGACTGAATTCCTAACTCTTCTGTTGCTTTAGAAATTATTTTAAAAATTGGATTTTGTATGGCGTTGCTATAACTCATTTGGCACTTTAGAATTGAATACTTGAATTGTTTATTTTCTCAAAAATTCGATTTTGCCATCATTGTGAACTTTTACAATTTGAGAGGCAATTCCGCTCTTATTTTCGAGGGGCAAATTTACGATATAATCTACGCTATCCAAAAGTGAAGGATTTATTTCTTCAAATGATTTTGGATTAGGCTCCCCTGATATATTTGCCGAAGAAGATACTATTGGCATACCAAACTGCTTAATCAATTCATAGGCAAACCCATCATTTACAATTCTGATGGCAACCGTATTGTCTGAAGCAATCACATTTTTAGCCAACCTTTTTGGATTGTTATAAATAACAGTAGTTGGTTTAGATGAACCTGTAAGAATACAACTTACTTTTTCTGGAATCACTTCAACATAGTTGAGCAGCATCTCCCAAGAATCAACCAAAACAATCAAGCTCTTACTTTCTGAACGCTGTTTAAGCTTGTATATTTTTTCTACTGCTTTTTCATCAGTAGCATCACAACCTATTCCCCAAACAGTATCTGTTGGGTAGAGGATGGTTTTTGACTCATTAAGACTCTTGAGTGCCTTTTTAATTTCAAGTAACATGTTATTTCGTTCTTTTATTTAGCCAATTTAAAAGAAATTTTTGTTTTTTAGGTGGACACAAATCTAGATTTTGCATACACAAAAAGAGTTTTGATTTATTCTTTTTATTGAGTAATAATTTATACCAAAATAATGGTTTAGTATATGAACCTATATAAATCAATTGATAATCACTTTTTAAAATACATGTTTCATTCCTAATTTCAATATGATTTGCCAAAGATTGCAAGGTAAATTGCTCTACATCTCTAAATCTATGTTTGACATTTATCAATTCCATATCTGGATGTACTTCAAAATAATTTTTAATAGTGGATTTTCGCATAGGTGCTGGTGTGTGATCAAACTTAAAATACTTCTTAAATCCTAATTTTTTAACAATGTTTTGTTGACCTCTTTTAAATCCATATACAGAGTTTTTAAGTTTACCATCAAAAAATTTAACAATCGTTTGATGCAGTTTTTTATATAGAATATCTTTGTCGAATATTCTCCATTCTCCTCTTAAAATTGGAGATTTATCTATAAAAAAATCTGACGGAGTTGTTTCTTTAATTAAAAACAAATCGTCATTAAAATATATAAAATATTCTGAAAGGTTTGGAATATTGTACAACATGGTTTCGATTGGCAAACAATTAAATGTAGGTAAAACACCCATGTGCTTTTTAAAAATTACGGAATGATCAACAATTTTCACCTTAGAAAATTCAGGAGTTATTTCTGAATCTTTTAAAAAATTTGGAGTTTGATTATCCGTGACCAAAAAGATATTCCGAACATATGGAGCATATTTTAAAATTGACTTTATTGAATATTCAATCTCATTTACTTGCCCAAACCGTATTCTTATTTTTTTTTTAGAAAATTTTTTATCACTTGCTTTTAAATAAGGCAACATTTTTTGACGATGTTTCTTATCATCACCATCAACCCACAAGATTACTGCATCTATCGGAAAATCTGAAGTAGAATTATCAACCATTGAAAAAATATTAATGAAATTTATTTTAAATTTCTACGCAATAACCATAATTTAATAAACCTCGTTAAGACTCCATATGATTGCGTTACAGCAATAACAAATCCAGGAAATCCATCTAAAAATCCTAAGCGAATAAAATAATGAATAATAAAGCGTGCTGGTGGTTTTATAAAAACATGGTACAATGTCACTTTCTTTCCCTTATCATTTAACTGCTTTGCTTGTAACCACGCATACTGGTTTAATTTAGAAATGTAATGATCGAAACTACGATAAGAATAATGTTCTAACTTAGATTTAAAAAAACCAAGTTTACCATCCGTTTTAATAACTTCATGTACTAAATTTCCATTATACCTGCAAAATTCTCTATTGAATAAACGTGCAACTTTATCTCGCTGCCATCCACTGTATTTAATTTTTCTACCTATAAAATAGAATGTTCTATAAATATAAAACCCCACAAATCCATTTGGATTTTTAATTGCCTCTATTATCTCTTCTCTTAAATCATCCGGAACACGCTCATCAGCATCTAATAAATAAATCCAATCATGCGTAGCTTGGTCTATAGCATAATTTTTTTGAGTAGAAAAATCATCAAAAACACGCTGAATTAAACGCACATTATGTTTGCTAACTAATTCAACTGTTTTGTCTGTACTATATGAATCTATCACAATAATTTCGTCAGCAAAACTGACAGATTTTATTGCTTCTTCAATATTTATCTCCTCGTTAAAAGTTGGGATAATTGCAGTTATTTTCAAATCAATATTTTTTATTCTACGTTTATTAAACGGCTACGTTATTTTCACGCAGAGCATCATTTAATGATGTTTTTTTATTTGTACTTTCTTTTCGTTCACCAATAATCAAAGCGCAAGGTACATTAAAAGTTCCTGCCTTAAATTTCTTAGGATATGATCCAGGAATCACCACCGATCTTGCTGGCACTCTGCCTTTCATTTCAATTGGATTGTCTCCTGTCACATCAATAATTTTTGTGCTCATTGTCAATACTACATTGGCACCTAATACAGCTTCTTTTTCTACTCTAACTCCTTCAACCACTATACAACGAGATCCTACAAAAACATTGTCTTCAATAATTACGGGTGCAGCTTGTAGCGGTTCTAAAACTCCTCCTATACCTACACCTCCACTTAAATGCACATTCTTGCCAATTTGTGCACAACTACCTACAGTTGCCCAAGTATCTACCATGGTGCCTTCATCAACATAAGCCCCAATATTTACATAGCTTGGCATTAAAATAGTTCCTGATGAAATATAGGAACCATGACGTGCAACTGCATGTGGCACTACTCTAATTCCTCTTGCGGCATAATTTCTTTTCAACGGAATCTTATCATGATATTCGAAAATACCAACTTCAAAAGTCTCCATTTTTTGAATTGGAAAATACATAACAACCGCTTTCTTTACCCATTCATTCACTTGCCAACCACCATCAATTGGTTCAGCAACACGTAACTCACCTTTATCTAATAAATCAATTACTTCTCTAATTGCATTTTGGGTAGATATCTCTTTTAATAAATCTTTATTCTCCCATGCATTTTCTATTATTTGTTGTGTAGATGTCATGCTGTTTATTTTGATTCACAAATATAAAACTCCACATTAAATTCCCCCTATAATTATTCCTTTTATTTATTGTGTATTTTTGCATTAAATATAATTTTATGTCTCGAATTTTAGCTTTTGATTTTGGAAAAGTAAGAACAGGAATTGCAGTAACTGATGAATTGCAAATCATTGCTTCAGGGCTCACAACTGTAAATACAAAAGAGATATATAAATTTCTAGACTCCTATTTAACAAATGAAAAAGTAGAATTGTTTGTTATTGGCGAACCCAAACAAATGAACAACCAAGTGAGTGAGAGCGAAGCTTTGATACTTCCCTTCATTAAAAAACTGAGTAATAAATATCCAACTATTCCAATTAAAAGAATCGATGAGCGCTTTACTTCAAAAATGGCTTTCCAAACAATGATAGATAGTGGTCTTAACAAAAAACAACGTCAAAATAAGGCTTTGGTCGATGAAATTAGCGCTACTATTATCCTACAAACCTATATGGATCAAGGTTGATTTTACAAGTACTTGTATAATAATGCTAACGTCAGTTCGAGTAATTTTTGATAAAAAATTGTATCGAGAACCTTCAAATCTTACTACTCAATTTAATTCTCAATTAAATAATCAAACCTGTAATGTGCATAAGGCAATTCTTCTGTTTGCTCTAAATAGGTTCCTTTAATGTTCAGTGCTTTACAAATAGTATCTAGTTCAGATGCTTTCCAAAACTTTCCCATCCTGTTTTTACCTTGAATTATTTGTTTGTAGTAATATGCTTTTTTTAACGGAGTATCATACAACTTGTGTTTACTTTTATGTTCAGTAATATCACCAATAAATAACTTCCCATTCGGTTTTAAACACTTTAACATTTCGGCAATTACATTTTGGCCTTCATTACGCTTATCAAAATATTGAAGTGAAAATTGTAAATAGATTTTATCAAAAGAATGTGGTTTAACAAACTGACTCATTTCCAACGCTGAACAATTTATATACAAACAATTCATTTCTTTATAATCCCCTTTTGCTACATAAAGTAATTTCTCTGATTGATCAACACCTACAATAGAGTCACATTTTTTTGCAATTTGCTGCGTAATGATTCCGTTACCACAACAAACATCCAATACAGTATCCGAAGGTTTTATATCCAATACCCTCGCAATATGATTTACTGTCAAAAGTGTACTCTTTAAATCTTTACGCTGTACTTGCCCAAAAACATCAGATCCTTTCTCTTCAACATTCGTGTTCCAATAATTTTTCCAATTCATGTATCCAATCAATAGTGAGCCAAAACTACTAAAATTTGTTTTGATTGTATTACTTTTGCACTTGTTAAAAATTATAAAAATGATTTTACCAATTATCGCATATGGTGACCCAATTTTAAGAAAAGTTGGGATTGAAATTGACAAAGATTACCCGAATTTAGAAGAGCTCCTTAGCAATATGCGCGAAACTATGGAAAATGCTAATGGTGTTGGATTGGCAGCTCCACAAATAGGAAAAGCAATTCGGTTATTTTTAGTTGATACTTCTCCTTTTGCCGAGGATGATGATTTAGAAGAAGAGGAACAACAATTTTTAGCTGACTTTAACAGAATTTTTATCAATCCAAAAATTTTAGATGAAACTGGTAATGAGTGGGCTTTTAATGAAGGCTGTTTAAGTATACCTGATGTTAGAGAAGATGTATTTAGAAATGATACAGTTACCATTGAATATTTTGATGCCAATTTTGAAAAACAAACCGAAACTTTAACAGGAATTGCTGCAAGAGTAGTGCAACACGAATTTGATCATATTGAAGGGATTCTATTTACTGACAAACTATCATCTCTCAAAAAAAGATTGATTAAAAAGAAATTAGACAATATATCCAAAGGAAAAATTAGTACTGATTACAGAATGAAATTTTTCAAACCAAAGAAAAAATAATACAATGACCTTAGAAGAAATTATATCAGTAACGGGCAAACCAGGTTTGTTTAAAATTATCTCTCAATCAAAAAACAGCATTATTGTTGAATCGTTGACAGACAATAAAAGATTCCCAATCAATGCGATGCACAACGTAAGTGTTTTAGACAATATTGCGATTTATACTTTTGAAGAAGAAGTTCCTTTAAAATTAGTCTTTAAAGCGATTGCAGAAAAAGAAGAAGGTAAAGAATGTATTAGCCATAAAGAGTCTGCTAACAAATTAGTAGCCTATTTTCAAGAAGTATTACCTGATTATGATAATGAACGTGTTTACACATCAAACATCAAAAAAGTGTTACAATGGTATAATTTATTGGTAAAAAGCAACTTTGATTTTACTACAATCAAAGAAGACGAAGATACTGAAGCCGAAGCATAATGAATTCTAGAGCGCAACAATTAGCAGCTATTGACCGGTTATTGACCATCATGGATGAGTTGCGCCTCAAATGTCCTTGGGACAAAAAACAAACCCTAGAATCTTTACGCCACCTCACTATCGAAGAAACTTATGAATTAGGTGATGCCATTCTTGATAACGACCTTGAGGAAGTTAAAAAAGAGCTAGGAGACTTATTACTTCATATTTTTTTCTACGCTAAAATAGGTTCTGAAACCAATGATTTTGATATTGCCGATGTTGCCGAAAGCATTTCAGAAAAACTGATTCACCGTCATCCTCATATTTATGGAGATGTTAAAGTAAAAGATGAAGAGGATGTTAAGCGAAATTGGGAAAAACTAAAACTAGAAGAAGGTAAAAATTCAGTTTTAGAAGGAGTCCCAAAATCTTTACCTGCCATGGTTAAAGCAAATCGAATTCAAGATAAAGTTGCAGGTGTTGGTTTTGATTGGGAACACCCAGAGCAAGTTTGGGGAAAAGTTCAAGAAGAATTAGCAGAGCTCAACACAGAAATAAAAAAAGGAAATACTGATGCCATAGAATCTGAGTTTGGTGATGTCTTATTTTCGATGATTAATTATGCACGCTTTATCAACGTGAATCCAGAAAACGCCTTGGAACGCACTAATAAAAAATTCATAAAACGATTTCAATTCTTAGAAGAGGCTGCCAAAAAAGAAGGAAAAGAACTTTCTGATATGACGCTTAGTGAAATGGATGTCCATTGGGAAAAGTCGAAGAAGTTTTTTAAATAGGTAGACACTAATTTCACTAATTCACACGAATATCTAAATATACACACCTCGTCAATTCGAGTGATTTTTGACAGTAGGAGAAAATTGTATCGAGAATTATTTGAAGTAATTACAAAGAGTTTCACGAATTTATACAAATCTTTCTCTTATCAGTATTTTTTACCAACAAAATATTTTCCTTAACTTAGCATGGTAAAATAGCATTAACTATTTTAGATAATAGTAGCTCTAATCCTTAACCACCATGAAAAATTTCATTTTAATTTTATTCCTATCAGTTTCTATAGTAGGAATATCACAAGAACAAAAAGACCTATTAACATCAATTGTCGAATCTGAGACGAAATCAGCTTTAAAAACACTAGAAGGAATAGAAACTCGAAATGTTAACACCGGTAATTATGATGTAAAATACCATCGATTAGAATTTACTTTAGACCCAAATATCGCAAGTATTTCTGGGAATGTAACCACTTACTTTGAAGCAAAAGAAGATTTAACCCAAGTTACATTTGAGCTAACTGATAATATGATTGTTGCTGATGTAAAGCAACGAGGCGCATCATTAACTTTTACTCAAAATGCAAATGATGAAGTTGTAATTACACTTCCAACTACACAAAATACTGGTGTATTAGATTCTCTAACCATAAATTATTCGGGAAACCCTGTCAGCTCTGGTTTTGGTTCTTTTGAACAAACAACTCATAACGGAGACCCTGTAATTTGGACACTCTCTGAACCGTATGGTGCAAAGGGCTGGTGGCCATGTAAACAAGACTTAAATGACAAGATTGATAGTATTGATGTCTATATTACAACTCCACAATTTAACCCGAGCACAGAAGAATATATTGCTGTAAGCAATGGTTTAGAACAAAGCCAAGTTATTAATGGAAGTGATAAAACAACACATTTTAAACACCAATATCCTATTCCTGCATATTTAATCGCCATTGCTGTTACTAATTATGAGGTTTACTCACATACAGTTCCAAACAATGGAAATCCGTTTGAGGTCGTAAATTATGTGTACCCAGAAAATTTAACTACAGCACAAACGCAAACGGGAGTAACGGTAGATATTATTGAATTATATACAAATTTATTTGAAGAATACCCTTTTGCAAATGAAAAATACGGACATGCGCAATTTGGTTGGGGAGGCGGAATGGAACATACTACTGTTTCTTTTATGAACAATTTTAATAGAGGATTGGTTGCTCATGAACTTGCCCATCAATGGTTTGGAAATAAGGTAACATGTGGTAGTTGGAAAGATATTTGGCTGAATGAAGGATTTGCTACATATTTATCCGGGTTAACAATTAAAAATTTAGATGGAGAGCCTGATTTTTTAACTTGGAGACAAGGAAAAGTAAATAATATTACTGCTCAAACTTCTGGGTATGTTTATCTTCATGATAGTGATACAACAAGTGTAGGCAGAATTTTTAGTAGCAGGTTTAGCTATGATAAACCATCTATGGTACTACATATGCTTCGTAATAAAGTTGGTGATGCGAGTTTTTTTCAAGGAATTCAAAATTATTTAAGTGACCCTCTATTAACATATAACTATGTTAAAACTCCCGATTTTATAGCACATATGGAAAGTGCTAATGGGCAAAGTTTGACTGAATTTTTCAACGATTGGATATATAACGAAGGCTACCCAAGTTATACTATTGAGTGGAATCAAACTAGTCCAACTCAAATATCACTACTAGTTAACCAAGTCCAAAGTCATGCTTCTGTGAGTTATTTTGAAGCACTAATTCCTATTAGAATTATTGGAAGTGGGGGTGAAATTTTAGATACATTATTAGACAATACTGTTGGCGGTGAAAATTTCAATGTAAATGTTACATTTACTGTTGATACTGTTCAATTCGACCCCGATGTGCATCTCATCTCAAAAAATAATACTGTTAGCTTAGGAATTAATGATACTAATTATTTAGAATCAAAAATAACAATATACCCCAACCCTACATCAAATAGCTTTCAAATAAAAAAAACAAATGGCATTTTGATTGAGAATATCAGTATTTATGATATATTAGGACAGTTAGTTTTAAACAATCAGCAATCTGAAAATATCAACATCAAAAAATTAGCTTCAGGGCTTCATATTATCAAAATAAAAACAAATCAAGGTACTGTGTATAAAAGATTGATAAAACAATAATTATGAATATACCAGCAAATAATCTAGAAGAATATATATCAAAAATTCCTGAGGATCGTATTCCTTATTTTAAAAAATTACGCCAGATTATTTTAGACAATATTCCAAAGGGTTTTGAAGAACAAATGAGTTATGGAATGATTGGATATGTGGTACCCAAAAGCACCTACCCTTCAGGGTATCATTGCGATACTAAATTACCTCTCCCTTTTGTAAACATTGCTTCTCAAAAGAATTTTATTGCTATATACCACATGGGTATTTATGCTAATCCTGAACTTTTAGATTGGTTTGTGGCTGAATATCCTAAACATTGCAAGCGCAAGTTAGATATGGGTAAAAGTTGTATACGCTTTAAAAAACTAGAAGAAATTCCGTTTGAACTAATTGCCCAACTCATGCAAAAAATATCTATGCAAGAGTGGATTGATTTGTATGAGAAGAATGTGAAACGGTAGTTAGAATCTGGTATAAAGTATCAGGTAATATTGTTTACCTGATACCAAAATATCTAATCCGGTTTTTACACCTTCTTAGCGTCTTTTACCTTTTGCTTAGTCAAAGCTAAATCAATTACTTCTTTCATCTCCTTTACGTAGTGAAATTTAACCCCTTTTAAATATCGTTGGTTAATTTCATCAACATCCTTTTTATTCTCTGCACACAAAATAATTTCTTTGATGTTTGCACGTTTAGCTGCTAATATTTTTTCTTTGATACCACCAACAGGTAATACTTTTCCTCTCAAGGTAATTTCACCAGACATAGCTAATTTAGATTTCACTTTGCGCTGTGTAAATACAGAAACTAATGAGGTCAACATCGTAATACCTGCACTAGGCCCATCCTTTGGAGTCGCGCCTTCTGGCACGTGAATATGAACTTTATTTTCTGATAATGTTTTTTCATTGATCCCGAAAGATGCAGCATGTGCTTTGATATACTCTAACGCAATGGTTGCAGATTCTTTCATCACCGTTCCTAAATTACCCGTAATCGACAATCCTTTTCCTTTCGAAATTATAGATTCGATAAACAAAATATCACCTCCTACTCTTGTCCACGCTAATCCTGTAACAACTCCTGCTACATTATTGTTTTCGTATTTATCACGCTCTAAATGAGACACTCCTAATATTTTTTCAATATCCGCAGAAGAAATCAAGGTATTGTATTCTTCTTCCATTGCAATTGATTTCGCAGCAAAACGCACCACCTTTGCAATTTGTTTGTCCAAGCCTCTTACACCTGATTCGCGCGTATAGCCTTCAACAATTTTTTCTAATTGAGGTTTTTTAATTTGGATATCTTTGGTTGTTAATCCGTGTTCTTTCAATTGCTTTGGCAATAAATGCCTTTTGGCAATCTCAACCTTTTCTTCGATGGTATAACCACTTACATTGATGATTTCCATTCTATCTCTCAAAGCCCAAGGAATTGTAGATAGGCTGTTTGCTGTTGCTACAAACAATATTTTAGAAAGGTCATAACCTGTTTCTAAATAATTATCATAAAAATCAGAATTTTGCTCAGGATCTAATACCTCTAACATTGCAGATGACGGATCTCCATTATGAGAACTTGAAGCTAACTTATCAATTTCATCCAATACAAAAACTGGATTTGATTTACCTGCTTTTTTTAAGCTTTGTAAAATACGCCCTGGCATTGCACCAATATATGTTTTACGATGTCCTCTTATTTCAGCTTCATCTCGCAAACCTCCTAATGACATTCTCACATATTCTCTACCTAATGACTCTGCAATCGATTTTCCTAAAGATGTTTTTCCTACTCCTGGAGGTCCGTATAAACAAATAATTGGCGATTTCATATCTCCTTTTAATTTTAAGACTGCCAAATGTTCTATGATTCTTTCTTTCACTTTTTCCAACCCAAAGTGATCTCTATCAAGAATTTTTTGTGCACGTTTTAAATCGAATAAATCATCAGAATAATCATCCCAAGGTAATTCGAGTAATAAATCTAAATAGTTGCGCTGCACTGAATATTCAGCAACTTGCGGATTCATTCTTTGTAGCCTCCCTAGTTCTTTGTGGAATTTTTCAGCAATTTCTTTAGACCATTTTTTCTTAGTGGCTTTCTCACGCATTTCTTCCAACTCTTCTTCATACGAAACGCCACCCAACTCTTCTTGAATCGTTTTTAACTGCTGATTTAAATAATATTCACGCTGTTGCTGATCCATATCAGAGCGTGTTTTTGACTGAATATCATGACGTAATTCAAGCTTTTGCAATTCTTTAGTCATAAATTTCAAGGTCAATAATGCTCTTTCATCTAAATCATTGATATCTAATAATTGCTGCTTATCATCCACAGAAAGGTTCATATTTGACGAAACAAAATTCACCAAAAAAGGATTGCTTTCAATATTTTTAATAGCAAAAGAAGCTTCGGAAGGTAAATTTGGGTTTATCTTAATAATCTTTAACGCCATTGATTTGATAGAATCAATAATCGCTTCAAATTCTGGATTATCTAATTGCGAACGGTCTTCAACAATAGGTTTTGTACTCGCTTTAAGGTAAGGTTCCTCTTGTGTAATTTTATCAATTTCAAAGCGTTTTGTACCTTGTATAATAACTGTTGTATTACCATCTGGCATTTTCAACATTTTCAAAATACGTGCAACAGTTCCAACTTTATGAATATCATCTAAGGATGGGTTCTCTACCTCTTCATTTTTTTGTGCCACCACTCCAATAATTTTATCTCCATTATTGGCTTCTTTTATTAACTGAATCGATTTGTCGCGACCTGCTGTAATAGGGATTACAACACCCGGAAATAATACGGTATTTCTTAAAGGTAAAATCGGTAACTCTGTAGGAATCTCTTCTTTGTTTATTGCATCTTCATCTTCAGGTGTCATCAACGGAATCAATTCTGCATCACCATCAAACATTTGTTGAAATGACAGATTGTCAAGTTTTAAAAATTTTGAATCGCTCATAGTATGTATAGGGTCATTTTGTCATTTGCATCAGCCTTCTTTCAAGATGTAAAAATACGCTTATTCTCTTAGTTTGCTGAGACTCTGTCTGTTTAATAATCAATCGACATTTATTCTATGAGTTAAGGACAATTGTTGTGCCAAGGTGGATTCAGTTTTGAGTTATGAGTTATAAATGATGAATGATGAGTTGTTAAGTATTGAATTTAGAAATACTATTCCACAGTGTGTCACAGAGAATTCTCTGAGATTCACAAAGCAATAAGAAAATTGTTTCTATTAACTAAAGAATAATACCCTTTAAGATCTAACTCCTGTTTTTCTGTCTATTGAATATTTACCTGCTCCGTTTAATAAAACCAACAAGAATCCAACACCATATACCAAAGCCAATTCGCCATTGCCATTCAAGTGCATCCTGTTTGCTATAAAGAATCCTACAAACATAATAATTGTCATACCAAGAGCGTGTAATCTTCCGTATAATCCTAAAATAATAAATAGTGAACCGAAGGTTTCAAAATAAGTTACCAAAAGATAACTCGCTTCGTTTCCAATACCTATCACATCAGGAAAAGTGTGAAATTTTGTGTCAAAATTCATTAATTTATCCCAACCATGAAAGTAAATCATAGTTGCACCAAGAACAATGCGTACTAATAAAAGGCCAAGGTCTTTATTTAATGGAATAAAATTTAATTTTAAAAAACTCATACTATTTTGGGGTTTCGGTGATAATTAGTTTTTTTTATCTTTAAAAAATGTTCTCGATACAATTTTTTATCAAAAATCACTCGAACTGACGTTTCAATTTTTAAAAATATAACATCTCTAACAAGTGCTAAATATATTAATTTAATCCAAGACTTTTGATGTATGCCTCGTTATTTGATGGCCTTCCTAAAAATTCTTCAACAGCTTCAACAATATCACGTTGTGTACCGTTTGCCAAAATTATTTTTCGATAACGAATACCGGTTTCGGAATCAAGTAGTCCATTTTTCTCAAATTCAGTAAACATATCTTGCGCATAAACTTCTGACCATAAATAACCATAATAATAAACAGGATGTGTATTGATATGAATCCAACTTCCTTGAGGGTGTGTACCTTCAATATATCTTGGGATTACTCCCATTTCTTTATCTAATTGTCGCCATAACTCATCAGTATCTAAACCAACTTTTGGATCGTATTTATCGTATAAATTTAAATCATACAAACAAAATCTTAAACTTCGTTGAGCTCCCATACCTGATGATAAATTTTTGGAGTCTTTCATGTTATCAAATAACTCTTTAGGAAAAACTTCACCAGTTTCATAATGTTTAGCAAATGAGCTTAAGATATTATAATCAGCAATCCAATTTTCAAATATCTGCGACATCGCTTCAGCAAAATCTCTTTTAGAACCAGCTTGTGATGAGAATTCACCTTCGTAAGAAACACCATCCATGATATGTCCAAATTCGTGAAAGAGTGTATTTAATTCACCATAACTCAACAATGAAGGGAGTTTATCAGTGGCTCTAGTAAAATTACCCAACAACATTTTAACAGGCACTTCATAGCCTTCTTTTGTCAATCTCCCTTCTGTTAACCCAACACCATAAAACCATGACTCTTTATTTGGTCTTGGGAATAAATCGAGGTAAAAAATACCTCTCAATTTATCTCCTTCATACACTTGATACATTTCAACTTCTTCGTGCCAAACTGATGGGTTTTCAACTTTCTTAAATTCAAAACCAAGCAATTGTTGATACATGGCCAACATGCCCTCAATTGATTCTTTCATAGGTAAATATTCTCTTACCTTTTCACCGTCAACTTTGTACTTGTTTTTTAAAATTTCATTATTATAATAGCTAATATCCCAAGGATTCACAGGAGCATCACTTTTAATATTTTGATCTTTATTCCTAGCTACTTTCAATACTTCATGGTCGGCTATTGCTTTTTCTTTTGAGCGATCAACAAGATCATTGATAAAGTTCCAAACCGTTTCTGGAGTCTTTGCCATTTTAGAATTTACATTGTATTCGGCATAAGATTTATATCCCATGACTTTCCCAATTTGATAGCGTTTACTTACCAGTGAATCTAAAATTACCAAGTTTTTCTCAGCACCTCGGTTGGAGTATTCAATAGTAAACTCCTTTCTAGTAGCCTCACTTTTTGCATTTTTCATTACGGGACCTCTGGTAGAATTCATTACCGGAATTTCATAAGTACCGCTATCGGTTTTGTATTTGTCTTTAAAACTTTCTGGCAAGCCATCTGCTCCTTTCTCATCAACAATAATTGAAAGATTTGCAGTATTCATGTTAGTAGAATATTGAGAAGTCAAGGCACTCACCTCTTCATTCAACCTTTTGTATTTTTTTAAATCTTCTTCATTCAAATTAACACCTGATTCTTCAAATCCTTTTAAAGTTTCATCTACCAATAATTTTCTATGACCTTCTAATTTTTGATATTCTTTCGACTCTGAGAAGTTTTTAAACTGATTAAATAATTCCTTGTCAGAAAAGAAATCAGTGAACAGTGGTTCAATTATTTGAGACCCTTCTAACCCTTTTGCTCTTACTATAGAGTCTGTAGAAACCCAAAATAGCATGAATCCATTGTTAGCAGCCTTACCTGTTTCATTCAATATTTTATCAAAGGCAATAAATGTATTTTCGAAAGTCAACTCCTTTTGATTTTTAATTTCATCGACTCCAAGCTTTGCATTCTCCACAGAAATGGTAATATACTCATCAACAGCATCTCCCGTTACATTTGCATAATCGATTGGTTGATTGAGTTCTACATTGAATGGGTTGTCTTTAGACATTGATATGATTTTATCTTCAGGAGTACAACTAATAAGTAAAACTATGAGTAGGATTGTAAGGGTAACTTTCATGATTTTTGATTTTGAGTAAAAGTACAACCTCAAGTTAGATAATCAAAAAAGAAAGAGTTGATTCAATCAACCTTTTTAAAAGAGAGTAATTCTTTCATATCTACATCAAATAATTTTAATACTAAATTTTCTTTCTTGTAAAACCTTGTTTGAGTGAGTGCTAAAGAAAATTGATTTGGGATTTCCATGTTTGGACACATTTTCATTGTTTCTCTCAAAGGACCAAACTCAATTTTAGTTGCATCTTGTTTTGCTATTGAACCTGATATATTGTTACAACCATTTGTACCTATAATCATTTTTTTAGAAATATTAATTTCTATTTGTGGTATGATATTGATTTTAGTTTTATCAACCTCAACTCCACCAACAGCAACCAAAACCCAAATATCATTGATTGCTAATCTTGGGTCGTTGAACTTTTCTAACTCTTTTATCAAGGTGTATTTTATGGATGATGCATCAGCAGGTGGATTCTCTATCGGTGTCTCTTTTACATTTAATTTGTAGATAAATCCAGGTACATATCTAAATCCTTCAATTTGAGAGTAGAATAAATTCCAGTCTGCATCAAAATCTAATGTATCACTTTTTTGAACTTGAAGACAAGTCATTTCCCCAACTCCTGAACATTCAGTTTTAGAGCTATTCACCCAATAAATATGTGCGTTTTGTTTTAATGAGCCGCAAGAAACAAGTGAAATCAATAGACAAAATAGGCTGAACTTTTTCATTATTATTTTTTAGTATTGATAGGATGACCTGAAGTCATCCTATCAATTTATATTTATTTTTTAAAGACGGTTTTTCCTTCTTTAATCGTTTCCAAAATTTTTACATTTTTGATAGAATCAATATCTTCAACTTTCAACGGGTTGGTATCCAAAATCACAAAATCTGCCAATAATCCTTTTTTAATTTTACCTTTTCTGTTTTCTTCAAAAAATTGAAATGCAGGCCCCGTAGTTATTGCTTGTAAAGCAGCATAAGCATCTATTACTTGATCACCACCTAATATTTTTCCTGCTCTGGTTTCTCGTTTCATTGAAGTCCACATCACAAAAAATGGATCTAACAAAGTTACGTTGAAGTCTGTGTGATTTGAAGTAACTAACCCAAGGTCATTTGCTGCTTTCATCGGGCTAATAAATGATGCCTTTACTTCACCTACATTTCTGATATGCACATCTCCCCAATAAAACGTATGGTTTGTAAAATAAGTTGGCGAAATTCCTAACTCAATATATTTTGTAAGATGTTCTGGCTTCTGAAATTGTGAATGAATTATTACAGGTCGTTTATTATCTCCTGCTTTTATTCCTGCATTTTTAATGGCATAAATAGCATCTTCAATTGCTCCATCACCATTGGCATGAAACATAATTTGCACATTATTATCTACCATCACCTTCGCTAATTTAGCCAAATCCTCTCTTGGAATCGACGTGTTACCCACCCAGTTTTCTTCACCATTTGGACCCGGAACTTTATAAGGTTCTGCCATATAAGCAGTCAGACCTTGAGGCGATCCATCTAAGGTAAATTTACCTCCAGCAAATTTTAAATGATTGTCATAATTCCCGAATGGATATTCTGGATTGTTTAACCATTCGTCCATTTCTGTAAAACCAGGAAGTGAAGCAATGTCTATAAAGAAACGACCTTCTTTAGCGGCTCTTTTCAAGGTATTCATATCTTTAATATGAGTGAATCCTTCAACAGCATGCGTATATCCATTACTAGTATATTGCATTTGAGCAGCCTCCATTAAATTCATCATTTCATCTTCTGATGGCTGTGGTAGCTTCCCAAAAACTGGCATATATGCCATTTCCATTAGTAAACCAGCAGGTTCATTTGTTCCATCAATTCTAGCAACAACACCACCTTCTGGCGTTTTATAATTTTCATCAACTTCCGCCCATTCTAACGCTTTGGAATTTAAAACAGCTCCATGCATAGAAATATGAACTATCAACACTTTATTATTTGGGAACGCTTTGTCTAAATCCATTTTTGTGATATGGCGTTTTTCGGCTAATAAATCTTGATCATATCCCCAGCCAACTATCCACTCTCCATCTTGAATGTTTTTTTCTTTCTTAAAATCTTTCAATTTTTTAATCATTGATGGAATATGGGTAACAGTTCCCATTGGAGGAGAAGCAACATTTACTTGCGTACTCATTAAAACTGCCGACATAAAATGACTGTGTGGATCGATGAATCCCGGTAACATTGTTTTACCTTTTAAATCTACCTCAACCGTTTTTCCTGCAAAATTATTTACAGCACTTGCTTTTTCTCCTGCATAAATAATTTTTCCATCTCGTTCAATAACCGCTTCAATGTACTGTGGAGTATCTCCATCCATGGTAATAATATCTCCTCCAAAATAGATAGTTTGTTGTGGTTGATTTTCTGTTGAAGTAGTCTCTTCCTTTTTTTCTGCTGTACAACCAACAATCGCAATTAGCAATACAATAAATAGATTTTTCATACTTATTTTTATTTATTTAAATTCATTTTTCCATGGTATATAGAACCTACTACAAAAATATCTTTGATATGCATTTTATCAACCTTAAAAGGATTTTCTTTAAGCAATGTAAAGTTAGCATCTTTCCCAACTTTTATAGAGCCCATTTTATTTTCCAAATTTAAAGTTCTTGCCGCAACAATAGTAATTGCCTTCATCCCATCGTAAACACTTACTCGTTGGTCTTGTGAAACCAATGTATGTTCAGATGTCATTCTATTGATTGCAGTCCAAGCTAATGTTAAAGGCTCTGCTGGCGCCATTGCAAAATCTGAATGGAAAGAAAAAGGGATATCTCTATCTGCCAAAGATTTAATATGAACTAAATTTTGAGCTCTATCTGGCCCTAAACCAACTTCAGAATATTTATCCGCCAATGCCCACAAATAGTATGGGTTAGCAGAAGTTTCAACTCCTAAACGTTGCATTTGATCTGCTTGGTCTTCTGTAAAATAACCTATATGATGTAAGGTTAACCTGTGGTCTTTTCTAGGATTTCGCTTCATCATATCCTCAACAATATCCAAACACATTTGTATCCCTAAATCGCCATTTGCGTGGATATTAATCTTGTATCCTTTATCCCAATAAAAATTCATTTGTTCATTAAACACATCTAATGGAGTAATCCATTGCCCTTTGAAACCATCAGTATAACCCTCTTTCATTTGCATTGCCAAAGAATATATTGCTCCATCAGCAAATAATTTAACTTGCTTTGGTAGTACAAAAATATTTTGTGTATTGTATTTTTCAGGAGCAGCAACAATTAATTCTTCCGCTGCTTCTAAACCTCCAGCATTTAATGTTAAGTAGGTTCCGTTAAGTACATTGTAAATTTCGAAAGGTGGATTTTTATCCATTTCAGCTTTTAACAAGTTGTATTCCATTTCTAATTCTACATTCGGAAGTCCTTGTTCTGCAATGGTAGTTATTCCATTTTTTTTCATAAGGGCCGTCATACTTTCCAATCCTTGTTTGTATTTCACAGGATTTAATAAATGTTCAGAAATATGAGGAGCCAACGCCATCCATCCAGCTTCATAAAAATGCCCTTTTTCCCATTCTACTTGAGGGTTTCCTTTAAACTGGTCTTCACTGATTTTAAATAATTCTACAGCTTTATCATTTAAATATGCTTCGTGAAATGATCTGTGAATAATGGCTACAGGAACATCTGGAGCAATTTGGGTAAGAATATCTTTGTTTAAATCTCCGTGCCACAGCGGATGGTATCCCCAAATAAATAGCACTTCACCTACTTTACCGTTTTCGGCAATTGATTTTTTAAGCCGATCAATATATGCATCGTGACCTTGTACTCCTTTCTTTACGCCATCTGGTAAATTCCAGTCATAAGGAGCTACAATGTCTCCCGATAAAATAACTGCTGCAATCATAGGATGTAAGTGAGGCTCAATAAACCCTGGCATCATTGTCTGTCCTTTTAAATCATAAGGTGTTGCATTTGCATATTGTTTTTCGGCAGCTGCTTTTGAGCCTACAAAAACAATTTTACCGTCTTGTTGAACTACAGTTTCGGTATATTCTGGCTTATCACCTTCCATAGTAATGATATCTCCACCAAAATAAAGAGTTTGATTTGCTGATACATCTTTTGAAGATGTTTCTTTAGATGTATCGCCTACGTTATTTTTACAACCAATACTGATTGTTAAAATTAATAATAAAATTGTAAGGTGCTTCATGATATAGTCTGATTTATTGTTAAGTATCAAAGTTAAAAAATAATTTTTCTGATTTACTTATCATTTGTTAACTTCTTATTTTTCAAATCTTTCTTTTAAATATTGATGCGCTTTTTAAAACTATGGTATCTTTAAACACTAAAATAAATAACTATGAAGCTTACTTCATCAAAAATAATATCAATACTCCATAAAAACTTCCCTTATTTATCAAATGATGATATTGATTCTTTTTTGAAAATTACAACATATTCTAAGGTGGATAAAAAAGAAATATTGATTGAAAAAGGAAATCAACCCAAGCAAATATTTTTTATTTTATCAGGATATGTAAGAGGATATATAACCAATGAATTAGGTCTTGAAAAAATTATACTTTTAAGAGACAAAGGCTATTTTATTGGAGATGCAGAAAAAATATTTTACGATAGGCCTCAGAAATACACGTATGCAACCATAAAAGAAAGTCATGTTTTATTTTTGAATTATGATAATTTAGAAAGCCTAGCCTTTAATAACCCTTTAATAATGCGATTGCTTTTAAATATCTTTAAAGAAATAATGACTGCTCAAAATCATAGAATAGAATCGTTAATTTCGATGGATGCCACAAATCGCTATGAAGAATTAATCGAGAAAAAACCTGGATTCCTAAAAGAAATTCATTCTAAATTTTTAGCAAATTTTATTGGAATTACACCTGTATCACTTTCAAGAATTCAGAAAAAAATAAGCAGTCAATAAAAACAAATTATAAGTATGTCAGGATTTTTTGCCCTTTTAGATGATATCGCCTCGTTGATGGGAGATGTTACCGTAATGACCAAAGTAGCCACCAAAAAAACAGCGAGAGTTTTGGGTGATGATTTGGCAGTTGGCGCTGAAAAAGCATCGAGTTTTAGAGCCTCAAGAGAATTGCCTGTGATATGGGCAATTACCAAAGGATCATTTTATAATAAACTGATGATTCTCCCTTTTGCATTTTTGTTGAGTGCTTTTTTACCTCAAGCAATTGTTCCTATATTATTAATTGGTGGAGTCTATCTAAGCTTTGAAGGAGTCGAAAAAATTATCCATACTTTTTTTCATAAGAAACATAAGCTGGTAGATTTTAATGAAATTAAATCAGAATAAGAATTATTGATTGCTGAAAAATCTAAAATTAAATCAGCCATTATTACAGATTTTATCTTGTCTTTAGAAATTATCATGATCGCTTTAGTAACAGTTACAGAATTTGGGTTAATCACTCAAATTGTCGTCGTAACATTTGTGGCTATAATTGCAACTATCGGAGTATATGGCATCGTTGCTTTAATGGTTAGAATGGACGATGGAGGTTTTAAAATGGTCAGTCTATTTAAAAAAATAAAAGTAAAACTTGCCTAAATAAAAAATTGCAGTTCGTATTTAAATACAAACTGCAATTTTTAAAAAGAGTTTCTTTGAATTTTATTTAGGAAATAAGAAAATGATATTTGCTCTCAGTCCCCATTCTGCATTCAAAGGATTGTTGCCATAAAATATTTTTGGGCCACCTCCAAGTTGTACTTTTTGTTTTCCTATAGAAACCACTTTTGCATAGTATATCCCTGCAAAACCTCCAAAAAAATCATTGTTCCAATCTTGAGTATTTTCTGAAGCCAAGGTTAAAGAGGCTCCGGTTTTAGAGGCATATGTAAAAAATGGTTGAAAAAAAGTTGCGTTTACATCATTTAAACCACTGCCCGCATACGACCACATATGATTCGCCAATGCACCTACTGTCCACTGACCTATAAGTTTTAATACAAGTACATTAGGACCCACTCCCCATTTATTAATTCCCAAAGCAGTGTCTGTTGCAGTAGGAAGTAACAATACAGGACCAACACCCCACACCAAACCGTTTTTAACTTCTTTTGGTGAAAAGAAAATACTTTGAGCGATATCTCCCAAACCAGTTTCACTGTTTCCAACGCCACTAACATCACTTTGAGAAATAATTGGAATAATGGTTCTACTAATTAAATTCCACTTTTCATTAAGCGAAATAGGAATTACAGGTTGAATATTGCCTGTGTATTTAAACCCATTTAAAGCACCAACATTAAAATCAAAATTATTTTGGATTGGAACACTTATCAACGCTGCTACAGGATTTGCTAATTGTTTTGCTAATTCTTCTGATGAAACGGCAGCTTGTGTTTGTCCATTTACACAATAAATATTTAAAATAAAAATGAATAGAAGTATACTGTGAAAAGGGTTTTTCATAATATTAAAGTTTTAAAATTTTTGACAAAAATTATTAATACCAGCGCTTTTTATTTTTTCTAGAATTGGCAGATTTACGACCTTTCTTTTTAGGATTTCTAGTATTCTCACTTTTAGACCCTGTGTTTTTATGATCAATTGCCTTCGTGTTTTTATCTAACGGATACGGATGTTCCTCAACTACCATTATTTTTTGAGTTATTAACTGCTGAATACTTTTTACATAATTCAACTCATCAGCTCCACAAAACGAATAGGAATGACCTGTTTTACCTGCTCTACCTGTTCTACCAATTCTATGCACATAGGTTTCTGGTATATTTGGTAAATCAAAGTTAATGACAGCATCTAAGTCCGAAATATCAATTCCCCTAGCTGCAACATCCGTAGCAATTAAAATATTGATGTCTCCTTTTTTGAATTTATTTAAGGCTTCTTGTCGTGCACTTTGTGTTTTATCACCATGCAGCGTTGCCACTTTATGTCCGTTTCTCATCAAGGATTTCTCTAATTTATCCACCCCAAATTTAGTGCGTCTAAAAATTAAAACACTTCCTTTAATTGTATTTCGAAGCAAATGTAAGCAGAGTTCCATTTTTTTAGGTTTCGGGACATAATACAATTCTTGAATTACATTTTTTGCTGCAGATGATGTTGCCGCAACTTCCACTTTTTCAGGATTGTTTAAAATGGAATTTGCCAATTGGTCAACTTTCTTTGGCATTGTTGCAGAAAACAATAATATCTGTCTGTTTTTAGGACAGAGTTTTACAATTTTCTTTACATCGTCAATAAAGCCCATATCCAACATCAAATCGGCTTCGTCTAAAACCAAGGTTTGAATATAACTTAGGTTGATAATTTCTTGTTTACGTAAATCTAACAACCTACCAGGAGTTGCAATTAAAATATCTACCCCTTTATTGATTACATCTTTTTGTGGCTCGATGGACGCTCCGCCAAAAACCACAGCAGTTCTTAAGTTGGTATATTTTGCGTAGGTTTTAAAATCATCTTGAATTTGAATGGCCAATTCACGCGTTGGACTCACCACCAAACAATGAATTTTTTTTCCTTTCTTTTTAGAGTCTTGATTCCAAATCAATTTTTCTATAATCGGCAACGCAAAAGCAGCAGTTTTACCCGTTCCTGTTTGGGCAGAAGCAATGACATCTTTATTGTCAAGAACCAACGGAATCGTTTTCTCTTGAATGGGTGTTGGAGTATCATAGCCTTTTTCGGTAATGGCTTTTAAGATATTTTTATTTAAAGGTAATTCGCTAAAGTGCATAGTTGACTATTTGATTAAGTTGCAAAGATACTTATTAGTGAATAGAAAAAAGAGAAAAGAAGTTAGACTTGTAATTCGTCAATCTCTTGTTGATAATCATATTGTAAATCTTCGTGAAGCGTTACAGTTGTTTTTTTGATGAGTGTTAACTGCCGATTGTAAATATTTAACAAACGAACACTACTTTTTATAGAAGGCTTAAACACTCGTAGCTTTCTACAATAATAAAGTAAGAGCTCAACTTCGGTTTCTTTATTTTTTGAATAGCGAATGAATTTCTTTGTATTGGTTAAAATTTTTCGCATGCTTTTACGAATAAAAAAATAGCTTTTGGTGTTGATATTTTTAAATTCAACATCCATATATTCTTTTACAGATTCTATATATCTGCTTTCATCACTTGCTTCAAAAAGTAAATAGGTTAATAATTCTTTATTTTCTTTCTTAAACCTACCTAAACGTAAACACAATTCTAATAGCTCGCTCTGTGAGCGATGCTGTAGTTCGTCTTTTAAATTTTTAAGAGTTGCTGATTTCATTCAATCGGTTTAATTCCAAAATCTAATTATTCGTTCTAACATCCAAAAAGTGGCTAGAGAACCTATTACGTAGGGAGGAAATTTTTTTAAAAGCAAAGGCCAACTTTTTTTGTAAGATAATAATTCGGCTAATCATAACCAATTGATCACCCCCATTATCTTTTAAAGTATAATTAGGTTGAAATTGTAATTTGGTTACAAAAGCTAAAGGATTAGTTGCGTTATCTGCAGCTTTATGGACATCAGATTTTTCTTGAGTGATAAGAGTACTATTGATTAATAATAAAAGTCCTAATAATTTCTTCATAATAGTATTTAAAAAACGATCTCCAACAAAAGTTAAGAGTTGGAGATCGTTAATAATAGTTAATCAATTTAAATTTAATCTACCGTTTCCATAGTAACAACTTGATACATATCTTTTCCGTTTTGTGAAAAAGGTTTGTAATATGTATAATTATAAACTACATAATCTTCATCCCCAATTTTTTCTTCTGTAGCTCCTTCTGGAATATTTGTAATCACCGCACCATCAGGAGCATCAACTACTTTATACTTTCCGTTTTCTTTGATATAAAAAGCGCCTCCAAAATAAGAGTAACTATCACCATCGAGAGTTATATTTTCAACGCCTTCTGGCAAAGTATTTACTACAATATTTGTTGGTGGGTTAACAACTGTATAACCACTTGAGCTTTGTGTATAATATACCCCTTGATCATAATGATAATGTTGATTGTTAATTGAAACAATAACTGCAGTTACAGCTATAGTTCTAACTACAAACCCAAATGGATGCCAATATGGTCCATAATGATATGGTGTATAAGGATGATAGCGATATGGGTAATAACCTCGATGCCCATTATAATAATGATTGCTACGGTTATTAACTCTTACATTTTTGTTTACTCTAACATTTTTACTATTATCGATGTTAACATTCACATTTTTGTTACCACTATTAATATTCGTTTTATTACCTCCTTTTATATTGGTCTTTTTAGAATTATTATTAATTTTTGTTTTAGAATTGGACGATGGTCTCTTTTTACTACTAGAACTTGGTCTTTTTTTAGAACTACTACTTGGTCTCTTTTTTGTAGTACTAGAAGGTCGTCTTGTATTTGTAGATTTTGGCTTACTATACGTTTTTGTTTTGGGTCTCGAAGTTGATTTTCTTGCACCTCCATTAATAGATCTCCCACTACTACTTGGCCTAGATTTACTCATTTGATGTCCGCCTCCACCTCTATTTCCACCACCATGTTTCATACGTTGCCCCATCATATCATTTGTTGATAGGAATAATGTAAATATGATAGACAGAATGATATAACTATATTTTTTCATGATGTTTAGTTTTTAGATTTTAATTGAATTCTTTCAGAATTTGTTGGCGCCTCAAAAGCAAATAGTAAATCTGGTAAATCTTGATTTGTTCTCCAATTAGAAAAAACAATATCATAGAAATCATTCTGATCAGTATCCGAAGAAATTACCATTCTGTGTGGCAAGTTAGTTTCGTTCGAAATCCATATTTGAAGTACCTTATTGTCATTTGTTGCTTCAATTAGCGTACAAGAAACCTTATCAATAGTTTCGTCTCCAATAAACAAAATAGTATTATAATTATTCATAATATCGTCTGTTAAAGTTGGATAGAAAAAATCTAACGCAGGGAAATCAATACCATAATTTTGATTAATATGTTCAACAATATCAAGAATACTACCTGATGCTTCAATGGTTGCATATTCGTTTTTATCATAAGAATAATAAGCTAAATCCTCACCATTATACCAATAACTTTTTTCTCCTTTTGTGCCAACTGTATGTATATACATTTTACTTGGGCCACCCATATAAACATCATGCTCACTAACAGTTTTATTCTCTTCATTTTTAGATGAAATAGTATTAAGTGTATAGCTGCATGAAGCTAGTGCACCAATTGTTTCGGTTAATTTGTCTAAGCTTTCTATTGCTCTTGTATCATATTCACCTTTTTCTTTTGATGTGCAAGACATCAATAAAAGTGAAAATAGTAAAGAATAAATTAGTGTGTTTTTTATCATAATTTTTGATTTTAAATTAGTTGTAGTTTTTATTTACTAGAATTACAGTTGCAACGTATAATTAGAGTCACCAATTGCAATTTACTTTTTAATATTTAGAATTCCCCGTAAAAATAAAATTTAAGGGGCAAATAAAAATTAACAATTGTTAATTTTTATTTTATTCTTTTAATAATTCTTGATAATGAAACAGGTGTAATTCCTAAATAATTGGCAATGTCTTTTTTATACGTAGATTTTAAAAATTCAGGATTCCTTTTCACCAAGTCAATATAGCGTTCTTCATTATTCATTGTTATCATTGTTTCAACTCGATAATTTAAAACACTAACCGCTTCTTTTAAAATACCTAAATAAAGATTTTTTATAGCTTCTTCTCTATTCGCCAATGCTTCAAAATCTTCAGACTTAAAAGCTAGAAGTTCTGTTTCTCCTATAGATTCATAATTGTATTTTGCAGGAACATCATGAAAGACTGAATCAGGATAGGCAACAAAAATTCCTTTTCCTCGCAACAAGATTGTCTTTTCTTCTCCTTTGTCTGTAACGATAAAACCTCTTACAATTCCGCTTAAAATGAAGGATGCTTTTTTTGTTGTGTTCCCTTCAGAAATTACAATATCTTTATTTTTAAGTTTCGTATAAGTACAAATATTAAGAAATTTTTGTCTGTATTTATCTTCTAATTGAGGTAGTAATTCCTTTAACTTTTCTAGCGTATTTCCTGGGTAATTCTTTTTCATTTTTCTAGCATTAATCTAAATAGCAAAACAAATATAATATTTATACTATGATAAAATGATAAAATCGATTCGTATTTTATTTCATATTTTTGATTCAACTTTATGTCGATGTCTAAATATCTTATATACTTTTTATATTGTTTTCCGATAATTATTTTTTCACAAGAAAATAAAGTTATAGATACACTTTATATTGAATCTATGAATGATAAATTGAGTATTAAAATTGATGTTGACAATGATATTGAAACTTTTACTGCTGATGAAAATGGGGTTAATTTTAAAATACGACCTAACATAGATTATAGAACTGAACTCTCTTTTCACTATCGCATGATTTCTTTTAAACTTGGATTCTCTCCACACTTGTTCACAAATTTTGACCAAGAGAATAAAGGAAAAACAAAAACCTTTAAAATTGAAACAGATTTTTATATCCATAAATGGATTCAGACTTTATCTTACTCACAAACAAAAGGATATTACTCTCCAGATTTTCATTTACCAGATGATTTTCCAACAGATTATTTAATTCTCGATCAATTAAAAGTATATAATTACACGGGGATTACTCGTTATCAATTTAATGAAAATTATTCGATAAAAGCAATTACAACTCAAACAGAAATCCAACGAAAAAGTGCTGGAACTTTTATGCCTAGTTTAGAATACAGTTACAACCGATTGATTAATGGCGCGACAAATCAAAAACTAAACACGTTGAATTTTATTTTGAGTGCAGGCTACTTACACACCTTTGTAATCAATAAAAAAATATATGCAAGTATTGGGGCTACTCCTGGAGTTGGTGTCGACTTTAACACCATAAAAGTTGAAACTATTGACGGAAAAATCACAAGTAAAGACACCGATTACACCCTCAATTTTGATGGTCATTTAGGATTGGGGTACAACTCTGCAAGATGGTTTGGAGGTGGGTATTTCAGAATGCTATCCACCACAAGAAAGGAAACTGAAATTGTAAATTACGACACGTTTAGAACACACTTTCAACTATTTTTTGGCTATCGATTCGATGCTCCTAAATTCTTAAAAAAGAGTGCCGATTGGGTTGAAGAGAAAGCTCATCTATAAAAATCATTGTTATTTATTTTTTTGATGATTTCATAAAAATCCATTCTACAATAAAACAAAGTGTAAAAATTGATAAGGCAGCAACTACGCCAATTGTATTGCTTTGAAACTGCTGAACTATTAAAATAACAAAAGCAATCATACACAATAAAAAGGCAATAAAGGCAATCCATTTATTTGCATTTATTTCTTTGTGTTTTTTAAATCCAACATAATTTACCATCCCAAAAATAAGTAAAAAACCTGCACTCCCCGAAGTAGAAATACTTTCTAAATTAATGGTATTAGCAATTAATAAGGATGCTAAAGAAATAGTAACCAAACCAAGTGGCTTACCCCAAACTAACTTTGTATATCTTGATGGCAATTCATGATCTTCGGCAACTTCATAATTCACTCTACTCCCTCCAAGTAAGGTAGCATTTATTGCCGAAAATGTAGAAATCATTGCTGCAATTGCAATGATTGTAAATCCTGCTTGACCAAATTTTGGTTTCGCAGCCTCTGCCAAAACATAATCTTGTGCGGCAGCAATTTCACTAAAAGCTAAGGATCCAACCGTAACAACTGCAATAGAGAGATACAAAAGGATAACAAAAATTACAGATCCAAAATAGGCTTTCGATATGTTTTTTTCTGGATTTGCAATATCAGGTGCCGAATTGGCAATCAACTCAAACCCTTCATAAGCTACAAAAATCACCATCCCACCAGCAATCAATTGAATAGGACTTTCCCAATTAGAAACATTCAGTTGACTTATATTTGGGTTGCTTGACAATCCCCAAAAACCAACTGCAACAAAAGCAAGTAAAATAATTAGTTTGATAATTACTGCTATTGATTCTACTTCGCCTACTACCTTAATACTAAAATAATTAATCAAAGTAGAAATTATAATAACTGCAGAAATAAAAATATGAGAATCTATACTTGAATCACCAGTAATAGAAATAATACTTGCCGCATACGATCCAAATGCACTGGCATATAAAGACAGCATGATGATATAGCTTATCCAAAGCATATTGTTGAGACCACCACTAAAAACTCCGATTCCAAAACCTTCATTTATAAACTTTACCGTACCTCCTTTATCTGGATATGTTTTTGAAAGTTTAACGTACGAATAAGCCGTTGCAAGGGCGATAATCCCTGCTACAAAAAATGAAATTGGAACTCCTCCTTTAGCCAAAGAGACTGACAAACCGAGGACTGCGAATATTCCTCCACCTACCATTCCACCAATCCCGATAGAAATTGCACCTAATAAACTTATTTTTGATGATGCTTTCAATCTTACTTTTTCTTCTTTTTACTTCGGATCATCATCTCTAACATATCCCACATTTCTTCAGGGATTTCTTCGAGCATATTAAATTCTCCAGCACCTTTTAGCCATTCACCACCATCTATAGTTACTACCTCACCATTCATATAGGCCGAAAAATCAGACATTAAATAAGCTGCTAAATTTGCCAACTCTTGATGAACTCCAACACGACCTAGTGGCACTTTCTTTTTCATGTCGAACTTCTCTTTCAACTCACCTGGTAACAATCTATCCCAAGCACCTTTAGTTGGGAACGGCCCTGGAGCGATCGCATTAAAGCGTATTCCGTATTTTGCCCACTCAACCGCCAAAGAACGTGTCATTGCCAACACACCAGCCTTTGCAGTTGCCGACGGAACTACATAAGCAGAACCTGTCCAAGCATAGGTAGTTACAATATTTAAGACTGTAGATTTCTCTTGCTTTACATCAATCCAATGTTTACCAAAAGCGAGCGTACAGTTTTTTGTTCCTTTTAAAACAATATCAATAATTGTATCAAATGCATTTGCCGAAAGTCGTTCGGTTGGAGAAATAAAATTTCCTGCTGCATTATTAAGCAGTCCATCCACTCTGCCAAAAGTATCTAGCGTTATTTTTAACATTGCCTCAACTTCATCATAATGTCTCACATCACATTGAATCGGTAAAACAGTTCCTCCAGTTTTTTCTTCTAACTCAATTTTAACTGCTTGCAACTTTTCGATATTACGTGATGTAATCACAACTTTAGCACCCAGTTCTAAAAAATAAGTAGTCATTGCTTTTCCAAGTCCGCTTCCACCACCAGTTACAACAATTACTTGATTGTCTAAACTCCCGTCCTTTAACATTGGTTTTGTGTACATATTCTATGTTTTTATGTTCTCACAAATATATCTTTTTTAGTATAAAAATGAGAGGATAAATTATTTTTAAAATTTTGTATTTTTGCACTTGTCATAAATAAAAATGATTGTATATTTGCCCCACTTTTAGCAGAGGATTTCACAATTAAAGCTAAATAAAATAATTAAGACGATTTTAAAAAATATAAGTAATGCCAAAAAGAACGTATCAGCCATCGAAAAGAAAAAAAAGAAACAAACACGGTTTCAGAGAAAGAATGGCATCTGCTAACGGTAGAAAAGTATTAGCGAGAAGAAGAGCTAAAGGACGAAAGAGACTAAGCGTTTCTTCAGACCCAAGACCAAAGAAATAATGATTTAATCATTTATATACAAGGTGTTACTATTTTTAGTAGCACCTTTTTTTTAGACCTATTAATAAGTTTTAATAACTATTTTTTACGCCCCAAGCGAAAAAAGCAATCTTTACAAGCGCAACAAAACACAATACAAATGCCAAAAAATAACCACATAAAATCGGTTTTAATCATAGGTTCAGGTCCTATCATAATTGGGCAAGCTTGCGAATTCGATTATTCGGGTACACAAGCAATTAGATCTTTGAGAGAAGAAGGAATTGAAGTGATACTTATCAATTCAAATCCTGCAACTATCATGACCGACCCTACTACAGCCGATCATGTTTATCTAAAACCTTTAACTACCAAGTCGATTATTGAGATATTGAGAATCCATAAAGTTGATGCGGTTTTGGCAACTATGGGAGGACAGACTGCTTTGAATTTATGTATAGAAGCTGAAGACAAAGGTATTTGGAACGATTTTAATGTGGAGTTGATAGGTGTTGATGTTGACGCAATTAAGGTAACGGAAGATAGAGATTTGTTTCGTCAGTTGATGATTAAAATCGGAATCCCGATGGCGCCATCAACCATTGCGGGTTCATATTTAAAAGGAAAAGAAATTGCTCAAGAATATGGATTCCCATTGGTGATTCGCCCTTCGTTTACTTTGGGAGGGTCAGGAGCATCTATTGTTTATGATAAAAAGGATTTTGATGAATTGCTAAAACGCGGTTTGGAGGCATCTCCTATCCATGAAGTTTTGATTGATAAGGCTTTGTTAGGTTGGAAAGAGTTTGAGTTAGAATTGTTGCGCGATAAAAATAACAATGTTGTTATAATCTGTACGATTGAAAATATGGATCCAATGGGGATTCATACTGGTGATTCTATTACCGTAGCTCCAGCGATGACTTTGAGTGATACCACGTTTCAAAGAATGCGCGATATGGCAATTCACATGATGCGTTCTATTGGTGATTTTGCTGGTGGATGTAACGTTCAGTTTGCCGTTTCTCCAGATAAGAAAGAGGATATTATTGCCATTGAAATCAATCCGAGAGTTTCTCGTTCATCAGCCTTAGCCTCTAAGGCAACAGGGTATCCTATTGCGAAAATAGCGGCTAAATTGGCAATTGGTTATCATTTAGATGAAATCAACAATCAAATTACAAAAACTACTTCTGCTTTATTTGAACCTACACTTGATTACGTAATTGTAAAGATTCCTCGTTGGAATTTTGACAAGTTCGAAGGCTCGGAAAGAACCATCGGTTTACAAATGAAATCGGTAGGTGAAGTGATGGGAATTGGGCGTTCATTTAAAGAAGCATTGCACAAAGCAACTCAATCTTTAGAAATTAAACGCAACGGAATTGGAGCCGACGGCAAAGGTGAAACAAGCTATGATAAAATTATAGATAAGCTAAAGAATCCGAGTTGGGATCGTGTGTTTGTAATTTATGATGCTATAGTAATGGGAATTTCTTTAAGTACCATCCATGAGATTACAAAAATTGATTATTGGTTTTTAAAGCAGTACGAAGAATTATATGCCATTGAACAAGAAATTTCGAAATACAATTTAGATACGCTTCCAAAAGAATTGTTGTTAGAAGCAAAGAAAAGTGGTTATGGCGATCGTCAAATTGCACATACCTTGCGATGTTTAGAAAGTCAAGTATATAATAAACGTCAACAGTTTGACATCAATCGGGTATTTAAATTGGTAGATACTTGTGCGGCAGAATTCAATGCCGAAACTCCTTATTACTATTCTACTTTTGAAAGTAATATGATTGTTGACGGGAAAACTTATGCAGATAATGAAAGCGTAGTTAGCAATAAAAAGAAAATAGTTGTCTTAGGTTCTGGGCCAAATAGAATAGGGCAAGGTATTGAGTTTGATTATTGTTGTGTGCATGGCGTTTTAGCTGCTCGCGAAGCAGGATATGAAACCATTATGATTAACTGTAATCCAGAAACAGTTTCTACAGATTTTGATGTTTCTGATAAACTCTATTTTGAACCTGTTTTTTGGGAACATATTTACGACATCATCCAACATGAAAAGCCCGAAGGTGTGATTGTTCAGTTGGGTGGACAAACAGCTTTAAAATTAGCTGAAAAGTTAGAAAAATACGGAATCAAAATTATAGGGACGAGTTTTGAAGCCTTGGATTTAGCAGAAGACAGAGGTCGGTTTTCTGAGTTGTTAGTTGATTTAAAAATACCATTCCCAGAATTCGGAACTGCAACAACTGCTGATGAAGCTCTTGCAATTGCAGATGATTTAGATTTTCCAATTCTAGTAAGACCATCCTATGTTTTAGGAGGTCAAGGAATGAAAATTGTAATCAATAAGGACGAATTAGAAAAAACCGTAGTTGACTTGCATAGAAAAATGCCAGGGAATGTTTTACTATTAGATCATTATTTAGACGGTGCAATCGAAGCCGAAGCAGACGCTATTTGTGATGCTGATGGAAATGTGTATATCATCGGAATTATGGAACATATTGAACCTTGTGGTGTGCATTCTGGAGATTCAAATGCAACATTACCTCCTTTTAATTTGGGAGAATTTGTGATGCAGCAAATTAAAGATCATACCCACAAAATTGCAATCGCTTTAAAAACGGTTGGACTGATTAATATCCAATTCGCAATTAAAGATGATACCGTTTTTATTATCGAAGCCAACCCAAGAGCATCACGAACAGTACCATTTATTGCAAAAGCCTACCAAGAACCGTATGTAAATTATGCTACCAAAGTTATGTTGGGGATAAATAAAGTTACGGACTTTAAGTTCAATCCTAGATTAACAGGATATGCCATTAAGCAACCAGTCTTTTCGTTTGATAAATTCCCTAATGTGGATAAAAACTTAGGGCCAGAAATGAAATCAACAGGTGAGAGTATCTTATTTATTGATAGCCTAAAGGATGATCAATTCTACGAGTTGTATTCTAGACGTAAAATGTATTTGAGTAAATAATCATTACCACTAATTAAATTATTCTGGATAATTTTCAGCCATCCAGCCTTTAATATTATTAATTGTTGCTTCTGACAGGTCGTCACGATTTTTTGGCATATTTCCACTTTCAATTTGCCCTAAAGCACCTCTGTTTTGAAATGCAAATTTAACTTCATCATATGTTGACAATGCAAATCCAGCAGCCATAGCTGTTGTTGTATGACAACCTGAAACATTACAATTTTGTGACATTATAGAGTTTATCGTATTTGTATACGTTATCCCTGTAGGGAGTTGTGTTGGCGGACTTGAATCATCATCACTTGATGAACATGAGACAATAAACAAACTAACAACAATTAATTTTGTAAGAGATTTAATAGAATTCATAATAAAATAAGTTAGGTTTCTAAATTTGGACGAAGTTTTTGGTAATAATTACAATATTGACCTCCATTGATACTATTATATTTGCCTCTACAAACGATTAGCTTATCTTTGTTAAAAAAATACATGAATTATATTTTGTTTGACGGAGAAGTTCGCAATGCATTATTACCATTTACTTATACACGCCCAGTTGCTGATATCAGAATCGGAATCCTAACCATTCGCGAAAAATGGGAAAAAAGATTGGGTTTAACCACCACAACTTTGACAGAAGATTATTTGAGTGAAAAATATCCGATGGTTGAGATGGAGCAAAACATCATGTTGAATGCCTCTTTCTTAGCTACGGATGAATTGGTGGGACAAGTTAAAAATCTAACAGAAAATCAAGCGATATTTTATAAGGATGAAGTGGTTGCTTTTTTTGCAACCGATACTCAAGAAGATGCTGATTTTGATAATTACGAGCAAATAACGTATCAAGGTGAATTATTACAAGTGCAAAATACTTGGGATATTTTTTCAAAGAATAGTGAAGCAATTCAACAAGATTTTGATTTTATAACGGTAGGAAGAAAATCTGCGGAAATACCAAAAACAGTTCATTGTTTTAACAAAGAAAATATTTTTGTTGAAGAAGGTGCTCAACTTTCATTGGCTTCTTTAAACGCAACCGATGGGCCAATCTATATTGGTAAAGATTCTTTGATGATGGAAAATTGCGCCATCAGAGGCCCTTTTGCTTTGTGTGAAAAAGCCATTTTAAAAATGGGTGCAAAAATTTATAAAGGAACAACAATAGGCCCAAAATGTACTGTTGGAGGCGAAGTAAATAACGTTGTCTTTTTTGCACATTCTAATAAAAGTCACGAAGGATATTTAGGAAATGCTGTCCTAGGCGAATGGTGTAATATTGGAGCAGACACCAACAACTCTAACCTAAAAAATAATTACGCCGAAGTAAAATTATGGTCGTACGAAACTAAACGATTTGCAAAAACTGGATTACAGTTTTGTGGCTTAATGATGGGTGACCATTCTAAATGTGGAATCAATACCATGTTTAATACAGGAACTATAATCGGAGTAAGTGCCAATATATTCGGAGCTGGTTTTCCTCGTAATTTTGTTCCTTCATTTTCTTGGGGTGGTGGCGCAGGATATACTACTTATAGAATGAATAAAGTTTCGGAAGTTGCAAAAGTAGTAATGAAACGAAAAGGACTTGACTATAATGAACAAGAAGAAAAAATTCTATCTCATGTATTTGAAGTTTCTAAAGAGTTTCGAAATTTTTAAGTTTAAAATCACCCTATGGATTCCCGCATCCGCGAGAAAGACAATCTTATAAATAATTAGAGTTTACAAAAAAGACTTGTCAAAAGCTAAAGGAAGTAAATCGTGAAGTGAATCTGTTTTAATAATTTGCCCTGTCTCACCCATAAAATAAATCTCGATATTGTCTTCTTGCTTTATCTCATATTCTGACAAAGCTTGACGACAACTTCCACAGGGAGCAACAGGTTTTGTTACCGGGTTTTCTTTTGAGCTTGCAGTAATTGCTATGACTTTAATCTTTACATCAGGAAATCTAGATGCGGCTTGCCAAACAGCAACTCGCTCTGCACACATCCCCGAAGGATAAGCAGCATTTTCTTGATTATTACCTGTAATCACTTCACCGTTTTCTAATAAAAAAGCGGCTCCAACATGAAATTTAGAATAAGGTGCATACGCTGTTTTTCTAATTTTTACAGCCTCATTCATTAACACTTGTACATCATTGGGTAATTCATTTACCGAATCATAAACTGTAATAGGTGTTGTAATTTCAAGTTTCTTCATAAAGTATTTTAGCTATTAATAATCTTCGTAAACATCGCCAAAGTTAAAGGCAAATGAGAAACGCAATGTATTTTCAAGCGGGTTGTTAACATCCGATGCGTTGAATAAATACGACACGTCTAACTCTGCTGATTTAAATTTAAATCCTGCACCAATAGTAAAAAATTGTCGTGCACCTTTTAAATCACTTTCGTGAAAGAAACCTGTACGTAAAGCAAAAGCATTGTTATACATATACTCTACACCTAAAGCCCAAGTTACCTCAGCAAGTTCTTCGCTAAAACCATCAGGAGCATCTCCAAACGATTGGAACATCCCTTTTGCAAAACCTACATTATCATCTTTACCTTTTATAATTTCATCTGGTGTTAATGGGTCATTATCATGATCTCCATAAATTGGTGGAGTTGGCACCAATAATTTAGTAAATTCTAATGTAGTATTGATTCTGTTATAATCATCTAAAACAAAATCAAATCCACCACCTAATTTTAAATTGGTTGGTACAAAATTTTCGGCACCCCCATCAGTATAGGTAACTTTAGGACCAATGTTTGCGATGTTAAATCCACCTCTCCAACGTCCGTTAAAATTGCCATAGTTTTGCTCGTCTGTTTGGAAATACCCCGAAACGCCCACCGTAAACGTATTTACTGGATTTATGCTAGCATCAGCTGATTTAATTCCCAAATCTGATCGAATATAACTCATGGCGACACCCATTCCGAAATAATCACTCAATTTAAGTGAATAAGATCCATCTAAAGAAAACTCATTTAACTTTTCAGTACCAATCGGAAAACCATTTCCATCAGTCAATTCAATTTCACCTAGATTAAAATATTTTAAGCTAGCTGCCCAAGCGCTACGATCATTAATTCTATTTGCAACGGTAAATCCTCCTAAAAAAATATCATTGGTCAATTCTCTTAACCAAGGCGTGTATATGATACCCACTTTGTATTGGCTATCCATAAAAGAAAATTTTGCAGGATTGTGATGCAATGAATTTGCATCTGGCGATGTTGCCACCCCTACATCTCCCATACCTCCAGCACGTGCATCTGGTGTGATTAATAAAAAGGGGGTTGCTGTTGTGATTGGGTTTGGGTCGTCTTGCGCTTTGATTGACGGTATTACGAATAAGATTACAACGATTGCAATAACTATGTTTTTCATTTATTATTTTATTAGGTGAACAAATATCTACTTTTTTTATTGAAGTATGACTAATTTCTCATACTTTTCTGCCTTAACATTAGACAAGACACTTCTTACATTTAATTTATATACATAAACTCCTTTTCCAATTTTATCTCCAAAATCATCCAACCCATCCCAAGTTACTGATCGCGAAAGATTTCCTGTTGACTGTACTGTTTCATTGATGGTTTTTACCAATTTACCTGAAACAGTAAAAATTTGAACTTGAACTTCTAATGATTCATTTGGTTTGTTGTGATTGAACCAAAACTCAGTGTAATTTATAAATGGATTTGGATAATTCAACACATTATCCAACACCATTTCAGAGTCATTGACAACCACAAATGTTAACGTAGCACAAGACACATTATTGTATGTATCCCAAGCACATAATTCAACTGTATGCAAACCAGCTTTTAAATTTCTAAATGGAAACTTTGCTGACCCTTTGGTATAGTCATTCAATTCGGTTTGATAAAAGTCATTTAAGATATATGGATTCCCTGCATCGCCATCTAAAACAGCTACAATATCATGATCTACCGCTGTGATAGAAGTATTAATTCCATTTTCATCTTCTAAAACTGCCAACAAAAAGGGAGACGCATTGGTGTTGCCACCATCCACAAAAGTTTCATCGTTCATATACAATTGAATCTGTGGCCCTTGATTGTCTTCAGGAGCATTTTCATTAATACCTCCAATGATAATATCAAAATTATAACCTGCTTTATCAACAACATTGTCATCAGAATAAAAGCTGATTTTTCCTTCGCCATAAGCAATTCGTAAGTCACGAGGAGCAATAAATTCAAAAGTGAATTGACCGTTTTCTACCGAAGCCAACCCTCTAAATATTTTACTTTCTAAAGCATCGAACTCCATGTAAATTCCATGGTTATCATTATTTAAAGTTGTTTTGTTCAACGGTTTATCAAAAACGATGGTTGATAATTCTCCGTTATAATCTGTCAACAATTCACCTGTAGGTGTCGTTACAATTCCGTCAAAAGTGACATGAGACAATGCCTTAATAGTATCTGTTGATTGTGTGATATCAACTCCATTCATTCTTGTTAATCTGATATCGGCTTTAGGTACTGCCAATTCCATAGCAGGATCACCCAAATAATAAATAAACAGTCTCTGCGAGGTTGAAAACTGATTTTTAACTTCCATTAATCCTTCAGAAATTGTTAAATCATTGTCATCAAATTTTAATAAGACTTTCATCAATCGCTCATTAAAAACACGACCAACGTTTATATAAATTTCGCGTGTTGTTGTAATTAATGAAATGGATCCTCCATTTTCATTCCATACTAAAAACTCACCTCCTGATAATCGCAAAGGGTTATCGAATCTAGAAAACTCACAAGTGATGGTAATGATTAGCGGAATTTTATTGTAATTATTTAAAGCACTTACTAAAGGAATATCTAATATTCTTTCTGAAGCCCAACCATCTTCACCACCGTGCCCAAAATAATTTAATAATAAAGTTCCTCTTTCTAAAGTTCGTTCTATTTCATCATATACATCTGGGTAGCGCTCGCCACCTGCAGTTGTTTCTTGTACATAAGCATCTGCATATATTTTTTTGACATTTAATAACGGTTTTCGGTCTAAAATTGAATCAGCTATCCGTTCCATACTCGATTGTAAAATTGACTCTGTCGAAACATCTAAATCATCAGCAACTACGGTTACTAGATTTCGCCAATCACCAAAAGAATTTGTTCCGTTGTAATTGATTATTTTATCAATAGCTTGTGAAGCTTGCAAAGTTGTGGTAATCGGAATTCTACCTGTTGCGACATCTTGCTTATCAATTGCCGTCAACAAACCTTCGTTTGGATCCATCATTCCAAAATAATCATCCGTCATATAAGATGTTGCTAGATTGAAACTTTCAAAAGCTAAAAATGCTGGAACAATATTATTATTGCCATTAATTCTATCTTTAAAGTCATACGATCCATCACCAAACAAACATAAATATTTTATTCTCTTATCGGGGGATGTCGCATTGTCATATAAATAACGTATAAAATCTCTAATAGCAGTGAGGTCTGGACTACCCGAAGAAAACTCATTGTATATTTGATTGATATCAACAACCTCGACTGTTAAACCTCTATTTCTATGAAAATCAGCTAAACGCTCAACTTCACTCATTAAATAATCACGAGTTACGATAACATAATCAACATCTTCTAAAGCGTGTAAATTTTGATTACTCACCACCCTATTTTGAATCGAATTAGGCTCAAAATAATTAGCATCGTTTAAACTTACATATTCTTTTAATATTCCGGCATTTACATTGAACTCAAAATTACCTGAATCTGATTGATTAGTAATACGAACAGGGTTTGTGTAATCTGAAACATCCCAAACTTCTGTTCCGTTCTGAATTTGATATTGCGAAATACCTGTGGCATTTGCTACATCAAAACTTCTAAAACCAAATTGTAAATCAGTATTAATTAATTTCTTTTTCCCTACAACTTCAATAAAATCTAGAAATGCTTTGGCTGAAGGATTCCCATTATTATTAAAGGTAACAACTACTGTAACAGCATCTCCCGTCAACGGAATTGTTCCAGTACCTTCTCTTGCAAAAGCATGAATTAAACTACCCGAAGTCCTAGCAGGAAAATTAAGATTCGCAACTTCTTGCCCATTCACGGTAAAACTCATTGACGATGTTGAAAACGAATCGGTAACCGCTCGAACACGAATACTAATATCTTGAGAGCCGTCAATATTTTCGAAAGGAATGGTAAACGTTTGTGTTTCTTCATAAGAAAAATCTTCGCCAAACCATTGTTGGCCTACAAATAATAAATTTTCTTCATCTTTTTCGTAAAAAGTGTAATCATTATAATTAGTAACTTGTTGAGAAGGTGTTCCTACTATAGGTGTATCATCTTGAATTCTTTTACCAACGTCTCCGCTAACTGTCACGAAGTAAAAGGCTTCTTCAGAATAAATATTGAATTGATGTTGTGCTGTATTTGCAGTTGGCACAGGATTCCATTTATGAGGTCCCTTGGCGTAAAATAAAATATAATCGTTGCTGTCAAAGTTACCATCATCTTCACCACTCACAAAAATGGCATTTTCTTCTAAATCATCGTATCTAAAATCACTGTTTAGTTGAGGGAGCATAGTGCCTCCATTTCCATAAATTTTAATATTTTTCGGGTTTACATTGTTTACGTCCATCCCAAGGCTTTGTAAAAAAGAGCGACTTATTTTAAAAACACCAGTAGTATCAACCGAAAACTTATACCAATTACCCAACGACAAAACAGAATTATAAGCTCTATTGTTTGTTGTACTTCTATTTGATATTGCATTTTGCAATTCATATTCTAAAGTAAATGATGTAACTTTTTTTACTAAGGCCCCGTCTTTAACTAAAGGAGTCATTACTAAAACAACTTCAGATTTATTTCTTGATTTAGCAACCTCAACACTACTTATCAATGTTGATGGAATCTTTTCAAGGTTTAACTGATTTACAACATCATTCGTTAAAACTTGATATTGCACATTTGTTAACTTATACGATTTAACCGAAAGTCCATTTGCAATAGACCATGTTTCAGAATAACTTGGATTTTGATTGTCATCTAAAAATTGATTTTCAATGGTCGGGATTAAAAGTTGATTATTCCTACTCGTAAAAACGGAAGATTCATTCCACTTTAAGCTAATTTTCTTTGTCTCAATATTTTGAGAAAAACCTATAAAGGATGAGAAAATTACAATAAAAAAAAGATAATTTAGTTTATTCATATCACACTAGTAAACGCATAAATTTATTAGATATTTTAATGCTTTGCAACAATACACATAATAATAAAAAAAAACAATCGTTATACTAAAACAAAAGCGCAAATACATTTATTAAAAAACTTGCGAAAAATATTAATTGGTGTATCTTGCGCACTAATGAAACCCTAAAGTAGATAAGGACTATGAAACTTGGTATGAATAAAATAAACTATTTTCTAATTGCTTTATTGGCAATATTAACTATAAGTTGCCATAATAGAGGAAATGATAATAGCACCTCTTTAACAGGATGGAGCTCTAAAGATAAAAAAGAAGCTGGGTTTTCTGACGGCAGTAATTATAAAGGACAGGAAGTTCCTCCAGGAATGGTTTTGATTGAAGGTGGTACTTTTACCATGGGTCATGTTCAAGACGATGTTTTATTTGATTGGAATACTACGCCTGTACAAATGCAAGTTCGTTCTTTTTATATGGATGAAGTAGAAGTTACAAATTCAGAATATTTATTATACTTAGAATGGCTTGAAAAAGTTTTTCCTAACGGAGACGAGCAAAACAAACACATTTATACAAGTGCTTTACCTGACACATTGGTTTGGAGACATACCTTAGGTGCCAATGAATTATTGACTGAAAATTATTTACGCCACCCATCATATTCTGATTATCCAGTTGTTGGAGTTAGTTGGTTACAAGCAACTAAATATTGCGAATGGAGAACCAATTTTGTTGCTGAAAAAACACTGGTTGATAAAGGTATTTTGGTAAACCCATATACAAACGATTCACTACAAATGAATAGTCAAAATTATTTTGACACAAAAGTTTATCTAAAAGATCCAAACTTATTATTTGAGGGCGACACTGCTGTTTATAAATATAACAGAGAAGGAGAAATGGATCGTATAAAAATATCTGACGGTGTGTTACCTACAGGTTTTAGATTACCTTCAGAGGCTGAATGGGAGTACGCAGCTAAAGCGGATGTAGAAAATAGAGAATTTAATAATATTAGAGGACGTAAAAAATATGCTTGGAATAGCAAATATACACGTAATAATTCGAGACGTTTTAAAGGTGATCAATTAGCTAACTTCAAACAAGGACAAGGAGATTATAGTGGTGTTGCTGGATGGAGTAGTGATGGCGGAGATATTACAATGCCAATTAGATCATACAAACCTAATGCATATGGATTATACGACATGTCTGGTAATGTTGCCGAATGGGTGTCTGATGTATATAGACCAATTATTGATACCGAAGCAAATGATTTTAATTACTATAGAGGAAATGTATTTACAAAACCAATGATTGATGCTGAAGGTAAAGTTGTGGTTGTAGATTTTAACAATGTTGAATACGATACGCTGGCTAACGGAAAAATTAGTGTAAGCAATTTACCAGGAAGCATCAAGTATATTCCTATCACTAAGAATGATGCCTACATGAGAAGCAATTATGAAAAAGCATACAACATTGACTCTCGTGATGGTGATTTAGCTTCAACAAAAATGTATGAAGAGGATGAAGAAGAATTGGATGCTAAACCAAGAATGTACAATTCTCCTATTACTCCAAATAATATTGGCGAAAGTGGATTACGTATTCAAGAGTATGATAAAGAAATTAGATCTACAATGATTAGTGATGAAACTAGAGTTTACAAAGGTGGCTCGTGGGCAGATAGAGAATTCTGGTTAGATCCAGCTCAAAGAAGATATTTACCTCAATACATGGCATCGAGCTCTATTGGGTTTAGATGTGCTACTGATAAACTAGGACCAATGACTCCTAAAAGAAGAACGAGAACACCAGAATTACCTAAATAAATAATTCTTAAAAAATATTTACACTAAAAACCTCGTTTTATAAACGAGGTTTTTTATTTTTATACAATGACTATTCAAGAGATTTATAAATTATATTCTAAATATTATCTAGTTGATACGGACACCCGCTCTATTAGAAAAAACACTATTTTCTTTGCTTTAAAAGGTGATAATTTTAATGGAAATCTATTTGCTGAAGAAGCTTTAGAAAAGGGAGCCGATTATGCTATTGTTGATGAAAAAGAATACCAAACAAATAAAAATATCATTTTGGTTGATGATGTACTCACTTGTTTACAAGAGCTCGCAACTTATCACAGAGAAGTTTTAGACATTCCTATTTTATCACTTACGGGTAGTAATGGAAAAACAACTACCAAAGAATTAATCAATGCCGTATTATCCAAAAAATATAATACTGTTGCTACAAAAGGAAACCTCAACAATCATATTGGCGTGCCTTTAACTTTGCTTTCGATGGATTCCTCTACCGAATTTGGTATTGTAGAAATGGGAGCAAATCATTTAAAAGAAATTGAATTTTTATGTGGTATTGCTAAACCAAATTTTGGATACATCACTAATTTTGGAAAAGCACATATTGAAGGTTTTGGTAGTATTGAAGGTGTTATAAAAGGCAAATCAGAACTGCTAGATTATTTGCGAATTACTAACGGTAAGATTTTCATAAACACCGATGATGAATTACAACTAAAACAATCAGAAGGCATTCATAGTATACCCTTTAATGATTCAATAGCCAATTTAAATACAACTCCATTTGTAAGCTTGTCTTACAAAAACTTAGAGATTAAAAGCAACTTGATAGGCGCCTATAATTATACAAATATTGCATCAGCAATTTCTATTGGAGCTTATTTTGAGGTTTCAACAACTGATATTAAAGAATCAATAGAAAACTACAACCCTAGCAACAACCGATCTCAAATCATACAAAAAGATACCTATAAAATAATTTTAGATGCTTATAATGCTAACCCAAGTAGCATGGAAGTAGCCCTAAAAAGTTTTGATAATTTAGATGACAAAAATAAAATATTGGTTTTAGGTGATATGTTTGAGCTGGGTGAAATTGCAGCTGAAGAACATCAACTTATTACCGAATTATCAGAATCACTTAACACAAAACAAGTTTATTTAATTGGTGTGAACTTCTCAAAAACAAACACAAAAAAAGCGCTCAAATTTGAACGCTTCTCTGATTTTATTAAATCTATAAATTCTGAAAATTTTGACAATTCCACAATCCTAATAAAAGGTTCTCGCGGAATGGCTTTAGAAAGATTACTTAACTATCTCTAATTGTTTGCGATGATATTCTATCAACCCATCTATCGGTCTTCTAACAATATTACCAATAGTAACACCATATTTTCTTGCTACTTTATTTATAATATCCGAAGAGAAAAAAGCAATTGAACCTACAAAATGAACTGGCAACTCTTGATAGTTATCGTAAGGCTTAATTCTATTTTTAAAGAAATCTTTCATTCCTTTTTTAAGTACACTATAAAAATAATCGTTACGCTCTGCCCTAAACATAAACTCAGCAAAATTTGCTAAATAAACATTTGGGTTGTCCTTTTTGTAAATATTCTCTTTAATACTATCGGCACTTAAGTCAAATTTTTGCTCAAATTCTTTTCGCAAATCTTCAGGCATTTTTTTGTAAAAATAATCTCTTATTAATTTCTTGCCAAAATAATTACCACTCGCCTCATCCATTAAGGTATAACCTAAAGAAGGAATTGTTGTGTGAACTTCTTCTCCATCAAAATAACTGCTGTTAGAACCTGTACCTAGAATACAAACGATTCCGGGCTCAGAAGTTACTGCATAGGTTGCAGCGTATGTATCTTCTTTTACATCAACCTCAGCATTTTTAAAAATCGCTTCAAAAATTTTCTTCAAAGCCAGATTTGGTTTATCAGTTCCACATCCAGCTCCGTAGAAAAATATTTTTGTAACATCATTAGCAATTTTCATAAGCTCATCATTGGCTTGCAAACGCTCAATCAAGAGTTCACTTTTAACAACTGCAGGATTCAATCCTTGTGTCCTTGTTTTTAAAGCAACTTCTCCTTTGAGATCCAATAAAATCCAATCACATTTAGTAGAACCTCCATCAGCTATTAAAATCATCTTATTACATTTTTAGATTATAGTGAATCTATATATTGTGCTAATTCAACTAATTTTGTTGAGTAACCAAACTCATTATCGTACCAAGAAACAATTTTTACAAAATTGTCATTTAAGCCCATCGATGCATTTGCATCAAAGACCGATGTTCTTGGTTCAGATACAAAATCTTGAGAAACTACACCTTCATCAGTATATCCTAAAACACCTTTCAATTCGTTTTCAGAGGCATATTTCATTGCTGCTTTTACTTCGTCAAAAGAAGCTCCTTTTTCTAATCTACATGTTAAATCTACTACAGACACATCAACCGTAGGAACTCTAAATGCCATACCCGTTAATTTTCCATTCAATTCAGGAATTACTTTTCCTACTGCTTTTGCAGCTCCTGTTGATGCAGGTACAATATTATTTAATGATGAACGCCCTAAACGGTAATCCTTTTTAGAGGGTCCATCAACTGTAAACTGAGTTGCAGTTGCAGCATGTACTGTTGTCATTAATCCTTCAACAATACCAAAATTGTCATTTAATACTTTAGCAATCGGTGCTAAACAGTTAGTTGTACAAGATGCGTTAGATACAATTTTATCTTCAGCTGTAATTTTTTTATGATTTACACCCATTACAAACATTGGTGCATCTGCAGATGGTGCAGAAATTGCAACCTTTTTAGCTCCTGCAGTAATATGCTTTCCTGCTCCTTCTAAATTGGTAAAAATACCAGTACAATCTAAAACAACATCAGCATTAACATCACCCCATTTTAAATCTTCTGGATTGCGCTCAGCAGTAACTCTAATTTCTTTTCCGTTGACAATTAATTTTCCATTTGCAACTTCAATGGTTCCGTTAAACTGACCATGAACTGAATCGTATTTTAATAAATATGCTAAATGCTCAACATCTAATAAATCATTAATACCTACTACATCTACACCTGGTTTTGAAACAGCAACTCTAAATGCTAATCTACCTATTCTACCAAATCCGTTAATTCCTATTTTTGTCATAATTCTTTATTTTACTATTCTTTTATATTGTTATGATATCTGACACTCTTAATAATTCTTTATTTATTTTTGATTTTCCTTTTATCGCTTTATCCAATTCGGTTAAAATCATTTTATTGTCTGCAACTCCAACCATTAAATTTGATTTACCCTCAAGCAAAGTTTCAACAGCTTTAACTCCCATTCGACTCGCCAAAACACGATCGAAACAAGATGGTGAGCCTCCGCGTTGCATATGGCCTAAAACAGAAACACGCACTTCATAAAACGGAAAATTCTTTTCTACATATTCTGCCAATTCAAATACATTCTTTCCTGTCTTATCCCCTTCGGCAATCACAACAATACTTGACGATTTTCCTGACTTCTTGCTTTTTCTTAATGAATCAATTAAACGGTCTACTCCCAAATTTTCTTCAGGAATTAAGATTTCTTCTGCTCCTGCTCCAACTCCAACATTCAATGCTATATGACCAACATCACGACCCATCACTTCAACGAAGAAGAGTCGATTGTGCGAACTCGCCGTATCTCTAATTTTATCAATTACCTCAACAACTGTATTTAAAGCAGTATCGTATCCTATAGTGTAATTTGTTCCGTAAATATCGTTGTCAATCGTTCCTGGAATTCCAATTACTGGAAAGTTATATTCTTCATTAAAAATCATTGCACCAGTAAAGCTACCATCACCACCAATCACAACAAAGGCATCAACATCCTCCATTTTTAATTGATGATATGCTTTTAAACGCCCTTCTTTTGTTCTAAACTCATCCGATCTTGCCGACTTTAAAATAGTACCTCCTTTGTTAATGATGTTTCCAACACTACGAGCATCCATTTGTTTAAAATCTCCTTCTATCATTCCTTGGTAACCTCTGTAGATTCCAACACATTCTATTTTATAAAACGCACAAGACCTAACTACCGATCTGATGGCTGCATTCATTCCTGGAGCATCGCCCCCAGAAGTTAAAACTGCTATTTTCTTTATGTTATTTTCCATACTCATTATCGAGGTGCGAATTTACGACTTATACTACTTGACACCTATATTTTTACACTAATTTGACTAAAACGATTTCGGAATTATGTACCTGATAAAAAGATGTTTTTAATTTTAAAGACATCATAAAATGAGGGGTAAAATAATGGGGGATTTTGCAAACATGACAAAAATAATTGCAATGAAGTGAGATTTGAATCCTTTTCATAATAGCCTAAAAGTGGTTTATCAGCCTTATTCTCGATACAAATTTTACTCATTCCAATCGTAAAATTCACTCGAATTGACGGAACTTATTATTCAACTGATTTCAAAAAACTTCTAAAAGATTTCCAATACTCATCAACTCCATCAGTAGTTTTCCATAAGGCTCTCGAACCATGAATTCCTTTTTCGGATGGTTTGTAATGTGACAAATATTCTGATGATATTCCACTTACTAAATCTGTAAGATTAGGGGTTTCGGAATTAGAAGCAGTAACATACACTGGTTTTTTATATCCCGCAATTGTACTATTGACATTAATCATATCAAAATACTCTCCTGGACTAAAAGCAGCAACTGCTTTTACTTTTTCATTTTCTTTAGCTTCTAACAAAACTAATGTTGCCGAATACGAACTACCAACAATTACAATTGACTGATTCTTATTTCTTATATATAAATAATCTATTGCAGCTTCAATATCTTGATGTGCATCTAAATAACGCGTATCCAATCCTTTTTCTTTAGCTCTTGCATTCGTTTGGTTAGTGATGCCATTAACACCTTTACCTGAACGTTGGTCTATTGCCATACAAGAATATCCTAAGGCATTTAATTGCAACGCTGTATTTATGTATTCACCTCGACTATATCCTGCTTGATGACATAATAAAATAGTCAACTTCGGGTTTTCAACTTCATACAAATCAGCAGAAATTAGTAATCCATCTAAAGATGAAAATTCAATTTTTTCTTGTGCTGATATCGATAATACTAACATCATTATTAAAACAAACGGCAAACTAATTCTTATCTTCATAACTATACTCTATAATAATCTGGTTTCCATGTAACGATACTTTGCTTAATTTTTTTTTCGCTCATCTTTTCGGATACAGCTTTTTCTGCCAAAGCAGGAAATTCACCATCCGAAGCAAAACGCAAACCAATAATTTGGCGCATTTTCAATTCAGAATTCATTGGTTTTCCTGTCAATAAATAATGTCTAAAATTTTCTTCGGCTTTAATTGCGCGATCTTGAGCTTTTAAAGAAAAAGCTCTAGCATAAAAAGAAATTAACAGCAACGTAACAGCAACGAGAACTAATAAAGAAGCCGAGTAAATATTTTCACTACTCGATTTAATAACATTAACAATAGACCCAATTAAGAGCAATAGCATTAGTAAAAATCCAACATAGTGATACCCTGGAACCATTCGAGCATGGTTTTTAAAATTTTGATCCTGCATAATAGTATTTGGTTTTTTTTGAATGAAACGTAAATATACGATTTTAATGTAAGTCGTAGAAAAAGGAAAAGCTTCCGGAAATGGAAGCTTTTATATTCGTTTTAAAATTAAATCATTCGTACTATAGATTGCATGCTGAAAATAAAATCAGCTCAATTACCCACATTGCAAGGGATAGTAGTTTTTGGCATATGGGGAAACTTTATAAAGATTATAAAAAAAAATTGGAGAGCTACCTTCTCATACACTTAAAAATAATTCTATTTCACTCCATTTGGAAAAAATATTAAAAGGGGATTCAGAATTCAGTAAAATCAATACTTAGGAAACTTTTAGGCATAAAAAAAGCCTCCTATTAAAGGAAGCTTTCTAAAAAAGTGGGCGATGAGGGATAGCTGTATATGTACATAATACTACCATAATATACACTAAACATAGATTTTTCTCCAATATTCTCTTATTTATGTCATATTTATATCATATTAGTGTACAATAGTGTACATACAAGTCGGGAATATGTCGGGAAAATTATTATGTAAAAATGGTTTGGCTTCAACCTATTTATTCAATATCCCAAATTTTTAATTATTACATGCATGTCGGCAATAACTTTTGAACACTTTTAAAATTGTGTAATCTTACATAGATTCTCACTATCACAATTAGCACAATTTAGATTTCCTATCATCAAATATTCTCATAATGTACAATACAAGTTTTTTGGAGAACTAATTGTACTAGCAAAAACATCTGTTATTTGGAGAAAGTATATAACTTTAGTAGAAAGGTCATATCCCGCAATTGGCGATCAACTTAATTTGTTTATAGATATGACTGAAGACAATTAACAAATGAATGGTGTTATATACAACAGCTTTAGCAATTAGGAGTTTTGGCGGTGTCAATAACTAAAACTATTTTTGAATACAAATTGAAAAATACAGATAACATATACGTAAAAGATAATTAATAAGCAATAGTAAATTTATTTTTATAAACAAAAAAAAGCACTCAACTTTGTAGAGTGCTTAAATTATGTATAGACTTCCTCATAAGGAAGTATCAGACGGGAAAAGTGCAAATACACCGACAACTAAAAAGGCTTCTCATTAGAGCGCTTTAGTTTGTCTTACCATCGAAAAGGGAGGAGTTATCAGGCTTACTCCCTTTTTTCATTTTTCAAAGATAGTATTTTCTTTATAGACCCGCCTTGCGGAAGCGGAGGATTTTTATTAAATTTTATAATTTTAAATACTAAATTTTCTTTTAACTCTCAAAGTTTAGAAAATTAATATGTTTGTACCATTTGATACATAATTACTATTTGTATTCAATGAAAAAAATTACGGCTTTTATAACTTATAAATCCTGACTCCGGAAGAAGTCGGGAATATGTTGGGAAAATTAGGCTAATAAATTCTAACGAAATCAATAAAAGAAATACGATCTTATAATATTAATCCGCAGAAAATGGTTTTCTAGTCGTTTTATAGCTAATTTATGAGTGCTTATAATAAACTCCTAACACACCTTAACACTACTAAACTATTTTTGTGTTTTGCCTTAACGCCTCTTTTAAATTTGACAAATTTAATGTATCTAACATTATTAGCCCAGTATTAGCCTGTAATGTAAGCGTACTAATAAAAGACCTTACATAAGGAAAAATAATTGCAATTGCGTTTGCGTAAAAATATTCAGGAATATCTTTAGCCGCTATAGTTTCTGAAAATTTAAAAATTCCTACAGCATTTACTTCAATAATTAAACTTTGATCTACACTATTAGATCCTTTAAACTCTAGATAGAGTTTATACTTTCCATTTTCTTTAAAATAATCTCCTTTAACATCAATGGATAAATTCAATTCTGGGTTTCCTTTTGATTCGTTATATGAAAAATTTGGGACTTTAAATTTTTTAAGACTGAAGGATGCTTTTTTAGGTTTTTCCATAAAACAAATTTATAAAAAAAAAGACTTTGAATTATGTTCAAAGTCTTTTTTATTTTTTCTAGAAGATTTCCACCATGGCCTATCAGGTGGAACAGGAAATTCATATTCTTTATCAATTTTTGATTCAACTACATATGATATTAATTCATCCAACCCATAATCAATTTGAATTGATGGACTAACTAACTCACATTCTATCTCCTCTTCTAATATCCCTAAAATTAGAATAGGGTTTTCAACTGAAATCAATTCATTTTTAGTAATGAATAATAATTCTTCTTCTGGGAATAACTCTTCAAACTTTTCTTCCAACAGAACTTGGCCTTCAGCATATTTTTCATCTTTAGAAAAGCAATGGACTGGTTTAACTTCAATGATATGAGTGTTCATGTAATCTCTATATTCATATTTAATCTCTAAATATGAACAGGAGTTGTGTAAATTTTTTAAATTTTCTTTTAAATAATCTATTGATTTCATTTAAAGTTTATTATTTATTAAACTTATAATTTCTTTACTTAATCTTAACGCTTCTGTACTCTTTGAATGATTAACATCTTCATTTCTATAATCTGAAGTTATTCTGAAAGCTTTTAACAACTTAATCTTGTCTTTTACTTTTTTACGATAAAAAATATCTGTTGTTGTTTCCATTTCATCAAGGATTAGTTTTACCGGGTAAGTGTGAGAATTAAGAATCCTATTTGTTCCTCTTGAAGCAGAAATATCGTTGTCTATTTTTTCATAGGTTATACCAATCATATTTAACTTTGATATTATATACTGAAAACATCCATAATATGAACAATGTACACTAGGAGCATAATAACTATGTCTATCTATTAATACTTCTGCAGCATCCAAGTTAAATTCTGATTTTGACTTTAAATGACTCAATTATAGCAATAATTTTTCATAATAGGGTTGCAAATATACTTAAATAATTATTATGCTGCATACTAGTTAGACGTAAACGCCCCTATAAAGTAACAACGTAATTTCTTAAATAAATTATAAATTTTCTATAAATATATGAATTTAATTAATAGAAAGAACATTATAAATTTATAGAATTCATTTTTTTATTGATGGAAATACATTTTACTTTGGTCAAAAATCAAACAAGGTTTATATATATATATTTAGTGTACATTAGAACTCGGGAAGATATCGGGAACATGTCGGGAAAATTGAATCGAAAAATCCATAACTAATTGATTGTCAATAAGTTATGGATTGAAAAGTGGGCGATGAGGGATTCGAACCCCCGACCCTCTCGGTGTAAACGAGATGCTCTGAACCAACTGAGCTAATCGCCCTAAGCGGATGCAAATATAAACGAGTTTTTATTATTGACAAAGTTTTTGCACCAAAAAAGTAATAATTTTTTTTAATAAAAAAACAGCTCCAAATCAAACTGATTCAGAGCCATTAATTTAGGTTAGAATTATTTTACTAATTCTGGAACATTTTGATAAATAGCATCTCCATGTCCTGAAAATATTTTACTATATCCTTCAAAAAATTCTTTTCTTTTTTCTTCATCAGCCCAATGTTCTTTCGCCAATCTAGTATCTTCGTCAAAAGCTTTTTCTATATCACTAAAACTTTCAAAAACAAAAACTTCATGGGCATCTCTACTATTTGCTCCATATCTATGAGTATGGGTATAATACCCTAAAACATATTTGTTTTTTGAAGTTACATTTTCAAAATATTCTTTAAATCCTGAACCATCACCATTACCTCTAATATTCTTTTTTACATAAAAAATTAAAGGTTCGGTAGACTCAGTCATTAAGTCTACTTGAAAAGGGGTTGACACCATAATTTCATCACTGTGCATTGCGGTATAATAGCTGTTTCTCTTTTTAAAATAATCAGATCGCGCATCTTCATCTGGCCAATGTGCTTTAACTAGCTCACTATCTTTGTCTCCTGAAGCCTCAATATCTGCCCAAGACCCGTAAACTGTTACCGCAATTACTTCAGTGTTATCTTCAGAAAAATAATGAAAATATAAACCTGAACCTAGAATCATATCATTTTTCATAGTAACATTGTCGTGATATTCTTTTTCTAAGGCCAACCATTCTTCATTTGTCCCCTCTGCATCTGGATTTGTATGCATGGTTGTAATGGTTAAATAAACTGGTTTAAATTCTTCTTTCGCATCTTCTTGCGAATAAACTGTTACCGAGAATAGCAGTGAGAACACTAGTGCAAGCTGCACCACATTTTTAATTGTTTTCATAAAATTGAAATTTAGTTTAGTAATTTCTTGACATGTTTTTTACGACAAGAAATGTATATAGCAGATGCTATATATTGATTATAGTTAGTAATTATAAAAGTAATGAGGTTACTACATCTAGCAACTTGGAGAGTGTTTTGCTATAAAGGTCAAATAAAACTATTTGAGGTGTATAATGTTAAACAAATATAACAAAACTTTTTAACTTGATAAATATCAATGTAATACCGAAAAAAAAAGCTACTAATAACTTGTCACAAATTCCTTCACTAATTTACCTACAATTTTTTCTGCAAGCTTAGCTACTTCTTGCACTTCTTCGTGCGAAACTTCCATCACTTGCCCTTCTATACCTAGGTCGGTAATAACAGAAATACCTAAACAAGTCATGCCCATATGTTTGGCAACAATCACTTCTGGCACTGTAGACATACCTACAGCATCAGCGCCAGTTCTACGTACCATTCCATATTCAGCAGGAGTTTCAAAAGTAGGTCCTTGTAAAGCTAAGTATGTTCCTTTTTGAATGGAAACATTTTGGTTTCTTGCAACTTGTTCAAAAGCAGCAATCATTTTTAAATCATAAGGCTCATGCATATCTACAAATCGAGGACCAAAACGCTCATCATTAGCTCCTCTAAGTGGATGTTCTGGAATAAAATTAATATGATCGTCAATTAGCATAATATCACCCACACTAAAATCAGGATGCACACCGCCAGAAGCATTTGAAACAATCAGATTTTGAATTCCTAAATATTTCATCACCCTAATCGGAAAAATCACTTGTGGCATATCATAGCCTTCATAATAATGAAAACGCCCACGCATTGCCAACACTTTCTTTCCTCCCAAATCACCAAAAATCAATTCTCCGTGATGCCCTTTTACGGTTGATACTGGAAAATTCGGAATCTCATCATACGGAATTCTAACATCTGCATCAATGTCATTTGACAAATTCCCTAATCCAGTTCCTAAAACAATACCGTAATCTGGTGTTGTAATTCCTTTATCTTGTAAAAATTTAACGGTTTCTTGTACTTTATTCCACATAGTCTTTGATAATTGTATCAAAATCGTTTTTACGATTTATAAATTTGGTTTTAATTCTTAAGCAACTTATTTGTACACTATCTTTTAAGCGAACAAAATCTTTTTCGGTCGTTAAAATTAGTTTTTTTTCTGAATGAATAGCACCAAAGCTATTCTTTATTTTATTAACATCAGTTTCAGAAAAATTGTGATGGTCAGGAAATTCGATATGCTTAAACGAAATTCCCTTTGATTTTAAGAACTTTTCTAATGGCGATGGATTTGCAATTCCGGTAACTAGTAGCACTTCAAAATCTTTGAGTTGCTCTAATGTTATTTCAGATTTCATATCAGTAACCACATCTTCATAGTCAATACATGTAAAAAATAATTCTTGATTAGAATTTAACTTTAACCTTTTCGAGATTTTTTGCTGCTCTTGGTCTGACAAATTCTCAGGACATTTGGTAACAATTACAACCTGTGCTCTTTTAGCTCCAGATTTACTTTCTCGCAGATTTCCTGTTGGCAACAGATAATCATTTGCATATAATTTTTCATATGACGTCAATAAAATATAAAATCCTGCATTTACTTTTCTATGCTGATAAGCATCGTCTAACAAAATAATTTCAGGAGGGTTGTTAGTTGACAATAATTGTTCAATTCCATGAACACGTTTTTCGTCAACTGCTACTTTAATATTTTTAAATTTTTGATAATACTGAAATGGCTCATCCCCTATTTGCTTCGCATCAGAGGTTTCATCAGCCAATACAAATCCAGAGGATTCTCGTTTATAACCTCTACTTAATACTGCAATTTTATTTGAATCTTTTAATAAACGAATTAGGTATTCTATTTGCGGAGTCTTTCCTGTACCGCCTACACTAAGATTTCCGACTGCAATTACGGGCAACTCAAATTGAGTAGATTTTAGCAATCCTTTATCGAACATTCGATTTCTAATACTTGTAACTATTCCATAAATTATTGAAACAGGGAACGCTATTTTTCGGATAAAACTCATTAAGGCGAAAATACAAAACAATTATTATTATTCATTCTAAAAGCATAACTTTGAGTTTTAATCTGATTTTTATGACTGTTAAAGATATCACCAATTCAATAGAAGAAATTGCACCATTAAATTATGCCGAAGATTTTGACAATGTTGGTTTACTCATTGGTAGTTACGACACAAAAGTTACTGGAGTTCTCGTTACTTTAGACACGTTAGAATCAATTGTAGATGAAGCTATTGAAAAAAAATGCAATTTAATTGTGAGTTTTCATCCAATTATTTTTAGTGGATTAAAAAAAATAAACGGTAACAATTATGTTGAGCGTGTTGTTTTAAAAGCAATTAAAAATGACATTGCTATTTATGCAATGCACACCGCTTTAGACAATTCGTTTGTTGGAGTCAATGCAAAAATTTGTGAAATGCTAGGTTTAAAAAATCGACAAGTTTTAATTCCGAAACAACATCAGCTTAGAAAACTAACAACCTATGTTCCTAATGAGAATGCTGAACACTTAAGAGCTAAACTTTTTGAAGCTGGCGCAGGAAACATTGGAAATTATGATGAATGCAGTTTTAACACCAAAGGTTACGGAACTTATCGCGGCAATGAAGATTCCGATCCAGTTAAAGGGATTAAAGGTGATTTACATACCGAGAAGGAAACCTTTATCAGTGTTATTTTTGAAAAACAAAACGAAAGTAAACTTTTAAAATCCTTATTTAAAAATCATCCTTATGAAGAAGTAGCATACGATATTGTTGCCTTAGAAAACAGCCATCAACATGTGGGAATGGGAATGGTTGGCGAATTTGAATCTGCCATGAATGAAGATGATTTTTTCAATCACCTTAAAAAAACAATGAAAACGGACTGTATCCGTCACTCAAAATTAAAAGGAAAACCTATTAAAAAAGTAGCTATTTTAGGTGGGTCTGGAAGTTTTGCAATCCGTAATGCAATAGCTGCAAATGCTGATGTATATATAACATCGGATATTAAATATCATGAGTTTTATCAAGCAGAAAATAGACTAGTGATTGCTGATATTGGACACTATGAAAGTGAGCAATTCACAAAAAACCTTTTAGTTGATTATCTTACGAAAAAAAATGTTAATTTTGCACCTGCCTTACCAGTAGGTAGAATCATTTTATCAGAAAGAAATACAAATCCAATTTATTACAAATAAACAATGGCAAAGAAAAAAGAAGTAACGGTTGAAGATAAGTTAAGAGCATTGTATGATTTACAATTAATCGATTCTAGAATTGATGAAATTCAAAATGTTAGAGGAGAATTACCTTTAGAGATTGAAGATTTAGAAGATGAGGTTGCAGGTTTCAATACAAGAGTTGCAAACCTTGAAGAAGATGTTACTAATTTAGAAACTGATATTAAGGCTAAGAAAAATATAATTATTGAAGCTGGTGAATTGGTAAAAAAATACGAAGAGCAACAAAAAAATGTTCGTAACAATAGAGAGTTTGATTCTATAACTAAAGAGATTGAATACCAAGGTTTGGAAGTTGAATTGTCTGAAAAAAGGATTAAAGAGTACAGAGTAAAAATTGAGCAAAAGAAAGAAGTAATTGAACAAAACAATGAAACTTTAGCAAAAGAAAATGATCATTTAAAGCACAAAAAAGCTGAGTTAGATGACATTATGAAAGAAACGGAAAAGGAAGAGAAATTATTACAGAAAAAATCTGCTGAGTATAGTGACGTTATTGAAGAACGCTTACTAAATGCTTATAAAAGAATTCGTAAAAACGCCAACAATGGCTTAGCGGTAGTACCAGTATTAAGAGGTGCTTCTGGTGGTTCTTTCTTTACGATTCCACCTCAAAGACAAGTAGAGATAGCTAATCGTAAGAAAATTATTACAGATGAACATTCTGGAAGAATTTTGGTTGATGCAGTTTTAGCTGACGAAGAAAAAGAAAAAATTGAAAAATTATTTTCATAATTTCCAAAGACTATATTTTAAAACCTCCTGAAATTCAGGAGGTTTTTTTATGCCTAAATTTTACTCTTTTAAATGTAATTTATGTTACACAAAGTATTGTTTCTTCTCTATATTTTTGCACAGTAATTATTTTAAAAAATAAATAAGATGAAATTAAATATTGATATTAAGTTTGATAACAACGGTAGAATTGTTCCTTTTATGAATGGTAGAGAAGTTACCATGAACGACTCTCCTTTTGTAGTTTTTTTAGCAACTGCAGGAATGTGTAGCGCTGTTTTTGTAAAAGCTTTTATTGAGCAGAGAGGCTTGAGTCTTGAAGGTCTTGTGATTACACAAGTGATGGAGTACGACCAAAGAACAAATCATGTAAGTGAGATATTAATCGATATAAAATTACCAGCAGATTTTCCAGAAAAATATACAAATGCTATTAAAAAAGTGGTGAATCAATGTCCTGTAAAGCAACATTTATTAAACCCTCCAACTTTTGAAGTAGTTACTAATTTAGACAAGGTAGCTGTAAACTAAGTTTAAGAAAAAATTAAAAATTAGGTTTAAGAAACTATCTTTTCTAACAAATCTGATTTTCCCTTACGATCATCCCCAAACAACCAATTCAGTACGTTGTCATTCCAAATTTCATCGTACTGTTTTTGGTTTATAATATTTCTCTCTAAAGTTAAATCTAATAATTTACCAGGGTATGAAGATTGTAAATCATTTTCCATTTCTCCTAACGGATATGGGTCATCGAGCCCCATTAATATTTGATCTGACCCTTGACGATCTACCATTAATTTAAAAGAATCTGTGTCGTGAACTAGTGTGTCAAAATAAATATTTTTATGTCCAACAGCTTTTCTTGGGTGTGTTTTCCCTTCAAACAAATCGGGTCTTCCATCAAAGCCTTGAATACGTCTTCCCAAATTCATTTGCGCCAATTGACCGCCATGAGCAAAGCAAGTTCTTATATCTGGATATTCATCTTGATAACCATTAAGTGTATAAAAATGATAAGCATCACCACATTGTGCCAACATCCAAATTAAATGAAAGCGCCAATTTTTATCTTCTAACTTTATCATTTTATCACCATCATACGGATGAATCTCAATTGCCAATTTATACTTATTTGCCAATTCAAAAATTGGAGCATTGACCTCATCAAAAATCACTTTCCAAGTTCCGGTCGTATCCATATAATGAGTCGGTAAACATAAAACTCGCAAACCTAATTCCTCCACACATCGCTCAATCTCCCATAAAGCACCTCTCACAAAAGCGGGTTGCACTACGAAACCACATGTAAATTTTTTTGAATGTTCTGCCTGTACTTGTGCATTAAAATCATTTTGAAAACGCAACGCATCTTTCATCACATCATAGGTCAAAGCATTGCCGTAAAGCTGCGATAAATTCAACACCACAGCATGGTCTATATTATTCCGTTCCATCCATTCTAATTTTTCATCCAAGAAAAAACTGGAGTCTGTTACTGGGCGCTTCCACCCTTTTTGCAACATGTGTTTGCGTTCTTTATCTATCCAAAAAATTTCTTTTTCGCGCATAAAAGTAGGAATCTGCTCTGGGTAAGGTAGCAAATGTGAATGACCGTTGATTCGTATTTTTTTCATATTGATTAGTTGATAGTTGATAGTTGATAGTTGATGGCTGTTATAAGTGCGAACAACCAGCAACGAAAAACTAACAACTAATTAGGTGGCTGCATTATAGTTCCACAAGATTTACAAGTGCGTTTTTCTTTATTGCCATAATAAGCATCAAAAATTACAGGCATATTGGTTTCTATATTATCTAAGGTAAATGGCTCTTCATATAACTTTGCATCACAGTTTTCGCAATACCATTGCAAGGCATCTTGCACACCTTCATCACGCGGATATTCAATAACTAGCCCAACTGTATTTGCTTTTCGCTGTGGCGAATGCGGCATTTTTGCCGGCAATAAAAATATATCTCCTTCATTAATATGAATATCTTTTGGTTTACCATTTTCAATCACCCTTAAAATCATATCTCCTTCTACTTGATAAAAGAACTCTGGCGTTTCATTATAGTGGTAATCTTTGCGACTGTTTGGACCACCAACTACCATCACAATATATTCTCCGTTTTCCCACACCACTTTATTTCCAACTGGTGGTTTTAATAAATGGCGATGCTCATCTATCCATTTTTTAAAATTGAGAGGTGTTACTAGATTGCTCATGATTTTAAATTTTGATTAAAATTACGTATTCTTTATAAACTTTTTGTTCGACCACCATCAAC
>JASFYP010000019.1:0-41401 GCA_045047075.1 Flavobacteriaceae bacterium
TGTGTAAAATAAATTGCCAGAGCAATTTGATTTTATAAAACAATCGAGCGCTTGGTAGCGGCTATTTTACATAACGGCTAATTATAGATACAAATGTTTAATAAACGCTGCGAAGCAAACCGATTATTAGTTTAATGACCCAAGTTAGTATTAATGTATAGAAACGTAAAGCTTCTGGGATATTTGACATAATACTACATTATAGCTATCAAATGGATAAACAGCTAAAAAACTAAATACAATACATTTGTACTATAATTTATATTATGTTAAATAGGTATTTTTATAAGCTACTCTATTTAGAGTTTGGTTATAAAAATATCTGTTGGTTTTTAAATTTCAAGTTCTCGATACAATTCTATTTCTATGGTCAGAGAATTACTCGAACTGACGGCGGTTGACTATAACTAGATCTTCTGAAACATTAATGTTGCCATACACCGTAAATTATCAACATTTACAAATTTGTATGGTTCTACAAGTTTTAGATTAAATTTTGATTGAATATTGTTTAATAATTCTTGAGTTAATAAAAAACGATCTGTTCCGTCTGGTAAATGATATCGACCATCAGAAATATGTGATACATATTTTTCCATTCCTTCTAGAGTTGCCATTCTGATGAATATAGTTCCCTTAGGTTTTAAAACTCGAACTAATTCTGAAATCATTTTTGCAAATTGAATTTCGTCCTGAGCAAAATGTAATAATGCATTACATACAATATGGTCGAACTTATTATTATCAAAGTTTAGAGCATCTACATTTTGGACAGAAAAATGAGTTGCTTGTTTTTTATACTTCTTCTTAACATCTTCAATAACATCACTATTAGCATCTATTCCGTAAATGGTATATCCATTATTATAAAACCATTTAAGGTTACGACCACCACCACAACCCACATCAAGAATGACACTGTTTTTTTGATAGCGTTCTTTTAAGATTTGATCTAATAGATAGATGTCAATATTTCCTATGGTATTTTTTAAATTTTCTAGATTCATTTTTTAGTCTTAATAACTGTTCTCGATACTTTCGCTAAAGTGCGAATACTCGAACTGACGTGATAGTTATATTTCCGATGGAGTTTTTAAATTTTCTAATTTATTATTTAGTTTTATGTGTTCTCTATACTATTTTTCTCCTTCGGTGAGAAATCACTCCAACTGACGAAATTCATGTTTCTTTTACTATTTAATATTTTAGCAAATTACAAATTCTAAAGTGTATTTTTGCCAAATGAATAAACAGCATCAATCTCAATTCGAATTTGTAGCGTTAATGGCAGCTTTGATGTCTATCGTAGCTTTGGCAATTGACGCTATATTACCTGCATTGGATATTATTGGTGCTGATATTGGAGCAACAAATACGAGTGATTACCAATTATTGATTACTATGATTTTTCTTGGACTGGGATTAGGTTCTTTGCTCTTTGGTCCATTGTCTGATAGTTTGGGGCGTAAACCCATTGTGTTTATGGGCTTTGGACTGTTTATAATTGCAAGTATTATTTGTATTTATGCCGATAATTTGAATATAATGATATTTGGTAGGATTCTACAAGGAATTGCACTATCTGCTCCTAGAACTATAAGTATTGCGATTGTAAGAGATTCGTATAGCGGTGATTATATGGCGCGAATTATGTCTTTTATTACTGTCATTTTTTTGTTGGTTCCGATTATAGCCCCTGCTTTAGGTAAAATGATTTTAGTTCATTACAATTGGCGAGCTATCTTTTATGTACAGTTACTTTTTAGTGTCGTTGTATCTATTTGGTTTTGGTTTCGGCAACCCGAAACCTTGCATAAATCATATCGAATTCGTTTTAGTAAAAACATATTTATTGAAGGAACTAAAGAATTAGTTAAATATAAAAATACGATTGGATATACCATCATTTCTGGATTTATCACAGGCTCATTTATGGTCTATTTAAGCACTTCGCAACAGGTGTTTCAAATGCAATATAATTTGGCTGATGAGTTTCCATATATATTCGCAGGATTAGCCATATCAGTAGGATTGGCAACATTTTTAAACGGAATTTTAGTCTTAAAATACGGAATGAGGCGTTTGGTAAATATTGCTTCAATCGCCTTTTTTAGCATCTCTCTATTATATGTCATTTTGTTTTACAATAGCCCCAACCCTAGTATCTATATTCTATTATCCTTTTTTGGGATGCAATTTTTTGCTATCGGATTTTTATTTGGAAATCTTCGTTCTTTGGCAATGGAACCTGTGGGACATATTGCGGGTATCGCAGCGGCAATCACCGGATTTATTTCTACAATGATGGCAGTGCCAATTAGTGCTGTAATAGGAAAATATGTTGTGGGTACTGCCCTACCTCTTTTTGTAGGTTTTAGTATTTTTGGAGTTTTATCAATCGTTATATTGATTTATTTAAAGGCTTTTAGAGCTAGAGAATAAGTTGTTTGTTGTTTACTTCTCGATACTATTTTATTCGCACCTCATAAAATCACTCGAAGTGACGGACGTATCTTTAAGACTCATCAGGTTTTGAAATGGATATCTTTTGATTCCGTCCTGTTAAATGATCTGCTATTTTTTGAATAGGTGTTTTGTCAGTCGTTTTTAATTGACTAGGAACCGTTGTTAGACTACCATCACGAGCTGCCATATAATGTGGTGATAAAATTTCGATTCCTGCATCATTAAATACTTCTAAAATATGTTTGTGAAGTTCAGAATAAATCAAAGGCATTTTTTTAGCTTCTTTCGTATGCGCATTGATTTGGTATGAAACATAATAATCATCTAAGCTTGTTTGCAATACAAATGGTTCTGGAGTTTTTTTAATATGCATAGTTAGACTTGCAGCTTTTATCAAAAGTTCATTGGCAGTTTGCCAAGGTAAATCATATCCAAGTGTAACCGTTGTATGTAATATGATTGTTTTCTCTTTATTATTAGAATAATTAATGATTTTCCCAATCAAAATATTGGCATTTGGTATAGTTACATCTTCATTTTTTGGAGTTCTAATATGTGTCACTAAAATGGTTTTAGCAATAACATCACCCACTACATTATCAATCTTAACACGATCTCCTATTTGAAATGGACGCATGTACGTAATAACTATTCCAGCAATAATATTTGCTATTGCTGATGTTGATCCGAAGGAAATAATAGCACCAATAAAAATTGATACTCCTTGAAAAGCTGTTGACCCCGACCCTGGTAAATACGGAAAAATCATAACCAATGCCATTGCGTAAACAAGAATGCTAAAAATTTTCTCAGTAGGTTTTGCCCAATCTTTATGGAAATTTGGTATGTTGAATTTTCCCAATTCAACATCGGCTGATATATGACCCGAAACTCTAACAATATATCTAGCAACGTATGCAATAACTATGATAAAAAATAAAGAAGGGATAAAATCAATAAGCCCATAAACAACAAATTTTACAGGAGTTTCTATATATCCATAGAACAGGTAAACAATATGTTCTGCCCAAGGAAAAAAGCTGAACATAAATGGCGCGAATGCAATCAACGTAATCCAGATAATTGCGATTCGTATTATTTTAGAAAGAAACACAAAAATATTAGCAGTCTTTCTAGGGATAAAATATTTTAAAATGTTTCGATTCTTTTTTAAAAAGCTTCTTTCAATTTTAGCCAATCGCTTGTCTAATCGCCTAAACAACCAATTAACCAATTTAATAAATACGATTAATAAAATAAATGAGATCGCAAAATATCCTATGCGCTTTAACCACTCTGTTGAAGATAAATTGTCATCACTATTTAGCGTAGTTTTTAAACTTGCCATTTGCATATTAGCAAGGTTCATTAGTGGTGTATTATGATATTCCCCGTCATTTTTAGTAACAACAAAAGCAATATCATCATTATACATCACATTCACATGATTATCTTTTTGTTGCATGTAAATACTGTCTTTACTCTTTATATACAATTTTGTTATGGTTGCCAATCGCGATGAAATCTCTTCTGCTCTAATTTTTACAGGATAACTATCAGGGCTACTTTTAATATAGAATAGTGTATCTTGTTTTAGAACAACAGGAGCTGAGATTATAGTAGATCGAATTAGTTTTGGTGAATTTACATTAAGACTGTCTTGAGAAAATGACACCAAACTCAAAAAGAAAGTAAAAGATAAAGTAATAATAAATTTAAAACGCATACAGTTGGTTTTATTGATGGCTAATTTAGTATTTAAAAAGCATAAAAAAAAGAACTGCCTTGATAAAAGAATTACCAACGACAGCTCTAAACTAACTAACCAAACTTGCTTTAAATGTTTTCTATTGAATGTCAAAATATCAATTCAGCACATTCAATTACACAACAAATGTATGCTGAATACCTAATATAGAATACCCTAAACTTTGTGAAGAGGCATTATTGGTAGGTGAAACGTCTTTATGAGTTAGTGAAGTGATTTATCATAAAAAAATAAAGCTGCTTGAAAAAGAATATTTTGAAATTAAATCACTGTTGTCCGATAAAAGACCTATGACCGCTTCGCTAAAAGACATAAGAGTAAAGACCTGATTGTAACTAACAGATAGACAGTTTTAAACAATCATGAATTTAGTAAAAATGAAATGACAATAAAAAAAAAGCCTCAATTTTAGTTGAGGCTGTTTTACACTGTTTTTTTAAAAGGGATTTGAACTACATTCCTCCACGCATTTTCGAGAATTCCTCAAAAGTTTTTTCAGTAAAACCTTCTGGAATATCTAGGCTAAATGCAATAGAAGCATCTATTTCTTTTTTAACTACAATAGCAGTAAAAGCCATATTCATTTCTCCATCAACAGATCTAAACTCTAAAATTATTCCAGGGACCAATCCGTTTGCATTGAGCATCTCATTATCTGGCATATCCAACTTTTCGGTATACCAAAATGTTAACCCTTCAGCATCACCATCAGAAACAATTGCCTTTTTACAAGTATAGCCCAATATCTTTTTAGTGTCACTTTCAAATTTAACTGATAAATCACCCCTATTATTACTGTCTTCTAGTTTTGATTTTGTTGTCTTAACCGCAGTATTTCCAAACATCATTCCTGACATCATTAATAAAACATCGTTGTTATTTCTAGTCACAGTTTCAATCGTCATAAAACTTCCCATGTTCATCACCATTCTAGAGTTTTCGCCTTTAAATGAAATTTCCATCTCTGATCCAGACATCATAGCAAGTCCCATTTGCATTTCTGTATTTTCTGAAGTCATCTCAATTTTATATTTGATATAACCTTCTTTTGATTGCGCATTGATAGATGCAATAGTAAAAACAGCTGCTAAGAGAGTGAAAAATATTTTTTTCATAATTATTATTATTTTTGTTTAAAACATGAATGCGAATTTAAGATAATAAAATTACTTTTCATGACTAAATGACAATTCTGTAATTTTGGAATAATAATAGAGACAACATCCACATGACTAAACACAAAGTATCCTTCGCTTGGGCATTTAAAGAATTTATTTGGCCTAGAAAAAAAATCGTATTTATCGGATTGATTTTAATCATCATTAAAAGTTTGTCGGGATTTGTATTACCGGTACAATTAAAAAAATTATTAGATGTTTTTGTTCCTAATGGCGATATGGACGTTTTATATATAATTCTGATTACCGTAATAGCAGCTATATCTGTACAAGCTTTAACTTCATTTGCCTTAACCAGATTATTGAGTGTCGAAGCCCAATATTTGATTTCTATATTAAGGGCAAAAGTGCAAAAGAAACTATTAAAACTTCCAATTAATTTTTTTGACAATAACAAATCTGGTGCTTTGGTTTCTAGAGTAATGACAGATGTTGAAGGCGTTCGGAATTTGGTAGGTACAGGCCTAGTCCAACTAGTTGGCGGATCAATTACTGCAGTATTAGCTTTAATTTGGCTGCTGACGATTAATGCTTTAATGACAGTCGTAATCCTCATCCCATTGATAATTTTTGCAGTTGTAATGATGAAAGCATTTGGGGTGATACGACCTATTTTTAAGGCAAGAGGGAAAATTAATGCCGAAGTAACTGGAAGATTGACAGAAACATTAAATGGGATTAGAGTGATTAAAGGATTTAATGCTGAAGCTCAAGAAAACAAAGTTTTTGAAAAAGGTGTTGAAGCTCTATACCTTAATGTAAGGAAAAGTTTAACATCTACAGCGCTTATCACAAGCTCTTCAATTTTTCTTATCGGAATTGCTTCAACAAGTATTATGGGGATTGGAGGTTATTATATGATGGATAATACCATGACTTTTGGTGATTTTACTCAGTATATTTTCTTGTTGGGTGTTTTAGTTTCCCCTATTGTGCAGATGAGTAATATCGGGAGCCAATTAACAGAAGCCATGGCAGGATTGGATAGAACCGAAGAGTTAATGAGATTAACAGAAGAAGACAATCCTGAAAAGAGAATAGTTCGCTTAGATAAAATTATTGGCAACATCATTTTTGATGATGTCTCTTTTAGTTATGAAGATAACAAAGAAATCTTACACAATATTTCTTTCGAAGCAAATTCAGGCTCTGTAACTGCTTTGGTTGGTTCATCAGGCTCTGGAAAATCCACCATAGCAGGATTGGCAGCTACTTTTTTAACTCCCAATAAAGGGAAAGTTGTTTTAGATGGAGTTGACTTGTCAACAGTAAATTTGAGTAGTTTTAGACAACATTTAGCGGTGGTATTACAAGACGATTTTTTATATGAAGGCACCATCAAAGAAAATATATTGTTTGCAAGACCAAATGCAACAGAACAAGAACTGCAACAAGCAGTTAAAGGCGCTTATGTAAACGAATTTACCGATCGATTTGATGATGGCTTAGAAACAGTTATTGGTGAACGTGGCGTAAAATTATCTGGAGGACAACGACAACGAATCTCAATTGCAAGAGCATTGTTAGCCGATCCAAAAGTTATTATTTTAGATGAGGCTACCTCTAACCTAGACACCGAAAGTGAAACTTTTATACAGCAGAGTTTACAAGTACTTATGAAAAACAGAACTACTTTTGTAATTGCACATCGCCTAAGTACCATTCAAAAAGCTAATCAAATTTTAGTGATTGAAGATGGCAGTATTGTTGAACGTGGTAAACATGATGATTTAATTGCTCGTAAGGGGCGCTACTTTGACTTATTTACTTACCAGAGCAGGATTTAATTACATAAGATATTATACCTATATGTTAAGGAGTTCTTAAAAGTTCTCCTTTTTTTTATAAAGTCTTTTTGATTTAAAATTATTTTAGTACATTTGTCAACCATTTGGTTAAACCTTTTAGTTAATTATGGCAAAGACAAAAGATCAAAATACAGAGTCTCAAATTTTAAATGCAGCAGAAAAAATATTCCAAGCAAAAGGGATGGATGGCGCTAGAATGCAAGAAATTGCTGATAAAGCAGGAATTAACAAATCGATGCTCCATTATTATTATAGAAGTAAAGAACTACTCTTTGAAGCAGTATTTTCTAAAGCATTTTCATTATTAGCACCTCAATTAAATACTATTTTAAATGACGATTCTAGTATTGAAGAGAAAATAAAAAGCTTTACTTTTAATTATATTAGTTTTATAAGTAAGCACCCTTATTTACCAAATTTTATCATTCAGGAATTAAATAGAAATCCTGAGTTTGTCAAACGCATGAGTCAGAACAGTGCTTTTCCAAATCTTGATAAATTCAAGAAACAAGTAGCAATTGAAATTGAAAATAAGATTATCAAGCCAATAAAAGCTGAGCAGCTTTTTATTCACATTTTGTCATTAAACATTTTTCCATTTGTAGCTACTCCCCTAATCAAGGCATTTATAAATGTTGATAATAAGACCTATAAACAACTGCTAAATGATCGCAAAAATGAAGTGTCAGAATTCATTATTAATTCTATAAAAGTATAGTTATGAAAAAAAGTATCCTATATATTACCCTTTTTGTAACAACTTTATCTTGGTCTCAACAGCCTATTAGTCTAGATGAATGCTACAGCATGGTTACAATAAATTATCCTTTAGCAAAACAGGCTAGCTTATTAGAAGAACGAAATGCGTTAGATTTAGAGGTCATAGATTCTGAGAAGTTACCACAAGTATTCATCACTGCACAGGCTACTTATCAATCAGATGTTATTGGATTCCCTATTCCGAATTCTGGTGTAGAACCTCTTAACAAAGAGCAATACAAAGCTAACTTAAATATGAATCAATTGATTTATGGTGGTGGCGCTGTTAATGCGAAATCTGATTTGAAAGTTGCAGAATTAAACACACAGAAAAAACAATTAGAAGTAAATTTATATCAATTAAAAAAGCAAGTCAATCAATTGTATTTTTCAATACTCTTAACACAAGACAAATTTGACTTATTGACTTCAAAGCAAGAGCAATTAAACGCAAAATTGAAAGAAGTAAAGTCTGGTATAGAAAACGGAATGGTTTTGCCAACTTCAGATAAAGTTATTGAAGCAGAACTTTTAAAAATTCAATCGCAATTTACCGAAATAGAACATACAAAAACAACTTTAATAGAAACACTCTCTTCATTTATTGGAAAAGAGTTGTCTTCTACTACACTTTTTAGTAACCCATCAGTTATTGCTCAATTAAATGATTCTATTAATCGTCCTGAGTTGGAATTATTTCAACTTAAAAAAACAGAAATTGAATCTATTGAAGCATTGCTTTCTAAGCAAAATGCGCCCAAAATAATTGGTTTTGCAAATGCTGGAGTTGGGAACCCTGGACTGAATCCGTTAGATAATTCATTTACTGATTTTTACATGGTAGGTGTTAAACTAAATTGGACAATTTTTGATTGGAGTTCAAATAAAAAACAGCGTCAATCTATTGCTGTCAATAGAGATATCATTGATACAGAAGCAGAAACATTTTTATTATACACCAATATAGAATTGCAACAATTACAAACTGAAATAGACAAAATATCAAAATTTATCATAACAGATTCAGAAATTATTACGTTGAGAAAAGAGGTGTTAAAGTCGGCTGAATCACAATTAAAAAATGGAGTTATTACTTCTTCTGCCTATATCACCGAGCTTACCAATTTATATGAAGATGAAAATAATTTAAGTACACATCAAATTCAATTAATGCTTGTAAAAGCAAACTATAATATTACTAAAGGACAATAAACACGTATATGAAAAATCAATATAAAATACTATTAAGTCTAAGTTTATTAGCTGTGAGTTTTACATCTTGTAACGATGACAATGGCAAAGCCGATGGCTACGGAAACTTTGAATCCACAGAGATAACTATATCAGCAGAAAATAATGGGAAGCTGATGCAATTCAATATCGATGAAGGCACCAATCTAAATAAAGGAGATTTCTTGGGATATATAGATACGATTCCGCTATCGCTAAACCGCGAGCATTTGTTAGTATCTAAAGATGTTGTTGCATCAAAATCAAGAGGGGTATTATCACAGATTACTGTTTTAAAATCTAGATTAAAAACAGCTAAACTCAACAAAACACGTATAGAAAATTTAATAAGAGATAATGCTGGTACGCAAAAGCAATTGGATGATGTTAATGGAGAAATTGATGTTTTAAAACAACAAGTTAGGAGTATTGAAATACAAAATGCTCCTGTGGTAAATGAACTTAAAAGTATTGATGTTCAATTAAAACAATTGGATGATCAAATAAATAAAAGTAAAATAATAAATCCTGTAAATGGAACTGTGCTTGTAAAATATGCTGAAGAAAATGAAATTACTGCTTTTGGAAAACCGCTTTATAAAATTGCTGATTTATCTACTATGCAATTACGTGTATACATTAGCGAAATTCAATTATCAAGTATCAATATTGGACAAGAAGTTACAATTAAAATTGATACGGAGAATGAAATGAAATCATATAAAGGTGTAATTAGTTGGGTTGCTTCTGAAGCAGAGTTTACACCAAAAATAATTCAAACAAAAGAAGAACGTGTAGCTTTAGTTTATGCAATTAAAGTTGATGTTAAAAATGATGGCAGTATAAAAATTGGAATGCCCGCCGAAATGTGGATAGAATAAAATAACAAAAATTTAAAAGGAACTAATATGAGAAACATCTCTTTAATAATTGTTTTAGTATCTATGATATTTAGTAGTTGTTCGTCAAATGACAACAATGAAGGCTTTGAGTCTCTTACTCTTACACAAGAGGAAATTAATGATTTAAGTTTTCTTAGAGAGGAAGAAAAATTAGCGCGCGATGTATATATCTACGCTTACAATAAATACCAACTCATTATATTTAATAGTATTTCTAATAGTGAGCAATCTCACATGAATAGTGTATTAAACTTAATGAATACATATGACATTCCAGATTCTGCATCTTCAGAAATAGGAGTTTTTAATAACTCTGAATTACAAGAGATATATTATAGTTTAATAGCTCTTGTAGATATTTCGTCAGTAGATGCATTAACTGTTGGTGCAATAATAGAAGATTTAGACATCAATGATATCGATCACTTTATAAACAATACCACCAAACAAGATTTATTAGACGTATATGATAATTTAACCTGTGGTTCAAAAAATCATATTCGTTCTTATACAAATCAGTTAGAAATTAACGGTGTTACTTATGCCCCACAATATATTTCAATAGAATATTATACTGAAATATTAAGTGAATCAATAGTAGGTTGTTGAAATAATTAATAAAAACAAGAAGATGAGAAAAAAAACAATCCTAATAGTAAGTACCATTGCATTAATACTTATCAGTGCTATAGCAGCATTTATGAGTTTTAATCAAAAGTCAGAAGCTAATAATTATGGTAGTCTAGCCTATGTAGCAAATATTGAAAAAACATCTCCCAATTTAAATATTGTTGAAGACGAAGGGTATACACTGATGAAAGCAAATTGTTATGTCTGTCACAACCCTAAAGCAGCATCTCATGATGAAATTATTGCACCACCCTTTAAGGCCGTAAAAATGCGTTATACAAGACAATACATTAACAAAGAAGAATTTGTTAATGCGGTTGTGAACTGGGCTTTAGAGCCTTCTGAAGATAAGGCATTAATGTATGGAGCAGTCAATCAATTTAAAGTGATGCCAAAACTTGCCTTAGATAAAAGTGACTTAGAAAAAATTGCTAGTTATTTATATGATAATGATGTTGAAGAACCTGAATGGATGGGTGATCATATGAAAGAAGAAAAAAATAAAGGTCATGGACAAGGAAAAGGAATGGGTAATGGAGGCATGAAATGCAATTAGAAACACATAATAATAATAATAATAATAATAATAAATTTTTTCAAAAATTAATAATTAAAAACTAGATTAAATGAAACAACTACTAGTACTCCTTTTAGCATTAATAACTTTATTTTCTTGTAAACAGAATACTAAAGTTGTTCGACCTACAAAAACAGAACACTCTAAAGAAACACATAGTAGTGTTTCATCAGTAAAACTTAATGATGGTGAAAAATGGATGGCAAATATAGAGACTACTGAGGGTATTCAAAAAATGCAGTTTATTATGAATTCTTTTTCTGATAAGGAATCTATAAACGAGTATAAACTATTAAAAGAGAAACTAGAAGTAGAATTTACCAATATATTCACTTTATGCACAATGAAAGGCGAATCTCATAATCAGTTGCATAATTATCTAAAACCACTGATTGGAATATTTGAAGGACTAGAGTCGGGTGAATTAAAAACTTGCAAAGAAAATTTCAGCATACTAAACAATCATTTAGCAGAATACACTAATTATTTTGAATAAGATGAATAATATGACAACAAAAAGAATCCCTTTATACCGCATAATTGCCAGTATCCTTGCTATAATGCTAGGCTTGATGACTGTCTTTGCAGGCTCAAAGGTATTACTAGAAATAGACATCAAAAATTATAATGTATTGATTTGGTTAGTGTCGTACAATATAATATTTGGTGCTATTTCGATTGTTGTTGCTTACTTTATTTTTAAAAACTTAAAGCATGCGAAGCAATGGGTGTTATTTGTTTTAGCTATGCATTTTATAGTCTTACTCTACCTCAAGTTTTTTAGCACTGAAGTAGCTTTAGAAAGTGTAAAAGCAATGACCTTTAGAGTTGGTATTTGGATTTTTATAGTTCTTTTTTATATGGTCTTTCCTAAAATATTTAATAAACACAATAAAATTAATTGAGTATCACAATTCAAAATATAAGCAAATCATTTAAAGATGTAGTTGCCTTAAAAGAGATCTCTTTAGATATTAAAGAAGGTGAATTATTTGGTTTGATAGGACCTGATGGCGCAGGAAAAACAACATTATTCAGAGTTTTAACTACCTTGTTAATTGCTGATGAAGGTACTGCCACTGTTGCTAATTTTGATGTATTACAAGATTTTAAAAAAATACGTAATAGCGTTGGTTATATGCCTGGGAGATTTTCTTTATATCAAGATTTAACTATTGAAGAAAACTTAGACTTCTTTGCAACTATTTTTGGAACTACTGTTGAAGAAAATTATGATTTAATAGAAGATATTTACATTCAAATAGAACCTTTTAAAAAACGTAGAGCTGGAAAACTTTCTGGTGGTATGAAACAAAAATTGGCCTTGTGTTGTGCTTTAATTCACAAACCGAAAGTGTTGTTTTTGGATGAACCTACTACAGGTGTTGACCCGGTTTCCAGAAAAGAGTTTTGGGAAATGCTAAAACGATTACAGCAAAAAGGAATTACCATTTTGGTATCAACACCATATATGGATGAGGCTGAACTTTGCGATAGAATTGCTTTGATACAAGATGGTAAAATATTAGAAGTCGATACCCCTAAAAAAATTGTGAATCATTACCCTAAAACACTATACAATGTTAGTGCGAAAAACATGTATCAACTTATAAAGAGCCTAAATGATTATACACATAATTATAGTGTTTATCCTTTTGGCGAGTTTGTACATTATACAGATAAAAGAGAAACCTTTAATCCAGATGAACTTAAAGAGTATTTAACAACACTAGGATTAGCAGAAATTACTATAGAAATTACACAACCTACAATTGAGGATGTCTTTATGGATTTAGCAAAATGATACTACAAGAAAACGTCATAGAAGCCGAAGCATTAACCAAAAAATTTGGTGATTTTACCGCAGTAGATGCAATTTCTTTTGAAGTAAAGAAAGGTGAAATTTTTGGATTTTTAGGTGCAAACGGTGCAGGAAAAACAACAGCAATGAAAATGCTGATCGGAATCTCTATTCCTTCTTCTGGTAAGGCAACTGTAGCTGGGTTTGATGTTTTTACGCATCCAGAGAGTATTAAGAAAAGTATTGGTTATATGAGTCAAAAATTTGCTTTGTATGATGATTTAACCGTAAAAGAGAACATTACTTTTTTTGGAGGTATATACGGATTGTCTAGATCTCAAATCAAAAAAAAGCGAGAAGAATTAATTCATAATTTACAATTAGAAAGTGTTGAGAAACAGTTAGTAGGGTCATTACCATTAGGATGGAAACAAAAACTTTCATTCTCCGTTGCCCTACTCCATGATCCTAAAATTATTTTTTTAGATGAACCCACAGGTGGGGTTGACCCAATTACTAGAAGGCAGTTTTGGGAAATGATTTATAAAACTGCAGACAAAGGCACAACCGTTTTTGTAACCACACATTATATGGACGAAGCTGAATATTGTGATCGTGTTTCTATCATGGTAAATGGAAAAATAGAAGCTTTAGATACTCCAAAAAAATTAAAAGAACAATTTGGAGTTGACAGCATGAACGATGTGTTTTTAAAATTAGCTAGAGGATGAATAAAATAGATATAAGATATAATGACTTAAGACATATGACTAATACCTCTAAAGTAAATCCTTATGAAATAAAAATTAGTAATAATTTATGTAATTCGTGTTTCTTATGAAAAGGTTTATAGGTTTTGTAAAAAAAGAGTTCTATCATATTTTTAGAGATAGGCGTTCACTATTTATATTATTCGGGATGCCAATTGCTCAAATTATGCTCTTTGGCTTTGCTATTACAAATGAAATTAACAATGTTGATATTGCAATTCTAGATCATTCTAAAGATGCAACAACTCAAGAAATTATAAATAAAATAGGTGCTTCAAAATATTTTAGTATTAAAGAATATTTAAGTAAAGAATCTGATATTGAAGCCGCTTTTAGAAAAGGAAAAATAAAAGCAGTTTTGAATTTTGAAAAAGATTTTAGTAAAAATATTATTAAAGATAAGAAAGCAACAATCCAGATAATAACTGATGCAACCGATCCTAATACAGCAAATACGATAACTAATTATACAAACTCCATTCTTCAAAAGTATTTGCAAGAGCAAAATAAAGAGATCAAACTCATTTATACTATAGTCCCTGAAACTCGTATGGTTTATAACCCTGAACTTAAGAGTGTATTTATGTTTGTTCCTGGAGTAATGACTATTATTTTAATGCTAGTATCAGCAATGATGACATCAATTTCTATAACTCGTGAAAAAGAATTAGGTACAATGGAAATCCTATTAGTTTCACCACTAAAACCTTTTCAAGTGATTATTGGCAAAGTAGTTCCTTATATTTTCTTATCCATTATCAATGCTATTGTCATAGTTATATTGAGTATTACAATTTTTAAAATGCCTGTTGAAGGAAGTTTGTTTTTATTAGGGTTAGAAAGTGTTTTATTTATTGTCAATGCATTGTCTTTGGGGATTTTAATATCAACGATTTCAGAAACACAACAGACAGCTATGATGATTTCTTTAATGGGACTTATGCTACCTGTTATTTTATTATCCGGATTTATTTTTCCAATTTCGAGCATGCCACTCCCATTACAAGTAATAAGTAATATTATTCCTGCAAAGTGGTTTATTATCATTTTAAAAGCAATCATGTTAAAAGGAGTAGGTATCGCATTTATCTGGAAAGAAACATTAATCCTTATTGGGATGACATTGTTTTTTATGGGATTGAGTGTGAAAAAATATAAAATCAGATTAGAATAGTGAAAACCATAGGATATATTATACGAAAAGAGTTTAGGCAAATCTTTAGAAATAAAGGAATGCTCCCTATCATATTTGTATTGCCAATTTTGCAGTTGGTCATCTTATCTAATGCTGCAACTTTTGAAATTAAAAATATTAAATTCTCTTATATTGACAATGATAAAACATCATTCTCAAGAGAGCTTATCAATAAGTTTGAAGCATCAACCTATTTTAATATTTTAACTGATTTTCCTTCACAAAAAATAGCAACAGCAGCAATGTTGAAAGGAGAAGTTGATGTCGTTTTAGAAATTCCTCAATATTTTGAACGGGATTTATTAAAAGAAAAACACACAAATTTAGGGGTAACCATTAATGCAATTGATGGCGCCGCTGCTGGAGTAGAAAATGTATATATCAACCAGATAATTCAAAGTTTTAATAAGAATGCTATCACCACATTGATGCAACCAAATGAGGTGAAAAATATTCCTCAGACTATAGAGAGTATTCCCTTATTTTGGTATAATGAAACCCTGAATTACAAAACCTTTATGGTTCCTGGAATTTTAGTTTTATTGGTAACAATGATTACGCTGTTCTTATCTGGGATGAATATTGTTCGCGAAAAAGAAATAGGAACTTTAGAGCAAATCAATGTAACTCCTATTAAGAAATATCAATTCATCATTGGTAAATTATTCCCCTTTTGGATTATTGGTTTTGGGTTATTAACTGTAGGATTAATTTTGGCTAAAATTATTTTTGATATTCCTATGATCGGGAGTTTAGGGTTGATTTATTTTTATACAGCAATTTATTTATTAGTTATTTTAGGGATGGGGTTCTTTATTTCAAATTATACGGATACCCAACAACAAGCTATGTTTATTGCTTGGTTTTTTGTAGTTATCTTTATTTTGATGAGTGGGCTCTTCACTCCTATTGAGAGTATGCCACCATGGGCACAATCCTTAACAGAATTTAATCCAATTAAATATTTTGTTGAAGTTATGCGTATGGTAATGTTAAAAGGAGCAACATTTAACGACATCATTCCTCAATTAATAAAAACAACTATTTATGCTGTAATAATGAATGGTTTAGCAGTTTGGAGTTATAAAAAGACAAATTAAAAAATGAAAAAAATAATTAGAATAATCACAATTTTAGTGTTAGTAGCATTTGCATTATTAACACTTTTCCTAAGTAGTTCAGTAATATTTGATTGGTTTGGAATTAGAGAAAGAGAAGGTAATTACGTGCTTGTCGTTGTTTGGGCAAACTTTATTAGTAGCCTTCTTTATTTGTTTTCGGCTTATGGAATCATCAAACAAAAAAAATGGGCTATTAAGCCTTTAATAATTTCTGCAATTGTTTTAATTATAGTAGGAACCCTATTTTACTTTCATATCAACTCCGGTGGAATTCATGAAACTAAAACGATTGGAGCTCTAACCTTTAGAACTGTAATTACTCTTGTATTTATATTTCTTACATATTTAACAACTATAAAATGGAAGCAATCATGAAAAGAATAAGTGTTATTTTGGTACTGTTTGCGTTATTTTCTTTTAAATCAAATGAATTAGAAGAAAAGTATTCTTTAACTATTACGGTAAATGATTTACGAAACTCTGAAGGTGTTGTACAGTTTGCAATTTATAATACTGAAGGTTCCATTCCTGATGAGGATTATGAAAAATTCTATAAAATTAAAACAGCTACAATAACTGATAACAAAGCGAGTATCACTTTTACCGATTTGCCAAAAGGAGTTTATGCAGTAAATGTTCTTCATGACGAAAATCAAAATAGAAAAATTGATAAAAAGACATTCCCTCCACTACCTAAAGAAGGTATTGGCTTTTCAAATTACGAAAAAATCGGACTTTCAAACCGTCCAAAATTCTCAAAAGCAAAGTTTGAGTTAAAGGCTGATATGCAAAAAGAAGTGAAAATTATTTATCTATAAAACCAGTCTAAATTTGATTCTATAGATTTGTTTTAACATATCTCTTTAAATCTGAAGTAAGAATTGTATCGAGTTCTGTTTTATTTCCTAAACTTGTTTCTGTAAACATTAGACCAAATACTGGTGCTTTTTGAATATCCATTTTTCGCATGACTAAAACATTTTCAAAATCTTGATTCAACAAGTCATAATTAAAATCAGAAATTTCTGACAACTCAAAACCAGAGGTATTATTTAAAAGGACAATACTGTAAATTTTATCTTCACGAGTATTAAAAATTTGATTCCAATCGGGTTTTATATTTTTAAGAAAGTATTCGTACGAATTAAATCCGTAAGCATTAAATGCCAAATCTCCTGTGGTACACCAACCACCAAATCGCAACGGATTCACCTCTATCGGTGTTATTTTATTGGCAGTATCAATCCGAACTTCAATATGAATTGGGAAATTTTTCAATTCAGCTTTATCCCCTATTGGTTGTAAAAATAATTCTAAATCATTTTTATACATATTAATAATCTCTCTTGAAGTTGAATATACACGATCACTAACATCTGTGTCAGATGAAAATTTGTGATGAAGAATATTGAGGATAACAACTTGTCCCTTATCATCAAAATAACAATCTACCGCATACTCTTCTCCTACAATATATTCTTCAATTATAAATGTTGATGTATCTAAAACTTCTTTAGGATATAAACCTTTAAAATTTTCATATTTCAATTCTTTTTTTGCATTTTTCCAATCTTCTAAGTTATGCACAATATAAACTCCCAAACTAAAGAAACCCAATGATGGTTTGATGACAAAAGGAAAATTAATTCCTTCTAAACTTAAATCTTGAATGGCATCAAACTCAATAATTTTGAAGAAAAAGTCTGGAAATACATTTTTTACAAATGCTCTAAATGCTCCCTTATCTTTAAACAATTGTATCTGCTTCGAAAGTTTTGAGTCTTTAAAATTTTTAAAAATCCAAGCGATTGAATTTTCTGAGTTTGTATAAACTCGTTCGTTTGGATTAAGAGAAATAGTTTTAATTGCATCCTCTTCAGAAACCCAGTTTAAATCATTATTTGAAATTAATTCTTTTGCTTCTTTGGTTGCAATTATTTTAAAATTATTCTTTTTAATAGTGTCAATTAAAAAATTAGATACGAAGGGTTTGTCAATAAGAATCATACTTTATATATAAAAATTTTAGAGTTTAAAGATACTCTCTTTTAGATTATTTTACTAATATTTCAACAAGTCAATAAAAAAATCTCAGAGATTTTTAAGTCTCAGAGATTTAGATTTTACAAGTATAATTCTGAAGCTTATTCTTCAAATAATTTACTTGCCTTTTAATACTTAGGTAGGATATGTTTTTGCTCCACCGAGTAGCACTTTCAAGAAATTGCTCTTTGTCTGTGCCTTTTGCATTACGATTGGTACTTAAACCATTCCACTCTTTAAAATCATCCGAAAGATAGCTAGATAATAATTCAATGTCACCAATAATAAATGCTTGTTGCATAGCTTCAACTATAGCAATTGCAGGATGCTCTTTGTAAATGGTTCCGTTTTTTTCTGCGTGTAAGCAGTTGTGTCATGTGAGTAAATTGTATTGTTAAAATAGTTGAAAAGGAAAAGGAAATTCTTTATTTTTGAATAAAATATTTTTATTCACATATTCTTAAATTAAAGCTCATGGATTTATCACAAATATTCGTTAACAATAAAAAATGGATTTCAGATAAATTAGCGACTAACCCTAATTATTTTACTGATTTAGCTCATGGTCAAACACCTGATATTTTATATATAGGATGTTCGGACAGTCGTGTAACAGCTGAAGAATTGATGGGTGTTGGTCCGGGTGAAGCTTTTGTTCATCGCAACATAGCCAACAGTATTGTGAATACCGATTTAAATTCACTTTCAGTAATTCATTATGCTGTAGATCACTTAAATATTAGCCATGTTGTTATTTGTGGTCATTATGGATGTGGAGGTGTAAAAGCGGCAATGCAATCTGACGATTTGGGAATTTTAAATCCTTGGTTAAGAGAAATTAGGGATGTGTATAGACTTCATAAAAAAGAATTGAATTCTATTGAAGACCCTCATGAAAAATACAATAGGTTGGTTGAATTAAATGTGCAAGAACAGTGTATAAGCCTAATTAAAATACCTACGGTACAAAAAGCACATCGCAATAGAGATTTGCAAGTTCACGGTTGGGTATTTGATATTGAAACAGGTAAGTTGATAGATTTAAAAATAAACTTTGATAAGATTTTGCATGATATTGTAGAAATCTATAAAATTGATGATTTGATTGAATAATCACTATCGCTTTAATGTAAAATGTCCGCGATAAATTCTACCATCACTTAAATGTGCCACAAACCAATAATCGCTCGACGGTAAAATATCTCCATTATAGCTTCCATCCCACCCTTCGCTTTGGGCAGTAAGTTTTTTTATTATTTTTCCAAAGCGATCAAAAATTTGAATATCAATATCTGGATTTTGAGTGGCATCTACACCAAGAAGTTGCCATGTATCATTTGCATTATCATTATTTGGAGTAAAGAATCTCGGAAATCCTAAGACAGCTATTTCTTCTGATACAATGGTACATCCATTTTTATCTTGTACATAAACTTTATGAAATCCAGGTAAAACGTTTGTTAATATATTACTGTCTTGATAATCTCCAAAAGGATCATCTAACACAAATTCATAATCTCCATCACCTGAAACATTGATAATCACAGTATTGTTGTACGTTCCTTCTTCAATTAAAATCTCATCAATAGTTGCCGATGTTGAGCTTAAAACCGTAATCGTTCTAGAAACAGTACAATTGTTAACATCAGTCACTTCAATTTCATAGATTCCAATTTCATTGATATCAATAAAATAAGTTGTAATTCCTGTAGTGGATCCATTAAAAAACCATTCATATATATAATCTATTGGAGGCCCGCTTAATACCCCTGCATACAATTTTATTTTATTCGGATACGTATCTGTACAGTAATAAGTTGTAGCATCCTCTTCTAATTTTGGAGCATCATACACAATTAGCTCCACCATAGAAATTGCAAAACATTGATTGTTATCAGTAATCTTTACAATAATAGCATCAGAAAATTCATTGGTATTTTTATACGGCGATGTTAATTTAGGTGTTTCATAAAAAGCATCTTCTTCAGTTTCATAATAATTTACGATTGCTGTTGCCGGAATTTGAGCTTGAAATGTTGCAGTGATATCATCAAAATTGAATTCAGCAACACCACTAATATCACTTTCATTACAAGCGGTTTGAATCGGTACATTCACAATATTTCTTGCAATATCTAATTGCACTTCTGCAATACTTACACAATTTGTTGGTGCCACTACCCTAGCATACACTATTTGTAACGAACTTGAATTTTCAAATTCTGTAGGATTCGGAATCGGTGAACTATTCTGTTCAGCACTATTTAAATCAAAAAAGAAATCTGAAATTTGGAGATAAGTGTCTGCATTGGTAATATCTTCTTCTGCATCAAACAAATCATACATTGTAATACCGTCTTGGTCTAAATCGCATCCAATTAAAGTGGAATTAAACACTATCGGATTTAAGGCATACTCCACTATAATTTCGCCATAAGAGACGCATGAACTGTTTAAAGTCACTTCAACATTATAAACTCCAGCATCAACTACAGTATAGGTTGTATTTGTTTCTAAAGGCAATATAACACCATCCTTAAACCATTGGTATGTATTATTTATTCCAGGTTGGGTAGCATCCAATAAGTGGATTTCATTTTCACAAAGTGGGGTGTTGTTAGCCAATAAAAAATCATTTCCTAAATCAGCTGATAATTCAAAACTACCTGCTTCTAGAAATACTGCAGAATCATATCTGTAATTAACATGATCGGCAATAACGAGTTTTACATGATAGGTTTCATTCGGGATTACAGTTGCAGTTGCAGACATCACTTTTGTTTGTCCATTAAAGTTGATTGGAGAAACGCTACCATTAAAACTTTCGAAATACAACTCGTTAATTGCAGAACAACCATTTGGAATGTCCGGATGAACCGTTGTAACTTTTACTGGAGTTTGCGTATTGGGTACCAAGGCAATATTGGTATATTGATTGTCATTTATAGGCCTAATCAAAAATCCGAATAAATCTGAATATTGGCAAGTACTATTCTCTCCTTCTTGATATTCTTCAGAAGCAAATAAATATTTAAAACTTACTTGTGTTGCAACCGATTTAAAATCAAATTCTAAAATAGTAGCATTGATTGTTTGAGATTCACTTAAACTATTTTCTAAATCAGTATCACCAACCCAATTTGGAGCATCATCATCACTCAAACTATTGTTGGGACCTTCGGTATTGATTAACTTTCCAGTGCTTAAAACAATTCCTCTTTGAAAGGGAAAAGAACTCCCTGTAGCATCAAAATAGCCATAACTTAAATCTCCTGTACCAAAGTCACCTCCTACTACATTGGTTACAGTAACATCTTCAATACATGGGCTATCAATCAAAATATCTTCAATCAATTCTTGAGCTGTATATGTTGTCCAATCTACCTGAATATTTTGAGCAAAATTCAGTAGTGGAATCAGAAATAAAAGAAATAATAATCGTTGTTTCATGTCGTTTTTAAACAGACGTTAAATATAAGGAATCTTTACGGTTAAAGAGTCACATGCCTTATAATTACCAACCATTATTGATAGAATTATACAGTCCAAAATTAATGAATTTCTGCTTTTGTGAGCGGAAATTAAAACCGATCATAGTACTCAATATTTAAAAGATATAAATGAATGAGAACAACAGTTGTAAAACTTATTGATAATCTATTATATCAGCTTCCTACATTTGTGTATTTTAGTGCTTCAAAATTCATACTTTAAGAGGATATGAGAGTAATCATGAATATTATTATCGGCTTGATAATAATAGGTATCACTGTAACTATTCACGGTTATGGCTCAAAATTTTGGATAAATTTTTTGAGAAAAAAATATAAACATTTAGGCGAAGCTAGTTTTGATACCAAAACTGTTTGGCTATTAATTTACACTGCCTTATTCCTTTTATTTTTAAATTTTTTAGAAGCGACTGTTTGGGGAATTACGTATTACTTGCTTCCTGGAATAACTGAATTTGATACCTTAGAAAAATCTATTTATTTTTCTTTAGTAACTTTCACTACCCTAGGATATGGTGATATTACCATCAGCTCTACAAATAGAATTTTATCAGGGTTCGAGGCTATGAACGGAGTGTTATTATTGGGGTGGTCAACTACCATGATGTTTTCTGTAATGCAAGCTTTAATGAAAAACACTTTTAAAGAACACTAAATAAATTAATATATCAGAAGAAAATAAGGCAAGTGATGGAGAGGCTATTGAAAAAGCTGTGGAACTTTCTTGGGTTAGATGTGATCACGTTAAAACAACATAAAAATATAGAATAATTAACGCTAACTAAATTTAAGATATTATGAAAGCACAAAATTCGAATAAAACTATTGATATTTTTATTAAGGTAGTCGTTTTAGCAGTATTGATTCTAGCGAGTTTCTCAATTGCAAAACCATTTATTTTATTAATAGTTTGGTCTATTATTGTGGCGGTTGCCCTCTATCCCTTTTATCAAAAGGTGATAAATTTATTTAAAGTGAAAAAGAAAGGGTTTGTTACCACATTATTTATCGGAGCATTAATTGCATTGATAATACTTCCGTCAATTAATATGACTAGCTCTATTGTTGATTCTTCTTCAGAAATATTAGAAAATTTTAAAACGAGTGAGGTTAAAATTGACCCACCAAGTGTTGATGTTAAAGAGTGGCCGCTTATTGGTGAGAAACTTTATGTAATGTGGACTCAAGCATCGAATAATTTACAGTCATTTATAATAGAGTATCCAGAACAAGTTAAGAGTTCTGTTGGGTGGTTTTTTAGTTCATTTACTGGTTTAATGAGCACTATACTATTATCACTTGTTGCATTGATCATTGCGGGTGTATTTATGTCTTCTGCAGATTCGGGATACAAGCAAGGAGTGTTGCTGGCAAGTAAATTAACAAATGGCAATGGTAAAGAAATTATTACAATGTGTACGAATACAATTAGAAGTGTTGTAAAAGGAATTTTACTTGTAGCGGTAGTACAGGCAGTATTGGCTTTTGCAGGGTTTTCTATTGTAGGGCTTACATCTACTGCAGGAATTTTAGCTTTAGCAGTTTTATTATGTGCTATCATTCAAATCCCAGTTACTTTGGTTATGATTCCAATTATTATTTATGTATTCTCATATGCAGACACTACTCCTGCAATTATTTTCGCGATATACGGAATTTTAGTTTCACTCTTAGATAATGTTTTAAAACCAATGCTTTTGGCAAAAGGATTACAAACTCCAATGATTGTTATTTTAATTGGTGCCTTGGGCGGAATGATGCTCTTTGGTATTTTAGGATTATTTATAGGCCCTGTAATTTTGGCTATCACACATCGATTATATACGAGTTGGGTAAATAACACTACCGAAACTATATAATAAACAGTTTGAAATAAAAAATTCTACTAAATTAAGTTAGCAGCATTTTTTTTATAATAGTTTATCACTCTTCTGGCGGATGTCCGTGTATAGATTCAAAAACAGCATCAAAATTATCACGTAAATGTACACGTAATTTTTTGCGGTAATCATCTTTTAACCAATCTACAAAATTGTGTGTACTTCGACAAATACATTTGCTATAACGATCAATTCTATGATCAATATCATCACCTAACTTTTTAGCCAAATCATATGCATCGTATACATCTTCACTATTTTCAGCACAAATAAAAGTATGATGCTCTATAGATTTTTCTAACACTACTTTTGATGACAATCCCGCTCTAGTAGATTCAATATAGCAATTCTTAATATCAAAATACACTTCTTTAGACTTTTCAAATTCAGTTCTTAAATCTGAAGGCATTTCATATCTAAAATTACTTTCTAATTCTTCATCATCTAATAAATTATCTAAATAATAATCTGGAGATCTAAATATTTTCTGCCAATCTAAATCTGCACCCCAAGGACCAAATCTATGCTGATTATTTCCTAAATCTAATACATTAAAAGTAGATTTCTCTTTAGTAATACGCGACCCCCTACCAATCATTTGATAATATAAGGTCAATGATTTTGTTGCTCTATTTAAAATAATCGTATCAATAGTTGGTTCGTCAAAACCTGTGGTCAAAATACTTACCGATGTTAAAATAGCATGTGGTGTATCTTTAAACCATTTCAATAATACCGCTCTATCTTTTTTAGAAAGTGTATTGTCTAAATGGGCAATCGGGTACCCTGCATTTTTAAAAGTCTGATACACTAATATAGATGTGTTGATTCCGTTATTAAAAATCAATGTCTTTTTATTGAGTGATGTTTCTTCGTATGCTTGCAACAACTTGCTCAACATATCAGAATGCGTGTATAAATCTTCTGATGATTTTACCGTATAATCTCCATTAGCTCCTACTTCTAAAGAAGTTAGTCCTACATTGTAGTTCCTTATTTCAGCTCTCGCCAAAAACTCATTCTCAATCAAAGCTTCAATAGACTCACCAACAATAAGCTCGTCATAATTGCTTTTCATTGGGAGTTTCATGTTAGAACTCAACGGAGTTGCAGTTACACCTAACAAGAATGATTTTTCAAAAAACTTAAATAATTTGGTAAATGAATTGTAATGAGCCTCATCAATAATTACCAATCCTATATTAGAAATATCTAGTTTGTCATCATTTAAACGATTGTTTAAAGTCTCAACCATTGCAACAAAACAATCATAGTCATTTTGATCATCAAGATTTGCAGTACTGTCAACAATTTTATTTACAACGCCAAATTCAGTTAGCATATTCGCAGTTTGTTTACACAACTCAACTCTATGTGTCATAATCAGCACACGCTTTTTATGATGCTTTAAATATTGACGAACAATTTCAGAAAAAATTACCGTCTTACCTCCACCTGTTGGTAGTTGGTACAATAAATGATAATCATCTGGAGCATCTTCAAAGCATTTAAAAATTTTATTGATAGCACCATGTTGATAGCTATATAAATCTTTACCCACTTTTCTTTCTGCTAATTCAGAGGTTGATATTCTGGACATTTATAATTTTTTTTTGAAGTGTTACAAAAGTACGCCCTTTAATGAGTTTTAGAATCATAAAACTTTTAAAAAGTTTCAATTGTTTTTAACATTCTGCTATTTTTGCAATTCTATGGAAAAACATCGACACTTTATTCTTTTTAAACCTGATGGCTATTTAAGCCAATTCATTAACAATCAAACCAAGCGGTCCAACAAAAAATTGTTAGGAAAGTTGGGGGACTTTCCAAATGAAACTATGGCTATTGGCAGATTGGATGAACTTTCTGAAGGATTATTGCTATTAACTACTGATGGGAAAGTAAGTGAATATATACGGAGCAGTAAAGTAGAAAAAGAATATTATGCCCAAGTAGATGGAATTATTTCTGATGCAGCTATTGAGCAATTAAGGCAAGGAGTTGAAATAGGATTTGACGGAACTAAATACACTACCAAAGAATGCAAGGTCTTCCGATTATATGAAATTCCTGACTTACCCAAAAGAAGAAAAAAAATAAGAGATGAACGTCACGGACCTACAAGCTGGGTGTCAGTTACTTTATGCGAAGGAAAATTTAGGCAAGTAAGAAAAATGACTGCTGTTGTAGGTTTTCCTACTTTGCGATTGGTGCGAGTAAGAATTGGGAAACTACAGATTGACAAAATGAATGCGGGCGATTTTATTGAGGTTAATGAATTTGGTGTATAATCAACTAGATATAATTCCTAAATTCAATAGATCCATTAAACTTTCGTTTCATTAAAATAAATTCCTAATTCTTTTTGAATCTCTTGAATCTTATGAGTTTCGCTAGGTAAAATCAAGGCAATCGAATAACCAGATTTCCCTGCCCTTGCAGTTCTACCACTTCGATGCGTATAATATTCCAATTTTTCTGGCAACTGATAATGAATCACAAATCCTAAGTTATTGACATCTATACCACGTGCAGACACATCTGTAGAAACTAAAATATCTAAAGTTCCTTTTTTAAACATACGCATTACTTTTTCTCTATCGCGTTGTTGCATGTCACCTTCTAAAGCATCTACTGAGTACCCCTCTTCTTTTAAAATTTCTGTTAAATTTTGAGTACCTAATTTTGTTTTACAAAAAATAATTCCACGGTCATTACCTCTAGATTCAATCAAACGAATCAAAGTATCAACCTTTTCTTTTAAAATTGTTTTCACAAACAAATGCGTAATATTAGCATTCACCAAACTATTTTTATTCACTTCAATTCTCGCTGCATTACCATCCATATAGGTTTTTACAATACGCTGAATCTCCTGAGGAAATGTTGCTGAAAACAGCCAAGTATTTCTCTTACCTGAAGTGTATTTCAAAATTCTATTGAGCTCTTGTTTAAAACCCATGCTCAACATTTCATCCGCTTCATCCAAAACAATGGTTGAGATATTACTCAAATCTACCGAGCCGCGTTCAATCAAATCAATCAATCTTCCAGGAGTTGCCACCACTACATGTGTTGTTCTATCTAAAGCCGTAATTTGGCGTTCAATTTTCTCTCCGCCATAAACAGCCTCAATAAAAATTCGGTTGCTATTGTATTTGGTAAACTTAAAAAGTTGCTTTTTAATTTGTTGTACCAATTCTCTAGTTGGTGATAATACTAAGACCTGTATATGATCCTTTGACGGGTTTACGGAATTTAACAATGGCAATCCATAAGCAGCAGTTTTACCTGTTCCTGTTTGTGCTAAACCAATAAAATCAGTTTTTGAATTTAGTAAGATGGGAATTGTTTTTTCCTGAATTTCAGTAGGGTGTTCTATCCCCAATTCATTTAAACTCTTTATGTACTCGCTGTTGATTCCTAAATCTTTGAATGATGCCATGACTTTAATTTGAATTTGCAAAGATAGGTTATTTTCTTACTTATTTTTTTAATTCTTTATTGACAAATTAGCCTTTATAATTAAGAGTGAAATAAAGCTTCTACCCAACTCAATCATACATTATTGTTTATGAATAGTTACTTTACTCTATTGATAATAAGTATAGTTATGTTAAAGTTTGTTAAAACAGTACTTTGTTTAGCATAGTACTGTAACATTTTAATATTCATGTCGTCTTATAGGTGTAGAAGCAAAAATTAAAAACTAAAAAACATACTATTATGAAAACATCATTTAAGAACACACCGACAGAATCGAGACAGAACATTTTCTTTTCAAACTTTAGAAACAGTAAAAGAGTTTTATGGACTGGACATAGAAATTACAGTCATTAATAAACGTAAAACTAGCTAATCTCGAAAACACTACAAACCTATTCAGCAATGAATAGGTTTTTTTATTCGATAATCTTGGATATAAAAATTTAATGGTTCATTCTTTTAACCTATAAAACATATTTGAATTTCCATCATTTTGAGCAAAGAATATCAATCCTTTTCCTTTTTCATAATATCTAATTCCTTTGCTAATTGTTATTATGTCTTCTCTCTCATCTGAGTACTTTAAAGTTATAGTATCCTCACTTTTAACAACCAAACACTTCTTATTAAGAATACCCAAAGTATCTGCCTCACTAATCTTAAAATTTACTTCAGAGTGTATCAACATTGTTAAATTTGAATCGTTCTTAAATTTATATTGCATATCAATTTCATTAGTATGATTACTAAGCCCAAAGGTTGTTTGACTTAAAAATTCAGCATTCACTTCTGATACTTTGTTCATCGAATCAATTTCAAAAAAAGATTGAGAAATAATTTCTCCATAATTATTAGAATAATACTTTTCAACTCCTTTATTTATCAAGATTAAATCACTTCTTTTCCAAATATATTTTAATTCATAAGTTGTGTCGTTTATTTTTTTCAAATATTGTTGTGAAAATACACTTGCATCAAGAGTATTGTTTTCAAGCTTATATTCTCTTATTATTGAAAAATCGTTGATTGGTGCTTTTACATAATCAATAAATGTATTTTGGTCATTTCTATTAGAAATACAAGATATTGTTGTTACTAATAAAATCAGATAGTAAAATTTATTCATGCTATAATACTTTAAGTTAATCTAAATTTGGAATGGTCTTATTAGGCATTAAATATATAATGCCAATATACTTAAAATTCATTTTCAATCTATCAAAAAAAGTATTTCCAATATTTTGTTATCTTAGTTGCATTAATCTAACAACTTAAAACAATTTATTATGGAAAATTCAACAAACAAACCCAATCTAGGGTTTTGGATAATTGGAGTGGTTGCACTGATTTGGAATCTTTTAGGAGTTGATGGTTTTATAGGGCAAGCACTTATGAGTGATCGATTTAAAAGTATGTATACCGATGAGCAACTAGATATTATTAGCCGTTTACCTTCTTGGTATCTTATCGTTTTTGGAATAGCCGTTATTGCTTCAGCACTTGCATGTGTTATGATGTTGATAAAGAAAAAAATGGCAGTACAATTATTTCAATTAGGATTGTTAGCAGTAATTGTTCAAGTCACATTTAATTTATTTGTAAATGAAGGAAAATCTGCTTATGGTCCGTTTGAATATTTAATGTTAATTGCAATCCCTGTCATTTCTGTTCTTTTATTATTGTACTCAAAAAGTGCTTTGAAAAAAGGATGGCTATCTTAAAGAAGTCTTTATTTGAAAAGGATGCAATGATTTAGAAATAGCTCATTATTGTTCAAGGTTCTTGGAGTGGAATGATAGCAATTTACCCTCATTAAAATTCGCGCTAACCTCAATAGGGTTGCAACAAACTTCACAATCTTCAATATAATTGAGGTGATTCTCAGATGAATCTAGTAAAAAAGAAATTCCTTCCCAACAATGCGGACATTGAAAAAAATGTTCTAGCATCTTAATAATTTAACAAATCTTGTAACGCTTCCTCAAACCTATTTTTTGATAAATAGATTTCTTCAATTTGAGAAGCAAACGGTATAGGTGTTTCCAGACTTCCGCAACGCTTAACCGGTGCGTCTAAAAATTCAAAACACTGTTCAGTAATTAAAGCAGATAAGTCAGACGCCATACCACCAAACAAAGAATCCTCTTGTAAAATAATAGCTCTCCCTGTTTTTTTGACTGATGCAATAATTGTTTCTATATCCAACGGGTTTAAAGTTCTTAAATCAATCAAATCTGCTGAAACATTTCTTTTCTCTATTTCTTCTAAAGCCCAATGAACTCCTAATCCGTAGGAAATAATACTAACATCATTTCCTTCTTTTAAAAGGTTTGCTTTACCAAATGGGATGGTAAAATAATCATCAGATACATCTTCTCTTATGGTTCTGTACAATCCTTTATGCTCAAAAAATAAAACGGGATTTGGGTCTTCAATAGAAGTTGCCAAGAGTCCTTTTGCATCTTGAGGGAAAGCAGGATAAACCACTTTTAACCCTGGAGTTTTGGTAAACCAAGATTCATTTGTTTGACTGTGAAAAGGGCCAGCACTTAAACCACCACCACATGGCATTCTTAAAAGAACGTTGGTATTTTGCCCCCAGCGGTAATGAGACTTTGCTAATAAATTAATGACTGGATTAAACCCAGAAGTTACAAAATCAGAGAACTGTAATTCAACTACACTCTTAATTCCGCTGATAGCTAACCCATATGCTGTTTCAATTATTCCTGATTCGCAAATAGGTGTATTTCTAATTCTTTCTTTCCCGAATTTTTCTAGAAAGCCTTCCGTAATTTTAAATACACCACCATATTCAGCAATGTCTTGCCCCATAATAATCATGTCATCATGACGCTCCATGGCCTGCTCTAAGCCTTTAGAGATAGCGTCTATAAAACGTATGTTTGATTTATTATTTGATGAATTTATTTGTTGATAATCAAAATCCATATAAACATCTTCAAGCTCTTTTTGAGCGGTAGTCGCTATAATTTTTTCGTTAAATGCTAATTTTAAATTTTCATTTATTTCCTTGGTATATGCTTCTTTAAATTCTTTATCATTAGATACTGTCAAGATTTTTTGATCCAATAAATAGTTTCTAAAATTATCGATGGGATCTTTTTTAGCCCATTCTTCAATCAATTCTTTTGGAACGTACTTTATACCACTAGCTTCTTCATGCCCCCGCATTCTAAATGTTTTAAACACAAGTAAAATTGGCCTTGGGTTCTTACGAACATCTTCAGCCAATTCAGAAACTTTAGAGTAAACTTCTAAAATATTATTTCCATCAATGGTATGACTTTCCATTCCGTAACCAATACCCTTGTCAGCAAAATTTTGATTGACAAACTGTTCAACACTTGGAGTTGAAAGACCGTAACCATTGTGTTCTATACAAAACAATACAGGAAGCTTCCAGACAGCAGCAATATTCATTGCTTCGTGAAAATCACCTTCGCTTGAACCTCCTTCTCCAGAGAATACAGCAGTCACTTTATTGTTTTTCTTTAATAAATTTCCGAGTGCAATTCCATCGGCAACGCCTAATTGAGGCCCCAAGTGAGAAATCATCCCTATTATATTGAACTCTTGCGTACCAAAATGAAAAGAGCGATCACGTCCTTTTGTAAAGCCATTCATCTTTCCTTGCCATTGCGAGAACAATCTGTATAGTGGAATTTTACGTGTTGTAAAAACCCCCAAGTTACGATGCATTGGCAAGATGTATTCATCATCATTTAAAGAAGAAGTAACTCCAACTGCAATTGCTTCTTGCCCAATACCAGAAAACCATTTAGAAATTTTTCCTTGTCTTAATAAAATGAGCATCTTCTCCTCTATCATTCGAGGTTTTAAGAGTGCTTTATATAAAGTAATGAGCTGTTTTTTTGTAAAATTATCTGAATTATAATTCATCAAAATGTAGTTTTTTTTGAGTTGATAAATATAAAACAAAAAGGCGGTGTATAAAAAAAAACCTTATCAGATTTGATAAGGTTTTTACAAAAATATAAGTTGTTATAAATTTATAGCTCTCTAAAAATTGAATGCATTAAACGTTTTTTATCATTAATGCTTTCTTCTAACGCAATCATCGTTTCTGTACGTGCAACACCTTCAATATCATCAATTTTAAAAATAATATCTTTTGCATGATTTGTATCTTGTGCTCTAATTTTACAGAATATATTGTATTTACCGGCAGTGATATAAGCTACAGTAATATTAGGAATAGCTCTTAAGTCCTCTATTACTTGTTTTGATCTAGAAGTTTTTTCTAAAAAAATACCTGTATGTGCAATAAAGGAATAACTCATTTTATCATAGTCAATGGTCAATGTAGATCCTTTAATAACACCTTCTTCTTCCATTTTTTTAACACGAACGTGAATTGTACCCGCTGAGACCACTAGTTGCTTAGCAATATCCGTAAATGGTGTTCTTGCATTTTCGATAAGTACATCTAAAATTTGATGATCTATTTCATCTAAAACGAATTTTTTCATGATATAAATATTATATTGTTTAGAATTAATGATTATTTGCCAAAATTACTAATTTTATTTGATAAATACGCAATAATATCTAAATAAATTACATTTTCTTTACTGATTATACAGTTTTCCTTTTAAATCAATTTTAGAATGAGCATAGTAATAATTTAACTTCCCTGTTCTTTCTATATGCTCAAATCTTACTAATTTATTATTGATAATTTTATATTTAAATAAGACTCCAACATCCATTAAGTCACTACTATCATTGGTATTCACATTGCTGTAAATAATATCAAAAAATAATTTATCGTTGTTAGGGATGTCAAAATAAGATTGATAATTATCGTAATCATTTGTTGTTGCCAAAAAATAGATTCCTTGAAGCATTGCAAAGAAATTATATTTTCGTGTAAGCTCTCTATCGTAATCATTCGGAAAATGTCCAGCTTCAATTAAAACAGTGTTATGTCCTAATTTTTGAAAAATATCACCTGTTGCAGTTGGGTAGAATTCATCCGTATATCTTCCAACATGGTTTAGAATCGCCTTTTGCAACAAGCCATTCATTGCTACTATAACACTCATAGACTCTGTTCTCCCTTTTGTAACTTCTCTTGTAATATCTTCAGATGGCGCTAAGAATGAGATTGTAGCGGGGTTCTCAAATCCTGAAACATTAAATAGTGTCCTTTGATCATGAAGGTTAAAACAAAAATGAGGATTGAAATTATCTAATACACTTCTCAGTAAATTACTTTCAACTCCCTTTTTATCAACAGCATCTCTATTAAGGTCAATGTTTGCAGCATTTTCTCTAGTATAGGTGATTGCTCCATCTGGATTCAACATGGGGATACATATTAAGGTGCACTCTTCTAAAATACTTTTAACAATTTCAGAATTTTGTGATAAATCACCTAAGAAATTAAACAAATCAAACAAAGCTTTTGTACCAGTGCTTTCATTTCCGTGCATCTGTGACCAAATTAGAATTCTCTTAGGCCCCTTCCCAATTTTTATTTTATGGATAGGAATTCCGTTTGTAGAATGCCCTAATAATTTTTTTTCGAATTTAAGGTTCTTTATTAATGGAGATATGTCATCATACAAAATTCGTAATCCAGATAGATTAGATTCGAAATTACCAGCGTACCACTTTTCAATATTTTCTAATTTGATTGATTGCATTCGACAAAAATAATCATTCACAAGTTTACAGTTGTAATGAGATTGTGAAATGTTTTCATTAATTTTAAATTGAAGATTATATGATTTACAATATTAAACAAAGTGATGATCGTCAAAATAGATAAACTCTATATGCTATTTTTATTATACTATATAACAGTCTTTTATAATGTTTAATGTAAAGCTATATTTAATATATGTTTTTAAATTAAAATTTCCTTTCTAATCACTTGTACAATATTTACATTTGTAACTTAAGAAAATATGTTACAATGGTAAACAATATTGAATTTTCTAAACGATTAAAAACTGTCATGGATTATTACGGATTAACAGCGACAGCTTTGGCAGATTCTATCCAAATTCAAAGGTCTAGTATATCCCATTTGTTATCTGGAAGAAACAAGCCAAGTTTGGATTTTGTTCTAAAAGTTTTGGAAGAATATCCAGAAGTTGAGTTGTATTGGTTATTAAATGGAAAAGGGAGTTTTCCTAAAGTAGTGAAAACTGATACTTCTACCCTATTTTCTGAGGGTAATAGTGACTTCCCTTCTCATTTTGATTTATCAAAGAATCAGACAGAAGCTGATATTGAAAAGATTATTGTGTTTTATAAGAATGGGACTTTTAAAAGTTATACCCCTTAATTCCTCAATTGTGCAATTCCTGTTCTAATCGCTAAAACTAATTCTTCTTCATTAGTATGATTAGCCTCCTTTTGCATAGCAACCATTTGCTTTAAAAAGTTCATGCTAGCAACGTCGGCACCATATTTCTTGTACTGTCTACCTGAATTCACCAAACTAGCAACTACATTTTCAACTGCTTCTTTATTATCGCTTTTAGAAATCCACTGGAAAGCCCACATATACTTATTTTTTATCTTTTCATCTTGAACAAAGTATAGCCCTTTTACGAGATATTTAGAAATATAAGGCATGTATTTCACATCTTGCTGCTCTATATAAAAGCCTGTAATAATCCCTGATAAGTGATCTTTAACCATCTCTGGTAAAGCATCAACTTTTTGTAATGCCATTACTCTGTCCATTTGATACAAGGCGATAACTCCACTCTCAATAACTTTGAACGACTTGCTATTTAGCAAACTTATAAAATGTGGAACATATGCAGGGTCAACCAATTTAGCCAAAGTTATATTTGCTGCAGCCTGCACTAAGGTGTTATCAGATTTATTAGCTAATCGTTCAACGATTTTGACAGCATCTGTTTTACTATATTTGTTTACGAGGTCTAGATTTTCTAAAGCAAATATTTGCAACTTTGGAGATTTATCATTCATCGCTTTTTCCATTGCCTTAAAAGCGTTTTTATCATCTTGATTTTTTGCAATATGCTCTAGCGCCTCTTTTCTAGCTTCGTAAGTGTCAGCATGATTGTATTGATAAATGTATTGCTCTAACGTTTTATTCTGAAGAATTTCGGCCAATAAAATTCTCTTTGCACCAACATCAATTAATTGAGGTTCAGAGTTTACATTGAATGAAAATGATTGCTCTTTTTTATTCACCCAAACTTGATGTGATGATTTTTGACCACTCTTTTCATACACATCAATTGTTAAAGGGAATTCGAAAACATTCACCCCTTGAAATATTTTGATATCAACAATATTATTGAAATCATCATAAATTGAAATCACCTGTAATTTTGGATGACCGTTGCCAAAAAACCATTGATTAAAAAACCAATTCAAGTCTTTCCCACTCACAGCCTCCATCGCTAATCTTAAATGATGTGCCTCAACTGCCTTGTATTTATTATCTGTTAAATACTTTGTTAATCCTGCAAAAAAGATGTCATCACCTAAATAATCACGTAGCATGTGCAAGATTAAACCTCCCTTTTCATAAGTAACGTTATCAAACATATCATTGGATTTTTCATGATAAAACCTGATTAAATCCTTGCTTTCATTTACACCCTTAAAGTATATTTCTTTATTGTGAAACGCATGCGCATCAGCAGTTTCTTTTCCATATGCATGCTCTAACCAAAGGTATTCACCATAATTAGCAAACGCCTCATTCATTGGTAGATTACTCCAGCTTTCAGCAGTCACCAAATTACCAAACCAATGATGAAATATTTCATGAGAAATTGTATTTTCCTGTGTATTCTCATCAATTAGGGCACCTAATTCTTGATATGCAGCAGTGCCATGAGTTACTGCTGTGGTATTTTCCATAGCACCACTTATATAATCTTGCACAACAATTTGACTGTATTTATCCCAAGGGTAAGGAACCCCCAACAAATCTTCATAGAATTGAAGCATTTTTGGGGTTTTTCCAAAAATAGTTTTTGCAACATCTTCATATTCTTTTTCTACATAATAATTTACAGGCTTACCATTCCAAGAATCTTCTACAATGCTAAACTCTCCTACTCCAATAAAAAATAAATATGGAGCATGTTTTTGATCTTGTTTCCAATAATCTGTTCGTGTCCCATCAAGGTTTTTCTTCCCACTCATTAGTGTCCCATTTGAAAGTGTGACAAAATTATCTGGAACAGTTATATAAATTTCTTGTGTTGATTTTTGGTTAGGTGAGTCAATAGTAGGAAACCAAATACTTGCATTTTCCGGTTCACTTTCTGACCAAATTTGAGTTGGTTTATTTGGATCAGTATCTGTTGGATCTATAAAATACAATCCCTTTTCACCGTTATTTTTTTTTGCATACTCATTAGGGTGTGCTGTGTATTTTATATAAACAGTAAACTCTTCATCTTTTTTATAGGTTCTGTCCAATTCAATAATAAGTTCCTTGCTTTGATAATAATTGTACGTCGCTTTTCTATTATTGATTGTTACTGAATGCAGGGTCATCCCTTTAGCATCTAGCGATACTTTTGATACCGGAGAAAAATGAGGTGTTAAAGTAACCCATGCTTCACCTTGTAGTTCGCTATTTGGAATGTCAAAACTTACCACTAGTTTTGTATGAACAAGATTGTTTATCTTTTCTCTTTCTGCTTTGTATAACTTAGTTTGTGATTGGATTGCAATAGTAAAAACAATTGCAAATAGGAAGCTTATTTTTTTGATACTCATAGAGGTTGCTACTTTTAAAGCATCAAAAGTAACTTTTTTAAAGAACTTGCTCGTTAATATGAAGTTAAAAAGCCACTAAAAAATTTCTCCTTAGTGGCTTTAAATATATTAATGGAATTTAATATTTATTTTATATTTTTCAAGAGTGATTCTAACTGTTTAAACGAACCATTTTCATCATCAACTTGAATCTCTTGCATCAATGTCATCATTTTTGAAGGGTTCATCCCGTCACCTAAAACTCTTACCAATGCAAAGCCAAGTTCGTTGTCAGATCCATAAAAAATGATTTCATCAATGGCATCACCTTCTCCAAGGAATTTTACACTTAAAGATTTTCCGCCGCTACCAACTCTTATTAATTCCTGGAATTTAGGGTTCTTTAAAATTGCCTTAACTTTTACTTTTTCAGCAGCATACTCAGTTTTATTGTCATCCTTTAATTGGAATCCTAAGATATTTACTTTTTTAATTGTCTTTAAAGTTTCTTTAACCTCGTCAGACACATCCTCATTCTTGAGTTTTAAAATACTCAAAGGAATATCGAATGCTATAAAGTTAATATCCTCTCTGCTATCAACATAATACTTTTGCAATGAAGGCTGACTGCTACAAGAAATTGTGATGACTGCTATGGTAACCAGCATCAAACTATATTTTATAAATTGTTTCATTTTTATTATTTTGATTTTAGTTATTTCGATAAAATTAATTGCCCCTAATTTTTAAATTTAATCAGAGGCAATCAATAATTATTTGTTATTAGTTTCCTGCATTTTTCAAATGCTCTGAACCTGATATATTCATATCTTCAGTCAATTCTGCAATTTTAGCTAGATCAATATTTCCAGTCAAAGAAACAATTACGGCCTCTGCACTTCTACCTTCATGACCTTCAAAATGTTTTTCTAGACCATTTACAAACATTAGTAATTCCTCTACATGTTGATCATCTTTACCTTCCTTAATGTAAATTCTTACGTTTGCTTCTTTATCATTAACACGCATCAATTCTGAAAGTTTAGAAGACTTTAAATACTTATCTACGGTCGCTTTCATATCATTTGCAATTTCAGAATCTTCGGTTGTAAAGACTCGTAATCCGCTTAAACCACCAACCATTTCGGCATATTCTTTAGCCTCTTCACTAGAATCTCCAAACATTGCCATTAATTCAAATGCTTTCTTAGAAACTACGATGGTGGTTACACCATCTACATCTTCAAATTTATCAAATATTGATTGAGCTGATGTTACAAAAGGTGCTATTATTACTGCTACTATTAAAATTAATTTTTTCATGATTCTCTTATTTTTTAGATTGTTTAAATATTTTACTTGTTGTTGTTTCAAATTCTCCCAAATAGCCTATTGCTGCATTACCTTTATTTAAGTTTTTTGTAAGTAGCTGAAATACCATTTGAGTATCTTGGAAGGCAATTCTTGCTTCTTCCATTTTTACACTTTGATCGTATTTATAACCAGTGTATGCACTAAAAAGCAATACTACAGATGCTGCTAACGATAACCATTTCCAATTCGTTTTTTTAGAGTTTAATTGAATGGTTTTTGTGAACTTTTCTGATTTACTTTCTTCAAAATATCCAAATAAAAGTTGATACTCTTTAAGATGTGGTGCCACCATACCATTTGTAAAATAGTCATTTAAAGTAGCCTCTTCTTGTAAAGTAGTTTCTGCATTTAGATACTTCTCTAACAATTGTTCAATTTTGCTTAATTCCATAATTGTGTTGTTTTATCAATTGTTCTCTTATTGTTTTTCTTGCTCTTGATAAAGCCACCCTAACCGCAGTTGGCTTAATCTCTAGCATTTTACTTATTTCTTCGTATTCGTATTGTTCTATATCTCTAAGTTGAATAATCATTCGTTGCTGTTCTGGCAACTTAGCAATCAATTGATGTACAATTGACACGCTATCATTCAAATCTGTTTTTTTATCTAATGAAGTACCTTTTTCTTTATAATTGCTATGCACTAAAGACAAGTTGCTTGCTTGTTTAGATTTCAATCTATCAAAGCAATAGTTTTTTGTCATTGTCATGGCAAAAGCCTCTACGTTTTTATAAGAACTTATTTTTTCTTTATTTTTCCACAACTTCATAAACAACTCTTGTGTAGCATCCTCAGCTTCTTCATTTGAAACGAGCAGACGCTTTGACAATCTAAAAACCTTATCCTTAAAGGGCATTACAAGATTTAAAAATTCCGATTGCTTCATTTGTTTATTAAATTGTTAGTTGTTTTTATGCTTCCTTACAATTATGACGAACAAGTTTCGTTTTTGTAACATATACTTTTAACATAATAATAACTTGCAGCTGCAAAATACTAAATCTATTTAAAGATGATGAAACCAATTAAGTTATTTCTGGTCTTAGCACTATTCCTTTTTATTGGGTATGGGTGTAAAAATAATGATACCGATAATATCCCTGATGATATTGAAGTTCAAAATTTTATTTGGAAAGGATTGAATGCCTTTTATTTTTGGCAACAAGATTTGACAGATTTATCTGACCAGCGATTTTCTTCACAAGAGGAGTTGAATAGTTTTTTAAGAGATTATTCTAATCCCGAAGAGTTATTTTATAGTTTATTAAATAATTACCCAAATACAGATAAATACTCTTGGATTGTTGATGATTATTTAGCCTTAGAAGATTTATTACAGAGCGGAATCATAGGTTCTAACGGTGTTGAATTCGGCTTGGTGTTTGAAACTGGAAGTGAAATTGATGTTTTTGGGTATGTAAGGTATATCATCCCAAATTCAGATGCGTCATCAAAAAACATTATACGGGGAGATATTTTTAATGCAGTCAATGGAATCCCCCTTACGGTTAATAATTTTAGGGAATTATTATTTTCAACCGAATCATACACACTCAATTTTGCAGATTACAATAGTGGTAATCCCGTAGATAATGGTGTGGCCATCAGCCTTACAAAAAGCGCATTACAAGAAAACCCAATATTTAGTATAGAAGTATTTGATGTTTCAGATAAAAAAATCGGGTATTTGATGTATAATGCATTTACACCTCTTTACGACAGTCGGCTTAATGATGTCTTTGCAACGTTTAAAAACGATGGTGTAACCGATTTAGTGTTAGATCTTAGATATAACTCAGGCGGATCGGTTAGAACAGCCACCTATTTATCAAGTATGATTACAGGTCAGTTCACTGGTGAGCTATTTTCTAAAGAGCAATGGAATGATAAATGGCAAGATTATTTTTTATCAAATAATCCAAATTCTGTTATTAATAATTTTACAAATCAAATTATTGGTGGTCCTGGAATTAACAGTCTAAATTTAAACAATATTGTTATTTTAACTACGGGTAGCTCTGCATCAGCGAGCGAATTAGTTATTAATGGATTAAACCCTTATATAGATGTTACAACCATTGGAACAAAAACAGAAGGCAAAACAGTAGGCTCTATTACATTATATGATTCTAATAATTATGGACGTGAAGGCGTTAATCCGAGTCATACTTGGGCGATGCAGCCAATTGTTTTAGAAATTCAAAATATGGTTGGAGAAAACTCTCCTGAAGGATTTGTCCCCAGGATTTTATTCCCTGAAGATTTTGGAAATTTAGGGCTTATTGGCGAGGTAGATGAGCCATTACTTGAAAGAGCTATCTCATTTATTACTACAGGTAATAGGATTGTGCCTTCTAGCAATGAAAATATTTTAAGTAGAGAATTCAGTGGATCAAAAGCAAATACACGATTTGGATCTAATATGTTCGTTGATAAAAAGCTACCATTCTAGCCAACAAAACAACTCAAACTTTATGACGCACAAAAACATTTCACTTTATGTGAAATGCTGACAAAATAACAATACTCTTTACGCTACTAAGCGAAAAGACCTAAACAAATAAAAATTGTTACAAATAAAAATCCTAAAATTAAACTTCTTTTAGCTCCCATAATTTAATACTTTAATTAGCAAACACTGTCCGCTAGAATGATTAAATAAAATTGTGGGGAAAACGCACATGGAATTATGTGCATGACAAATATACGAAAAATATTGTAATTGTAAAGCATAATTATTTGATAATTAGCTTTGTGCAATTAATTATGCTAATGTAAAATAAAAAGGTGTTATTGGTACTTAAATACAACCTCAAGTCAAAGTAGATAGCACTAAAAACATCGTTTTGTTTTATTTATTTGGTAAGATTCTAAAAATAAAATCGGATATAAAATATATTTTTAATACTTAAGGTTGCTTTATTGAACTAATTTCTTTAATATTGCTGTCATATAATTCACCCCACCCCACCTTAATAATACCCTTAAAATTTATTGCTAATTTGGCAAATATTATTATAATCTGTATTAAAAATATATACAAAATGCAGTCGTAATATTAACTTAAATAGATACTACCGTTGTGGGGACGACATTAAAAACCTATTTAAGCATTGCGACTGCTATTTTTTTTCTCAACTAATTTATTAAAAAAGCAGCCGTTTTAATCACTCAAACAAAAAACATCTGTGTGGGGGACAGCTCTTTTGGTTTTATTTAAGCTTTGCGGCTGCTAATTTCATATGCAAACATATTGATTGCATAACTACCATGTGGGGACACGATTCATTTTCTTCTAACGCTTTATAAAAATATGGGTGAAATAATTTTTACCTTCAGTATTTGCTTTTATTGATATTCCAAAGTCAGTAAACTCTTCATCCTCAATAATATCTTTATGATGAGGGCTTCTCAACCACGCATTTACAACTGCCTGGGCTGTTGAATAGCCGTAAGCGACGTTCTCAGACACTTTCACAGCATCAGCATTCATTCTTAAATTCAAAAATCTATCTTCAAAATTATCATGACTTGCCTCTCCTTGTGAAAGCATATAATCAGTGTGGGGAATTGCCTCTGATGAAATTGTATTTAAAATATTTAACTTACTTAAACCTATACTCTCTCTATGATTATTTACAAGTTCAAGTATCTCATATTCCATTTCTGTATAAGATATTGATGGCTCAATTCTTTCATTTAAATATATTCCATCATCTACTTGCGTACATGAAGTAACTAAAATTACTAAGATGATCAGTAGTGATGATATTCTATTTTGTGCTTTCATAATTAGTAGGGTAAAAAAATAAAAACGGCTGCTTTTAATAATTAGTAGGGGTTAATTGTGAGGTTAGTTTTATTATTAACTTCAACCGAATTTATTCATTGGGGTTAGTCATCTTTTAGGTTAGGTTCTTTTAATTTTTTGTTTAAAAAAGGAAGTGCTAGAAGATTTAAATCTATCTTTAAAAAAGGAAATTCAAATTAATTTTCGGATTGCTTATCGTTTACTCTTAATCGAAGAACACTCCTAACACTTGCCTAATTTTACTTACTTACTTACTTACTTACTTACTTACTTACTTACTTACTTACTTACTTACTTACTTACTTACTTACTTACTTACTTACTTACTTACTTACTTA
>JASFYP010000020.1:0-20575 GCA_045047075.1 Flavobacteriaceae bacterium
AAATGAAAATGTACAAACAACTTTAATTCCTGCTGGTGGTGCAGCAATGGTAGAATTTAAAGTTGATGTACCTGGAACGTTTATAATTGTTGATCACTCAATCTTTAGAGCCTTTAATAAAGGTGCATTAGGAATGTTGAAAGTAAAAGGTGAAGAAGATAAACAACTTTATTCTGGTGTAAAACAAGAAGGGATTTACAATCCAGAGGGTGGAACAATTCAAACAATGCCTACAGATGATTCTAAAAAACCAGTTGTAAAAACTGCAAAATCACTATCAGAAAAAATCGCATCAGGAAAAAATTTGTACACCAAAACATGTTTCGCTTGTCATCAAGCAAATGGAGAGGGTATCGCAAATGCATTCCCACCATTGGCAAAATCTGATTATTTAAATGCTGATGTAAAACGTGCTATTGGTATTGTATTGCATGGTAAAACTGGTGAGGTTACTGTAAACGGAAAGAAGTATAATAGTGTAATGACTAAGCAAACCTTAACTGATGATGAGGTTGCGGATGTATTAACTTATGTGTACAACTCTTGGGGTAACAACAAAACCAACGTTACTGCAAATATGGTGAGTGAAGTTAAAAATTCTCATTAATTAGAATTATATGAAGACTATTTTAAGATTGACAATTTGCGTGATGCTGAGTTTTGTAATAAATGCAAATTGTCAGTCAAAAATGGTATCTATTAGTGGAGGAACATATACTCCGTTATATGGTCGCGATTCTTTACAAGTAACTATTAATGATTTTTCTATGGATGTTTATCCTGTCACAAATCAAGAATATGTTGATTTTGTTAAAAAGAATCCGAAGTGGCAAAAGTCAAATGTCATCAAATTATTTGCTGATGGTAACTATTTAAGAGGTTGGACTGATGATATTACTTTAGGAGGAAATCAATCTCCAAAAGCTGCAATCACAAATATTTCATGGTTTGCTGCAAAAGCATATTGCGAATGTCAAGACAAGCGTTTACCTACAATTGATGAGTGGGAATATGTGGCAATGGCAAATAAAGAGTTGCCTGATGCACGTGAACTAAAAGACTATAACGAATACATTTTAAGTTGGTACGAAAAACCAAAAACCTTTAATAATGAAATAGGATCGACCTTTAAAAATTACTGGGGAGTTTATGATTTACATGGATTGGTTTGGGAGTGGGCCTTAGATTTTAATTCGGTCTTAGTTTCTGGCGAATCTCGTAAAGATTTAGATAATGATAGTAATTTGTTTTGTGGTAGTGCAGCCATTGGAGCAACAGATTTAATGAATTATGCAGCCTTTATGCGCTATGCAATTCGCGGAAGTGTAAAAGCAAATTATACCATGAAAAACCTTGGGTTTAGATGTGTAAAAGATAAAGAGAAATAAAATGAAAATTAAAAATATAATAGTACTCATCTTAATTTCAATCGTGAGTTTTAGTTGTGCTAAGTCGGATAAGAAACAAGATAAGGAAGTAACGATTTTTCAATGCCCAATGCAATGCGAAGGTGAGAAAACATATCATCAAGAAGGGAGTTGTCCTGTTTGTAATATGGATTTAAAATTGGTTGAATCTGAAACTAGTCACAAACATAATTCAGATGAAATTTCAGAAACATCTATATTCAACCTTACATCCAAATGGAATACAGAAGAAGGAAAATCGATTGAGTTAAAAGATTTAAAAGGAAAGACTTTGGTGATGGTTATGATATACACAACTTGTAAAGCTGCTTGCCCAAGATTGGTTGCTGATATGCGAAATATTGAGGCTCAGATTCCTGATGAGTATATCAAAAATATCAATTTTGTACTGGTGAGTATTGATCCTGAAACGGATACGCCAAAACGATTAAAAGAATTTGCAATCGAAAATTTTATGGATGATGAACAGTGGACTTTCTTGCAAGGAACGGTGAGTTCGGTTAGAGAATTCGCCAATGTATTGGCTGTAAAATACAAGCAAATATCGCCAATTGATTTTTCGCATTCTAATATTATTAGTGTGTTTAATTCGGATGGAGAGTTAGTACATCAACAAGAAGGATTGGGAGTTGATAATAAAGAAACAATCAAAACCATTCTAGATTTACAATAAAAAGACAAATTAGTCTTTTATTTTCAGAAACTGATTTATATCATTTTTTTTACATCTTCTTAAAACTAATTTTGCATCCTAATTAATCGATAAAAAATTAAAAATGAATATTTCAAAAGAAAAAACTGTTGCATCAGTAGTTACAGAAAATATTAAAGCTGCACATGTATTTAAAAAACATGGAATTGACTTTTGCTGCGGAGGGGGAATCTCTTTAGATAAGGCTTGCGAAAAAAGTGGTATTGATTATACCATTTTAGAGAATGAGTTAAAGATAGTAGATAACGTGTCAAAAGCATTTAATTATTCTGCTTGGGAATTAGACTTTTTGATAGATCATATTTTAAATATTCATCATGTTTATGTGGATGAAAATGTTACACTTTTATTACAATATGCTGAAAAAGTTGCTATTGTACATGGAGATCATCATGAAGAGTTAATCACTATAAATGAATTGTTTAAAGAGGTTGCTGATGAGTTAACTACGCATATGAAAAAAGAAGAATTGATTTTATTTCCATACGTAAAACAATTAGTAAAAGCGAAAAGAGAAGGAGTAGAACCAAAGTTTCCACAATTTGTTACGGTAAATAATCCAATCAAAATGATGGAGAATGAGCATGAATCTGCAGGTGAAATATTTAAAACAATAGCGAGATTGAGCAATCAATACACAACACCAGATGATGCTTGTAATACCTTTAAAGCCTTTTTTGCAAAGCTAGAAGAGTTTGAACAAGACTTGCATCAACATATACATTTAGAGAATAATATTTTGTTTCCAAAAGCCATAGCGCTAGAAAAAGAATTTCAATAAACTAACTTATGAAAAAATATCTAACCACACTTTTAGTATTTGTTACAATTGCAGTTTCTGCACAAGAGTTTAATGTTTCAGCAGAATTAAGACCGAGGTATGAATATCGTCATGGGTATAAGTTACCAATTTCTTCAGCTGATGATGCTGCAAATTTTGTTTCGCAAAGAACTCGTTTAAATATTAGTTTTAAAGATGAAAAGTATACCCTATACATGGCTATCCAAAATGTAAATGTTTGGGGAGATGTAGCTACTTTGGCTACAGATTCGAAAAATGGAATTACATTTCATGAAGCTTGGGCAGAGTATTTTATCACTCCAAAAATTGCTGTAAAATTGGGTCGTCAAGAAATATCTTATGATGATCAAAGGATGTTTGGCGCAGTTGGTTGGGCACAACAAGCGAGAAGCCATGATGCATTATTGGTGAAATTTAAAACGGGTGAAAATGGAAAATTACATCTTGGTTTTGCTTTAAATGCAAATAGTGAAACCTTGGTTGCAGTAGATTATAACGTAAATCAATACAAAGCAATGCAGTATGCTTGGTACAACACTAAATTTAGCGAAGCAGTTGGGTTTAGTGCTCTGTTTTTAAATAATGGGATGCCTTTTGATAACAGCGTTGGTGAGCAAAAAGTTGCGTATAGCCAAACCATTGGTGCACGAGCAACTTTTAAGAAAAATAGATTTACAGCAGATGCTGCTACATATTTTCAAGGAGGTAGAACTCCGTCAGGGCTTCCTGAAGGGAAAACAGATTTATCTTCTTATTACTTTTCAGCAAATGCAAAATTTAGGATAACAGATCAGTTTAAGGTTGGTGCAGGTTTTGAATTGTTATCTGGAAATGATCAAGATGCAACGAGTACAACTGATAAAGCTTTTAAACCATTTTACGGAACCAATCATAAATTTAATGGATTTATGGATTATTTTTATGTTGGTAGCCATATGAATAGTGTTGGTTTGATTGATTTCAATGTGCCAATTTCTTATTCAAAAGATAAATTCTCAATATTGTTAGCACCCCATTTTTTCTCTGCGGATGGAACTATTTTAAATCCAGATACGACAAAAGCTGATGCTTATTTAGGTACTGAGATTGATTTAGTTCTTGGATACAAAGTGTATAAAAATGTATCATTAAACGTTGGGTATTCTCAAATGTTTGGTAGCGATAGTATGCAGGTTATTAAAGGAGGAGATATAAATGAAACAAATAATTGGGCTTGGGCTATGATTACTTTTAAACCGAATCTGTTTAAGAGTAAGCCAAAATCTTAAATTTAAAATTGTATAAAAAAAGTCAGCTTGTAAAGATTTTATTCTCTCTACAAACTGACTTTTTTATTTTGTAAATAACCGAAGTGTTTTTTACAACTTCGACATATTTTCAGAAAGTGTGTTAATAAAACTTTGAAGAGGTTTTTTAATCATCATTGCCATCATTGGGTTAAAATCACCTTTAAAAAACAATTGATTTTCTGATGAAGTGTCATCTAATTCATTAATATCTAATGTCAATGTAAATGCTAATTTACTACTTGCAGCAGCTAAAACTATTTTGCTATATTCAATTTGTTCTTGCAATACTAATCTGATTTCTGGCATCCCTTTTAATCCAAAAAGAAAAGAATCTCCATCAACTTCAAACTTTTCTTTACTCTCTGGCATTAAACCTTCAAAGTTGTTTAAGTCGATTAAAAATTCAAATATTTCTTTAGCCGATTTTTGTACTGTAATTTTTTGTGTTTCTAAATTCATTTGTAAAATTGTTTAATGTCGAATTCATAACTATCTATTGTATCCACTCACTCGGATTTTCTCTCCAGTTTTGTAAAGTATTTAGATCTTTTTCTGAAATATAATTAGTGTCATTTGCTTGTTCTAACAAAGCATTATAATCACTCAAAGTCGTTAATTCAATGTTTTCCGTTTTAAAGTTTTTATCTGCAATTGCAAAGTCATAAGTAAAAATTGCCACCATTCCTTTTACAGTTACATTTTCTTTTTTTAAGGCTTTGATCGCATTCAAACTACTTTTACCGGTACTGATTAAATCTTCAATTACCACTACATTAGAACCGCTTTCTAAATACCCTTCTACTTGATTTTGTCTCCCGTGTTTTTTTACTTCAGGACGTACATAAATAAAAGGAACTCCTAATTCTTCAGCTACCAAAGCTCCGATTGCAATTGCTCCAGTTGCAACTCCAGCAATCACATCGGGTTTCCCATACTTGCATATCACTATTTTGACGAGCTCTTGCCTTAAATAAGTTCTGATTTTAGGAAATGACAAAGTTGTTCTGTTGTCGCAATAGATAGGAGATTTCCATCCCGATGCCCAAGTAAAAGGATCGTTTGGTTGCAGTTTAATTGCTTTTATTTGAAGCAATAATTCAGCAGTTTTTTTTGCAGTATCTTTGTTTAAAATCATGTTGCAAATGTATACAATTTTTGTCGATGACATTCCCATTTATTTGACAGATAATCTCAAGAATTTAACAAAAGACAGTTTTTATTATAAGGATGATATTACGATTGAAACCGTTTTGCAAACAGCAAAATCAAAAAAAATTTCTGAGTTATTTTTATTCCATATTGATTTAGAAACTTTGTGGAAAGAATTCAAATGGTTTTTTAAAATTGAAAAGGCAGCAGGTGGATTGGTAAAAAATAAAAAGGGAGAAATTCTATTCATTTATCGATTTAACACATGGGATTTACCCAAAGGAAAAATTGAAAAAGGAGAAAAGAAAAAAGAAGCAGCTATAAGAGAAGTAGAAGAAGAGTGTGGTATATCTGGATTGAAAATTGAAAAGAAACTCCAAAAAACATATCATATATTTCAAAGAAATGATAACGAAGTTTTAAAGATTACATATTGGTATGCCATGAAAACTGATTTTGTAGGTGATTTAACTCCGCAATTAGAAGAAGGAATTACCGAAGTTATTTTTAAGAATAAGCAAGAAACAATAAACGCTCTTGAAAACTCTTATGGAAATATAAGGCTGTTATTTTCATCAAATTAAATCGATTATGTCTTTCCCATTAAAGACAATGCAGCTTTAAATCAAAAACTGTATTTTTGCCGCTTGAAAATTTAAAAACCTAATCATGGAAAAATTTATCAGAAAGAGATTGCCAAATGCAAGAAACGATATTTTTTCAGGAATCACAGTTGCTCTGGCATTGGTTCCAGAGGCTGTTGCTTTTGCTTTTGTTGCAGGTGTCGATCCTTTAGTTGGTTTGTATGCTGCTTTTATGGTAGGTATTATTACTTCGATTTTTGGAGGAAGACCAGGTATGATTTCTGGAGCTACAGGAGCACTAGCCGTAGTGATGGTTTCTTTAGTTTCTGAGGGGAATGCGATGGGAGCAGAAGGAGAGAACCTTGGTTTATATTATTTATTTGCTACGGTAATTTTGATGGGGTTCATACAAATGCTCGCCGGAGTTTTAAAGCTAGGAAAGTTTGTGAGGTTGATTCCTCACCCTGTAATGATGGGGTTTGTTAACGGTTTAGCAATCGTAATTTTCACTTCGCAATTAGGAATGTTTCCAGAAGAGCGCGATGCTAGTTATTGGATGATGTTAGGTTTGGTGGCACTCACCATGTTAATCATGTGGGGATTGCCAAAAATTAAAAAATTGTCAAAATTACCCGAAGCATTAATTGCAATATTAGTTGTTTCAGGAATCGTAATATTTGGACATTTAGATGTCGCTTCAGTAGGTTCATTTATTAAAGATGGTGGCGGAGAAGGACTTAAAGGTGGTTTTCCTGTTCCGCATTTAGAGACATTCTCTAAGATTCCGATGACATTAGAAACACTTTGGTTTATTGGTCCCTATGCGTTGATTTTAGCCGCTATTGGTTTGATTGAATCTTTGATGACCTTAAATTTAATTGACGAATTAACGGATACCCGTGGTAACGGAAACCGCGAATGTATGGCACAAGGAGGTGCTAATATTGTTACTGGTTTATTTGGAGGTATGGGTGGTTGTGCTATGATTGGACAATCAATTATCAATATAAAAGGAGGTGGTAGAACACGACTTTCTGGTATTGTCGCGGCTCTAACTTTACTTGGATTTATTTTATTTGCTTCAGGGATGATAGAGCGAGTTCCTATTGCAGCATTGGTGGGAGTAATGTTTATGGTCGTTGTAGGTACATTTGCATGGTCAAGTTTTAGAATTCTCAATAAAATTCCGAAAACAGATTTGTTTGTGTTGATTTTAGTATCGTCTTTAACAGTCATTTTTGATTTAGCTATTGCTGTTATTTCTGGGGTGATTGTAAGTGCGTTAGTTTTCTCATGGGAAAATGCAAAACGCATTCGTGCTAGAAAAAGATTGAAAGAAGATGGAACCAAAGTATATGAAATTTGGGGACCATTATTCTTTGGATCTATTACTGCGTTTAATGAAAAGTTTGATATTAAAGGAGATCCTCAGAGTGTAGAAATTGATTTTGTAGAATCTCGTGTTAGTGATCACTCGGCATTTGAAGCAATCTTAAATTTGGTTAGAAAATACGAAGCCGAAGGTAAAACGGTTCACTTAAAACATTTAAGTCAAGACTGCAAAGTATTGTTATTCAAAGCCGATTCAAAGTTTCATGAGATTATTATAGAAGCTATTGACGATCCTCGTTATCATTTAGCCGAAAATCCTGAGAAATTTACGAAGGGATTAGATGAATATGATATGTTAGGGAATTAATAATGAAAAGTTAAAAATACTATTTCTTATAATACACCTTTAATAACTCTGCAGCTACAGAAATTGCAATTTCATTGGGTGTTACACCACCAATAACTAACCCAACAGGGCAATGAACTTTTGAGATGCCATCTTCAATATTCAATTCTTTTTTTAAGAGGTTATTAAAACGAACTTTTTTAGTTTTACTACCAATAAGTCCAATATAGTTAGTTTCGGATGCTAAGGCCAAAGCGGTAATTTCAAAATCTAATTTATGATCGTGGGTCATAATTACAATATAGCAATTCGCTCCCCAATTGATAGTAGATTTGTACAAATCAAAATCAACATCAGAAAAAGAAATGTTATCATTTAACGTCAGCGTATTACTCCAATTTTTTCTCACATCTAATAATGTAATTTTGAAAGGAGTGTCTTTTAAAATGTTGCACACTTCAACACCAATATGGCCTGCGCCAAACAAATATAATTCTGGAGATTGATTCATAGGTTCAATAATTAGTTCTACTTTTCCGCCACAACATTGAGCAGTTTCAGGTCCAAGTGTAAAGGAATATTCAATAATTTCATTTTGATTGATTGCAATAATTGCTTCGTCAATTGCCTTGAATTCGAGTTTGCCACCACCAATAGTTCCGTAGATTTTTTTATCAAAAGTAACTAGCATTCGAGCTCCAATTTTGCACGGAGTCGAACCCAAACATTTTGTAACTGTAATTAAGGCAATTGGTGTATTTGCCGATTCAAACTCCTTCAATTTTGAAATCCAGTTTTGCATACTATTTTAAAATTCGATAAATAGGATAACTCATATAGCTTTTTTCTGCATATTTTGAATGCTGATAAATAAAATCTAATTGAGCATTTGAATTGTTAGCAAAATCAGAATCGTATTCTTTTTTTAAGTCAAACTCCGTTTTTAAGACGGGGTTATTATCTAAAATTTCTTTGGCAATATCTTCAAAAACATAAAGTGAAAAACCTTCTTTTCGTTGTAGAATTATATCAAAGAAATTCCAGTTAAAAAAGGAATCTACCGCTTCAGGCTCCAAGGTTTCTAGCAGGTATTTTAACCCAGGCTGATTGGTTGGGACTAAAAAATCACCTTTCTTAAATTGTTGCATGATGATAGCAGAAGTCACTTGGGTACTGTAATGTAAATAATGATTTTCAAAAGGCGATTTTACCGTTTCATAGCTATCAATAGTATATGTCTCAACTTGCATTTCAGTATCCCCTTTTAAAGGCAATAACTGAATCCTATTTTGACGTAATAATTGCACTACTTTCTCTAAGCGTTTTGGAACCACATAAAAACTGGGGATGATTACCTCTTTGGTAGGTTTATAGTGGTTGTAATATGAAACACTTTTGGTAAATGGTCTTGACCGGTTATACTTTAAACGCTTTAATCCTGTTACTTCACTTTTAATGAACTCACCCTCATAACCATGAAAATTCAATGTTGAAAATTGGGTGCTATCAATTTCCCATCGAATTGGATAGATTTCCTTTTTAAGTGTTTCTTCAATTGCTTTTTGGCGAAGTTTTTTAACCTCAAATCCATATAATTTTAAGAAATCTAAAGTGGAAAATAACAACTCATAATTTTGTTCAACCCTGTCTTTATACGATTTAAGCATGTGGGTTTCTACCATAAATCCGAGCGAATTAAATAAGCTTGTATATCCTGTAGAATATCTAGGTGAATCAAAAAATTGAGTAAATCCTTTTTCTGGAACTTGATTATAAACATTTACATATGGAGTAATAATCAAGTCTTTATTTTTTAAATTTCGAGCTATATTCTGAATCATACTTTCCTCTATAAATTCACCCAAACTGCCACCCATTTTATTGTGTTGGGTAAATAAATGTGTTAAGGTATATTGATAATCGGCACCATTACTTACATGATTGTCAATAAAAATATCAGGATTTACCATATGATAAATTTTAGTAAAAGCCTCCGTATTTTTTGTGTCACTTTTGATGAAATCACGATTCAAATCAAAATTATGGGTGTTGCCTCTAAATCCATATTCTAATGGTCCATTTTGATTAACTCTCGATGTAGAATTTCTTTTTAAACTGCCACCAATATTATACATCGGGATGATGGCAATAATAATTTGTTCGTATTCTTTTTTGAGTTTTTCACTTTCCACTAAATCTCGTAAGAATAACATACTTGCATCAACTCCATCGGGTTCACTGGGGTGAATTCCGTTATTGATTAGGATGGTATTTTTTCTGGTTTTTAGCGGATTGAAATTTTTATCAGCATCAAATAGTACTAGATGTAGAGGGATGCCTGCATCGGTCATTCCAACTTTTTGAATTTTAATTTCAGGATAGTTTTTCGCTAATTTTTTATAAAACTCAATAGTTTGCTTATAAGTAGCAGTACTATCACCTTTCGTTTGTTCAAAAATGGTTTCAAAATTTATTACATCTTCTTGAGCTAAAATTGTTATGCAAAGAAAGAGATTAATAAAAACGATTACATGTTTTTTCATTGAATTATTTGATAACAGCATTTGGAACCAACACACTTACATCACCATTATTTCTTAGAATATCACGAACAATACTAGAGCTGATAAATGAAGTTTCGGCACTTGTTAATAGAAAGACAGTTTCGATACCAGATAATTTTCTGTTGGTTTGCGCGATGGCTTTTTCAAATTCAAAATCAGCTGGATTTCTCAACCCACGTAAAATAAAAGTGGCATCAATCTTTTTACAATAATCAACGGTAAGGCCTTTATAAGTTTCAGTTTTAATTTTTGCTTCATCGCTAAAAACTTCTTCAATAAATGCTTGTCGCTGCTCAGGGCTATACATATATTTTTTATCAGCATTGATACCAATTGCAATGATTATTTCATCAAATAACGGAATTGCTCTTTTAATTATATCTACATGCCCAAGTGTAATTGGGTCGAATGATCCTGGAAAAACTGCTCTTTTCATGGTGTTGGTTTTTTGTTCAATATTTTGTCTGGTCAAGCGCAGTCGAGACCTTCATTATTTACTTCTCGACAGCGCTCGAGGAGACATTCATTCTTAATTCTAAAATTCGTCAATCGTCAATCGTAATTCAGAATGCCATTTCTACCGCATTGCCAAACAACTCTTTTAAGCTGATACCTGCTTCTTGTGCTTGTTGTGGTAAAATGCTTTCTGTGGTCATTCCGGGTACAGTATTCATTTCAATCATATGAGGTTCTCCATTTATAAGGATATATTCACTTCTAGAAAACCCGCTCATTCGCAAAACCTCATAGGTCTTTTTAGCGACTTCTCTCACATTTTTTTCCTCTGCTTCAGTTATTCTTGCTGGAGTTATTTCTTGAGATTTCCCTTGATATTTTGCTTCATAATCAAAGAAATCATTTTCTGAAATAATTTCAGTAATTGGTAAAACAGTGGTTTCCCCTTTATAATTTATAACTCCAACAGAAACTTCTTTTCCGTCTAAAAACGATTCAATAATTATTTCATCATCTTCTTTAAACGAGTTTTCAATAGCTTCTTTCAATAATTCTTTTTTATGAACTTTTGAAATTCCAAAACTGCTCCCTGCTTTATTTGCTTTTACAAAACATGGTAGTCCCACTTTTTTGATGATGCTATCAACATCAATTTCATCACCCAAATTAAGATAATAGGATGCTGCCGTTTTAATTCCGTAAGGCTTTACAATACTCAAACAATCACGTTTATTAAATGTAATTGCCATTTGATACGATGGTGCAGAAGTATGTTTTATTCCTAATAATTCAAAATAGGACAGTAATTGACCATCTTCACCTGGTGCACCGTGTATCGCATTAAAAACGCAATCAAAAGTGATTTTTTGATTGTCAACAGTAGCCGAAAAATCATGTTTGTCAATAGGATATTCATTTCCGTTTTCAACCAATACCCATTTATTTTTAAAAATGTGAACAGCATAAATAGAGTACAATTCGCTGTCTAAATTATCGCAAACTACCGCTCCGCTTTTAAGGGAAATTTTATATTCTGATGAGTATCCGCCCATCACTACGGCAATATTTTTTTTCATGCGCTTCTATTAATTGCTTTTAACGGTCACATGCTGTTCGCTATTAATCATTCCCTTGGGGGATAAATTTTTTAGCACGCTCGTTTCATTTTATCAAATTGATTCAAAACAAAAGTACGAAAAGAATTAAATCAAATATAATTTAAAGTTCCTTGTTACGTTTTATATCTTTGTTGAAACTAAAGCGGACATGAGTTTATTAAATTTTGTGAAGAGTAAGACCTTTTTAAAGCAGTTAATTATTGCCATTATTGGTGTGATTTTGTTGCTTTTTTTATTGACAAAATGGTTGGATGTTACTACAAATCACGATCAAAAAATTCAAGTTCCAGACTTATCAAAGCTTACCATATCTGAAGTGACAACTGTTTTAGATGAATTAAATTTAAAAGCAGAAATCATAGATTCAACAAATTTTAATCCAGAGTATCCTCCATTATCTGTGATAGAGCAACATCCTGAAGCGGGTGATTTTGTAAAAGAAAAAAGGCGTATTTATTTAAAAATAAACAGACCTACATATCAAAATATTGAAATTCCGAATGTATTTACAAAACCCCGAAGAAATGCTGAAGCAACTTTGAAAGCTGTTGGGTTTAGAGTAGGGGACAATCCGAAGTATGTAAAGGATATTGCCAAAGATGTGGTGCGCGGTTTGTATCATAAAGGCAAGCCGATTAAGCAGGGAGATTTGCTTCCTCGTAATTCTTTATTAGAATTAAAATTGGGTGATGGTGGTGATAAAAGTGTCTACGACAAAAAGTAATTTTGAAGATGAAAGAAGACGAACAATTAGATAATGAAGAGCTCTATGAGCATTTTAAATATGTTGCTCATGAGGGGCAAGAGCCTTTAAGGGTTGATAAGTTCTTAATGAATTTTATCGAAAATGCTACTAGAAATAAAATTCAACAAGCTGCCAAAGCAGGCAATGTTTTGGTAAATGATACTCCTGTAAAATCCAATTACAAAGTAAAGCCAAATGATGTGGTACGTGTAGTTTTAGCACATCCGCCACATGAAAATTTATTGGTTGCTGAGGATATTCCACTAGATATTGTATATGAAGATGATGCTGTTATTGTGGTGAATAAACCTGCGGGTATGGTGGTGCATCCAGGTCATGGAAATTATTCTGGCACTTTAGTAAACGGATTGATTCATCATATAGAAAATCTTCCAACAAATAGTAATGAACGCCCAGGTTTGGTGCATAGAATTGACAAAGATACCAGCGGATTGTTAGTAGTTGCCAAAACCGAATATGCCATGGCGCATTTGTCTAAGCAATTTTTTGACCGTACTACTGAACGAAAATATCTTGCGCTGGCTTGGGGTAATATAGATGATGAAGAGGGAAGAATTGAAGGAAATATTGGGCGCAGTTTAAAAAATCGTTTGCAAATGACTGTGTTTCCTGAAGGTGATTTTGGAAAGCATGCCGTAACGCATTTTAAAGTTTTAGAGCGTTTTAGTTATGTGACTTTGGTGGAATGTAAATTAGAGACAGGACGTACGCACCAAATTAGAGCACACTTTAAATATATAGGTCACACTTTATTTAATGATGCGCGTTATGGCGGTGATGCCATTTTAAAAGGAACTACGTTTACTAAATACAAACAGTTTGTAGATAATTGTTTTAAAGTATTGCCAAGGCAAGCACTACATGCAAAATCTTTAGGGTTTACACATCCAACTACAGGCGAGTTTATGCGTTTTACTTCTGAAGTTCCAGAAGATATTACTCAGTGTTTAGAAAAATGGAAAACCTATACGGTAAATTCTAAGGAGGAGTTTTAGGGAAGTTCGCTTATCGGTTAATATAACAGACGTTGCTGACCTAAAGGGCAGCTATGTTTGTTATATGGTGTTATACAATTTTTATAGCTCATTGTATATGTTTATAATTGACTCAATATCCGAATATTTGATTTTTTTAAAATTAATTTTTTTATTTATTTCATCCTTATCAGCTAAAAATTGTTTCATTTGTTTTCTAAATTTATTCCGTCCAGAATAAACTTGTATAGGAGTATTTTTCTCACCTTTTTGAATAAAATAATATCCACTTTGGCCATAATACATTCCATTATTAGTGGTTATTATATGGGTAAATAAATTTATGTCACCTAATATTATTTCTTTAGCAAAACCACTATCACATTTTGTGAATGCTAAGACATTAATCGGTTTAGACTTAAAATTATTAATTATTCTATATTTTTCGTTATTAATACTAAATCCATTAATGTTGTCAGACTTCAGTGTGACTTTTTTCCCTTTAATGGTATGCTTGAATTTCATTCTAGACCCACTTAAGATTTTTATATAACCTTCCGTTTTATTATTCAATGTATCTAAATAATAGCCCTTCACATATTGTGATTCTTGAGAGAATATTGGAGTTGATAGGAATAGTGTAATTGTAAAAGATATTATTTTTAATTTCATAGGTTGATTTTGTATAATGTGTCGGATATGAATAGTTTCAATTAGTTATATTCTACGATAAGCGAAGTTAATATTTTCTAACATTAGAAACAAACCAATTGTAAAAACAAAAGTAAAATACTGAAAACTAGGATTATGTGTTAATAATTCCGTAGTTTTAAAACTTATTACTAACTAAAAATTTATATTATGAAATTAATTTGTGCAATTTTATGTTTGTCATTTTTGGCAATTAGTTGTCAACCTGTGGTAGACAATTCAGTAAATGAAGCTTTTGAAAAAAATTCAAAAACTGTAATGACTTATTTAGATGGTTTTCAAAATGAAAACCTAGATCACGCAGCAATTTTTGCTGAAGATTTTGTGATGTTCGATACACATTATGGTGTAGAAAAGGATTCGTTAAGTCTTTCGGACATTATTGAAGAAGATAAGAAGGCCTGGGCAGGTGCTGATTTTAAAATTATTTCTAAAATTAACCTTTTACCTGGTGTAAGTGCAGATACTAAGTTGGCTGATGGTTCGGTTCGTTACTATGGTTCTTGGGAAATTACACTTCCAGCTACAGACTCTACTGCTGTTAAATCAGGAGTAATTCGACTTTATGAGTCTTTTGATTTTAACGAAGAAGGTAAAATAGTTTTTCAACAGTATTATGGAGATTTTGGAGGGTTAAATAAGTATTTTTCGTCAAAATAGTACGATTCCTTAAAAAATATTTTAAGCCTTCATTTTATTATGAAGGTTTTTTTGGGTGTAAATAAACTAAATTGAATATCAACTTTATCAATAGGTTTATAAAAAGTGAGTATGCAAAATCATTATTTGGAATGCAATTGTTTTATAATTTTACATCATCATGAAAATTAAAGAACTCACATTATTTACTTCAAATTTAGATGCACAAATTGAATTCTATTCAAAAGTATTAGATTTTGAAACCGTATTTCAAAATAGCTATTCATGTACTTTTAAAACAGGTAAAAGCTTGTTAACGTTTGTAAAAAGCAAGAAGAGTATTTCTTATCATTTTGCATTTAACATTCCTTCTAACAAAGAAAATGAAGCAAGCATTTGGTTAAAAGAACGAGTTTCTTTGTTGCCACATAAAGGAGAAGAACTCATCAATTTTGAATCATGGAATGCCAAAGCACTTTATTTTTATGATGCAGATAAAAATATTGTGGAGTTTATAGCAAGAAAGAATTTGAATATAAATAGTAATAATTCTTTTTCACCTAAATCCCTTTTAAATATTAGCGAAATTGCATTGGCATCAACCAACATAAAAGAAACTGTTGGTGTTTTAAATTCAATCAATCCAATCAAAAAATATAGTGGTGATTTTGAACGATTCTGCGCTCTTGGAGATGAAGAAGGGTTGTTTATCCTTGCAAATCCAACACTAAAAAAATGGTTTCCAACTGATGATGAAGTTGAACAGTCTGATTTTAAAATCAAAGGAGATTTTAATTTTGAATTTATAAATGGAAAATTTATCGAATTACCCTAAGTTTGTAATATAGTTTATTAATATGAAAATAGTAGTATCACCAGCCAAGTCATTTGACTTTGAAGAAAAAGCATCAACATCAAAATTTACTGAAGGTATCTTTTTAACAGAGGCAGAGAAGTTAAGCAACGTCTTAAAAAAGAAGTCAGCAAAGGCGCTTTCTAAATTGATGAGTATTTCACCAAATTTGGGGCAATTGAATTTTGAGCGAAACCAATCTTGGAGCTTGCCATTTGATTTGGAAAATGCAAAACAAGCAGTCTATGCTTTTAGAGGTGATGTGTATATTGGATTGGATGTGGTTACACTACCAAGTAAAAAGCTGGAGCAATTACAAGATAAATTACGCATTCTTTCTGGGCAATATGGCGTGTTAAAACCATTAGATTTAATGCAACCTTATCGATTGGAAATGGGTACAAAGTTAAAAGTAGGAAGAAAGGATAATCTCTATCAATTTTGGGGAGATACAGTAACCAATGCTTTGAACGAAGAAATGAGTGATGATGAAATTTTTATCAACTTGGCAAGCAATGAATATTTTAAAGTAGTAAAGCCAAAACTTTTAAAAGCACCAATTATCACACCTGTTTTTAAAGATTACAAAAACGGAAATTTAAAAATTATTAGTTTCTTTGCTAAGAAAGCTAGAGGAATGATGGTGCGCTATATTGTAGATAACAATATAGAAACTGTAGAAGATTTAAAAGGGTTTAATATCGAAGGCTATGCTTTTGATAGTAATCTATCAACCAAAACAGAATTGGTTTTTACTCGTTAAAAGATCTATTTAGGGTTGTAACTGCAGACTAGCTTCACGAGGCTTTTTCATAAATATACTCCTTACGTAATTCTTTTACCAAGAGGTAGTAAAAAATAGCGCGATACTTACAGTCATTAGATTTCCCCATTTTTAAAATTACAGAATTAATGGCTTCATCAATTCTTTGAGAGTCAAATAATCCTAGTTTTTTTCTTAAGAAATTGGTTTTGACAGTTTGTAATTCTTCGGCACAATTTCCCGAAACAGTTTCAGCTTCTGTTTTGTAAATTGAAGGTCCTAATCCTTTGGTAACTGCAGTTAATAATTGTTGATCACACTCAATGCCTAAACTTAACATTGCGTCCTTGTACTGATCTATTTTTTGGTAGAATTGACTCATATGGGGGAATCTTTTTTAGTTAGCAATTTCTCTTTCGAGGGTATCAAATATAGTAAATAAATTGAAACTCCAAAATTTAAGAGAAAAAAACAAGGAGATGAAAGGTTTTGTTATAATGAGTTTTTCAATAAACACTTAAGGTTTAAGCAGGTTTAAGCAGGTTTTGGAGTGTTTTTAATTCTAATCCAACAAATCGGGTCTAATGTTTTGCGTATGCTCTAAAGCTTTAGCAGTTCGCCATTCATCAATTTTTGGAAAATTCCCAGAAAGTAAAATATCTGGAACTTTCATTCCGCCATATTCCGAAGGTCGTGTATAAACCGGTGGTGATAGTAAATTGTCTTGAAAAGAATCAGTTAGGGCTGAGGTTTCATCACCCAAAACACCAGGGATTAATCTAATAATCGCATCACATAAAACCGCTGCAGCAAGTTCGCCACCACTCAACACATAATCGCCAATAGAAATTTCTTTAGTGATGAATTTATCACGTACTCGTTGATCAACACCTTTGTAATGCCCTGTGAGAATGATAACATTCTCTACCATCGAAAGTGAATTTACAGTTGCCTGATTCAAGGTTTTTGCATCGGGAGTCATGTAAATTATTTCATCATACTTGCGTTGACTCTGTAATTTTGAAATACATTTATCAATTGGCTCTATCATCAAAACCATACCAGCGCCTCCACCAAATTGATAGTCATCAATTTTGCCGTATTTGTTTAAGGCAAAATCTCTTAAGTTGTGAAAATGAACTTCTACCAAGCCTTTGTCAATAGCTCTTTTTATAATAGAATATTCAAACGGACTTTTAATTAAATCAGGAGAAACGGTAATAATATCTATTCGCATGGGGCAAAGATACTTTTTTAAATGAGAGGATTCTAGGGGTATTTTATTTCTTTAGTCCAGATTTAAAAATATCAGGTCTTGCATAATGCCCAACAACATCAAACATTCTCTTTGAGGCAGTTATTTGATTTAAATCTATATCAGCATATAAAATTCCTTCCTCGGCTTCTAAAGGGCCTGCAATTATCTTTCCGTTTGGAGCGATAATGCAGCTGTTGCCAGGATTAATCCAAACCTTATCTTTTGGATATAAATTTTTAAATTCATATTCATCTGGAATATCATCTTTTTTCATTGCAATACACGAGCTGATAATAAACAATCCGCCTTCTCTAGAAATGTGCTGCATAGACTGAATCCAATTGGGGCTTTTATCCCAAGTTGGCGCTACTAATATTTGAGCACCACTTTGGTAAATTGTATTTCGAGCCAAAGGCATAAAATTTTCCCAACAAATTAATCCTGCAATTTTTCCTGCTGAGGTATCATATGATTTTAGTGTACTTCCATCACCTTGAGCCCAGACAAGGCGTTCGCCACCCGTTGGAATCAGTTTGCGATGCTTACCAATAATCTCTCCTTCTTCATCAATAAATAATATAGAATTGTATAGACTTGTATTACTTGTTTCAGAATTCCGTTCGTGCATGCCAATGGCTACATTTATGTTTGCGGATTTTGCGGCTTTGCAAAGTTTTTGGGTGTACTGATCAGGAACAGAAATGGCATTTTCAACAAGTTTGATATACAATTCATTTAGTATTGCACCTTGACTATTTGGGATTAACCAAACCCAATCTGGATACCCAGAAATAAAAGCTTCGGGAAAAACCACTAACTCAGCGCCATTTTTACCAGCCTCAATAATAGTAGCACAGGCTTTGTCTATTGTTTTTTCGATATCTAGAAATACAGGAGTTATTTGAGCAGCAGCAACCTTAATGTTCTTTTTCATAAATAATTGTTTTGATAAGGAGTTTGGTTTATAACAGTTTAGCGAAGTTAGTGTTTTTATTTAGAATTTGATTTTCGCTTGAATAGTGCTAGCCTATTGTTTTTTGTAGTGATGCTTATGGTGTTTGAATATGATTTGTGTAGCTGAAAAATCGAATATTTTTCGGTTGTAGTAAATCGCTTGATGAATGTTTGTCGTTCGTATCTAGTTTTAATTGTAAGCGTAAATTATATGCAGTGCAGTTATTATTTTTTATTTCCTCTTTCAATCATAAAGATGGTTTTGCTTGATTGGTATAAGATTCAGGTTTATCAGCTATTATAATAAATTCATTGATATCCAATTAGTAGCTGCTTCAATCGTTGAGAATGGTTTAATTTTCAATTTACTTTTATGTTTTTCCCCAAGAAATGGAAAAATAATTGTTTTGGGGTCATTTGAAATCACGGGGCATTTAATTTCTTTAAGACGATCTTGTTTTTCCATATAATCTAATACTGTTTTAAAACTTTCCATATCCAAGTTAAGTTCACATTCCAATAAATCAGTTATTACTCCTTTAATTTTCTTATCAATTAGTTTGTTTTTGCATAGATAATCCCAAGAGTCAATAATGTCTGTGGAACTAACTTTTCCAATAAACTTTCGAATTAATATAGATTCTGGATACAAATCATGTTTTTCATATATTATATTCATTTGGTTCTAGATAGTTTTAAATGTTCAAAATTAGTCAAATCAAACTACACACAATGTTTCGGGTTATAGTTGGTTATTATTATTTAAATATAAACGAATCTCGTGTTTTTTATATTAGAAAGTCAATGCTTTCAATATTTTTCAAACTCTTACCATCCTGTCATTTCCAAAAATATCTTTGCGCAATTCAATGTTTTTAAACCCTTTATTTTTTAACAACGCCACCGTTTCTTTTCCTAAGTATTGATTGATTTCAAAAAAAAGTTGTCCATTTGGTTTTAGATTCTCTTTTGCAAAATCTGCAATTTTATCATAAAACAGTAGGGGGTTATTGTCATCAACAAAAAGGGCCAAGTGAGGTTCGTTGTCTAAGACGTTCTTTTTTATTTCCTGCTTTTCTAAAATCCTAACATATGGAGGGTTGCTTACAATGATATCGAATTTTAATTCGTCTTTAGCGGGAGTTTGCGACGAAGTTACTTCATTATTAATGGCAGATTGCTTCGTTGCACTCGCAAAGACGTTGGGGAAAAAGTTAGTAGTCAGAATATCTTGTTGTATAAACTGCACGTCAATTTTATTTAGTGTAGCATTTTGTTTAGCAATATTCAAGGCTTCTTGTGATATATCCAGTGCAAATACTTTTGCATGAGGCAAGTTTTTAGCCAATGCAATTGCGATGCACCCACTACCAGTTCCTATGTCTAATATATTAATGGTTGTTGGTTGTTGGTTGTTGGTTAATTGAGAATTATTAATTATCCATGAAACTAGCTCTTCTGTTTCTGATCTTGGAATCAAAACACTTTCATCAACTTTAAAAGGCAATCCAAAAAATTCTGTTATGCCAGTTATATATTGTATTGGAATCTCTTGTTGTAGTTTTTCTAAACCATATAATAAAAAACGTTCCTCCATTGCTGATAATTTTTTTTGAGGTTCCAAAGCGATATCAATTCGTTTAAGTTTTAAGAGGTGTTCTATCAATAGAAAATAGAAACTCTCAATTTCTTCTTTTGGATAGATGGAATTAAGGCTTGTTAGAAAATGTTGTTTGAGATCTTTTAAAGTCATTGTTGTTTTTTTGAGCTCATGTTATACTTTTTAGGATGAGATTTCTCCTATTGTCGAAATGACTCCTTATTTTGTCTACTGTCTACTGTCTACTGTCTACTGTCTACTGTCTACTGTCTACTGTC
>JASFYP010000021.1:0-44753 GCA_045047075.1 Flavobacteriaceae bacterium
AATAATTCAAAGCGAAATATCATTCCTGTGAAGGCAAGAATCTAAACAGAACCTTTCACATTCCACGAATTTTTATGGATTCCCGTTTTCACGGGAAAGACAACAAGTTTAAAATAGGTTAGCTCTAATTTAGTAAATCTAAACTTTTAGATTTCCCAGCAACCACAATCACAATTTCACCCTTTGGAGGTTTGTTTGTATAATACGCCAACACTTCAGTAGCGGTTCCACGGATGGTTTCTTCAAATAATTTTGTCAATTCTCGCGAAACAGACACTTGCCTATCATTACCAAAATATTCTGCAAAATGTCCTAAGGTTTTTATTAACTTATGTGGCGATTCATAAAAAATCATCGTTCTAGTTTCTTCGGCTAAGATTTTTAAACGCGTTTGTCTCCCTTTTTTTACAGGCAAAAATCCTTCAAAAATAAACTTATCATTGGGTAGTCCAGAATTTACCAATGCAGGGACAAAGGCTGTTGCACCAGGTAAGCACTCAACTTCAATATCATTTTCAATACAAGCGCGCGTCAATAAAAAACCAGGGTCAGAAATTGCGGGTGTGCCGGCATCAGAAATCAACGCAACAGTTTCTCCACTTTTAATTCTGTCCACAATTCTGTTCACCATTTTATGTTCGTTGTGCATGTGATGCGATTGCATGTGCGTAGCAATCTCAAAATGTTTTAATAATTTTCCTGAAGTTCGTGTATCTTCAGCTAAAATTAAATCAACTTCTTTTAAAACTTTGATAGCTCTAAAAGTCATGTCGTCAAGATTTCCGATGGGTGTTGGGACTAAATATAATTTGGACATTTGTGTGTTTTCTAAAATGCGAAGTTACTATAAATTTTGTCATTACGAGGAGCGTAGCGACGTGGTAATCTCATTAAGGGAATGACAAACAGATTGCTTTGTCACTTTGTTTTTCGCAAAGACGGATTATCTCTCGTAAGATAAGACGTTAACAAAAGCACCAACGAAATGGTTGGAAATGGATCAACCTCCCCAACCATCACATGTGCAAAAAAGGCTAATACAAAATTGAAGAAAAATCCCGCATAAGCGAGTTCTTTAAAAAACAGATTCTTAGAAAATAATATCACCAAAGACCCAACAATTTTTGCAATTGCTAGCGGATAAATTAAATAGGCTGGATATCCATATTGCTCAAAATACATCACCAAAACATCGTAATAAATAAAGTATAAAACTCCGGTCAGAATCAACAAAAAGAAGAGTGAATAAGTGGTGATTTGATGTATGGTTTTTCGGGTTGGCATAAATTCAAATGTATTTAAAACAAATATAGAAACTATCTTTTATACGATTAGTAGACATACCAATTAATCACTAAATTTGCAGTCAATTTTTTAAGAGAATTATGTATAGAAGTCATACAAATGGAACGTTGCGTTTAGCCAATGTAAATGAAGAAGTTACCCTATCTGGATGGGTGCAAAAAGTGCGAAATAAGGGATTTATGATTTGGGTTGATTTGCGTGATCGTTACGGAATTACTCAATTGATTTTGGATGAAGATCGTACCGATGCTGCTGTTTTTGAAACGGCTAAATCTTTAGGTCGTGAGTTTGTGGTTCAAGTAAAAGGAACTGTGATTGAACGTCAGTCTAAAAACCCAAAAATGGAAACTGGTGATATCGAGATTTTAGTTTCAGAATTGACGATTTTAAATGCTTCTAAAACTCCTCCTTTTACGATTGAAGATGACACAGATGGTGGTGAAGAATTGCGCATGCAATATCGCTATTTAGACATCCGTAGAAATCCTGTAAAAAATAATTTAATTTTTAGAGCTAAGGTTACACAAGCCGTTCGGAACTATTTATCTTCGGATGGATTTATAGAAGTGGAAACTCCATATTTAATAAAATCTACTCCCGAGGGAGCTCGTGATTTTGTGGTGCCAAGTCGTATGAATGAAGGACAATTTTATGCGCTTCCGCAATCGCCTCAAACCTTTAAACAGTTGTTGATGGTGGGTGGAATGGATAAGTATTTTCAGATTGTAAAATGTTTTAGAGATGAAGATTTACGTGCCGATAGACAACCAGAATTCACACAAATTGACTGTGAAATGGCATTTATTGAGCAAGAAGATATCTTGAATGTTTTTGAAGGAATGACCCGTCATTTGCTAAAAGAAATCAACGGTGTTGAGGTTGGTGATTTTCCAAGAATGCAATATGATGATGCGATGCGAATGTATGGAAATGACAAACCAGATATCCGATTTGATATGAAGTTTGGTGAGTTGAATGAAGTGGCGCAACATAAAGAATTTGGCGTATTTAACAATGCAGAATTAGTTGTTGGAATTGCTGTTCCTGAAGGGAATTCATATAGTAGAAAAGAGATTGATAAAATTATTGATTGGGTAAAACGTCCTCAGGTTGGAGCACTCGGAATGGTATATTCTCGTTGCAATGATGATGGTAGTTTTAAATCATCAGTAGATAAATTTTACGATCAAGATGATTTGGCAAAATGGGCTGAGGTCACAGGAGCAAAAGCAGGAGATTTAATCTGTATTTTATCAGGAGATAAAAATAAAGTGAGAGCACAATTGAGTGCTTTGAGAATGGAATTGGCTGAACGATTAGGATTGAGAGATCCAAAAGTATTTGCACCATTATGGGTAGTAGATTTCCCATTATTAGAATTGGATGAAGAAACAGGTCATTACCACGCGATGCACCATCCATTTACATCACCAAAACCAGGGCAAATGGAATTGTTAGATACCAACCCTGGAGAGGTAAAAGCAAACGCGTATGATTTAGTGTTGAACGGAAATGAAATCGGTGGAGGCTCTATCAGAATTCACGATAAGCAAATGCAAGCAACCATGTTAAAGCACCTTGGTTTCTCTGATGAAGAAGCACAAGCTCAGTTTGGATTTTTAATGGACGCCTTTGAATATGGTGCGCCACCACACGGAGGTTTGGCATTTGGATTGGACAGATTGGTTGCTATTTTAGGCGGACAAGAAACCATTCGCGACTTTATTGCATTCCCAAAAAATAATTCGGGCAGAGATGTAATGATTGATGCACCTGCACCTATTGATAATGAGCAATTAACTGAGTTGAGTTTAAAGCTAAATTTAAAATCATAAAATTAATTATCACCCTTAGCCCAGTCGAAGGGTCTGTATATAAATTTATCCTGTTCAAATTTTGAGTAGGATTTTTTATACTCTGAGATATATAAAATAATAAAGTTATTTGTCCGTTCTAAAATCACTAACTCAAATAACTTACTATGAAACGATTACTTTTTACGCTATTTACTTTTGGGATTATTTTATCTTCATGTAATACAAATGATGAAATAATTGAAGGCACAACCGAAGATCCTATTGAAGATAATTTTTATGCTTTAACTGTTGGTAATACTTGGGAATATAAATATTACAAGTATAGAAGTTTTAATGATACTTATGATTATATGGGTATCATCGATTCAGTTAAAATTGTCGCTAAAACTGAAATTAACGGAAATACATATTTTAATTTTAGATCAAGAATTTCTGGGAATAATAATCCTGGTACAACTTTAGTTCAACCAAATGGTGAATATTATAGGTTTTATAGAGATTCTTTAGGTTATTTAATTACGGATTCTGGAAAAATAGCGTATACAACTAATGATTATAGTGAAAGAGCGATTATAGAAGTCACGCCAAATATAACAGGTTATGCTAGATTAAATGAGAGCAGCGTTGTCGTTACAACAGAAGCAGGAGATTTTGATTGTTTAGATATGGAGATATATGCGAAGGATAATGTAACCGCCGAAATTTTTCCAGGAATTAACCATGTAAATTATTCGGACGGGATAGGGTTAATTTACAATTCAACATCCTTTGTTAATAGTAGCAACCCTCCAGCTTTTATTCATAGATTAGATTCTTATTTAGTAGAATAGGAGTATCTAAAGACAAATATTTAAAATCCCATTTCCAAGGCTATTGGCAATGGTTTTTTTTTACCTTTGCACCTACTAAACGCAACACTTTTTATTATGATATCAAAAACGATAGTCGAAGCTTTAAACTCGCAAATAAAATTAGAGGCAAATGCCTCTATGCAGTATTTGTCTATGGCTTCTTGGGCAGAAATAAACGGATTTAACGGAGTAGCAAATTTTTTCTTTGGACAATCAGAGGAGGAACGTATGCACATGATTAAGTTGGTAAAATTCATCAACGAACGTGGTGAAAAAGCTGTAATTCCGGCACTAGACAAATCAAAAAGTGAATTTGATTCTTTGCAAGATATTTTTTCAACTTTTTTAGAAAGCGAAGAAACCGTTACTCACAATGTCAATAAAATTGTTTTTCAATGTTTGGAAGCTAAAGATTACACGGTGCATAATTTTATGCAATGGTATGTTTCTGAACAAGCAGAAGAAGAAGCCTTGGCAAGAACTATTTTAGACAAGTTTAAAATTATTGGAAACGATAAAGGAGGCTTGTATTTGTTTGATAGAGATATCGAAAGCATTGCTGTTAATAAAGAATAACGAACAATTTTATTACCCTGTTAAAAGCAAATGCCAAAATCAACTGAACTTTTCCGCAAATTTTTAAAATGGAAATACAAAAATATTTCCAATAAGCAATTTATCAATATTGCCGCAGCAATAATTGGTTTGTTAGCAGGTCTAGGAGCCGTCACTTTAAAAAACCTTACACACCTTATACAAGGAGCTCTCGAAATAGGTTTTATTAAAAACATACACCATGTATTTTACTTTATATTTCCAATCATTGGATTAATTTTGGTTCTATGGGTTGTAAAGTATGTAGTTAAAAAACCAGTAGGTCATGGCATACCATCTACCTTATTTTCTATTTCAAAATTAAAAGGATTAATGCCCCGACATCAAATGTGGGCCTCTTTAATAACGGCTCCGTTAACAGTTGGTTTTGGAGGTTCAGTTGGTCTAGAGGGACCTACCGTTGCAACGGGTGCAGCATTGGGGTCTAATTTTGCTCGAATGTTTCATCTTAACCAAACAACACGGACTCTATTAATTGGAGCTGCGGCAGCTGGTGCCATGTCATCAATTTTTAAAGCACCTATTGCGGCGATTGTTTTTGCAGTAGAAATTTTTAGTTTAGAGTTAACATTGGCATCGATGATTCCTCTTTTATTGGCATCAATCACAGCAATTTTAACATCTTATTTTTTCTTTGGAGATGATGTTTTATTACACTTTGATGTACAAGATAAATTTGCATTGAATGATGTAATATTTTATGTTTTACTTGGAGTAATTACAGCTACTGTTTCTATATATTTCAGTAAAATTTATTTTGCAATACGAGTCTTTTTTAAACGATTTGACAATCCTTATAAACGGTTGTTGATTGGTGGTGTAATGTTAGGAATCATCGTTTATTTTATACCTCCATTATTTGGTGAAGGGTTTGTAATTATTAATAATGTGTTGAAAGGAAATATTTCTGAAGTCCTAACTAACAATATTTTTCATACTGTTTCTGACGAAATTTGGGTAGTTGCTGTTTTATTAATTGGTTTGGTATTATTCAAAGTAGTAGCCATGTCATTTACATTTGGTGCTGGAGGTGTTGGAGGCGTATTTGCACCAACACTATTTACAGGGAGTATTTCGGGATACTTGGTAGCGATGCTTGTTAATTCTAGTAATTTGTTTAATCATCAATTATCTTCAACAAATTTTGCGATGGTAGGTATGGCAGGATTGATGGCAGGAGTATTACATGCGCCTTTAACAGCCATTTTCTTGATTGCTGAAATCACAGGAGGATATGAACTTTTTATTCCCTTAATGATTGTTGCTTCAATTTCATTTTTGATTACCAAACATTATATTCCACATAATATTTATGCTGCTGAACTTGCCAAGAAAGGACAACTCATAACCCATGATCGGGATAAAAATGTGTTGATGATGTTAGACCTTGATAAAGTAATTGAAACCAATTTTGTGGTGTTGACTCCAGAAATGCCTTTGGGTGAAATTGTCAACAATGCAGTGGCAAAATCTTCTAGAAATCACTTTCCAGTAGTAAATGAAGAGCGGGAGTTTTTAGGAATTTTGACATTGAATGATATTAGAGGAATTATGTTTGATACGAACTTGTATGAAACTGTAAAAGTGCGGAGTTTGATGCAAAGTGCTTCGGATATTATTTATTATGAAAAAGATTCAGCAGAGGTAATTTTAAATAAATTTAAAAGTTCTGGAGCTTGGAATTTAGTTGTGATTAAAGACGGAAAATATTTTGGTTTTATTTCAAAATCAAGATTGTTAACAGCCTACCGTCGTAAATTAATACAAGCAACTAATAAATAATATCAGATGAAATATATTATAATCATATTTACAATTCTTTCATTCGGAAGCATCTTTACAGGGTTTTTAATTGAAAGTGAATTCTCAGAAAAATTTATTGGTTTTGGTGTTGTTGGAATTTTTTTAATTGTGATTCCGCTGTTTTCTTATCATCATTGGAAAGGAAAAGATGTAAAAGATTACATGATTACCAAAGAGAATTTAGATAAGATGAGAGAAAATCAAAAGTAAAAATATACCCATCATTGCGAGGGAAGAAAGACCGAAGCAATCTGTTTGAATTTTACTAATATGATTGCTTCACTAATATTCGCAATGACTTTTTATTAAAAGATCAATTCAAATTACGTTTTTCTACAAAAAAACGAGACAACAGTTTTCCACATTCCTCTTCTAAAACTCCACCTATCATTTTTGTTTTTGGATGCAATGTAGTTTTCATAGTAATACAGCCACGTTGTACATCTCTTGCGCCAAAAACAATTTTCCCAATCTGAGCCCAATAGCTCGCACCTGCACACATTTGACAAGGTTCTATAGTTACATATAAGGTGCAGTCTTTCAAATATTTCCCACCTAAATAATCAGAAGCTGAAGTAAAAGCTTGCATTTCGGCATGTGCCGTAACATCATTCAATGTCTCGGTCAAATTATGAGCTCTAGCAATAATTTGATCTTTACAAACAATCACTGCCCCAATAGGGACTTCACCTAAATCATAGGCTTGTTGTGCTTCTTGTAAAGCGCGTTTCATAAAATAAGTATCGTCGAAAGGGTTTTGCATAGTTTATAAATTCAACAACAAAAATAGCTAAATTATATTTTTTCAAATTTTACAGTGAAATGCCTCATAATTGGTGCTTCATCAATTATTCTATAACCTGTCTTGGCTTGATCTCTTGTATCATGTATGTTCTTTAAAACAGCGACGATATAATCCATATGGTTTTGAGAATAGGTTCTACGCGGAATTGCCAATCTGACCAATTCTAGTTCTGGATATCTGTTTTTACGAGTAAATGGATCCCTATCTGCCAAAACGGTTCCTATTTCAACACCTCTAATTCCACCTAAAATATAAAGTTCAATTGCCAAAGCTTGCGCTCTATATTCATTTCTTGGAATCGTTGGAACAAATTTATTTGCATCAATAAAAATAGCATGTCCTCCAATTGGATGTTGTACTGGTATATCAAGTTCTATAAGTTTTTCTCCTAAATAAGAGACTTGTCCAATTCTGCTTTCTAAATAGATAAATTCAGTAGCTTCATCTAGACCCACAGCTAGTGCAGCCATGTCTCTACCATTCATACCTCCATAGGTAATAAATCCTTCAAACATAATATTGAATACGGTAGCTTTTTTATAGACTTCTTCATCATTCAAAGCTATAAATCCGCCCATATTTACCAAACCATCTTTTTTGGCACTCATAGTCATTCCGTCACCATAACTAAAAAGCTCTTTGGCTATTTCTTTAATCGTTTTATCTTTATAGCCCTTTTCTCTAATTTTAATAAAATAGGCATTTTCAGCAAATCTTGCCGAATCAAAATACAATGGAATATCATACGATTTGCAAAGTTTTGACACCTCTTTTACATTTTGCATAGAAACCGGTTGACCACCAGAACTGTTACATGTTATTGTCAGAATTATAAATGGTATTTTCTCTTTTGGGTTTTCTTTTAATACTTTTTTGAGTTTTTCCAAATCAACGTTTCCTTTAAAAGGATGAATAACAGAAGTATCAAACGCCTCATTAATTGTACAATCTACAGCAGTTGCTTTCCTAAATTCTATATGCCCTTTAGTTGTATCAAAATGTGAATTTCCAGGTATAATATCTCCTTCTTTAACTATTGCAGAAAACAAAACATTCTCTGCAGCTCGCCCTTGATGAGTGGGTAAAAAATAAGAGAACCCTGTTATTTTTTTAACAACCTCTTTTAGCTTTAAAAAAGATGCCGAACCAGCATAACTTTCATCTCCACTCATCATTGCAGCCCATTGATTATCACTCATTGCTCCCGTGCCAGAATCAGTTAATAAGTCAATAAAAACTTTATCAGAAGAAAGGTTAAATAAATTATAGTCAGCTTCTTTAATCCATTTTTTTCGTTGTTCAACAGTTGATTTTTTTATGGATTCAACCATTTTAATTTTGTATGGTTCTGCATATGGTAAATTCATCATTGCGTAATTTAAACATTAATAATAAGTAGTAAAATAAAAGAGAAAATAATCTCTAAAAAACGAAGAAATTTTAAACCAAGTCATCGGGTCTTTTGATGTTTAGACCCACATCCTTTAAAAAAATATTTTTAATGATAGCACTCATAAAATATAAATCTATACCCACAAAGGTATACTTTATTTATAAAATTATAAGGTCATTATATTATAAATTTTATGTGTAAATCAGCAATAAAATAGTGTGGTTTTGTTCCCAACTTTAATAGTTTATTGTTTAATAAACTGTTTGGTTGTTGTTGTATTCTCTGTTTCTATTTTTATAAAGTAATTTCCGTTTTTCAATTTTGAAATATTGATTTGGTTTTTCTGATTATTTATTTCTTCAACTAAAATTAATTTACCTAATAAGTCATAAATTTTGATACTCGCCTCTGAAGAAAGTGAATTAGAGAGATTAATAGTTAAGATATCATTTACTGGGTTTGGGTAGATTGAAAATTCTGATTGTATTGTTTCGTTAGTGGCAGAAAGAGCAAAAGCACAATCTTCGCTAAAAATTGTTTGCATATCAATACTTGTCCAATTTGTTGTAGCATATATTTCATCATCAACATCAACACACAAAAGGTTTGGGTTGCCGTAGGCAAAGAACTGATTTATATTTGTGTTGTTTCCATTTTTTAAGTTCAGAGTGTTTAGTAAATTATTTTGGCATCTAACTCGAGTTAATTCAGGGTTTTGACTTAAATCAATGTTTGTTATGGAATTATTATAAACATAATATTGCAATAAAAGGGTATTGTTGCTCACATCCATCTCTATTAAATTATTATCAAAACAGAATAAAATTCTAAGGTCTAATTTTGAACTAACATCTATGTTACTCAAATTGTTTGTTCCGCATAATATTGTTTGTAAAAAATTATTATTACTAATATCTAAAATGCTTAAATTATTTTCTGCACACTGAAGAAATGTTAATAAAGTATTTGTACTAATGTCTAATGTGTTTATTGGGTTTCTCCAGCAATCTAGCCTTTTTAATGAAGTATTACTTGTAACATTAATACTTGTTAATTGATTAATATAACAGGTAAACTCCTCTAATGATAAAAGGTTACTAACATCAATATTTGTTAAATTGTTATTATTACATGTCAATTTTATTAAGCTCAAAAAATCTTCAATTCCTGTTAGGTCTGAGATGCCCTTACTCTGTACATCTAGCTCTGTAATTGTATTTATGCTTGCTGTTGTTACAAAATCATCAAGTACTGTATCATAACCTAAATCAATAAGGGCTTGTTCAAAGTTGTTGTCTGGTACGTAGGTTGTTTGTGCATAAAATGACATGCTACATACCAAAATTATTAAAAGGGTACTTATAGTTTTCATAATTATATATATTTGATTCGTTAAAAACATGTTTTTTTTAGTAAAAATCCCCAATTAAGGGGATTCTTACTTTTTACTATTACTAATTGTTTTTTAAATTTTGATACTAATATTATTTTTTGACAATCCGTTTGGTAGAAACTTTCCCATCAGAAATAAATCTTAAAAAATAGACACCATTCGCATAATTACTGATATCTAATTGAGTTGTATTTTTATTAAGAATTTCTGATTGAATTTGTTTCCCTAAGATGTCATATATTTCTAGGGTTGCATTTTCTTTTAAACTTTGAATCTCAATATTAAAAACACCTAAAGTAGGGTTAGGATAAATCTTAATTTGGTTTTCTAAATCAAAATCATCGACACCTAAAGTATCTTCAACGGTTACTGTAACAGTAACAGAAGAGGAGTTACCAGCAATATCAGTTATGGTCAATACTACTGGATAATCTCCTACTACTGTAAAAGTGTCAACATCGATGCTCAATGTAAATCCGCAATTGTCAAAAGAACCATTGTTTACATCATTTGCTGTAATAATAACTTCGGTGTTATCTGCTAAATCAACTGTGATATCTTGCCCAATTGCTGTAGGATCTATATTATCTACCACAGTGACCGCAGCAGAAACTGTATTAGAATTAGAGCTTGAATCTGTAACCGTAAGCATCACTGTATTTGCACCTAAGTTTGAACAATCAAACGAAGTAATATCAAGTGATTTATTGCTGATAACACAATTGTCTGTTGAATTATTATCGATATCATCTGCAGTAATAGTTGCATTTCCGTTGATATCTAATTGAACCGTGATGTCTTGTGAAATTGCAACTGGATTTATTGAATCTTCTACAGTAACTGTTGCTGTTTGTGTTCCAGTATTTCCGCTTTGATCAGTAACGGAAAGTGTTACCGTATTACTTCCTAGATCAGTACAAGTAAATGAAGTAATATCTAAAGAGCTGTTTGAAACTGTACAGTTGTCCGTAGAACCATTTTCAACATCATTGACTGTTATAGAAGCAGTTCCATTAGCATCTAATTGCACCGTAATATTTTGCGTGATTACTGTAGGGTCTATATTATCAATCAAAGTGACCACAGCCGAAATCGTATTAGAATTAGAGCTTGAATCTGTAACCGTAAGCATCACTGTATTTGCACCTAAGTTTGAACAATCAAACGAAGTAATATCAATTGATTTATTGCTGATAACACAATTGTCTGTTGAATTATTATCGATATCATCTGCAGTAATAGTTGCATTTCCGTTGATATCTAATTGCACTGTGATGTCTTGAGAAATGGCAACTGGATTTATTGAATCTTCAACCGTAACTGTTGCAGTTGCTGAACCCATATTACTACTTTGATCGGTAACTGAAAGTGTAACGGTATTACTTCCTAAATCAGTACAAGTAAATGAAGTAATATCTAAAGAGCTGTTTGAAATTGTACAGTTATCTGAAGAGCCGTTTTCAATATCATTCACAACTATTGAAGCTGTTCCATTCGCATTTAATTGTACCGTGATGTCTTGTGTGATTACAGTTGGATTAACACTATCTACCACTGTAACAGTAGCAGCAATAGTATTTGAATTACCACTTGGATCTGTAACTGTAAGCATGACTGTATTGTCTCCTAAACCTGAACAATCAAAAGAAGTAATGTCTAATGATTTACTATCAATAGAACAATTGTCTGATGACAAATTATCTATATCATCTGCTGTAATAGTTGCATTTCCGTTGACATCTAATTGAACGGTGATGTCTTGTGAAATGGCAACTGGATTTATTGAATCTTCTACAGTTATAATTGCCGTAGAGCTGTTTTGATTTCCGCTGGCATCTAAGACTGTTAAGGTTACAGTATTAACACCAAGGTTTGAACAATCAAACGAAGTAATATCTAGTGATTTATTAGTAATACTACAATTGTCTGTAGAGCTGTTGTCAACATCATCTGCAACAAAAGAAACTGTTCCGTTTGCATCGAGTTGCACCGTTATATCTTGTGTAATTGCCACAGGATTTATAATATCAACTACGGTTACTGTTACATCTAATGTACTCACTTTTGCTTCGGCATCTGTTGCTGTTACTGTTACTGTATTGGCGCCCAAATCTGCACAAGTATAATTGAATTGAGATTGGTTTAAGACTACTGAAACCAATTCGCAATCATCAAAAGTACCATTGTCAACATCAGCAATAGTAAAAGGAGTTGCTTGCCCATTTGCATCTAATTCTACAGTAATGTTTGGAAAAACAACTATGGTAGGGTCTGCATTGTCAAACACATCTACATCTGTACCATAATCATATAAAGACCATGAGCCGTCTTGATTTTGTAATCGGATATAAAAATCGTGTAAATCACAAGGCAAGACATCAAGAGTAGATAAATCGATGGTATATTCATCAGGATTGCCGGTAGCTACAATTGTACCTGCAGTACCATTTCCAAAACCAGGATCGGTATCATAAAAATATTCGGCAGCTACGATTGGAGAAACAATTTGCTCTTCGTAAATATAGAATAGGCTTTTATCATACAAACTCCACACTCCTAAATCGTCTTGTGTACGAATGTATAGGGTATTAAAACCATTGAGCGTATTGTTTATTGGTAATGATAGAGTTTGTGTGATGCTACCTGTATTTGCATTAACAGCAATAGCATCGGCGTTGCCAAAACCAGGATCGGTATTTATAAAATATTCAGCAGCTACAATATTGGTTGCTACAGCCCCAGAAAGATCTGCACTGATATAAAATATTTTAGAATCGTATAAACTCCAGATACCATTATCGTCTTGGGTACGAATGTATAAGGTATTAAAACCTTCTAAATTAGTGTCATTTATAGGTAAAGACAAAGTTTGATTGAGACTACCTGTATTTGCATTTATTGCTATTGCATCTGCATTTCCAAAACCAGGATCTGTGTTTATAAAGTATTCAGCAGCTGTTAAGTTTGTTGCTGCATTGCCAGAATTGTCTTCAGCAATATAAAATATATTACTGTTGTAAAGACTCCACACATTGGCATCGTCTTTTGTACGAACATAAAGTGTGTTAAAACCACTTAATGTATTGGGTACAGCTAACGAAAGTGTTTGCGTTAAGGTACCTGAATTTGCATTGGCTGTAATTTGTGTTGCGTTGCCAAAACCAGGATCTGTATTGTAAAAATACTCAATCTGTGTGATAGATTGACTAAAGCCAAGTATGGTAAAGCAACAACATAACAGCAAGATTATATGTTTTTTCATTTTATATGTTTTATGATGAGATCCCTGCCTTCGCAGGAATGACAACTATTAATGGTTAAAAAAAGTCATGTTTAAAATGTTCTCGATACAATTTTCTCCTTTGGTCGAAAATCACTCGAACTGACGTAACGGATTAATCTACTGCGTCACTTCGAGTGTTCCGATGAAGTGTAAACGAAATCGGAATGTATCGAGAAGCCTATTAATCTTAATTAGTCTTAGCTGTAATAGTAACTGTTAAGTTGCTATTTTTTGGTACCGTACTACTGTAGCTATCAACTTTTATACTTGGGATGCCCGTTGGTGTACCAAAGTATTTAAAGTTATAACCTTGAAATAAACCATCGTCATTTACTGGCGAACCTGCTTGTAGTGTTAAATCATCATTGGAACCATCAAAAACCTGTCCGAATGCAGCTGCTATTGAAGTAGTACTTGCGGGATCTACACTGGTAAATAAAGGATCTGTATTTTCTTGATTATTGGCGTTAATTGTAATTCCTGCTCCCGTACTAAAATCATAAGAGCCACTTCCATAATTATAGGTAATGCAGTTATTTATTTGTATGGTACCAGTCCCTGGTGTGAGAGTAACTAATGAATTATTTACACCATAGTTGCCAATAAAAATACAATTGTCTATGTTTAATAAACCTGTAGATGAATTTCCAATATTTACACCATAGTAAAGTGCCATTACGTTATTGCTAAATAACAAGGTTGCCGTATTGTATAAATAGACACCACTACAAAAAACAATATTGTTATTAACCAGTACATTAGAAGTATTGGAATAAATATAAAGTGAACCTCTTAAAATATTACCTTGAATTAAAACATTGTTGAAAGTGTCTGTACTACCAAGTTGAAAACTTGAAATATCATTGTCAAAAAACTTAAGGTCTGTGATGGTGGAGCCTATACCCTCTTCAATAACACTACTTATTTTTAATCCTTTTAGGGTTGTATTACTAGCCCCAGCAGCAAAAGTAACACCATCTACTGTAGTTTTGTAACCACTGTCGCTATGAGAACGCCCCACAATCGTTAAGCCCTTATTTATGGTAATGGCACCATAAGAAGTTGGTGATTGCTGCACGTAAATAATGTCGCCATTTGAGGCGGCATCTATGGCAGTTTGTAGGTCGGTGAAATCTGCCGAAGTGTTTGGGTTATTATTTACGGTGGTTTGTGCATTTATTGTTGTTGCAAAGAATACAAAGGCAAAAATAAAGATGCCTAATTTTGAGTTGTTAAGAAATTGTGTTTTCATAATAATTGGTTTTAATGGTTTAATTAGTAATTAGTTTTTAATGATTGTTTTGGTGGTTGTTTTATTGTCAAATTCTATTTTTAAATAATAGATTCCGCTTTGCAAGTGTGTTAATTCTATGCTATTTTGTAATTGGGTTAATTGCTGGGTAAGCAATTGTTTTCCTAATAGGTCATAAATATTAACAGTTGCATTGGCACTAGAATTCGGGAGGATTATATTGATGAGGTTACTTGTTGGATTTGGATATATTTTAATTTTAGAAATGTCATTTTCTTCAATAGCAAGCACTCCAACGCTTACAGTAATTTCTGCGCGTATTATAATAAAGTTAGGTACTAACGTATTGGTTATTTCGCAATAATACACTCCAGAGTCTGCAGCCTGTGCATTTACGATTGTATAAGTACTTGCGTTGGCACCAGTAATTGCAATGTTGTTTTTGAACCATTGGTAACTATTAGGAACAATTCTATTACCTTGAGTAGTTCTTGTAGTTGGCGAAACATCAGTTAAACTCAATACAATGTTATCACCAATATTTGATGCCATATCTTCAGGAACATCGACTGTGTATTGTGGCGAAAAAACAAAATTAGGAATGTTGGCTTGATAGGTTGCAAACTCATCTACAATATCATTAAAGGTAAAAAAGTTTCTATTCATTTGTAATGTTTGCAAAGGCAGTGCTGTTAAATCTGGAAAATCTCCAGAGAAAGCAGAACTACTGTATGGTGGGCCAGCAGAACCAATTAAATAGAGTTCTCTTAAATTTGTTAGGTTTTGAAATGATGTAGGGATGCTACCAGACAACCCATTTTGATTTAACCACAATACCTCTAAATTTGTTAGGTTACCTATTTCGGTTGGGATACTACCACTAAACGTATTTGGCGATAAATCCATTTCAATTAAGTTGCTGAGGTTTCCAATTTCTGGAGGGATATTTCCTGTTAATTGATTACTCCATACCCATAAATGTGTGAGTTCCGTGAAATTTCCAATTTCTGTTGGTAGTGAACCAGTTAGGTTGTTGCTCCCCAAATTTATTTGAGTAACTCTATTGTTTTCCATATACAACCCATACCATGTACTTAATGGTTTTGTGTTGTCTAGCCAATTGGTGTTTGTAGTCCAAGAATTACCGTTTGTGCTGTTGTAAAGTTCAACTAGAGCGGGATAATCTGGGTTTGTTGTTGGGTTTTCAGCTACAGTAAAATCTGGGCTTGTAAGTAATAGGTTAGGAACTGTTGTATTTGTAACTTCTAACCAATAATCGCCATAATCATTAACTGAATTAATTGTTAAATTAAAATTTTGATCGTTGCTAACTACAGCTCCACCGCCACCAGGGATTCTTTTAAACCAAAAGTAGGTGTTTTGATTTCCAGAAACATTTGAATTAAAAATATGAGATTCACTGATATTTAGTACAATGTCATCTGGAGCATCAATCGCTTTTTGTGGATTATATGCAAAGTTCCCTCCCATTGTGGCAACATAAGAGGTGAATTCATTTTCAAAATCACCAAATTGAAAGTTGTTGTTATCAATCCATAAAAAATCTAATAAGTCACCTGCTTGGGTGGTGAGGTCTGGAAGAGTTCCACTTAAATTATTATTAGAAACTATAAAGACAAAAAGATTTGGAATATTTGTTATAGAAGTTGGAATAGATCCAGAAAAAATGTTATTTCTTATATCTACCCAAGTAAGATTTTGCAAGTTTCCAATTTCTATCGGAATTGTACCTGCTACAGTATTGTTAAAAATATCAAATCTATTTAAAAAGGTGAAATCGCCTATTTCTGGTGGTAAGTTTCCTTGCAATTGGTTGTTTTGTAAGATTATGTCAGTAACCCTACCATTGGCTTCTGTTATTCCAAACCAAGTAGAGATTGGTTTTGTAAGGTTTAACCAATTGGTATTGTCTATCCAATTAGCTCCGTTTGTTGCATTGTATAATACAAGTAACGCAGGATAGTCTGGATGTGTAGTTGGGTTTTGTCCTACAATAAAAGTTCCTGCGGTAATTGAAAGCCCACTTACTATTGTACTTGTAACTTCGCAAGAATATTCTCCAGATTGTGAAACTTGAAAATTAGTAAGTTGCAGGATATTGGTTGTTTCACCATTTATTGCAACACCATCTTTGTACCATTGGTACAAATTACTTAATCCAGAAACTGGAACTGCATTCATTTGATAACTGTCTCCAATATTTAAAGTAATTTCTGTTTCATCAAATAAAACAGCGTCTTGTGGTGCGTAGGTAAAAACAAGAATATTGGCTTGATAGGTTGCAAATTGATTTTCGAAATCTCCAAATTCAAAAAAGTTGTCTTGAATTCTGAAGAAGTCTAGATTGGTTAAAGAAGAAACATCGGGAATGTTACCGAACAAAAAATTATCATTAAAAGACATTGCAGTGCAATTGGTTAAATTGGTAATTGTAGTTGGAATGCCTCCTTCTGAATCTGTCCCTCTAATTATTAGTGTTTCTAAACTGTTTAAGTTACCTATTTCATCAGGAATGGTTCCTTCTAAATCCCAGTTTTCGAACCACAAGGTTGTTAGGTTGCTAAGGTTGCCTATTTCGGCAGGGATATTTTGATTAAGATTGAATTGTGTGTTTACGCCAATTACAAAAAACTCTTTCAGTTCTGTTAGGTTTTGAATAGAACCAGGAATGTTTGGCGAAACGTTATTGTTGTTAAACGAAACTCCTGTTACATGGTTTATGCCATTAATTTTTTCGACCGTTATTCCATTCCAAGTAGATATAGGGTTTGTTGTATTCCAGTTTAAATTATTAATCCAATTAACACCATTTGCTGCGTTGTAAAAATCTATTAAGGCATTCCGTTCACTAGATGGAACTTGTAAAGGGATGGTAATTGATACATTTGTAAAATTACTTCCTCCATTTATTCTATGTACAAGAATATAATAGCTTGTTCCTTGATTTACAGTTACTGATGTTGAAGATCCGAATACACATGAAGAGTGAAGTGTTAATTGATTTTCATTTGTAATATTTAAATCTGGAGCTGTATAAACGATTGCAAAAGTTTGACCAATTGCTAAATTTGAAGCATCCGTTATGTTAACTGTTAATGACCCTGTAGCTTCAGCAGTAAATTTATAGTAAATAGTCTGGAAGCTACCAATATTACAATTTATTTGACCTCCTGCACTTATGGTTGCTAAGTCTATTCTAACATTAAAATCGTTGAATGGAGCTTGATCTATTAGAGTAGCATTTTGAAATAAATCATTTACAGGGACCTGCCCAAAAATTGGTTGTAAGTAAAAGATTATTAATGTTAAAAAAAGTAAAGTTCGCTTCATGATTAAAAAGTTTAACTGTTAATAATAATTGTTGGGGCAAATAAAAAGAGGGGAGTGTCATAGCAATTTTCCCTTGAATCGGAAATATAATAGCTCAAAAATAGTTATGGAATGGCATCAATACAATACCTAGTAATGGGTATATTCTTGATTATCAATATTCAAACAATACAGTTAGATTATTGTGTTAAAATTATTTAGATATTTGGGGGAGAAAGGGAAGTTGTTTGGAGTGACAGGAGACAGAAACTAATTTCGCGGATTATCTCGAATTTGTATTGTGAATTGAGTTATTACGCAGAGATTCACAGAGATTCACAGAGAGACTCAGAGATTCACAGAGGGGAATGATTGTTACTACATTTATAAAGATTGCCACATCACTCTTTGGAGTGATTCGCAATGACGGTGAAAACTAGACACTAATTTCACGAATTATCACGAATTTGTATTGTGTAGTAGTAAAAGGATGTGATATATAAAGTGTGTAAATAAAAAGTTACTCTTTCTTTAAAAGTTTAGATAGTTCTCCAAAAAAATTAGAGAGATCTTCTTCATTATCACCAACCATAGTTTGGAGTTCTTCTAACTTTAAAAAATAAGGGTTGGTTTCTGTAACCGTTACTTCTATGTTTCTTAAACCTTCAATTATAAATGGGCTGCTATAAATGTTATGGTCATTTAAGATATCATTAAAATTTACTCCGTTACGAACTGGGAGTACAATGTTTTTTGATTTATATTCTTTTGCCACCAATTTATCATTCGCATCTTTTTCTAAATAGGTAGCTTTAATTTCGATAACCAAATTAACAAAAGGATACTTTTTTGTAGTTTTTGCTTTTGTGTATTTCATATCAATTGATGCTAACTTAAAAACAAATAGAGGATCATTTTCAATATGTATTGGTATAAACTTTATTGTGCTAGCTACTTCATTTATAGTTTCACCATTTTTATTATAAAATATTTTACGCTTTAGCTTAACGGAAGGTAAAGTGAATATTGGATTTTTTTTATTTGTATCCCTCTTCGCATATTTAACTGTTTCAAAAGTCAATGAGTTGTGTGCTGCATATTTTTGAGTATATTTTTTCTTTCTGTTTTTAATTCCTCTTTGTATATAACTTGGTATCTTAACTATTTGGTCTAAAATAATACCGTAAAAACCAGATATAGAATACTCTTCAGTAACTGTGTTCTCAGATTCTTTGTATAAATCAATCTTTAACGAAGTATATTCTGCCTGCGTTTTAATTGTTGCATACTTATCAGACTCTTTTTCTCCATAGCTCTTTAGCTTTGAGGTAGAGCATGAAATAATAAATAAGCCAAGAATTATAAAGAGTATATTTTTCATCTGTTTATTGTTATCTATTAAAACTATATTTTTTTTCTAATGCGTAGCGCAACAATTCTCCTTTGCCTTGTAGCCCTAAAATCCGAATCATATTTTTGCGATGTGTCTCTACAGTTTGTACACCTATAAAAAGTTGACTTGCAATTTCGCGCGATGTTTTACCTTTGGCTACCAATGCTAATATTTCTATTTGGCGTTTGGTTAATATTCCTTTCTTTTTAGAAGTAACATTCTTTTTTAAAGCATTTACATTCACATTTTTCCCAAAAAACTGTTCGCCTTTTGCAACCAATCTAATGGCATTTAAAACTTCAGTTAATGAAGAGTTTTTAAGAATATATCCAGATGCCCCTGCATTCATCATTTGCTCAACAGCTTCAGTTTGCTCGAACATTGTAAATGCTAAAACCTTAATATGAGGGAATTCTTTCTTAATGATTTCGGTAGCTGTAATTCCATCCATTTTTGGCATTCTAATATCTGTTAGTACCAAATGAGGTTGTTTTAATCTAACAATATGCAATAATTCTTCTCCATCATTTGCAGTACCAACAATAGAAATATCTTCTTGATGTTTTAATAGCAATTCAATGCCATCAATAAGAGATTGATGATCTTCGGCTATGGCTAATCGTATCATATTGGTATATCTATTATTACAGTGGTTCCTTTATTAAGTTCAGATTCAATAGTCATGGTACCATCCAAATGTTCAATTCTTTTATCAATGCTATGGATACCCATTCCTTTATTAGAAATATGATTTGTGTCAAAGCCTACACCATTATCCTCTACCATAATATTTAAACTATTGTCGTGATTTGTTAAATGTATGGTTGCTTCTGTAGCAGCCGCATGTTTAATAATATTGGTTATTAATTCTTGAATGATTCTAAAAATAGTTAATTCTAAACTATTCTCTAGCCTATTTTCTAAACCGTGATCTAATACTGATATTTCTATTTTCTTAGATGAGGATACTTTCTCTGCCATATTTTCTATGGCAACTAACAATCCTTGATTGGCAATAACACCCGAATTTTTTGCGTGTGCCATACTTCGCACTTTTGTATAAGCCTCATCTAATAAGTCATCTGTTTTTTCTATCAATTCGTTTTCCGAAAATTTCTTTTTGTCTTTGTTTAACTTATAATTTTCAAAATGAAGTTTTAATGTTGTCAATACACTCCCTAAGTCATCATGTAAATCTTCGGCAATTCGTTTGCGCTCTTTTTCTTGCCCCTCTATCATGGCATCGATACTTGTAAGTTCTTGTTCTTTTAACAGCGTGACAACTTTTTGTTGTTCTATTACATTGTTTTTTTCTGCAAGTAGTCTTTTTCGTTTTGAGTTTTTTAGAAATAGTGTGGTAGTGATTCCTCCAAAAAATAATAAAATTACAGCCCCATAGAATAAATTTCTATTCTGCTTTCTTTTTGCTTCACTCTCTAAGTTATCACCTCTAAGTTTTTCGTTGTCATACTTTTCTTTGATATTTGCTACTGCTTCTCGGTGCTCGTTTTTATTTAGACTATCTAAATGGGCATTTGATTCTAATAAGTTTAAATAGGCTTTGTCAAATTTGTTTTGCTTAAAATAAACATCAGATAGGTACTCCTTTATTTGGTATTTCTCGTAATTAATATAGGTATTAACAATATTACTATCGGCCATTAAATAATAATACTCTGCTTTTTGGTATTCTTTTTTACTGTTGTATGCTGAGCCTAAATTTAAATATGTACTAAAATAATTATTGCCATATTGGTATTCTTCTTTACTATTAATTAGTGCTAATTTTTTTTGATAATAGTAAATTGCCGAATCAGGTAAATATAAATTAGCTTGGTATAGTGTGCCAATACTACTATAAGCTTTTAATAAAAAGATACTATCTTTTTTTGTGAATTCATAGTCAAGTAGTAGCTTATAATTATCAATAGCCTCCTTGTTTTTATCTCTAAACAAATAATAATTCCCTTTTAAAAAACGATGTGCAATTTTAAAATATTCATTGTCATACTCTTCAGACTTTTTCTCTAATAAATCTAAATACTCTAAATTATATGGAAAATCGTTTGTGTAATCTCTAGTTTGCGATAATGCCGAAAGACTATGTAAAACAGTCAACGAATCTTTTATGATAAGAGCTCTATTATATGCCTGATTGCTATAAATAAAAAAGAGAGAGTCGTTGTCTGATATCTTCGATAAATAACCCGAAAAATATAAAACTTTAGCTTCTTTTAAAACTGGTAAATCGACGTTGTTTAACAAAAAATTCTTATACTTTAATATCGAATCTTTATTTCTCAACTTACTATAATAGATGAGCTGGTAATAGTTATAATCAGTTATATCATTTGTAATATTAATTCTATTTTCTATTTTTTCAATAGGAGTAGTCCTATGAAAATAATAATATGTTGAGTCGTTTTGTTGGGCATAGCAAAACGTCATACAACATAAAAAACAAAACAATATAAATTTTTTAATAAACATTAATCACAAGCCTCAAAAGGTTCACCTGTTACAACCGTTCCCTTATGTTTTTCTTGTAACACGTCATTAGTAGTGCATTTATTTGTTTTAAAGGTATGCTTTAAATACACCTTTAATTTTGCACCTTTTGCTTTCTCCCCACTTCTTAAACTACTTATTTCCTCTGTTCTATCTTCGGTGTCATCACTATATTCATCACCATCACATATATAATATAAGATGTTTTTCGAAGGTTTACTTTTTTTACGGTCCAGTGTTAAGCGATGCGTTTTAGGTACCCTAAAAATTAGGGTTGCTTTACCATTAAGAGTACAGTATTCTGAACCTTCTTCAACAGCTTTGATAGAAGTGCAATAGCCTAAATCTTCCTTTACAGCTATAGTAGACTGTTGTTCAGAAATGATTTTATTTAAAAAATCTATTTCATTCTGCATATCAGAAGAAACCTCTTTACAATCACAAGAATTTAATACAATTAAAAATGTTAACGCAACAATAGAATAAATTAATTTTTTCATAATAAATTAGTTTTTTAATTAGTTAAAAATGTAAAATTGAGGAAAATAGCAATACTGGTAAATACCCAATGCTAGGTATTTATGATATGTTAAATTTAAGAAAAATATATTAAACTATTAAAATATAGATTAATAGTTCGTTTAAATTGAATCAAACATCCATATAAATAGTCGTAATTTTGCTTTATGCAAAAACCATTGCTTCAACATATCAGCAACCCACACGATTTACGTAAACTTTCTAAAAAAGAGTTGCATAAAGTAGCCAAAGAATTACGACAATTTATTATTGAAATTGTCGCAACAAAAGAAGGGCATCTAGGTGCGAGTCTCGGCGTTGTAGAATTAACGGTGGCACTTCATTATATTTTTGATACGCCAAATGATTTATTAATTTGGGATGTTGGGCATCAAGCCTATGGTCATAAAATTTTGACTAATAGAAAAGATATTTTCCATACCAATAGACGATTGGGCGGAATCTCAGGTTTCCCAAATAAAAATGAAAGTGAATACGATGCTTTTGGAGTTGGCCATAGTTCTACTTCAATATCAGCCGCACTCGGAATGGCAATTGCATCAAATTTAAAAGGTGATTTTGACAAACATCATATAGCGGTAATTGGTGATGCTTCTATAGCTTCAGGAATGGCATTTGAAGGATTAAACCATGCCGGAGTTTCTGATGCAAATTTGTTGATTATATTAAATGACAACGCAATGGGAATTGACCCAAGTGTTGGTGCATTGAAAGAATATTTTACCAATGTAAAAGCAGGAAAATCTATTCGAAAGAATAATATTATTGAGGCGTTGAATTTTAACTATTCAGGACCAATAAATGGAAATGATTTGGATGTGGTTTTATTAGAATTAGAAAGATTAAAATCTGTTAAAGGGCCTAAGTTTTTACATATCATTACTACTAAAGGAAAAGGCTTAGAAAAAGCCGAAAAGGATCAGGTGAAATATCATGCACCTGGAAAATTTGATGCAACAACAGGCGATATCATTCCAAAATCTAATGAGGTTTTAGCACCTAAATACCAAGATGTATTTGGATTGACTTTAGTGGAATTGGCTAAAAAAAATAAAAATATTGTAGGGATTACTCCCGCAATGCCAACAGGGAGTTCTTTAAAATATATGTTATCTGAATTTCCAGATCGCACTTTTGATGTAGGCATCGCTGAACAACACGCTGTTACTTTATCCGCTGGATTAGCAACACAAGGAATGATTCCTTTTTGTAATATCTATTCTACTTTTTTACAGCGGGCTTATGACCAAATAATTCATGATGTAGCATTGCAAAATTTACCTGTGATTTTTTGTCTAGACAGAGCAGGATTGGTAGGTGAAGATGGCGCAACACACCATGGGGTTTTTGATATTTCCTATTTGCGGTTAATTCCTAACCTCATCATTTTTGCTCCGATGAATGAACGAGAATTACGCAATATTATGTTCACAGCACAATTAGGAATTGAACATCCAATAGCAATTCGTTACCCACGAGGAAGAGGTAATATGATTGATTGGGAAACTTCTTTTAAAGAAATGGAAGTTGGAAAGGCAGAGCAATTATCATCAGGAAATAAAGTTGCTGTTTTAACTATTGGAACTATTGGTAATACGGTTATTGAATTAGAAAATGAGCTTCCAAAAAATAGCATCTCACATTTTAATATGCGTTTTGTAAAACCTTTGGATGAAAAAAAACTACATCAAATATTTGAGCAGTTTAATAAAATTATTACCATAGAAGATGGAACTATTGTTGGTGGATTTGGATCTGCCATTTTAGAATTTGCATCAGAAAACAACTATGAAAATAAAATTATCAAGCGCCTTGGTATTCCAGATAACTTTATTGAACATGGGAAAATACCAGAACTTCAAAAAATTGTTGGATTGGATAAAGCATCTATTTTAAATAAAATCCAGTCATTTTTGTAACGTACAAATAGAAAACAAAAAAGGGGAAGCATTTGCTTCCCTTTTTTGTTTAGGCCAAAGACCCATTATCTTTATTTAATTACTCAATAATAATCTTTTGAGTAGATTGAACATTATTGGCTGTGAATTTTACAATATAAACTCCGCTTGCTAAATTCAATGATAAATGTTGAGTTGCGCCTGTTGCAAAATCTAAATCAGAAGTATGAACTTCTCTACCATTCACATCAAAAATATTCAAAGCACCAGCTCTAACTTCTGAAGTTGGAGCAATGGTAATTTCTCCATTCGATACTGTTGGGTAGATTTTAATTAAATTGTTTTGTGTAAAATCATCAACTGACAACCCTGATGCTGTTGCATCAAAAGTGCCTGTAAACATTCCTCTACCATAGGTAGATGCTAAAACAGTATAATCAGAGATTCTCATATCAAAACTGGTAACTTTTACATCTTTCATTCCATCTTGTGATTGATACCAAGTAGGGCTTACAGCTGAAAAGTTGGCAGTTGCCCAAACTCCTAGCTCAGTACCAACAATAACTTCGTCATAATTAAGTGGATTTGCTAAAATAGCTCTAGTTGGCATATCTGGTAAATTACCTTCTTTGTTACTCCAAGTAGCTCCTCCATCATCACTAAAAAAGATACTGGTTACGCCATAATTGTAAAAAGTAACATAAATATCATTTTCTGTTTCCCCTAACTCAATACAAGAGATACTACCAAAAAAATCAGGTCCAGAAATATCTGACCAAGTAGGTGATGTATTTGCATTTGTTAGTTTCAATAATTCCCCACCAGAAGTACCAACAAATAAAGTTGTGGTAGTAAAAGTAGATGGTTTAAACGCTGTTGGGGTAGAAACCAATAGCGCGTTTGTTAAAGAAGCTGAAGTAGCAGATCCTGACCCTAAAGTATATCTATTAATTTGCCCACCACCATCAGTATATAAGATGTTGTTATCGCTATCGAGTGCTGCAGGATTAATAAATTGTCCTGAATTAAGATCGCTAACAATTGTATATATAAAATTACCAGTAGTATAGTTGTAATAAGAGAATGAATTGTATAGATAAGAAGCAATCATATATCCTCCATCTTTATCAATAAAACAATATGCCCCATCGCCGCCTCTAATCTCATTAGAGCCACTAATACCAGCAGCAGCATTGTTAATTAATTGCGAACCATTATCTTGAGCACCCGCTAATAATTTTTCTGAACCTGCATCGGGACCAATAGCCCCTTTATAAAATTGTAGAGTATTGTAATTATTATTTCGAGCTGATATACCTGATGTGCCACTAAATAAAGTACTTGCATAATAAATTCCACCATCATTTCCAAAAACCCCTTTGCTAGGGTCAGATGGATTAAAGGTTAAGGCATGTTGATCAGCATGTACATTTTGAAATCCAAAACCTCCGTACCAATGAGATAACTGATTCCAGTTTACACCTGAATTTGTAGATCTAAATAAATCGATTCCACCAACATAAACAACAGCATCATTTGTTGGGTCAACCTCTAACAATAAATCGTAAAATGCTTGTCCTCCAGTAAAATCATTAACCAATCTTGATGCGGTATCAGCATCTTGAGGCTGAACCAAGCTTGTATCAGTATCAAATTCATTCGTAGTTTTTATAAGCTCCAATGCACTTCCAGTAGTTAATTCGGCTAACACATACACAGTTCCCGAGTTGGTCCCAGACACAGCGATTTGAGTTCTATCTGCATTAAATATTGTTTTTTCTAAGAGAAAGGTTGTACCATCAGAAGAAGAAAGTACTCTACCGCCACCATCACCATAAGTAACACTGTTTGCTGTAGATAACCACACTTTATTATCGGCACCAATTTCTAAATCATTTGGCATAAATGGGTTGCTTCTTCCTATTGTTAAATTTATTTGAGTCCAATCAGTTCCTCCATTTATAGATTTAAATAGACCAAAATCATCAATACCAAAAAAGGTATTCGAAGATGGAGCACCAGGTGAATATCTAAAAGCTGAATCTGAGGCTCCAACAAAAACTTCAGATACACCCCCACCGGCATCACGTACAATGATATCGTTAATATGAGAAACACCAGTAATAAAAGTATTAGTTGCACCGCCAGAAACAGATACATTAACAGCGTTGTTGTTACCTAACTCGGTTAAAATACCTGCACCATCAGCTTGTGAAATCATAAATGAAGGAATGGTTACTGAGTCAGCGTTAGTTCCAGCTGCCATTCCTACAGCAGGCCCTGGGAGATTGTTTATTATAATTACTGCAACTGCTCCTGCAGTTTGTGCAATAAATACTTTTTCGCTAAAATTACAAGTTCCTCTTTCAATAACAGCAATATTACCATTAATAGCCCCGCCATTAGTTAAAGCACTACAAGCTTCAGTTGGCAATCCTGTACTATCATCTGCTAAAACTAAATTTCCACTAAAAGAACCAACAGTTGGTCCAAAACTAGCAGGAACAAAATCATAATCTCCAGCAATATTCGCAGGAGAATTTATTGTAAGAGTGCTTGGGGTTGCTGGAATAACGCCTGTAGGCCCACCAAAAACATGTGTCCAATTCACTCCGCCATCAGGAGATTTCCATACGCCGTTTCCATTTACATCTCCAAAAACATACGATTCTCCTGTACCAACATAAAATATATTTGTATCATTCGGATCATATGTTATACAACTTATTCCTAAGTTGTTTGGGATATTCACTTCTGCCCAAACAGAAGCCCCATCAGTAATATCATCATTCACCCATAAACCACCACTCACTCCACCTGCAAAAACACGTTTGTTTGTTGCGTCATTTGGATCATACATTATTGCTCTAGTTCTACCACCAACATTATCTGGACCTCTTTCTTCCCAACCATTAGAATTCTCTCCAGGAACTCTATTAAATTGATCTTTTAAGATTTCTTGTAAAGCGAAAACTCTTTCAGGATGTGGCCTTCCAGTTGAAGGATCCATTGTTAATTCAAACATTTGTTCAAAATACTTATTAGGAGGAATTCCTTTTGCTTTTCTTTCAGTCTTGGTAAGTTTTAATGTTTCTTTAAATGGACTATTTTCCATATAAGAAGCATGTTTTTCTCTTAAAAGCTCTATTTCACTTGTCGATTTAAAATTGATTTGCAGCACCAAGCCTAAAACTATTAATGTTGCAATACTACTTGCAATAAGTAATTTATTTTTCATTTTTTGTTTTTTTGAAGTTTGTTTTTTTTGAGTGTTAGCAAATATACTAATAATGTGTTCTTTACCGAACGGAAAGTGTTAAATTAAAAGACCTCCCCTTTTATCTTTTTATGTAATAAAATAGCATAGCTATCAGACATAATAGATACAAAACTACAAGCGATACTTATTCTATCATATAAGTTATCTTTTACTATTTGATAATTATCAGGCAACAACCTAATTACCAATTTATCATAATTAGAAGCTGAGCCGTTATATGTATTGTTAATTGCCAAAATAAATACCTCTAATAAATCTGATAACACTCTGTAACCTGCGACTTCTTTTTCAACCACTTCTTTACTTCTATAAATCCGCTCAACACTTATTTTAATAATGTCGTTAACTTGTGCCTCATACTTACACTTGTCTAACAAAGAATTGTTATAATCGCCATTTAGGATAGTAGATTCGTTTTCCAAAAAGATAGTTGCTGTTTCACTTATTAAATTTCCAATAGCCAAAGCCCTGAGGTAACTGACCCTGTCTTTTTTAGATTTTAACTGATAATATTTTTCGGTGTTTATGTTATCTCTGACTAAATTAATGAGATATTCTAAAGCGAATTCCTCTTCTATCAATCCGAGGTTGATACCGTCTTCAAAATCGATGATGGTATAACAAATATCATCGGCAGCTTCTACCAAATATGCTAAAGGATGTCTGTTAAAAGCAAGATGTTTATCAGTCCTAAGAGTTGGCAATCCCAAAGTTTCAACCACATCTTTAAAGGCTTTTACTTCCGATTGAAAAACCCCATATTTTTTATCTACAATATGACTGCTCGGTTTTTTGGGAAGTGATTCTTTTGGGTATTTCATAAAAGCGCCTAAGGTGGCGTAAGACAATCGCAAGCCACCTTCGACACCCTCTCTACTTTCAGTTAATATTTTGAATCCGTTGGCATTTCCTTCAAAATCAATTAAATCTTGCCACTGTTTATCGGTTAATTCTGACTTGAATTTTTGCCCATTTCCTGTTTTAAAATATTCGCCAATGGCTTTTTCTCCAGAATGTCCAAAAGGCGGGTTTCCAATATCATGTGCTAAAGCGGCTGCAGCTACGATAGCTCCAAAATCATTAGCTTGATACCCTTTTTCTTGTAATTCAGGGTACTTCTCTATCAATTTTTTCCCGACAATTCTACCCAAAGATCTTGCCACAACACTCACCTCTAAACTATGCGTTAATCTAGTGTGCACAAAATCGGTTTTAGATAATGGTACTACTTGTGTTTTATCTTGCAAGCTTCTAAAAGAATCTGAAAAAATGATTCGGTCATAATCAACTTCAAAACCTAAACGTGTTTCGTCTTGGTCTTTTCTTAATCTAGTTTCGGTATCGCCATGGCGCTTTAAAGAAAGGAGTTGTTCCCAGTTCATAGTATATGATTTAGTGTTGGCAAGATACAGTTTTAAGTAGAATTATTAACCTCCTTTTTATTTTAGATTCCGCCGTCTCTTCGAGTAAATTTCTTGTTTATAAAAATGAAGGAGGCTTTATAAAGTATGGGTACAAGAAATTAGTATCGAGAATTTTTTTTAGTTTAAAAAGGTCTCGATACTATTTTTTCCTTCCGTCAAAAATCACTCGACCTGACACTATGATAAAAATCTCTTAACATAAAAGAAACATAACAATCACATTGATTTAATGAGCCCTTAACATTCACTTTACATCTGCTCATGTTATTTGCATCATAAAAATTAACTAGAATTAATGAAACTAAACAAATTCCTCATTTTACTTTTCATTCTTGTAAGTGGAAATATCTTTTCACAAAAAGGAATCATTTCTGGGCAAGCCTTAGATGCTGAAATGAACAATGAGCCATTACCTTTTGCAAATGCTTTTATTAAAGGAACATCAATTGGAGCAACAACTGATTTTGACGGAAACTTTAGACTCAATGTTACTGAAGGAACATATACTTTGGTTTGTAGTTTTGTAGGATACCAAACGGTAGAAATAGAAAACATTATAGTTGTTGTTGGTGAAACGGTTAGATTGACTCCAATTATTTTAAAGCCCGATGAAGGAGAATCTTTGGATGAAGTTTTAGTAACTGCCTCTACAAAAAAAAAATCGGTACAATCTTTATTGACTGAGCAGAAAAAAGCAGTTGAGCTAAAAACATCTATTGGTGCTGAGGAATTATCTCAAAAAAGTGTGAGTGATGCTTCGTGTGCTGTTACCAAAATTTCAGGAGTTTCTAAAGAAGAAGGCTCTAACAATGTCTATGTACGAGGCTTGGGAGATCGCTATTTAAACACCACATTAAATGGGCTAACGTTGCCGTCTAATAGCATTGATAAGAAAAATATAAATCTAGATTTATTTACCACAGACATCATCGAAAATGTGTCTATTAGCAAATCGTATTCTCCTCATTTCTTTGCTGATTTTTCTGCAGGAAATGTAAATATTTCATCAAAAGAATATACTGGTAATGGATTTTTTGATATCTCGGTAAAATCAGAAATCAATACCAATGCTATTGGTAGCGACTTTGTAAAAAGTGAAGGAACTGGTAGTTTTGGTTTTTACAATCGTTATGATAACAATCCCTTTGCTGTAGTCTTATCTCATGGTGTTGATCCTGTGAGTGCTGGCACGCCGATTGCTTATTCTATAAGTGCTTCGGCTGGAAAGTCTTTTAATATTGGTGATGAATCTAGATTGAGCTTGTTTATTTCTGCATCGTTCGATACGAATTATACCTTGTTTGAAGGTAGCGAAATAGACTATACCAACGATTATAACAAGATTTTTCCAAATGTAGATCGTTATAAGTATAGCACCAACACCACTTTGTTAGGAAGTGCTATCTATCGTTTTAATAGTAATCATAAAATTTCTTTCAATTCATTATTCATAAATAGTTCTGCTGATGAGGTTGGTTTTTATGGAATACAAGGTGTTGGTTATTATAGAGATTCAAGATCAGCTGTTGATACTGATCGTGGGTTTTATCAAATGAATGTACAGTTTAACCAAGATTTAATTTTTGTAAATCAATTACTGGGAAATCATACTCTGACTGAAAAGATAAAATTAGATTGGGGTATTGGCTATAACAATGTGTATTCTCATGAGCCAGATAGAAAGAGAATTTCTATTGAAGATTATTTCTTTGCTTTAGACAACGACCCAACTACAAATCCTGTTTTATTGACTAACAACTCATTTGATAACCAACGTTATTTTCAAAAAATGATTGACGAAGAATTGAATGGTCAATTTAAAATGAGTTATCAAGTAACTGAAAACACCAAAATAAACATTGGGTATAATGGAAGAATTAAGTCGCGTGACTTTGAAAATATCCGCTACGGATACAAAAACTTTGATGACAGTTTAATTGTTGATCCAAGAAATTTGAACACGATTTTTAACGGTCAAAATGTATTGGTAGATAGTTTAGTACAGACTGATGTTTTTAGACCAATTCCTGGAATGAGTCCAACAAACAGACCAGGTTTGCCAGAAAATACCTACTCAGGAAACATGTATGCAAATGGTGGATTTATCTCAGCAGAATTCAACATTAATGACAAATGGTTGATTGTTCCGGGATTTAGAGCTGAGTATTTTTCGCAAGAAATAAAATACAATGTTATTAATTTGGTAAATAATACAAGCTTATTAAAAGTAACAGAAGAATTTTATTTACCGAGTTTAAATGTTCGTTATGCCTTAGATGACAATCAGAACTTAAGAGTATCAGCAAGCAAGACAATTTCGACTCCAGAGTTTAAAGAAATGGCGCCGTATGTATATGAAGATGTAACTGAGCGTATTGGTGGTAACCCAGATTTATTAGGGCGTCAAGAGGGTTTGAGTTATACCAATGTAAAAGATGTTTCGTACTCTGATATCTTAAATATCGACCTAAAATACGAATGGTTTATGGGCAGTGGTCAAGTATTTTCTTTCGCGGGATTTGCAAAACAAATCAACAATCCGGTAAACTTGGTAGTGGCAAATGATGCTACCGGAACGCAGCGCTATTTTAGAACAGGAGATAAAGCAAGTGTTTACGGAATTGAGCTAGAAATAAGAAAACACATCCTTTTTGATGCTGACGAACAAGCAAAATTAACAGCGGGTTTAAATGCTACTTATATGTATACCGAACAAGATTTGTACAGCACAATTAGCGGTACCTATAGTACAAGTTTTGCAAGATCAAAGGATCAATTGCAAGGAGCATCTCCTTTTTTACTGAATGCCGATTTGAGCTATAACACCTCTTTTGGAGAATCGGTTAAATCAACTTTTAATATGGTTTCAAATTATTATTCTGATAGAATTTATGCCTTGGGATCTGGTCAATTAGGAAATAAAATTGAAAAAGGATTTACTGCTTTAGACTTTATCTGGAGAAATAAAATAGGAGACAATATTGAGCTCAACTTTTCAGCAAAAAATATTTTAAACTCAAAAAATAAAATCATCAGAGAAATACAAAATGGTGATGAAATAATATTAAGTAACTATAAAAGAGGGATAAACCTCGGATTACAATTCAACTATAAATTTTAAACAAAAAAACAACTTAAAAACAAAAAAAAAGATGAAAACAACAATCAAATTATTATTCTTATTATCAGTCATAATCACATTAAATTCATGTGGAGTAGATGATACTGCTGATATTATTATTTATGATAACAGTGTTATAAATAATGGAGGTGGAAACACACCAACAAGTCAACAAATAAATTTATCTGGTACTTATGTTGATGATTTAACCTTAGATGCAAACAACTCATATATTATCAACGGCCCTTTGGTAATGACAGAAGGGACAACGTTGACGATTCCTGCTGGAATGACAATAAGAGCTTTGGCTGCTGGATCAGATGTTTACTTAGCAATTGCACAAGGAGCAAAAATTCTCGCAAACGGAACTGCAGATTCTCCAATTATTTTTACATCAAATTCAAGCGACCCACAAGCAGGAGATTGGGGAGGATTAATCCTTTTAGGAAAAGCACCTATCAATTCAGTAACTGGTGGAACAGAAACAGCAACTTCTGAAATTGGATCATTGCCTTATGGAGGTAACAACCCTAATGATGATTCTGGGGTTTTAAGATATGTTAGAGTAGAATACTCTGGTGGTAAAGCTGATGGTCAATCAGAAAATAACGGCTTTTCTTTTTACGGTGTTGGTGATGCAACGGTGGTACAATATGTAGAAATGTATGAAGGATTGGATGATGGTTTTGAGTTTTTCGGCGGAACTGTTAATGTTGATTTCTTAGTAGCAGTAAATGCCCAAGATGATTCTATTGACTGGACGGAAGGTTATATAGGTACAATTACAAATGCACAAGTAATTCACGGCCCAATTCACGATAAAGGGATTGAAGCTGACGGATATAATACAGACATAGGAAACAATTCGAATCCAAAATTCTGGTCAGCACCAACAATTGAAAATTTAACAATTATTGGATTGGGTTCTGACACGGGTAATGAAGCAATTCGTTTAAGAGCAGGTACAAGAGTAACAATTAAAAACGCTTATATCGAAGGTTTTAATGAAGGCTTTGATATGGACGGAGATGCTATAAACAATCCAACTGGAGAAGGTGTTTTATTAGATGAAACAAATGCAATTAATATCACTTTTGTAGATGTAAATATCAAACTAAAAAATGACACAGGAGTTTCTTTTCCTGAATTTGATTTTATCCAAGGTGATGGCGATGGCGACGGAACTGATTATGCTTTCTGGGGCGCTAGATGGACAGTTGAATAAAGCATTTGAGTTAAAAACCCATTTCATTTGTTTATTAGTTTTTGTCGACTATATTTTGAAATGTAAAGGCTGTCTGAAAAGGCAGCCTTTTTTATTGTTAACATAACCTCAACATAACCTTAACTTAACATTGAATTAAGTTATTTGCAACGACAAAAACTAGTAGATTTTATGAAACTGTACAACACACTTTTATTTGTATTTACATTCACCTTTATCAGTGTAAATGCGCAAGAACCAGCAATTTCATATCAAAAGAGCGACTCGACAGCTGTTTACAATCCTTACACTGCTGAGTGGGGAAATGGATTTAAATTCCACAATGCAGACAATTCTATCAAGCTAAAATTTGGAGGACGTATTATGTTCGACTCCGGATTTTTCTCATTAAATGCTAAAGCTGAAAGCAACGGATATGAATTATTAAACAAAAGCGGACACGAAATAAGACGTGGTCGAATTTTTACTGCAGGTACCATTTATAGCAATATTGATTTTAAATTACAGATAGAATTTGCCGGAAACAAAGTTCACATAAAAGATGCATTTATCACTATAAAGGATATTCCGTATGTAGGTAATTTTATTGTAGGTCGATTTATAGAACCCTTCCGTTTAGAAGCAATTACGAGTAGTAAATACACAACATTTATGGAGCGCGGGTTACCTTATAGTTTCTTTCCAGATAGAAATACAGGGGGGATGATTTTTAATCAAACTAAAAATAAAAGGATGTCTTGGCAAGCCGGTATTTTTAGAGGGGTATCTACAAATTCTATAGAAACTGTTGATGCTGGTGGCGATTATGCAATCACAACTCGTGTGGCAGGATCGGTAATTGATAAAGATAATTTAGTTGTACATCTAGGAGGTGCATATAGTTTTAGAAAACCACAAGAGCATAAAACAATTACTTTTTCTGCGAAACCAGAAGTACACATGGCAGAAAAATACATCAAAGTTTTAGAGACCGATGTTGACAATGTAAATATGTTTAGTGTGGAATCGGCTTTAGTTGCTGGCTCATTTTCTTTTCAAGCAGAATATGTTGGAGCACAAGTAAAAAAGGAATTTGACACCGGTATGTTTAACAGTTATTATGCTCAAGTGAGTTACTTTTTAACTGGCGAAAAAAGAAAATATCAAAACTCATTAATCGGATTTGGACGAGTTAGACCAAAAAAGAATTTCGGAAAAAACGGAGCAGGTGCTTTTGAAGTTGCTTTTAGATATTCTTATATTGATGGAACAGATACCGACAAAATGAGCAATATTACTGGTGGTGTAAACTGGCATTTGAACCCTGCAACAAGAATTATGGCGAATTATATTGTTTCAAATATTGATAATAATACACAATATACAGGCAAAGGAAAATTTACTGCTTTTCAATTACGATTTCAAATCGACTTTTAATAGCATAACAATTACTTAACATAGACTCAACGAATTAAAATTATATTTACACTTTTAAAAATTAAAAATTATGGATAATATTTACTTATTAATGGTTATTGCACTAGCTGTTTTAGCTATTGCTGATTTGATTGTTGGCGTGAGTAATGATGCAGTTAACTTCTTAAATTCTGCCATCGGATCTAAAGCAATTTCATTTAGAACCATTATGATTGTTGCAAGTTTAGGGATTGCCTTCGGAGCAATTTTTTCTAGCGGAATGATGGAAGTAGCGCGAAAGGGAATCTTTGTTCCTGCAATGTTTAATTTCGATAATATCATGGTCATCTTTATGGCGGTGATGATTACCGATATTTTACTGCTCGATTTTTTCAACACCCTAGGGATGCCAACTTCAACAACCGTTTCTATTGTATTTGAATTATTAGGAGCTGCAGTTGCAGTTGCATTGATTAAAATTAGTGCTACCACTGGAGATTTTTCTACATTAACGGAGTATATAAATACCGAAAAAGCCGGACAAATTATTTTTGGAATTTTATTATCCGTTGTCGTTGCTTTCTCGGTAGGAGCATTTGTTCAATATATATCTAGACTCTTATTGTCTTTTAATTTTGAAAAGAAAGCCAAATGGGTTGGCGCCTTATTTGGAGGTGTTGCTCTAACTGCCATGGTTTATTTTATTTTGATGAAAGGAATCAAAGGAGCAGAAATTGCAAAAGAAAATTTAGATATTTTAAACGGATCAACCATTAAAGCCTTTTTAGAAAACAATGTACTTTCAATTGTAGCCATTAGCTTTGTAATTTGGTCGGCATTATCGTATGTATTTGTAAATTTCTTAAAAATAAACATCTACAAATTAATTATCGGGGTAGGTACTTTTGCATTGGCATTGGCTTTTGCAGGAAATGATTTAGTAAACTTTATTGGAGTGCCAATTGCTGCGTGGCAATCTTTTCAAGCGTGGAATGGAACAGGAATTCCTGCAACTGAATTTATGATGGATGTTTTAGGTAAAAAGGTGCCAACACCAACATTGTTGTTGTTTATTGCTGGTTTAATTATGGTACTGACATTATGGTTTTCAAGTAAATCAAGAGAAGTATTAAAAACATCAATAGATTTATCTTCTCAAGGAGAAACAAAAGAACGTTTTCAACCAAATTTTTTATCTAGGGGATTGGTTAGAGGCGCTATGTTGATATCAAAATACTTATCTATAATTACTCCTAAATCTTTTCAAAAGAAAGCTGATAAACAATTCAAAAAACCTGTAATAGAATTAATGCAAGGTAAAACACATGAATTACCAGCTTTTGATATGGTACGTGCTGCGGTTAACCTAATGGTTGCTGGTGTGTTGATTTCAATTGCAACTTCATACAAATTACCCCTTTCTACAACTTATGTAACTTTTATGGTTGCTATGGGTACCTCTTTAGCAGATAGGGCTTGGGGTAGTGAAAGTGCTGTATATAGAGTTGCTGGTGTATTAAATGTAATTGGCGGTTGGTTTGGAACTGCTATAACAGCCTTTATTGCTGCTGCAATTGCTGCATTCTTAATCAATTGGAACAAGGAAGTAATGATTCCTATTTTATTATTGATTGCTGTCTTTTTATTAGTGCGTAACTCAATAAGACATATCAATAAAAAGAAAGATGCAAGAACAGAGGACAGTTTGATTAGAGCCGAAAGCAAATCTGTACAAGGGGTAATTGAAGAGAGTGCTGATACTATTTCTAAAGTATTAAAACGTGTAAGCAAGATTAATGAAATTACTATTAACGGATTGATTAATCAAGACTTAGCGCAACTTAAAAAAGGTAGAAAAACAGTACTTAAATTAGAAGATGAAATTGAAGATTTACAAAATAACATATTCTATTTTATCAAAAATTTAGATGAAACCTCAGTTAATGCAAGTACTTTTTACATGCAAGTGATGGGAGATTTGCAAGATATTGCTCAGTCTGTTGGGTTTATTTCTAAAGTGAGTCATAAGCACATTAATAACAATCATAAAGGACTTAAGGTAAATCAATCAAAAGAATTAAAGAAAATTGATAAAGAACTATGTGCACTATTTACAAAAACGAGAGCTGCTTTTGATTTACGTGCTTTTGATCAAATATCAGGATTATTAGAAGAAAAACAAGCCTTGTTAAAAACGGTTTCTGAGTTTGCACAGATTCAAGTAGAAAGAACAAGAACTACAGAATCAAGCCCTAAAAACACAACTTTATACTTTAGTATTTTGTTAGAAACTGAAGATTTAATTAAAGCTACAATCAGCTTGTTAGAGTTGTATGCTGCTAGGAAATAGGAACTAAAATTCTCTAATTATTTGAATTTAAAACTCCACAAACTATTTTAGTTTGTGGAGTTTGTTTTTTAGCTTCAATTAGATAACCACCGATTTTGTATCATCCAAAATGGTGTTAAAATATAACTTTACAATCATGTATCTTTGTTGATTGATAAGAGCGAATAATGAAATACTCATTTTTATTTTCTATATTAATTTTTGTGCTTTTTATTTCATGTAATAAATCGGAAACGGAGGCTCCTCCTATTATTGATTTAGAAATAATTTCAGCAGTAGATATTTCTAGTTTTCCAGAAATTGATTTGACCAATCCTGTGTTTTTTGATTTGGATGACACTCCAAAAGGCTTTCTAACAATTCTTAAAAATAGCGGAGTCAATACCATAAGATTGAGACTTTGGGTAAACCCTCAGAATAATCATTCGAGTTTTGAAGAGGTGAAGCAGTTTGCTCAAATCCTTAGAACATACAATTTTAAAATATGGTTGACACTTCACTATTCTGACACTTGGGCAGACCCTGGAAATCAGGAAATTCCTGCTCAATGGCAAGGAATTCCTTTTGAAGATTTAAAGGACAGTGTTGATGTTTATACCAAAAAAGTTGTTCATCAAATTGACCCAGATTTAATTCAGGTTGGCAATGAAATTAACCCAGGGTTTTTACATCCGTATGGAAATATTAACAGCAACCCAGAACGGTTTAAAGAGCTATTGAATACCGCAATAAACGCTGTTAGAACGAACTCTACAAACGCCAAAATAATAATTCATTATGCAGGACTGAGTGGGTCTGATTGGTTTTATAATCAATTGGATAGTATAGATTATGACATTATAGGGTTGTCTTATTATCCTATTTGGCATGGAAAGAGTTTAGGTGATTTAAAAAGTAAACTCACTCAATTAAGTGAAGCTCATAATAAAGATATTTTAATTGCCGAAACCGCTTATCCTTTTACTTTAGATTGGAATGATTGGACAAATAACATAGTTGGTTTAGAGGGACAATTGATTTTACCAAATTTCCCAGCAACTGAAGAAGGACAACGAAATTTTATAAATAGCATAAAAAATATTAGCACAAAAGATGTTACTCGCGGAGTAGGATTTTGTTACTGGGGGGCCGAATTAATTGCCTGGAAAGGAACACAAGCAACTGACGGTTCTCCATGGGAAAATCAATCCTTATTTGATTTTGAAAACAAAGCACTTCCTGTAATTGAAGAATTTAAAACTGAATAAAAAGTAGTTTTGTTTCTTAAAAAAGTTTACAAACTAAACTACCTTTAATAAATAATAAGATTTTTTACCGCGTTGTAAAAGCACATATTTATTGGCAATTAAATCGTCTTTAGTAATTACAAAACCTTCTTTTACCTTCGTTTTATTTACTGATATTGAATTTTCTTTTAAAGCTCTTCTCACTTCTCCGTTTGATTTTAAAAATCCAGTTTCGGCAAAAGCAGGAATAATCTCAAAACCATTTTCAATTTGTTCTTTGTCGATTTCTGCTTGTGGAACTCCAACAAACACATCTAGAAAAGTTTGTTCATCTAATGATTTTAAATCTTTATAAGTTGATTTTCCAAACAAAATATTCGATGCCTTAATCGCATTGTCATACGCCTCTTGTCCGTGTGTAAGAATAGTAACTTCCTCTCCAATTTTCTTTTGAAGCAATCTTAAATGCGGCGCTTCTTTATGATCTGCAATCAATTTCTCAATTGTTTCTTGATCTAAAAAAGTAAAAATCTTAATGTATTTCTCAGCATCTTTATCAGAAGAATTCAACCAATATTGGTAAAATTTATAAGGGGATGTTCTCTTAGCATCCAACCAAACATTACCTCCTTCGGTTTTCCCAAATTTGGTACCATCAGCTTTTGTAACCAAAGGAACCGTAATTGCAAATGCCTTTCCCTGTGCTTTTCTACGAATTAATTCTGTCCCTGTAGTGATATTTCCCCATTGGTCAGAACCACCCATTTGTAGCTTACAATTTTTTTCTTTGTATAAGTGATAGAAGTCGTAGCCTTGAAAAAGTTGGTAGGTAAATTCTGTAAAACTCATACCTTCAGAATTCTCCCCAGAAATTCTTTTCTTTACAGAATCCTTTGCCATCATATAATTCACAGTCAAATGTTTTCCGGTGTCGCGCACAAAATCGATAAGAGAAATATCTTTCATCCAATCGTAATTGTTCACCAATTCTGCGCCATTTTCCGCATCAGAAAAATCGATATAACGCTCTAATTGCTCTTTTACGCCAGCAATATTTATTGCTAAAGTTTCTTCATCCAATAAGTTTCTTTCAGTAGATTTTCCTGAAGGATCACCCACCATACCTGTAGCGCCACCTACTAAAGCAATAGGTTTGTGTCCCGCTAACTGAAAGTGTTTTAGAATAAAAATTTGTACCAAACTACCAATATGTAAAGAATCTGCAGTTGGATCAAAACCAATATAGGCAGTTGTTTTTTCTTTTGCAAGTTGCTCTTCAGTCCCCGGCATGATGTCGTGTAAAAGTCCACGCCACTTTAATTCTTGTACAAAATCCTTCATCTTAAAATAATAATTTTGGCAAAGATAAAAATCAATTTCGTGAAAATTAGTGCAATTCGTGTCTATTTTATTTATTTTCGTTGAATGATATTAGTTACAGGAGGTACAGGTTTGGTGGGTGCACATTTGTTGGTGGCGCTTACAAAAGACAATCAAAAAGTACGCGCGATCCATAGAAAAAGCAGCAATATTGATGATGTTAAACATGTGTTTTCATATTACTTTGATGATATTGAAACATACTTCTCAAAAATAGAATGGGTTGAGGCTGATATTACCGACACACCTTCTTTAGAAAAACCTTTTCTAGGGATTACTCATGTGTATCATTGTGCGGCTATTATTTCTTTTCATCCAAAAGCATATCATAAAATGCGAAGAGTTAATATTGAAGGGACTGCCAACGTTGTTAATTTTTCTATTGCTCAAAAAGTAAAAAAATTGTGTTTTGTTAGTTCGGTTGCAGCAGTTGGAAAATCAATAAAAAATAATTTTATTGATGAAAATTGTGAATGGTCAGTTGAAAATAGCAACTATGGATATGCCATTACAAAACATGGTGCTGAGATGGAAGTGTGGCGAGGAACTCAAGAAGGGTTGGATGCAGTAATTGTAAACCCCGGAATTATTTTTGGTGCAGGATTTTTTGATTCAGGATCTGGAAGCATGTTTAAAACCGTTAATAAGGGGCTAAAGTTTTACACCGAAGGAATTACAGGATATGTCGATGTAAAAGATGTTGTAAAAGTAATGCAACAATTAATGGACGGAGATATTAAAAATGAACGCTTTCTTTTAGTTTCTGAAAATTCGAGTTTTAAAGAAGTGTTTAGTCAAATTGCAAAAGGCTTTGGTAAAAGACCCCCGAGTATTAAAGTTTCTAAATTTATGAGTGAAATTCTATGGAGAGTTTCAGCAATAATAACAGTTATTACTGGAAAAAAACCGATGCTGACAAAACATTCAGCTCAATCGATTCATAAGAACAATCAATTTTCTAATATTAAAATTAAAAAAGCAATAGAAATAGAATTTACCCCTGTAAGTGAAACTATAGAACGTGTTTGTAAAGAATTTAACAGCTAGTTATTTTACAATTGAATCTCTAACTGTTTTATATACTTTCTTTTTTAGCTTAGGATAATTCTCTTTTTTTATAGAATCTTGCTCTTCTAAAACAGCCTCATTTTCATCCTTTAATTTTTTTAATCTCGATTTTACTTTTTTAAGAATTTTGGTATAATGATCAACGTCTGTAGTATAATAAAAACTGCTTTCAGCAAAACGAGTACTGTCAATATTGTATTTTTCATATACCAAAGGCATATAATCTAACCCGTATTTTTCATCGATGTTTTTACCTGACCTTGCACCAACTGCCAGTTGCATATCAACGAGTAAATCAATCATAGAATCTTTAGGAATAAGATTTTTTGGTTTTTCGAAAATGGTATTACTCGTACAAGAAAATATAAAAATGCTAACAAAAAGTAGTGCTATTAATTTTTTCATTATATCTTTTTTAGGCAATTGTTTATCGATTAAATTCTAATCGTTTTCCTTTGATGCTATTATTAAACTCACCATTGTTATAAATAAGATTTCCATTTACAAAGGTATGTGTAATTTTTGATTGAAAAGTTGTTCCCTCAAAAGGAGACCATCCACATTTGTATAAAATATTACTTTTATTAACCGTCCAAGGACTTGAAAGGTCAATCAAAACCAGGTCTGCAAAATAACCTTCTTTAATAAATCCTCTTTTATAGACCTGAAATAAGATTGCAGGATTGTGGCACATTTTTTCTATAATCTTCTCTATTGATATTTTCCCTTCATGATATTTATTCAGAATTGCAGGCAGCGCATGTTGCACTAAAGGACCTCCACTTGGTGCTTTAGTGTATATATTTTCTTTTTCTTCTAAGGTGTGCGGTGCATGATCTGTTGCAATAACATCAATTCTATCATCCAACAAAGCTTGCCATAGCCCTTCTCTATCTTCTGCCGTTTTTACTGCAGGATTCCATTTAATCAATGTTCCTTTAGAGTCATAATCTTTTTCTTCAAACCAAAGATGATGTACACAAACTTCTGCTGTAATTTTTTTATCTTCCAAAGGAATGTCATTTCTAAACAGTGCTGTTTCTTTTGCTGTTGATAAATGAAAAACATGTAGTCTTGCTCCAGTCTTTTTTGCTAAAGCAATCGCTTTTGAAGAAGATATATAACAAGCGTCTTCACTTCTTATTTTTGGATGCAGCTTAATAGGAATGTCATCTCCATAAATATCCATTTGAACTTTTAAATTCTTTTGAATGGTTGCTTCATCTTCACAATGAACTGCAATCAACATATCAGTGGATGAGAATATTTTTTCTAATACCTCTTCATTATCTACCAACATATTCCCTGTTGACGAACCTAAAAATAATTTGATTGCTGCTACTTTTTTAGGATCTGTTTTTAATAATTCCTCTAAGTTATCATTGGTGCCGCCAAACATAAAAGAATAATTGGCATAAGATGTTGCTGCAGCAATATCAAACTTATCTTCTAATAATTTTTGAGTAGTTGCTTGTGGAACCGTATTTGGCATTTCGATAAAAGAGGTGATTCCCCCAGCAACAGCAGCTTTACTTTCAGTTCCGATAGTTGCTTTATGAGTAAGCCCAGGCTCTCTAAAATGCACCTGATCGTCTATAACTCCTGGAATTAAATAAGAACCTTTTGCATCGATAATATTTACTTCGTTTTCTGAAATGTCAATTGATTCACTAATTTGGATGATTAATTCATCTTCAATAAGAACATCTCCTTTAAAAATTTGATTTTCATTGACTATTTGTGCATTTTTTATGAGTGTTTTTGTCATTTTAATCTTGTTTGGGTAATCCTTCAAATCTCATTTTTAATACACCAAAAACAGCTTCTGAAATAATAGAGCCATTCATTTTTGATTTTCCTCTAACTCTATCAGTAAAAATAATCGGAATTTCTTTTATTTTAAAATTGTGTTTCCAAGCCTTGTATTTTAATTCAATTTGAAAGGCATACCCAACAAACTCAATTTTATCTAGCACTACTGTTTCTAAAACCTTTCGTTTGTAACAAACAAAACCGGCAGTAGTATCTTTTATAGGGATGCCTGTTATGATACGAACATATTTTGATGCAAAATAAGACAATAAAATTCGTTTGATATCCCAATGGATCACACCAATTTCTTCATTCATATAGCGCGAACCAATAGAAACATCGGCATTATTTGTAGCACATTCGCTATACAATCTGATTAAATCATTTGGATCGTGAGAGAAGTCAGCATCCATTTCTATAATAAACTCATAATCTCTTTTAAGAGCCCATTTAAATCCGTGGATATAAGCCGCTCCTAAACCTGTTTTTTCACTTCGGATTTCTAAAAATAATTGATCTGGAAACTCGGTCATTAAGTTAGTAACTATTTTTGAAGTTCCATCGGGCGAATTGTCATCGACAACTAAAATATGAAACGCTTTTATTTGCGAAAAAACGGCGCGAATAATTAATTCAATATTTTCCTTTTCGTTATAGGTAGGAATAATAACCAGCGTATCGAACATAAATTGATGTTATAAGGCAAATGTACGGTTTTTTATTCCTAATTTTGTGTTAACTTTATAAGGAAAATCAGCTATTTAATGAACTTTTTAAAATTTAATTTACTCTTAAACAATGATTGGATTACCCTTGCTTTTTTGGTTATTTTCTTACTATTAGTAGTTGTCAAACTTATTTATAAAGAGCGCCTTTTTGAATTAGTACTCCTTTTTTTTTCTAAAAAATATTTTTTAAAATACAGCAAAGAGAGCCCATTGATTTTTAATGGGTTTAATATGCTCTTATTTATAGTACTCACCATAATTTTATCTCTGTTTGTTTTAGTATTTGTAGTTGAATACAAACCCGAACTGATTCAGAATCAAAGTTTTTATTTCTTTGTAAAAATCAATATTGCTCTAGTGCTTTTTTTCTTTTTCAGGTTTCTTTTAGGGTTTCTTTTAGGGATGCTGTTTGATATAAAACAACAACAGTTATTACTATCATTTTCCAAAATGAGCTATTTGTTTAATGTTGCTCTATTTATACTTCCTTTTTTACTTTTCGCATTTTTTATTAAAAAGCATAATTTTTTAATGTTTCAATTTGCATTAGTTATTTTTCCTACACTATTAACTATCAGATACATATTTGTTTTCAGAACCAACAAAAGCTTAATGGACAAGAAATGGTCCAACTTTTTTTTATATCTTTGCGCCTTAGAAATAGCACCATTACTGCTAATTCTTAAAATAGTAATTTAAGTGTGGGTTTGATTGAATTGTGAAATTCAATTATCTTGCATAGCAAACGCCAAAAAGCTATATATATGAAAGTGAAAACAATTCTGGTTTCTCAACCAACTCCCAAATCAGAAAGTTCACCTTACTTTGAATTATCTGACAAGCAAAAAGTTAAGATTGATTTTAGACCATTCATTCATGTTGAAGGTGTAACAGCGAAAGAAGTTAGAAGTCAAAAAATTGATATTAGCGATTATTCAGCAATTATTTTTACAAGTAGAAATGCCGTAGATCATTTTTTTAGAATCGCTGAAGAAATGCGACATAAAGTACCAGATGATTTAAAATATTTTTGCCAATCAGAGGCAATTGCTTTCTACCTTCAAAAGTATGTTGTGTATAGAAAGAGAAAAATTTATGTTGGTAAAAAGACCTTCCAAGAATTAATTAAATTGATCAAAAAGCATAAGGAAGAAAAATACTTAATTCCATGTTCAGATAAATTAAAAGCGTTGGTTCCTCAAGAATTAGATGCTCTTAAAATTGATTGGGAAAGAGCAGTTTTTTACAAAACTGTGGTAAGTGATTTATCAGACTTAGAAGATGTTTTTTATGATATCTTAGTGTTTTTTAGTCCATCAGGAATTGATTCGTTATTTAAGAATTTCCCTAAATTTCAACAAAAGGAAACACGAATTGCAGTGTTTGGAAACTCGACTGTAAAAGCGGCAGAAGATGCGGGGTTACAATGTAATATTAAAGTTCCAACTCCAGAAACACCTTCAATGACAATGGCTTTAGAAAAGTATATTGTTGACGTAAATAAAAGATAAAGAGTTAAAATATAAGATTTTTAAAAACCGTTTTGCTATAGCAAAAC
>JASFYP010000022.1:0-95354 GCA_045047075.1 Flavobacteriaceae bacterium
CTGCCACCCCGACAAATTATAAATGGTGGCATAGCTCAGCTGGATAGAGCACCTGCCTTCTAAGCAGGCGGTCCTAGGTTCGAATCCTAGTGCCATCACAAGTATGACAAGGCTTTCAAGAAATTGAAAGCCTTTCTTGTTTTTGGATTGCACAAAAACTACATAAATTTGGATTAAGTCAAAAATTTGCAATATTTAAGGATTGTGCAAAAATAATTATCTTTTAGACTCCACCCATCCAAATCATCAAATTTCATAAGCTATTGCTAGAAAGAACTAGGATAGTATAATTCCACAAGATGAATATGTCTAAAAAAACACCAATAATAAGTACTAATTAAGACACAGCATTTTCCTATTTTTGTATAAAATCTTTATCCATGAAAAATATTTTCTTATTTGTTTTTATTTTAAGCGTGAGTTTTAGTATAGCTCAATCACAAAAAACTATTAGTCATCATATTATTGCTAAAATAAATCCCGAAATGGCCACTATTTCAGTGACTGACTCTATTCATTTAAGTGATGATCATCAAAGGGAGTTTTTACTTTTTGCGGGGCTCACCCCGCTAAGTCAAACCATAGGAATAAAATTGGTTAAAATAGAGGGAAATGAAAAAGCCACTGATGTGGGCATGGATAGGAACGATGCCAATGGAGAGAATGAACTTCCCTTAAACAAGTGGAAAATAATAGGCTCCGCTAAGAATTTTGTTATTTCCTATGAAGGGAAAATAGATGGTAAAATGTCGGAAGCAGAAGAAAACTATCAACGAGGCTTTTCAGAAACACCCGGAGTAATAAGTGATACAGGAGTATATTTGGCAGGTTCTAGCTATTGGATTCCTTCCTTTAAAGATCAGCTGATTACTTATTCTCTCACCACAGAACTTCCTTCAACTTGGCGCACTGTAAGCCAAGGAAAACGAATTATGGAGGAAACCAGCAATGGAAAACACATGGATAGCTGGTTATGTGAAACCCCACAAGAAGAGGCATTTCTAATAGCTGCTGAATTTACCGAATACAGCCACAATATGAACAGTGGGGTAAAAGCGATGGCTTTTTTAAGAACTCCGGACGAAGGACTTGCTAATAAATATTTGGAAGTAACCGAGCAGTATATGCAAATGTATGTGAGCATGCTGGGAGACTATCCTTATACAAAATTTGCCTTGGTAGAGAATTTTTGGGAAACTGGTTATGGCATGCCCTCCTTTACTTTATTAGGTGAAAAAATAATCCGATTTCCTTTTATATTACACTCCTCCTACCCACATGAACTCCTGCATAACTGGTGGGGCAATAGTGTGTATGTCGATTTTGAAACGGGTAACTGGTGTGAGGGATTAACCGTGTTTATGGCAGATCACCTTATCAAAGAACAACGTGGAGCTGGAGATGAATACCGACGTTCTACATTGCAAAAATTCAGTAATATTATTACACCAGAAAATGATTTTCCTTTAAATCAATTTATTTCGAGACACGATGGTCCCAGTGAAGCCATAGGTTATGGAAAATCTATGATGATGTGGCAAATGCTACGCCGTAAAATTGGTAATGAAAACTTTATCAAATCTATGAAATATTTCTACGAGACCTATAAATATAAAACCGCTTCCTTTACGGATATACAACATGCTGTTGAAGAAGTTACAGGTGGGAATTATGAAGCGTTTTTCAATCAATGGGTCAACAGAACAGGAGCACCAGAAATAGAATTGCAAGATGTCACTGTAGACTCGTTTGCTGATAAATTTAGAGTTCATTTTAGCTTGGAACAAAAGCAAAACGAAGCAATTTATAATTTAGATATCCCCATAAATATTGCCACAGAAGAAGGTAGTGAAAGTTTTGTTTTCAATATGAATCAACGTGTACAGAGCTTTCAAATTTCCTTGACATCAGCACCACTCAAATTAGAAGTTGACCCACAATATGATGTTTTTAGAATTCTCAATCCAAGCGAGGTTCCTCCTACCCTAACCAAAATATGGGGTAGCGATACGAATGTGTTTATTATTCCTTCTCAGGCCGATAAGCAACAAAAAGCAATTTATCAGAAATTTGCTGAAGATTGGATCACTTCTGATAATGATGATTTTACCATCATTAGCGATAGTGATATCAAAGAATTACCCAAAAATGCAACTGCATGGATTTTAGGTTTTGAAAATAAATTCAGCCAAGATATAGAAGAGCAGATTAACGCTTATCAATCTTCCTTTAATTCAGATCATGTAACCCTAGATTCTAAAAATCTGAGTAAGAAAGAACATAGCTTTATTCTAACTGTATTTAATAAAAAGAATATTAACAAGCAACTTCTCTTTGTGGCTATCCCAAATAAGGAGGCTGTATCAGGATTGATTCGAAAATTACCTCATTATGGCAAGTATAGCTATTTGTCCTTTAAAGGTAATGAACCTACTAATATTGCCAAAGGGCAGTGGTCTGTTCTTAATTCGCCTATGTCATATCTATTTGATGACAAAGGAAAGTCTTTATCAACAAAAGAAAATAGAGAAGCTTTGGCTAACCTTAAGCCTGTTTTTTCTGAAAAAAGAATGATGAATAGTATTAAATATCTAGCATCAGAAGAACTTAAAGGAAGAGGATTGGGCACTCCAGAATTAGACCAAGCAGCAGAATATATTTCCAAGCAATTTGAAGAAGCTGGCTTACAAAAATTAGAAGAATCTTATTATCAAAAATTCTCTCATACTTTTAAAGATAAAGGAGAGTTAACTATGCAAAATGTAATTGGAATACTCCCAGGAACCGATCCTGAATTAAAAGATGAAACTGTAGTTATTTCTGCTCATTATGATCACCTAGGTTTAGGTTGGCCGGATGTGAGAAGTGGTAATGAAAATAAAATACATTATGGTGCCGATGATAATGCTAGTGGAGTCGCTATATTGATGGAATTAGCCAAAAGTATGGCCAAAACTGTAAAACCAAAAAGAACCATTGTTTTTCTGGCTTGTACTGCCGAAGAAGCTGGACTTATAGGATCGCGATACTATGTTGCACATCAACAAGATTACTTTAAAGGAAAAATATTTGCCAATGTGAATTTAGATACTGACGGTAGCTTATTTGATAAAAAACTGATGGTGTTAAATGCCAATACTGCTAAAGAATGGAAATTTATTTTCATGGGTACAGATTATACCACAGGTGTAAAATCGGAAGTTATTGAGCAAGAACTAGATGCTAGCGATCAAGTCGCTTTTATTGAGAATGGAATTCCTGCTGTTCAATTATTTTCTGGGGCTACCCAACATTACCATCGCCCAAGTGACACTTTTGAAACGATTGATGGCCCCGGTTTGGTGAAAGTGGCTATTGTAAGCAAAGAAGTTTTACTTTACTTAGCAGATAGAGAAGACCCTATGCTTTTTACAGGTAAAAATGCTAAAGAACGTACTGAAACCACAAAACCTTCTGCAACTAAAACCAAACGACGAGTAAGCACGGGCTCCGTACCTGATTTTGCTTTTAAGGGACCTGGTATAAAAATAGCTAGTGTGATGGAGGATTCGGCAGGTGAAAAGGCAGGACTTAAAGCTGACGATATCATTTTGGATATTGATGGTAAAGAAGCACTTAATCTAAAAACCTATTCCGATATTTTAAAAACCTATCAACCTGGAGATTCTGTTCTGCTGAATATTTTGCGTGGTGATGAAAAGAAAAGTATTGCTTTAACTTTGGGTGTACGCTAGGATAGCTTATGATAATATATATAAGGGAAAATTTTAAAATAAATTTTATTGAACTACTCATTTTTTGGATGTTTTCCCTTAACATCCTTATAAAAATTTTGAATGAATTTCATATCCTCCCCCAATGATTCAGTAGGGTAAAAAGGTTTTGAAAGTGCTACTTGTTTTTTGCCAAAATCAAAAGTAAACATGACTATAGGTACCTTTGCTCCTTTAGCTATATAATAAAATCCTGTTTTCCATTGAGCTACTTTTTTACGTGTTCCTTCTGGTGATAGGGCTAAACGGAATTTCTCTTTATTATTAAATACTTGTACAATAGCATCTACCAAATTATTGTTTTTAGATCGATCAACCGGAGTACCTCCTAACCACTTAAAAACAAAACCGAATGGTGGTTTAAAAAGTGATGCCTTACCTATAAAGTTAATGCGTTCAGATTTGATATTTCTAACAAACATGCCAATAACAAAATCCCAATAACTTGTGTGAGGAGCACCAATCACTATATATTTCTGGATGTCTTTTGGGAACTCTCCAATGATTTTCCATCCGAAAAGAGTTGTAAATATAAATTTTGAAAGAGTTTTCATTGATAGTTATTAATCTTTTTTATGAATTCCTGCATACGCGAGAAAGACAAATTTTATTTATTTTTTAGTTTAATTTTTATGCTTACAAATATAAAACTCTTAATTTTATAAATTAAATTTTAAATCTATGAATCCTACGCTTATCTCTATTTTTGTTGCAATAATATTTTTATCAATAGGTTTTTTTATCGGGAAAGTGATTTCAAAACTAAAGCATGAAAAAGATACTTCTGTTTTAAGTGCTGATTTATCTTTCCAAAAAAATAATAATTTAGAAAAAGATAAAAGTATCAATAGATTAAGTGAAGATATTGAAATCCTGAGAAAGGAAAACCAAACGACTACTATAGAATTGACTAGAAAGATTTCTGATCAAGAACATTTACAAGTCAAATTAAAAGAACAAAAAGAAGAAGTCGAAAACTTGCAAGAGAAATTTACGAAAGAATTTAAGTTGTTGGCAAATGAAATATTAGAGTCGAACTCTAATAAATTCACCAAACAGAATAAAGAGAATTTAGATTTGTTACTAAATCCTCTTCAGGAAAAAATTGAATCTTTCGAAGAAAAAGTAGAGAAGTCTCAGAAAGAAAGTGTTGGAATGCACTCTGCCTTAAAGCAACAATTAGAAGGATTAAAAGACTTGAATCAACAAATGAGTAAAGAGGCAATTAACCTTACCAATGCATTGAAAGGAGATAGCAAAGCTCAAGGAGATTGGGGAGAAGTACAGCTAGAAATTATCTTAGAAAAAGTAGGACTTAAAAATGGGGTTCATTACTCAACCCAAGGTGGATATAGAGATGAAGATGACAATTTAAAAAAGCCTGATGTTATCATTAACTTACCTGATAACAAACATTTAATTGTCGATTCTAAAGTTTCGTTAACTGCTTATGAAGGGTATTATAGTGCTGAAGATGAAATAACAAAAGGGGGAAATTTAAAAAAGCATGTTTTAAGTATTCGGAAACATATAAAAGAATTGGGAGAAAAAAGATATCAAGATTTGTATGGTATAAAAGCACCTGATTATGTACTAATGTTTGTGCCAATTGAAGCTGCATTGCTTATTGCTTTAAATGAAAATGATAAATTGTATTTAGAAGCATTTGATAAAAATGTAGTGTTGGTTACTACATCTACTCTACTTGCTACTTTGAGTACAGTTTCTTCTATTTGGAAACAAGAAGACCAAAAGAAAAACGTCATGGAAATTGCACGACAAGCGGGCGCATTGTATGATAAGTTTGCGGGTTTTTTAGAAGACTTAAGGGGTGTTGGGAAAAAATTAGATGATGCTAAAAACGATTATTCATCTGCTATGAATAAATTAGTTGATGGTAGAGGAAACCTCATTAATAGTGTTGAGAAAATTAAAAAATTAGGGATTAAAACTAAAAAATCATTACCAGATGCTTTTCTGAATAGAGCTATGGAAAGTGATAATTAATATTTGACTTTTCATCAAAAAAAGCGTACTTCGCAAACTTGTCCAAAGGCTATTATATCAATCAACAATAAATAATAAAATGAAAAAGAAATTACAATTAATCTTGCTTTTAACAGCATTCACAGCAACAAATTTTTATTCACAAATTAACTTTGAGAAAGGCTATTATATACATAATTCTGGTCAAAAAACTGATTGTCTGATAAAAAATAATGACTGGAAAAATAATCCAATTGGGTTTGAATATAAAATATCAGAAAATGATGAAACAAAAACATTTAGCATCAAATCAATCAAAGAATTTGGAATTTATGACAATGTGAAATATATTAGAAAAGCTGTTATGATAGATAGATCAAGTGAAACTATTAAAACAATGAGTCTTGATAAAAATCCTATCTTCAAAGAAGAAGAGCTTTATTTAAAAGTATTAATTGAGGGGAAAGCCAATTTATATTTTTATGAAGATGGTAGACTGAGAAGGTATTTTTATAATATAGAAAACTCTAATATTGAACAGTTAATCTTTAAAAGCTATTTGGAAAACTCTAATAATGAACATTTAGATAAGGATTCTTATGAAAGTATAAGAAAGAATAATCGATTTAGACAACAAATATGGACTGATTTAAAATGTTCAACAATTAAATTAAATAGCGTTGAGAAATTAGAATATAAAAAAAATAGTTTGATCCATATTTTTAGCCAATATAATAAATGTAGTAATTCAGACTTTATTAATTATGGAGGGAAACAAAATGTAAAATTATTTAATTTAACTCTAAGACCTCGTTTACGAAGTTCATCTTTAGCTTTACAAAATGACACCTCACTCTCTAGCGATATTGAGTTTGGAAACACACTAGGTTTTGGTTTTGGGGTTGAAGCAGAATTTATTTTACCATTTAATAAAAATAAATGGGCTATTTCGATTGAACCAACTTATCAAAATTTCAAGGCTAATAAAACTACTGACGTAAGCAATGTTTCAGGAGGGAAGTTAATAGGGGAAGTGAAATATAATTCTATCGAAGTCCCTGTAAGTATAAGGCATTATTTTTTTCTTAATAAAAATTCTAAAATTTTTGTAAATGCTTCATTCGTAATTGATTTTACTTCAAAGTCCTCAATCGAATTTAAAAGAGCTGATAATTCAAGTTATAATACTCTTGATATTACAACTGGCACCAATTTAGCTTTAGGAATAGGTTACAAACTAAATAATAAATATGGCATAGAGATGAGATACCAAGCAGGTAGAGATATTATAGAAAATTACTCTTTCTGGAGTTCTAGCTATAAAACCTTATCAGTAATATTTGGATATACACTATTTTAAAAATAACCGGAATATCGTATAAAACAAAAACCCTAATTCCAAAAATCACAATATAAAAAATCCGCCAAATTGGTGGATTTTTATTTATAGTAATGTCAGCTTTAACCAATGCTTGCTCAGCATCTTAACCAGAAGTGTTTTTATACCTTAAATCAATCAGCATCATATGATTGTCTGTTCCTCCAGAAATTAATTTATAACCCCTATCAACAAATGACTTAGCCAAAGCTGAGCATTCTTTTTTAATTGAACTTGATAATGTAAAAACTCTTCTTGTTAATGCTTCTCCAAAAGCAATTGCCTTTGCCGCAACAATATACTCTAAAGGTTCACCTTGCATCCCAGGAAATACCGCTGAGTTCATAATGGTAGACATCATTTTTGGTTTTCCCTTTTAAAAGTTTTACCCCACGGGTTTGGAAAATCTTTACAAATCATAATCATTCCTCCCAAGGTGGTGGATATCGCAATGAAGGTGCCAATTGAAGCTGCATTGCTTTAAATGAAAATGAAAGATTGTATTTAGAAGCATTTGATAAAAATGTAGTGTTGGTTACTACATCTACTCTACTTGCTACTTTAAGTACTGTCTCTTCTATTTGGAAACAAAAACCCTAAAAGAAAAACGTCATGAAAATTGCACGACAAGCGGGCGCATTGTATGATAAGTTTGTTGGGTTCTTAGAAGTAAGGAAAAAACTAGACGATGCTAAAAACGATTATTCATCTGCTATGAATAAATTAGTTGACGGACGAGGAAACCTTATTAATAGTGTTGAGAAAATTAAAAAATTAGGAGTTAAAACAAAGAAATCATTACCAGATGCTTTTTTGAATGGAGCTACTGAAGATGATATTTAGATATAAATAATAAACACAATTCATAACCAACCGTTACCCAATATTCAACAAGGGTTTCAGCAATGTTAATATTCAAATATTCGTGAGTACCCAAAGCTCAACTTCTTCAGAAGAACGCCAATGCCTCTCTCGTTTTGTTTTACTAGAAGCAGCACTTACTGATTTTTTAAAGCATCTTTCTAATTTAAATCTATTGCCTTCGGCTAACTCTGTTTCTATAGGATGTTCTTTTGTTGCATTCGTTATTTGCGCTAGGTTTGAGAATAAGAGTACCAGTTTACCTTCAGGCAAGAGTCTCTTTTTTGCTGCGGCAAAAAAATCTGGGAATAAGGTCTTATTATAATAAACAGCTTCATCAATACCGCCCAAATCATTTGCCCCCGGTAGCCAAGGTGGATTAAATACAATCAATTCGGTTGGTTTGTCCCACTTCCCAAAGAGATGCCCTAAATCCAGTTCAATCTTTCGAGATAGCTTTGTTGTTCCCATAAATTCTGTCAATCCAACAATCGCATTGGGGTTTATATCCGTTGCATACACCTTTTGAAAACTGTGTTGTATCATTTGCAATGACAATACACCGCACCCAATCCCAACATCTATAGCAGTCTTTTTTGGCCCTTTGTAACGCTTCAACCAATTGTCAAAAAGCACTAAATGTTCAAAACGCGTAGGAAAGTACACTCCGTAATAAGGATGTAGTTTGTTACGCAGTACAGGTATTGAAATCCCTTTTTTATACCATTGCCATGCACTATTCAATCCTTGAATTTGAGGAAAGGTCAAAAAGAAATGATTATTTTCTGGATAAAATTTTTCTAACCAGCCGATCGAAGGAGATTTCTTTACTGCCAATTTATGATCTACAATTTCTATTAAAATACGATTGGACAGCTTGCTATATTCTGATTTATATTCTCGTTGCTCCTGAAAAGACTTATTCGGAAATTTTCTATTCAGATGTACTTGTAACTCCTTAAGAAGTGATAATCCATTACTATAAAATTCTGTTATTTGTATCGAATTACCTTGTTCTAAAGCCTTGATTATATACCCAACCTTAGTTACTTGGTTAAACGATTTTAGTTTTTTACCTATCACAATAGGCTCAGGCTTGTTTATATCTATGTCAGTTATCATCGGTTGATTTTCATTTTTAATTTGAGAGGCAATCTTTTCAGCCTATTACATTGATTAATAAAATATAACAATAGTCTTGCTATAAATAGTAAGTTCCTACAAAAAAAATCCTTTGAGGATTTAGGAGCTTTTACATTTTAAATAAAGGTCTATGACTCATCATAGCATTTACTTTTTCGCCAACCGCTTCTAAAACCTCTTCGTTTTTAAAATTGGTAATTACGTCATCAATCAATGCAACAATTGCGTCCATTTCATTTTCTACCATTCCACGAGAAGTAACAGCAGCAGATCCTATTCTGATTCCGCTAGTTACAAAAGGAGATTTATCATCAAAAGGCACCATGTTTTTATTTACAGTAATATCTGCTTTTACTAATGCTTGCTCTGCATCTTTACCAGAAAGATTTTTATTTCTAAGGTCTATTAACATCATGTGATTGTCTGTTCCTCCAGAAATTAATTTATAGTCTCTATCAACAAAAGATTTTGCCAACGCTGCAGCATTCTTTTTTAATTGAACTTGATAATGTAAAAATTCATCTGTTAATGCTTCACCAAAAGCAATTGCTTTTGCAGCAATAATATGCTCTAAAGGTCCACCTTGCATCCCGGGAAATACAGCGGAATTCATAATGGTCGACATCATTTTTGGTTTTCCACTTTTAAAAGTTTCTCCCCATGGGTTTGGAAAATCTTTACCAATCATAATCATTCCACCTCTCGGTCCACGTAAGGTTTTATGTGTAGTTGTGGTCACGATATGGCAATGTGGCATTGGGTCATTTAAAATTCCTTTTGCAATCAATCCTGCTGGGTGCGAAATATCAGCCAATAACAAAGCGCCAACACTATCCGCAATTTCTCTAAATTTTTTAAAGTCAATATCCCTAGAATAAGAAGAAGCTCCTGCAATAATTAAATTAGGTTTTTCTGCTGTTGCAGTTTCCTGAATTTTATCATAATTCAATACGCCTGTTTCCTCCTCTACTCCATAAAATGAAGTTTTGTATAATTTACCAGAAAAATTTACGGGAGACCCATGAGTTAAATGACCTCCATGAGATAAATCGAATCCTAAAATTTTATCTCCGGGTTTTAAAATAGCATGATACACTGCCGAATTTGCTTGAGAGCCTGAATGTGGTTGCACATTTACATATGCAGCGCCAAATAATTCTTTAGCTCTATCAATAGCAATTTGCTCTACAACATCAACTACTTCACAACCTCCATAATAACGCTTACCAGGATATCCTTCAGCATATTTGTTAGTTAACACAGAACCCGCAGCTTCCATGACAGCTTCGCTTACAAAGTTTTCAGAAGCAATTAATTCAATTCCGTTTAGTTGACGGTTTTTTTCGTCTTCGATTAAGTCAAAAATGATTTGATCTCGTTGCATATAGTTACTATTAAATTGGATTAAAAATAAGGTACAAAAATAATCAATTATTAGGATGATAGAATAGAAAATCGATCGAATTGAATTAAATAGAAAATGATGTTTCATTTAAAATGATTTTTCTATTTTTAGGAACAATTAATAATGATTTGATCAAAATATTATTTTAATCATAAATACTTGCTGATAGTAATTATTACATTTAGCATTAGAGTATCAAAAGTCCATAAAACAACTATGCCATATTACCATTATGAATCTATGTATAAATTTAAATCAATTAAATTTATTTTTACTTTCTTAGCTTTATTTTATTGTCAATTAAATTATAGTCAAGTTGATACATATACAACTGAAGAGTCAAACTATATACATTACGATTCACCAATAAGTGAAAATAAAGATGAAATAACTTCAAATTTCACCGCCAAAGAAAAGAAACTAAAAAACTTTGAAACAAGTGTAAACGATAAAACAAAATTCGTTGATTTTAGTTTTCATGAAAAATATTATACGGTTAACTTTCCAATCGATATGGTTTGGAATGCCTATAAAAACACAAAGCCTACAGAATGTTGGTCTGGTCCGTTAACAGTTTACAAAAATTCATCTACTAATTCTATATTTCATAATTTTAAAGAAGAGAACCATCCATCGTTTAACGAAGGCTGTGTGTACTTGGTTAGACTTAAGTTAATTCCATTTGTTAAAATAACAGTCATTTTTCAATTGACAAAACTAAACCGTTCTGAAAAAATAATTGAAATGACCTATGGAATGGACAATACATCTCATGGTAAACAAACAATTCAATTTATTGCAGACGGTGATAAAACTTTAATCAAGCACACAACCTATTTTAAAAGTAAAAGTAAGTTTAGAGACAAGTACTTATATCCAAGATTTCATGTGAAATATATTGATGAGTTCCATGCAAATATTCAAAAGAAATTAGTTGATAATGATGTAAACAATACTATTATTAATCAAGAACTAGCTGGGGTTCAGGAGCATTGATTTTATCATTAGAAGAAATTATTATTTATTCCAATACATCACTTCTAGTGTTTTTATGAGATACAAATAAAAATGTATCAAGTAGTAATTTAAAAGCACAGCCTATACAAGGTCTTCCAAAGCAATAGTATGTATTCCACTATGTGAATTATGTACTATTACTTTTCCTTTTTCAATAAGAAGTAATTGTGGCGATTCATGTCTCACATCATAATCACTTGCAATTTTGTTTGACAAGGATCTATAAGTAATCAAATCTAAAAAATACATCTTTAGTTGATTCTCTTCGATTGTGAAATTTCGCTCAAACTTTCGCAACACCATAGTACTAATTCCGCACCTAGTAGAATGCTTAAAAATTATAACTGACTTTTCTGACTCATTAATTTCTTCCAATTGATTGATATCCGTTAACGGAATCCAATTAATTTTTTTCTGATCTTCAGAAGGTTTACTACCAAATAGTTTTTTCAACAAAATCATTTCTTTTTTTGATTCGTCGCAAAAATAAACAATACTTTCAAATGAGACAAATTGTCTTGAATCCCTTTTAAAATAAGACTTTATGTCTGATTCTCTGCCAATTTTACAAATGGAATATTGTTTGACTAGATATAATAAAAATGAAATTATGAATTTTAAAAATTATACAATAAAGTCGCAAGAGGCTGTGCAAAAGGCGCAACAAATTGCTCATGGGTTTCAAAACCCACAGATAAATAACGCACATATTTTACAAGGGGTTATTGAGGTAGATGAAAATGTGATTCCGTTTATTCTAAATAAATTAGGAGTTAATGTTGAGCTATTTAAGAAAACCTTAAATACTATTATTCAAAGTTTTTCAAAAGTTGAGGGTGGTGATTTAGCACTCTCGCGCGATACAAATAAAATGCTTGTTGATGCAGAAAATATCGCAAAGAAAATGAAAGATGAATATGTTTCTATAGAACATTTATTATTGGCAATCTTAAAATCTAAAGGTGATACTACTCAGTTGATGAAAGACAACGGTATCAACGAAAAAGATTTAAAAGCTGCAATTAATGAGTTACGTAAAGGAGATAAGGTAACTTCTCAAAATGCGGAGGAAACTTATAACTCATTAAATAAATATGCTAAGAATTTAAATCAGTTGGCGAAGGATGGAAAGTTAGATCCTGTGATTGGACGTGATGAAGAGATCCGTAGAATTTTACAAATTCTAACACGTCGCACCAAAAACAATCCTATTTTGGTGGGAGAACCTGGTACAGGTAAAACCGCCATTGCCGAAGGTTTGGCACATCGAATTATTAGAGGCGATGTTCCAGAAAATTTAAAATCCAAAGTAGTTTATTCTTTAGATATGGGTGCATTAATTGCGGGCGCAAAATTTAAAGGAGAGTTTGAAGAACGCTTAAAAGCAGTTATTAAAGAAGTAATTTCTTCTGATGGAGATATCGTTTTATTTATTGATGAAATTCACACCTTAGTTGGTGCCGGTGGCGGACAAGGAGCTATGGATGCCGCTAATATTTTAAAACCTGCTTTGGCACGTGGTGAGTTAAGAGCAATAGGTGCAACCACTTTAGATGAGTATCAAAAATATTTTGAAACTGATAAAGCTTTAGAACGTCGTTTCCAAAAAGTAATGGTTGATGAACCTGATACTGAATCTGCTATTTCTATTTTAAGAGGAATTAAAGATAAATATGAAACACATCATAAAGTACGTATTAAAGATGATGCTATTATTGCTGCAGTAGAATTGTCTCAACGTTATATTACCAATCGATTTTTACCAGATAAAGCGATTGATTTAATGGATGAGGCTGCTTCTAAATTACGCATGGAGATCAACTCAAAACCAGAAGAGTTGGATAAACTCGATCGTAAAGTAATGCAATTAGAAATTGAAATTGAAGCTATTAAACGCGAAAAAGATACCGCTAAATTAAAAGTTTTAAAGGCTGATTTAGCCAATTTCAAAGAAGATAGAAATGCTATTAATGCCAAGTGGATATCAGAAAAAGAAATAGTTGATAAGATTCAAGCATCAAAAGAAGCTATTGAAAATTACAAGTTAGAAGCAGAAAAAGCTGAGCGAGATGGAAACTACGGCTTAGTGGCTGAATTGCGCTACGGAAAAATAAAGCAAGAAGAAGAAGTCTTGACAAGTTTTCAACAAGAATTTGAAAATAACCAGGAAACAGCATTGATTAAAGAAGAAGTTACAAGCGAAGATATTGCTGAAGTAGTTGCTAAGTGGACAGGTATACCTGTGCAAAAAATGTTACAAGGTGAGCGTGAGAAATTGTTGCAGTTAGAAGAAGAACTTCACAAAAAAGTAGTTGGACAAGAAGAAGCTATTGAAGCAGTAGCAGATGCTGTCCGTCGCTCAAGAGCAGGACTTCAAGACAGTAAAAAACCTATTGGTAGCTTCCTCTTTTTAGGAACTACGGGAGTTGGTAAAACTGAATTGGCAAAAGCATTAGCAACATATTTGTTTGACGATGAAAATGCTTTGACTCGTATAGATATGAGTGAATATCAAGAACGACATTCCGTAAGTAGATTGATTGGAGCACCTCCAGGTTACGTAGGATATGATGAAGGTGGACAATTGACAGAAGCTGTTCGTAGAAAGCCGTACTCAATTGTTTTATTAGATGAAATTGAAAAAGCACATCCAGATACATTCAACATTTTATTACAAGTGTTAGATGAAGGAAGGTTAACGGATAATAAAGGACGAATTGCTGATTTCAAAAATACCATCATAATTATGACTTCTAATATGGGAGCTCAAATTATTCAAGAGCGATTCGAAAATATTGATATGAATAAAAGAGATGAAATTACAGAACGCACCAAATATGAAGTAGTAGAATTATTAAAGAAAACTGTGCGCCCAGAGTTTTTAAACAGAATTGATGAAATCATCATGTTTACTCCCTTAAATTTAGAAGAAATTAAAAAGATTGTAAGAATACAGTTAAAAGGAGTGACAAAAATGTTAGCAGAAAAAGATATCGTTTTTGAAAGTACAGATGAAGCTGTTAATGCTCTTGCAGAAAAAGGATACGACCCTCAATTTGGAGCACGACCTGTTAAGAGAGTCATCCAAAGAGAAATTTTAAATCAATTATCGAAAGAAATATTGAGTGGAAACATTACTGCCGAAGCCTCTATTTTGCTAGATGCATTTGATGAAAAATTTGTATTCAGAAATAAGTAATAACTCACAATTAGAACAAAAAAAGCATCCATTTCTAATGGATGCTTTTTCTATATAATCTGGCAATAAAATTATTGCTTTACCTCTGTTTCTTTATAATTAAAAAGGAAGTCAATATCCATCACATGAACTTCACCTAATTTTTCAAGTGCCTTCATATCCATATCATCTTTATTTCCAATAACAGAAACTGAATAATCTTGTCCTTTGATATTGTTAGCGAAAAACTCACTTACATCGGCCATGGTCATCTTTTTAATCTCATTATACATATCTTCTCTATTATCATAATCAATGCCCCTTTTCTGCAGACTCTCATAATTCCAAAAAATATTTGATTTCGTAATTCTTTGAGAGGCAATTTGTTTTAAAGCCGATTCTTTTGCTGTAATAAATTGCTGTTCTGCTTCTGGCATATCATTTAACAAATTCAACATAGCATCTACTGCTTCGGGTACTTTATTGGCTTGTGTACCAATATAAGCATAGGTTATATCATCTTTATTTTTATCACTTGCAGATTGATACCCTGCAAAAGCAGAATATGCCAATCCTTTAGATTCTCTAATTTCTTGTAATACAATAGAAGAAAAACCACTACCAAAATAAGAATTAAATACTGTTGATAATGCCATTTTTTCTGCATCGAACTGATCGCCTTTTGCAATAAAAAACATCTCAGACTGTACCATATCAAAATCAGCAAAGTAAACATTTTTACCTGTTGCCAATTGCTTGTATTCTTTTGCCGGTGGATAATCTTTTAAAGTTTCTGAAACTTTATGATACGTATCTAAAGCTAATTTAGCAGCATCTACGTCTTTACCATAATAAAAAATACGGTGTTTAAAGTTGCTTAAATCCTTTATGATAGCAATCAATTCTGACGGATCCATATCTTTTAATTCGTCAACAGGATAAATGTTTCTCAGTCTAGAATCTTCACCATATTGCGCATAGCTCAGTAAGCCACTTCTTAAAATATTTCCTTTTTGTGTCTTGCCATCTTCTCTAGATTTTAAAATACTTTGCACATATTTATCATACGCTTCTTGATCTACAGTTACATTTGCCATAAGATGCTCTAACAACTCTAAACCTTTGTCAATGTTTTCTTGCAATCCAGAAATAGTAATATATGATCTATCACTTCCGGTATTAACACTGTAGCTAACACCTAACTTATAAAACTCTTTTTTCAATTCTTCGGCAGAATAGGTATCAGTACCTAGATAGTCTAAATAACCAACAGCTAAGGTTAATTTTTTATCATTGTCTTTACCCATATCAAAAATAAAGTTTAGGTTAAATAAGTCGTTATTTTTGTTTGTGATAGAAGCAAGCTCTAAACCGCTTTCAATAGTTTCTCTTTGAATCTCTTTTTTATAATCAACAAATAATGGTTGAATCTCTGCTGACTCAATTGCATTGAATTTCTTTAAAAATTCTGATTCTGCACTTCTATTAATTGCTATTGGAGTAATTCCTGGATTTTGAACTTTAGAAATATTTTTATCAACACCTTGTCTTTTATAAACTACTACATAATTACCCACAAAAAACTTGTTGGCAAATGAAACTAACTCTTCTTTAGTCGTCTTCATTAAATCATCTAAAAACTGAATTTTATCATTCCAATTTTCACCATGAATAAAAGCATTATAATACATTGATGCCAATGCTGTAGCATTTTCATATTGTCTTATCTCATCAAGTTTTAAGTCATTAACAACTGCATCAATCATCCAATCATCAAACTCTCCCGCTTTAATTTTTTCGACCTGCTCTAACATTAAATCTTTTACTTCATCTAAAGATTGATCTGTTTTAGGGGTTCCACTAAAAGATAATACTCCATAATCATTTTGAAAAAACGGAGATGAAGTAGCGTGCTGTACCATTTGTTTTTGATTCAGATTCAAATCCATTAAACCTGCATTTGCATTTGCTAAAATCATATCTATTAGAGTGATATACTTTTCATCTTCGGTCCCTATCCCTCCTGTTCTGAACCCTACGGTTACACTTTCATTATTTGGACCAAAAACCTCTCTAGTTATAACGCCATTTAAAGGTTCTTCTTTTGGCAAAGTCGGATGTGTTACTTCTTTGAATTTATAATCACTAAAAGCAATATCTATTTTTTTGATAGTTTCATCAAAATCTAAATCTCCTACCAAAACAATCGCCATATTATTTGGCACATAATAAGAATCAAAATAATTATTGATTGATACCATTGATGGATTCTTAAGGTGATCACTAGTGCCTATTGTTGTTTGTTGCCCATAAGGATGTGTAGGAAACAAAGCATCCATTTGTGCGGAATTCGCTTTTCTAAAATCACTATCTTGACCTCGATTAAACTCTTCATAAACCGCTTCTAATTCAGTATGAAAAAGTCTTAATACTAATTTACTAAACCGTTCGCTCTCTAAAGTTAGCCACTTGTCTAATTCATTTGCAGGAATTTTATTTTTATACACTGTTTCCTCATACCAAGTATGTGCATTTGTTCCAGAAGCTCCTAATAAACTCACCATTTTGTCATATTCATTGGCAATAGCATATTTAGACGCTTCATACGAAACACTATCAATCTTACTGTAGATTACAAGCTTTTTAGCTGCATCTGGTTCTGCCTTTTGCATTTCATATAAATCAGAAATTTGAGCAATTAATTGCTCCTCTGCTTCCCAATCAATTGTAGCAATCTCATCAGTTCCTTTAAAAACCATGTGTTCTAAATAGTGTGCCAATCCGGTACTTTCTTTTGGGTCATAGTTAGAACCAGCTCTCACAGGAATATAGGTTTGAATTGTTGGCGCATCGTTATTTTGACTCAAATAAACTTTTAGTCCATTGTCTAAAGTATATAGTCTCAAACCTGTTGGGTCATTTTCTACGGTTTCATACGAATATCCATTTGCGTCAGTTTTTGTAGATGCTGTATGATTTTGTAAATCCTTAGTAGTGCAACTTACAAATGTGATAGCTACAAAAAATGTCATCAAATAATTAAATCTTTTCATGTGATTTTTAGTTTAGTTAAAATATTGTTTGTTATAATTTAAATTTATGACTCTTAAAGATATATTACAACGAGAATTGCGCTCATAAAAAAAGTCTGCCCCAAATATACTTTAGAACAGACCTTTAACAAAATTTTTAGTTTCTTATTATGACTTATTTAACACCTCAGCCACTTTTTTACCAATCGCTGCAGGAGATTCAACAACGTGAATTCCATTAGCTCTTAAGATTTCCATTTTTGCTTGTGCAGTATCATCAGATCCTCCAACAATAGCACCAGCATGCCCCATTGTTCTTCCTTTCGGAGCAGTTTGGCCTGCTATAAAGCCAATAACAGGTTTTCTATTACCATCAGCTTTAATCCAACGTGCAGCATCAGCTTCTAACTGACCACCAATTTCACCAATCATCACAATTGCTTCAGTTTCTGGGTCATTCATCAACATTTGAACAGCATCCTTAGTTGTTGTCCCAATAATTGGATCACCACCAATACCAATCGCTGTTGTAATTCCGAATCCTTGTCTTACCACTTGGTCAGCAGCTTCATACGTCAACGTCCCTGATTTAGAAATAATACCAACAGTCCCTTTTTTAAAGATAAACCCTGGCATAATACCAACTTTTGCTTCCCCTGGAGTAATCACTCCTGGGCAGTTTGGCCCAACCAATCTACAATCTTTATCAGCAATATAATCTTTCACTTTCACCATATCAGCAACTGGAATACCCTCAGTAATACAAATAATAACTTTGATTCCTGCATCAGCAGCTTCCATAATTGCATCTCCTGCAAAAGCTGGTGGTACAAAAATTATTGACACGTTAGCATCAGCTTTAGCAACCGCATCAGCAACTGTATTAAAAACTGGTTTGTCTAAATGTGTTTGACCACCTTTACCTGGAGTTACACCACCAACTACATTGGTACCGTATTCTATCATTTGAGTAGCGTGGAAAGTTCCTTCGCCTCCTGTGAACCCTTGAACAATAACGTTCGAATCCTTATTAACTAATACACTCATTTGTATCTATGATTTTGATTTGTGAATTACGAATTTGTAAGGTACAAAAATACGTAAATTTGAATTTTAAAATTTGAATTTCGAACTTATTTTGGTAAGAAATTTATGGCTGTATTTTTTTGAGAATTTCTAATATTTCAGGGATTTTTCTGATAGCTGCAATCTCTTTATATTTGGTTCTAAAATCATCAGCAGGAATTCCAAAATAACTTTTACCTCCTTCTAAAGATTTACTCACACCGGCTTTAGCAGATATTGTTGCTTTATCTCCTATTGTAATTGCGCTTGTAATTCCAACTTGCCCCCAAATAGTAACCTCATCACCTATCACCACACAACCAGCAATCCCTACTTGAGATGCAATTAAACATTTTTTGCCAATAATTGTATCATGTGCAATTTGAACCTGATTATCAATTTTTGTTCCTTCCTTAATTGTTGTATCTCCTGTAACTCCTCTATCAATTGTACATGCAGCACCTATTTCAACATTGTCTTCAATTACGACTCTACCGCAAGACTGAAGCTTATCAAATCCAGTTGGTCTATTCTTATAATAAAAGGCATCACTCCCTAAAATAGTTCCTGATTGAATGATAACGTTATCCCCTAAAATACAATTGTTATTAATTACCACATTCGCATGTATTAGACAATTGTCCCCAATTTTTACATTGCTTCCTAAAAACACATTTGGTTGAATGACCGTGTTCTTCCCTATTATTGCAGAATCAGAAATTGATTTTGAAGCAGGAGTAAACGGGTTAAAGTGCTGAGAAATTTTATTAAAATCTCTAAATGGATCGTCAGAAATTAATAATGCTTTCCCTTTAGGACAATCCACTTTTTTATTTATTAGCACTATGGTTGCCGCTGAATTTAAGGCTTTTTCATAATACTTTGGATGATCTACGAAAACAATATCACCTGCTTTTACCACATGAATCTCATTCATCCCTAAAACAGGAAAATCATCAGCACCGACATAATCGGTTTTAATGATTTTTGCAATTTGTTTGAGTGTTTGTTGTTTAGAAAATTTCATTATTGCTTAACTCTTTCTAAATAATTCCCTTTTTCTGTACCTACTTTTACTTTGTCACCTTCATTTATAAAAAGAGGAACATTAATCGTTGCCCCAGTTTCTACCGTTGCAGGTTTTGTAGCATTAGTTGCTGTATTTCCTTTTACACCAGGTTCGGTATGCGTAATTTCTAAAATAACACTTGCAGGCATTTCTACTGAAAGTGGCATGTCATCTTCAGCGTTGATAATTATGGTTACAACCTCACCTTCTTTCATTAAATCAGGGGCATCCAACACTTCTCTTTCTAAAGTAATTTGATTGTAATCTTGTGTATTCATAAAATGATACGTATTTCCCTCTGGGTATAAAAACTGAAATTTGTGTGTTTCCACTCGTACATCTTCAATTTTTCTACCTGCTGGAAAAGTATTGTCTACCACTTTACCATTAGTTACAGATTTTAATTTAGTCCTCACAAATGCAGGGCCTTTACCCGGTTTAACATGTAAAAATTCTATTACCTTATAAATGTCGTTATTGAATTTAATACAAAGTCCATTTCTAATATCTGAAGTTGTTGCCATTATCTATATTTTAATTTTTATTATTTTAATTTCCACTCGAATATCCTTTCATAATTCCTCTATGAGAATTTTTTATGAATTGAATAATATCATCTCGTTCATTGGTAGCTTCCATTTCAGCTTCAATAATTTCGAGTGCTTGAGTAGTATTGTGTTTCTTTTGATAAAGTATTCTATAAATATTCTGAACCTCTCTAATTTTTTCTGTACTAAATCCTCTTCTTCTCAATCCTATAGAATTTATTCCTACATAAGATAAAGGTTCTTTTGCTGCTTTTGCAAATGGCGGCACATCTTTTCTTACAAGTGACCCTCCAGACACCATAGCATGCTGCCCAATATGGATGAATTGATGAATTGCTGATAAACCTCCTATGATTGCATAATCTCCTATAGTAACATGACCCGCGAGCGCTACACCATTAACAATAATAGCACTATCTCCAATAATACAATCATGTGCAATATGTGCCGTTGCCATAATCAATACATTGTCACCAATTATTGTTTTACCAGAAGCTACAGTTCCTCTATTGATGGTAACACATTCACGAATTGTAACATCGTTACCAATCACGGTTAATGAATCTTCACCATCAAATTTTAAATCTTGTGGAATTGCAGAAATAACTGCTCCAGGGAAAATGCGGCAATTTTTGCCAATCCTTGCACCCTCCATAATTGTTACGTTAGACCCAATCCATGTTCCTGAACCAATTTTTACATTTCCGTGGATTGTTGTAAATGGTTCTACTACAACATTTCTTGCAATTTTTGCTTCGGGATGAATATATGCTAATGGTTGATTCATTTTTTAGAATTTATTTTTTTTAGGAAAAAATATGTTTACAAAGTAATCATATTCATAAACTTAATCTACAATAACTTTACTCGATTCATCGTTCTATTTTTTTACAATTTGAGCCATTAACTGAGCTTCGGCTACTAATTTATCATTAGCATAAGCGTAGGCTTGCATGTTACAAATTCCTCTGCGTATAGGAGTAATTAATTCACAGCTAAAAATTAAGGTATCTCCGGGTAATACTTTTCTTTTAAACTTTACATTGTCCATTTTCATAAACAAGGTTAAATAATTCTCAGGATCTGGCACTGTACTCAATACTAAAATCCCACCAGTTTGTGCCATTGCCTCGACAATTAAAACTCCAGGCATTACGGGTGCACCAGGAAAATGCCCTGCAAAGAAAGGCTCATTCATTGTTACATTTTTCATTCCTGCAACCTTTGTTTCTGTCAATGTTAAAATACGGTCGATCAACAAAAATGGAGGGCGATGTGGTAGTATACTCATGATTTTATGAATATCCATCAACGGTTCTTCAGACAAATCAAATTGAGGAACTCTATTTCTTTTTTCTTTTTTAATTATTTTTGATAATTTTTTTGCAAACTGGGTATTTACATAATGCCCTGGCTTATTGGCAATTATTTTTCCGCGAATTCTTGTTCCTACCAATGCCAAATCACCTATAACATCTAATAATTTATGACGTGCCGCCTCATTTGCCCAATGCAGTGTTAGGTTATCTAAAATTCCATTGGGTTTTACTGTGATGCTGTCTTTTTTAAATATTTTCTTTAAACGCTCAGTCGTTTCTGCAGAAATTTCTTTATCAACATATACAATGGCATTATTTAAATCACCTCCTTTAATCAAATCATTCTCTAACAACATTTCTATTTCATGTAAGAAACTAAATGTACGGGCATCAGCGATTTCTGTTTTAAAATCACTCAATTTGTCTAAAGACGCATTTTGAGTTCCTAATACTTTTGTTCCAAAATCAACAATTGTTGTCAATTGATATTCATCAGCTGGCATCAAAATAATTTCACTACCCGTTTCGCTATCCTTATAAGAAATAACTTCTTTTACGATATACTCTTCTCTCGGGCAATCTAACTCAACCACTCCCGCTTTTTCTAAAGCTTCAACAAAAAACTTTGAAGAACCATCCATTATTGGAGGCTCAGCAGCGTTCATTTCAATCATTAAATTGTCGATGCCTAAAGCATAAGCAGCAGCCAAAACATGCTCGGATGTGTGTATATTCACTCCATTTTTCTCAAGGTTTGTACCTCTTTGAGTATTTGTAACAAAGCAGGCTTGTGCTTCAATAACAGGAGATCCCTCTAAATCTACTCGCATAAATGCATATCCTTGATTTATAGGTCCAGGTTTAAAAGTCATCGTAACTTCTTTACCTGTATGAAGCCCAACACCAGAAAGTGTTACTTCATTTTTTATCGTTGTTTGATTTTGACTCATCTATTCTTCTTTTAAAGCTTTTAATTCTTTTTCTAATTCATTAATCTGCTTTGCTAATTTCGGAAAATTCCTGAAATGAATGTATGATTTATTCCAATCCATAAAATTAAAAGCATGTGATCCTTGAACAACTTCTTTATCATTCAAGTTTTTCCCAACACCAGATTGTGCTTGAATTTTCACATCATTTCCAATTATCAAATGTCCAGCAAAACCAACTTGACCGCCTATCTGACAATTTTTACCAATTTTAGTAGAGCCTGCAATTCCTGTTTGTGATGCAATGACTGTATTCTCGCCAATATCAACATTATGTGCTACTTGAATGTGATTGTCTAGCTTCACTCCTTTTCTAATAATTGTTGACCCTAAAGTTGCTCTATCAATAGTTGTAGCAGCACCAATATCAACATTATCTTCTAATATTACATTCCCTATTTGAGGTACTTTTTTATAAACTCCTTCTTCATTTGGAACAAAACCAAATCCGTCTGCACCTATCACTGAACCAGAATTAATCATACAGTTTTTTCCGATTTTTGTGTCAGAATAAATTCTAACTCCAGAAAACACAATAGTGTTATCATCAATCGCAACATTATCACCTATATAAGAGTTTGGATAAATTTTTACATTATCACCCAATCTTACATTTTCACCTATATATGCAAAAGCACCGATGTATGGACTTTCTCCGACAGTTGCGCTCTTACTAATAAAACACGGTTCTTCAATACCTGTTTTAGACAGTTTAATTTGGTTATAAAACTCTAATAATTGTGTAAAAGCTTTGTAGGCATCCTCAACTTTTAAGAGTGTCGCCCTGATTTCTTTTTCTGGTTCGAAAGATTTATTTACAACAACAACCGAAGCTTCAGTGTCATAAATATATGATGTGTATTTTGGATTGGATAAAAAGGTAAGAGATCCTTCTTTACCTTCTTCAATTTTAGAAAGTGTTGAAACCTCTACAAGAGGATCTCCAACTATTTCTCCTTCTAAAATTTCTGCGATTTGATTGGCTGTAAATTTCATGAATTGCAAAAGTATGAAAATTCTAAGTTTTACTAAAGTGTTGCTCCTATAAATAAAAGAAACGTTTAACTATTACAATTTTAGTTAGATACTCTCAAAAACTATAATACACCCATAACCTCAGCAATAACAATGATAAGCACCAAGGCAATAGGATATACCGTTGCATATGCAATTTGAGGTGCATTTGTTTCTGTCATAGAATCGGTAGCGCTTAATCCGGGAGTTGATGTCATCCCTCCGGTCAAAGCTCCTAAAATTGATAATAAGTTTAATTTTAGTAAATATTTACCAATAATTACCGTCATAAACATCGGAATTAAAGTTATTAAAGCGCCATAAACAAATAGAATTGTACCGTGTTCGTTAATGGCAGCCACCAAGCTTTCACCAGCTTTAATTCCGACAGGGGTCAGAAATAACAATAATCCAAACTGACGTAACACTTGATTTGCGGGTCCTGATAAATTCCAGATAATAGGTCCTGTTTTCCCTTTCCAACTTAAAAAAAGAGCAGCTAACAAAACTCCACCTGTCAATCCTAAATTAAAATTAAAATTTCCTAAAGGGATATTTATTGAACCCAATATAATTCCTATAACAATACCAAAAGCCACAGGTAAAAAACTTGTTTCTCCTACTCTTTTCAAACTATCACCAAACAAGTTTGTGACAGCAGTTACATTGCCTTTAGTACATGAAACTAATAATTTATCTCCATATCTGATTCTAGTACTTGGTCTAGGAGTTAAATCGATGCTAGATCTTCTTATTCTAGTAATCGTTGCTAAATAATTTTCTAACAAATTCAATTCTGTAAGCGATTTGTTTACTACAGGTTTATTACTTACTACATACCACTTGATCTCATAAGTTCCACTTCTCGGAATTTTTTTATCTGTTGGATGACCTAGTAATACTTCGACACGTTTTAATGCTGTTTCAGTTCCGACGGCTTTTACCATATCGCCCGTTTCTAGAATTGTTTCTGGGCAAGGAGTAACCGATTCATGATTTGGTTTCATGACACGAGAAATATTTGCTTTTGTCATAAATCGAATATTCAATTCTTTGATTGTTTTTCCATGAACATTTTCATTAGAAATAATAAAATTCCTGTTTGATATTATTGGAGTATCAGCAAACATTTTTTTCTTGAATACTTCTTCTTCTTTCTCGATGGATACTCTAAATATTTTCGGACTCAATTTTACAAATAAAATGACTCCTAAAACTCCAAAAGGATATGCAATACCATAGCCAATAGATGCCAACGGAGAGTGGGAAGATTGTATCGCTGCTGCTAAACCTGGAGTAGATGTCAAAGCTCCGGTTAATAGACCTGTCATCATTTTCATATCCACTCCATAAAAGTATGAAATACCTATGGCCACGAAACCTCCTGTAATAACTGTAACTCCTGCTAACATTAGTAATTTACTCCCCTCTTGTCTAAATGAAGTAAAAAAGGTTGGACCAGCTTGCATACCGATGGTATAAATAAATAGTACCAATCCAATGTTTTGGATTATTGGTGATAGGCTAAATTCAATTCCGTACAAGTTGTATAAATAACCAAAGAATATAGCAACAAAAATAACTGCAGATAGGTCAAAATAGATCCCCTTAATTTTAATTTTACCTATTGCTATTCCTAATCCGATAACTAAGAATAGTACAAAGTAATCTCGAGTAAGTAACTCTTGAATTAAATTCATTTCTAATATGTTTTGCAATGCAAAATTATCTCTTAATCAAATTAATAAATATGACCTAAATCATTAAATCAATAAAACTTCAGAGGGTTTTCAAAACCTGCTTTTCGGATAACAAACAAAATGTTTTACAACAGGTTTAGATAAGGTTTGGATATTTAAATGATCTGAGGCTTCTACTATATTTTTTACTGAATCATCTTTGTATAAAATTTGAATTTGGTTATCAACCTCGCTATATGCCTGATTAGAAACAGTATCTTGAATAAAGAAATATCCCATTTCATCGTCCGTTAATTGTAAGTCATCTTGAACTTCTTTTTTTGTAGTTTTTAACTCAATAATATCAAAAGGATTATTTTGAATTTTTACAAACCACAATTTTCTATCAACCAACATTTTTGATAAAGATGCTAAAATTCTATCATCACAAGCTGTCCATTCTTTAATTGCGGACAATACATCATAATCATCTAGCTTAGAAAATATTTCTAGGGTTTCATCTGTAAAATTAGTTGTTGTAATTTGATGCTGTAAAAAATACGTCAACGCTGTGCTCGCTCTTAATTCAACTCCACTTTCAACCAATTCTTTTGCACGCTTTAAAGTCTTAACCAGAATTCTCTCCGCCACCAAACCTGTTTTGTGCAGGTACACTTGCCAATACATCAGTCTACGAGAAATAATAAATTTTTCGACTGAATAAATTCCCTTTTCTTCAATTAACAATACATCGTCTTTTACGTTGAGCATTGCAATCAATCTGTCAGAATTAATATTTCCTTCAGACACACCTGTATAAAAACTATCACGCTTTAAATAATCCAATCGATCCATATCCAATTGACTACTAATCAACTGATTTAAAAACATACGATGGTATTCTCCTTTAAAAATTTTAATTGCCAAAGAAAGTTCACCGCCAAACTCAACATCCAAAGCTTCCATAAACTTTAAAGAAATTTCTTCGTGACTTATTCCTGTAACAATACTATGCTCCAAGGCATGAGAAAAAGCTCCATGACCAATATCGTGCAACAGAATAGCAATATAAACAGCATTCTCTTCATCTTCAGAAATTTCGACACCCTTAAAACGTAAAACTCTTACAGCTCGCTCCATTAAATAGATACAACCAATAGCATGTTGAAAACGCGTATGATGCGCCCCTGGATATACCATATACGACATCCCCATTTGCGAAACACGCCTTAATCGCTGAAAATAACGATGTTCGATTAAATCGAAAATTAAAGTATTGGGAATTGTAATAAAACCGTAAATTGGGTCGTTAATGATTTTTAGTTTGTTCGTTTTTTTAGCGGTCAAAATAATAAGGTTTATTTAACAGGTCTGATTTATCTCGACCAAATTTTCTATTTATTTTTGTCTTCTCAAGATTGATTGAGAGGTCGTCAAAATACAATTTAACAATAACAAAGATAACAATTAAGTATGAGTAATATACACATTTTATGGGTTGATGATGAAATAGACTTACTGAAGCCACACGTAATTTTCCTAGAAAAGAAAAACTATAAAGTAACAACTTGTACCAATGGTGCCGATGCAATCGACATGATTGAAGAAGAAAATTTTGATATTGTTTTTTTGGATGAAAATATGCCAGGGATGACAGGTTTGGAAACTTTGACAGAAATAAAATCTAAAAATGCAAACCTTCCTATTATCATGATTACTAAAAGTGAGGAAGAATACATTATGGAGGATGCTATCGGTAATAAAATTGCTGACTATCTTATTAAGCCTGTAAACCCAATGCAAATTTTACTGAGTTTAAAAAAGAATTTGGATCATTCTCGCTTGGTTTCTGAAAAAACAACTTCTAACTATCAACAAGAATTTAGAAAAATTTCGATGGATTTGGCAATGGTAAATTCTCATGAAGAATGGGCTGAGTTGTATCAAAAATTAGTGTATTGGGAATTGCAATTAGATACCATTAATGACCAAGGGATGATTGAAATTTTAGAAAGCCAAAAGCAAGAAGCAAATGCGCAGTTTTTTAAATTTATCAAAAAAAATTATACCGATTGGTTTCATTACGACGACAGGCCAACACTATCTCATACACTGTTTAAAGATTGTGTAGTTCCTAATCTAGACAAAGAAAACGGAACCTTATTTGTAGTCATTGACAACCTGCGATATGACCAGTGGCGTTTAATTGAGCCTTTGATTGCAAATCATTATAAGAAGTCTAAAGAAATACCTTTTTACAGTATTTTACCAACGGCAACGCAATATTCCAGAAATGCTATTTTCTCGGGTTTGATGCCGTCTGAAATGGAAAGGATGTATCCTCAATATTGGAGAAATGATACTGATGAAGGTGGTAAAAACTTATATGAAAATGAATTTTTAACAGAACAAATTAAAAGATTGGGTTTAAACCTTAAGCACGAATATTTTAAAATTACCAATTTAAAAGCCGGAAAACATTTGGCAGACACCTACAAATCAACCAAAGAAAATGACTTAACGGTCATTGTTTATAATTTTGTAGATATGCTCTCACATGCCAAAACCGAAATGGATGTTATTAAGCAATTGGCTGATGATGATAAGGCATATCGGTCGCTAACAGAAAGCTGGTTTAAAAATTCACCATTATTGGAAATTATTCAAAAGGCACAAGAAATGGGTCAAAAATTAATTATTACAACTGACCATGGAACGATCAATGCAAAATCTCCTACAAAGGTAATTGGCGATAAAAATATCAGTTCAAATTTACGTTACAAAACTGGAAAGAGCTTGTCATATAACGATAAAGATGTGTATGCTGTAAAAACCCCGAAAGATATTTTCTTGCCAACAATAAATATGAACAGCTCATTTATTTTTGCTAAAGAAGATTTGTTTTTTGCATACCCAAATAATTACAATCACTTTGTAAACTATTATAAAAACACCTATCAACATGGTGGAATTTCATTAGAAGAGATGATTATTCCATGTGCTATTTTAGATCCGAAGTAAGGTTAAAAATTTCAAAAAAAAAATATAAATTCTATAATAAGTAGCTCAAAATTCAATAATCAAATACCGAATGATATAAGCCATTAAATAAATGTATGCCTCCTGATGTCTTTTTTTTGACCTTGTAGGTGTTAATTAAATATACCTACACGGTTTTTTGAAACCTTGCAGGAAGAAAACTTAGTTTAACAACCAAATCAGCATTGAAACAAAACTACGCACTCAATCAACTTCCAGAAATTGCAAAAGAGATTCTTGCTACAGCACAGCATAAAATCTTGCTCTTTAATGGCAAAATGGGTGTTGGTAAAACTACTTTAATAAAAGAGTTGGTTAACCAATTAGGTTTTAAAGACATTGCCAACTCCCCTACTTTTTCTTTGGTAAATGAATACCAAACTCCAAAGGGTGAAAAAATATATCACTTCGATTTTTACAGAATTGAATCAGAAGAAGAAGCTTATGATATAGGAATTGAAGATTATTTTTATGGTGACCATTGGTGCTTTATTGAATGGGGCGAAAAAGTAAAAAATTTACTACCTTTAGAAATTGTAAACATCAATATTGTTGTAAATCCAAACAACCAACGAACCATAGAAATTGACCAAGATGAGTAAAAAAGCATCTTCACCATTTAGCAAAGAACAATTAATGCCTCAGGCAGAAATGCTTGAAGTAGCTCGAGAAAAAGGAGAGCTTTTTATTGGAATTCCAAAAGAATATTACGCACAAGAAAAACGAGTTTCCTTAACGCCAGATGCTGTTTCAGCATTAACTGCTCACGGTCATCGTGTTGTTATTGAAACCGGTGCAGGTGAAGAATCTAACTTTTCAGATTCCGAATATTCTGAAGCTGGAGCTAAAATTGCCTACGATATAAAAGAAGCTTTTGCATGTAAAATTGTTTTAAAAGTTGAGCCTCCTTCGTTTGAAGAAATTGAAATGATGCATCCACAATGTGTCTTATTTTCTGCACTTCAATTAAAAACACAATCAAAAAAATATTTTGAATTATTAGCTAAGAAAAGAATCACAGCAGTTGCTTTTGATTTTATTAGAGATAGTACAGGAGCTTATCCTGTAGTGAAATCTTTGAGTGAAATTGCAGGAGTTGCATCAATACTTATCGCAAGTGAATTGATGAGCTCTGACAAAACTGGTAACGGTTTATTGATGGGGAATATCAGCGGAGTTCCTCCTACCGACGTTGTAATTATTGGTGCAGGAACTGTCGGTGAATTCGCAGCTCGTTCTGCAATTGGACTTGGTGCAAGAGTAAAAGTCTTTGACAATTCCCTTTCTAAATTAAGACATATTCAGCGGAGTTTGGGTAGTTTGATTTACACATCTACCATCCAACCAAAAACTTTACAAAAAGCATTAATGCGCTGTGATGTGGCTATTGGTGCTATTCGTGGTAAAACCAGATCTCCAATTATTGTTACCGAACAGATGGTTGAAAACATGAAAGATGGGGCTGTAATTGTTGATGTAAGTATTGACCGTGGGGGCTGTTTTGAAACCTCGGAAGTCACGTCGCATAAAAGTCCAACTTTCGAAAAATACGGAATTATTCATTATTGCGTCCCTAATATTCCGTCTAAATATGCGCGGACCGCCTCGGTATCTATCAGTAATATTTTTACTCCATATCTCTTAAACATTGGTGAAGAAGGTGGTTTTGAAAATGCTGTAAGGTTTGATAGAAGTCTACAAAAAGGCATGTATTTTTACCACGGAATTCTAACCAATAAATCTGTTGCTGATTGGTTCGGACTTCCTTTTAGAGATATTAATTTACTGATTTTATAAACCTCAATTGCACTACTTGTACCCTATACTATATTGCAAAACGAGTACTCTTATTTATTTGTTAGCACTTATTAAAAAAAATGGAACGATTGACTAAATTTATAGAAAAGAATATTTCAGGGAAAAAGGTCTTAGGGCTTTTTATCTTGACCAATGTTGTTTATCTCTTTATGCTGACTGTTACAATTCCTAAAACAATGGAATTCTCTAATGGAATGAAATTATTGGATATGATGCCCACTGGATATGATTTGAATTATGTAAGTGAATTATTCAATTATCTTGGAGAAAATGGACGTGAGACTTATCTAACCAGCCAAATACCTGTGGATATGATTTACCCGTTACTTTTCGGACTTTCTTACTGTTTGCTTTTTGGGTATTTCTTAAAAAAACTAAACAAACTCACTAGCCCATATTTATATTTATGCCTACTTCCTGTAATTGCAGGAATTTCAGATTATTTGGAAAATATAGGAATAATTGTAATGTTGAACAATTATCCAGACCTGACAGAGACTACGGTTAATGTAACTAATATTTTTACAGTTCTAAAAAGTATTTCAACAAGTATATTTTTTATTACTTTGATAGTAATCTTAATAATACTTGGGATTAAATTCGTGAAAAAAAATAAAACAAGTGCTAACACCTTCTAAAATTAATTGCTTGGTACAAGCCTACTTACGAAAATCCTGGGCAAACTCATGCTTTTTTATAAAAAACATGATAAGACACGAATTTCACTAATTGCACAAATAAATGAATTTAATTCATTTAAAACCCACGTGATTTTAACCAAAAAAAATACATAAAGATAAAAATCTAAAGATTTTTAAAAAAATTAGTGGACATTCGTGAAATTAGTGTCTAAAAACACAAGTATGAGTTTGCCCTGGCGAAAATCCTCACGAATTTTCTATTCGGTTTGTATTTGCTAAATTTGTTACTTAAACAACGCAACTAATCTTATACAAGACCGATACCTTTAGAATTTAAATACTATCCATACAACTTATCAATTCATAAAAAAGAGTATATTTGATTCACTAAATATAATAATTAGTATACCCTATGTCAATTGCTGATAACCTGCAACTAATCAAAAAAAATATTCCAAAAAAAGTTACGCTTGTAGCTGTTTCTAAAACAAAACCCATTACATCTATTATCGAAGCCTATGATACAGGGCAACGGGTGTTTGGAGAGAATAAAATTCAGGAAATGGTTGATAAGCAATTACAACTTCCAGATGATATCAAATGGCATATGATTGGCCACTTACAACGGAATAAAGTAAAGTATATGGCCTCTTTTGTAAGTTTGATTCATGGTGTTGACAGCATCAAAACTTTAAAGGAAATAAACAAACAAGCCAAGAAATACAATAGAGTTATTGATTGTTTGCTACAGGCTAAAATTGCTGTAGAAGACACCAAGTTTGGTTTGTGTGGAATCGAAATTGCAACCATATTAAATTCACCAGAAGTAAAAGAATTCGAAAATATTAAGATTGTTGGATTGATGGGAATGGCAACTTTTACAGATGATAAAAAACAAGTTCAAAAAGAATTCAGAACATTAAAAGAATTGTTTGATAAATTCAAAGAAAACCATCAACAACTCAAAATAATATCTATGGGGATGAGTGGTGATTTTAAACTCGCCATTGAAGAAGGTAGTACTATGATTAGAGTAGGAAGCTCGATATTTGGAAGTAGAAATTAATTTATAAACAAGCCCTAAAATAGATTCAAAATAAGTGTACGTAATTTTAGATATAGAAACCACTGGAGGAAAATATAATGAGGAGGGAATCACTGAAATTGCTGCCTATAAATTTGATGGTCACGAAATTGTTGACCAACTAATTACACTTGTAAATCCTGAAAAAGAAATTCAACCTTTTGTTGTTCGTCTCACAGGTATTAATAATGGGATGCTTAAAAATGCACCCAAATTTCATGAAATTGCAAAACGGATTGTTGAGTTTACTGAAGATGCTATTATGGTTGCACACAATGCAAATTTTGATTATCGCATTTTAAAAACAGAATTTAGACGTTTAGGTTTTGACTTTAAGAGAGAAACGCTATGCACCGTTGAGCTTACCAAAAAATTAATTCCTGATTTAGAATCTTATAGTTTAGGTAAATTGTGCAAAATCCTTTGTATCCCTGTTTCTAACAGGCATAGAGCAGAAGGTGATGCCTTAGCTACTGTTAAATTATTTAAATTGTTGATTGATAAAGATGTTGATAAAGAAATCATTAAAAGTAATATTAAACAGGGTGTAGAAAAAGAACTTCCTTCAAAATTGCAAAGCATCTTAGATGATGTCCCATCAAAAACAGGCGTTTTTTATGCACATAAAGAAAATGGAGATATCCTATATATTGGAGAAGGAAAAAATATGAAGAGAAGTGTAAATAAACTCTTTTTAAAAACTTCAAAAAAAGGAAAACTGTTACAAGAATCTTTAAGCTCTGTTTCTTATGAAGAAACTGGAAACGATTTAATAGGAAAGCTAAAATATTACAACGAGTTGATGATTAATAAACCAAATTTTAATTTTTACTTCCCTAAAAAAGTGGGTGCAACAGCCTTAAGTAATCCTAACTTACTCATTATAGATAAGGGGCGACATACCGGAGAAAAATCAGTAGTACTTGTTGAAAATGATAAACTACTGGGTTACTGCTTTGTTGACTTGGCTTACCAAATAGAGCATATCGAAGTATTAAAATCGTTGTTAACTCCTATAAAAAATAGTCAAATGAATCGACATGTTTTTAAAACCTATCTGCAAAAAAATAAAGTAGAAAAAATTGTTAGATTTTAATAAAACTATCAATTAGCCAACAAAGATTTATGAAAAAAATTGCAATCATCCTTCTATTCTTTTTGTGTTTTCAAGCATTTAGTCAAAAGAAAAATGACGATTATGAATTTGGAAATGTAAGCCCACTAGAATTAAATATGACTGTTTATGAAAAAGATACTACTGCCAATGCTGTTGTTTTATATGAGCATAGTTTTTCAAAATTTATTAAGAAAAATAATCGAATACATTTGCAAACTACAGTTTACAGGAAAATAAAATTTCTAAACAACCGTGGTTTCAAAAATGCTACAGTTGAATTAAACTTGTTTAAAATTAAACATGTAAAAGAAAAAGTCTATAAAATAAAGGGGGTTACCCACAATGGCAAAAATAAAACCTATTTAAAAGAACAAAATATTTTTAATACTGAGCCTCGAACAAACTTATTAAAAACTACGTTCACATTACCAAATGTAAAAGATGGCAGCGTAATAGAATATACTTATACAATTGAATCGCCCTATATTTATAAACTAAAGAGTTGGCATTTCCAATCGTCAATTCCAAAAGTGAAAAGCATTTTTGTTGCTAAGATTCCGCAAAAATTTTTCTACAATAGAAAATTAATTGGTGATTTACAATTGGTAGAAAATTCTGCAGATATTCAAAAAAAATGCTTTTATGTTTCTGGTGAAGACTCAAAAGCATATGCGTGTGAAGTTCTAAGATACAGCATGGAGAATATCCCTGCATTTATTACAGAATATTATTTAACTTCAAAAAAAAACTATATTGCTCGTATTGAATTTGAATTATCGCAATACAGAAAGGACTTAGGTGCAACAAGAATATATTCATCAACATGGAAATATGTTGAAGATAACATAAATAAATATTTTGGGAGTCAACTAAATAAAACTAATTATTTTAAAAATGAAATACCTCTATATATCTTATCAGAAAAAAACAAATTAGAAAGAGCTAAAAAAGTTTACTTCTTTATTCAAAATCATTTTAATTGGAATAATCAAAATTGGAATCAATCTGAAATATATGTCAAGGATGCATTTAAAAAGGGTGTAGGGTCTGTAGATGAAATTAACATATCTCTTATTAATTCCCTTAATGCTGCCGGAATTGATTCAAAATTAACTCTCTTATCTACTAGGAAAAATGGTATTCCAGTAAAAACATATCCCGTAATTTCTGATTTTAATTATATTATTGCAAAAATTGAAGTTGATGGTAAATCTATATTTTTAGATGCTACAGATAAATCATTGCCTTTTGGAGTCCTTCCTTTTAGATGTTTGAACGGAGATGCTAGAGTTATGGATTTTAAAAACGGCAGCTATTGGGAAGAAGTAAAACCAATAGATGATACAAAGCTAAAAATTAATATGCTACTTCAATTAAACAAGAATGACGAAGCTATTAAAGGTAAATTAAGAATTACTCGTTATGGGTATGAAGCTTTAGATTCACGAAAAAAATACAATTTACTTAAGGAAAAAAAATATTTATCAAATATTGAAGAGCGAAATGAAAATATTTTAATTGAGAGCTATTTAAACAAAAACCTCGATGAAAAAGAAAAACCATTTATTGAGAAATTTGAAATTACAATTGAAAATGACAATACTATTGGAGATAAAATAATTTTAACCCCTTTCTTTATCAACCCTCTAAAAGAGAATCCTTTTAAATTAGAATCACGTTTATATCCTGTAGATTTTGGGTATCCAATAAAAAATAATTTTGTTATCACTATTGTCATACCAGAAAATTACATAGTAGAGTCTATGCCTACAAATAAAAATATTGCATTGCCAAATAATAAAGGGATGCTTAACTATTCATCAAATCATGAGAATAATAAAATAAGTATCAATTTTAAATACGCAATTAATGCCACGGTGTTTAAGAGTGATGAATACCTAAATTTAAAAGAGTTTTTCAATCAGATAATACTTTCACAATCCGAACCTATTATTTTAATTAAACAGACCCGTTAACTATTTATTATATGAAAAAAATTGTAACCATACTCCTACTCTTTTCCTTTTGCTATCTATCATACAGTCAAAAGAAAAATGACGATTATGAATTTGGGAAAGTAACACAGGAAGAACTAGACTTAACTATCTATGAAAAAGATACCACTGCCAATGCTGTTGTCTTATACGAATATGGATCTTCAAAATTTATAGAAAAAGGAAGTAGTATTATATTACAGACTACACATTACAAAAAAGTAAAAATATTTAATGCCGCTGGATATAAAAATGCCACAATAAAAATTAAGCTTTATTACAACGACAGGTCTAAAGAACATGTAAATAAAATAAAAGGGGTTACACATAATGGCACTCAAGTTTCTAAATTAAAAAAGAGTGAAATTTTTAAAACAAAACTTTCTGATAGATATAACCAAACATCTTTTACACTCCCGAATGTACATGATGGAAGTGTAATAGAATATTATTATGTGGTAGAAACACCATTTTTTTTCAGACTTAAAGGATGGAATTTTCAATCGTCAATACCAAAAGTAGAAAGCGTTTTTAATGCAAAAATACCTGGTAAATTTTTATATAATAGAAAAATGGTCGGCACATTGAAATTGACAGAAAACAAGGCAAGTATAAAAACTAAATGCTATACAGTTACAGGAGATCAGCATATTTATGATTGTGAGGTTCTAAGATATAGCATGAAAGATATTCCTGCTTTTATTGAAGAAGAACACATGACTGCTACAAGAAATTTTAGATCTAGAATTGCATTTGAATTGTCAGAATATGTACAATATGATGGTCATGTAAAGAAATATACATCCACGTGGAAATCGGTTGATAAAGATATTAAACGTAACGATGATATTGGTGGGCAGCTTAATAAAAAATCTTATTTTGAAAATGAGTTGCCCTCAGAAATATTTGATGAAAGAAGTTATTTAAAACGTGCAAAAAAAGTCTATTACCACATTCAAAACCATTTTCATTGGAACGACTATTATTGGAATAAAAAAAATACTAGTGTTAAAAAAGCATATAAAGAAGGTGTTGGTGCAGTTGATGAAATAAATTTAGCATTAATAAATGCTTTAGATGCAGCGGGTATTGATGCTAAATTAGTCATGCTATCTACAAGAGCTAATGGGGTGCCTACTAAAATCCATCCTGTAATAGCTGAATTCAATTATATCATTGTAAAAATTAAAATAGGGAATAAATCATATTTCTTAGATGCCACTGATAAAAATTTGCCCTTTGGTGTCTTGCCTTATCGATGTTTAAATGGTGATGCAAGAGTTATGGATTTTAAAAATGGGAGTTATTGGGAAACTATAAAACCCATTACTACAACTCACAAAAAAACTTTTATGATATTGACTTTAGATGATGAAGGCGTTTTAGAAGGAAAAATGAGAGTGACTCATTTTGGCTATGATGCAATTAAAAAGCGCAAAGAAATTAAAACAAAAAAAGAAGATAAATATTTAGAAAACTTAGAGGACATTAATGAAGGTTTAGAAGTAGTTTCATACAAGAGCATAAATCTAAATGAGATTGAAAAACCATTGATAGAAGAGTTTGATTTGATTATTGAGGGAGATGGAAGTATTGGAGATAAATTTTACCTCTACCCTTTTTTTTTTGATCGCTTAGAAGAAAATCCTTTTAAATTAGAATCTAGGCAATATCCTGTTGATTTTGGATATTCTTGGAAATCTGATTTTGCATTAACAATAAATATTCCTGAAGGTTTTGAAGTAGAAACTATGCCAAAAAGTAAAAGCATGGCATTGCCTAACAAAAAAGGGTATTTTATGTTTAGTACAACTGTAAAAAATCAAAAAATAAGTTTAAGCTTTAAATTTATTCTGGATAATCCCTATTTTTACAGTAATGAATATGCTTATTTAAAAGAACTATATAAGCAAATGATTATCATTCAAAATGAACCTATTGTTCTAAAAAGATTATAAACAATGCCAGAGCATGAAAAATCATATCCCAAATGGAAATATAAGCTTCATGAAATTATTTATGAAGCCGATACACCTGAAGGTAAGTTTTTTGATATTGCTTTACTCATTGCCATTCTACTAAGTATTATAGTTGTAATGCTAGAGAGTGTTACTTCAATTGACCAGCAATACCACCAACTTTTTAATATCTCTGAGTGGGTGATTACCATCCTATTTACCATTGAATATATTGCAAGAATCATCTCAATTAAAAAACCACGTGTCTATATTTTTAGCTTTTTTGGCATTGTAGATTTATTATCAACCATTCCAAAATACCTCTCATTCTTTTTTGTAGGTTCTCATGCTTTGGTCGCTTTAAGAGCTTTGAGGTTGTTAAGAATTTTCAGGATTTTAAAATTAGTCCGCTACTTAGGAGCTTCTGATAAACTGACAAAAGCACTGATGGCTAGTAGAGCAAAAATATTTGTGTTTTTATTTGCTGTAATTATTTTGTGTTCCATATTAGGAACCGTGATGTATTTGGTTGAAGGCAATAGCGATAGCGGATTTACTAGTATTCCGAGATCTATTTATTGGGCAATAGTAACCTTAACAACCGTGGGATATGGCGACATACATCCTATCACTCCTTTAGGGCAATTAATTGCTTCTATGATTATGATTTTAGGTTATGGAATTATAGCCATACCAACTGGAATTGTAAGTGCAGAATATGTAAAGAGTGTTGAAAAAATCCCTGTGCATACCAACTCGCAAGCATGCTCAACTTGTAATGCTACCAAACATGCAGATAATGCAGAATATTGTTTTAAATGTGGTAGTGAATTGAACTCTTACGATGAAGCATAACTATTTAATTAGCATTGTAGGGGCGACTGCAATAGGTAAAACAGCAATGAGTATTCAATTGGCTCAACATTTTAATGCTCCTATAATTTCATCAGATTCTAGACAGTTTTTTAAAGAAATGAAAATTGGTACTGCGGTACCTTCTGTTGATGAATTAAATTCTGCACCTCATTATTTTATTCAAAACAGATCAATTCACGATGACTATAACGTGGGACAATTTGAACGTGATGCATTAAAAAAATTGGATGAATTGTTTAAAGAACATGACGTTGTAATTATGGTTGGCGGCAGTGGTTTGTATGTAGATGCCGTTATAAATGGTTTGGATTATTTTCCTGATGTTGACCCAAATATTCGAAAACAACTGAATTCAGAACTCACAGAAAAAGGCTTAATTTCATTGCAAGCAAAACTTAAGGAATTGGATTTAGAGAGCTATGAGTCTATCGCAATTGAAAATCCACATAGAGTTATGAGAGCTTTAGAAATTTGTATTGGTACTGGTAAGCCTTACTCCTATTTTAAAAACAAACCTAAAGCAGTTAGAGACTTTACGTCTATTAAAATTGGCTTAAATGCCGATAGAGCATTGATGTATGAGCGTATCAATATGCGTGTAGATATTATGCTAGAAAAAGGGCTGTTAGAAGAAGTAAAATCGCTTCATCAACACAAAGAATTAAATGCCTTACAAACTGTAGGCTACCGAGAATTATTTTCTTATTTGGATGGCAATTGTGACTTAGAGTTTGCCATTTCGGAAATTAAAAAGAATACGCGCCGTTTTGCAAAAAGACAAATAACTTGGTTTAAAAGAGACCCAGAAATCACTTGGTTTGATTTTAAGACCAATGCCAATGAAATAATAGAGTTCACAAATTCAATGATGAAAAAATGATGAAAAAATTAAAACCATTTTTTAAAAGAGTCTTAAAACTTACTTTTCGATTTTTATTAATTGTTATGGTTTTAGGTGTTTCAGGATATTTTTATGTGTATCTAAATCAAGAAAAATTCTTCTTTCAACCAAAAGTACTAGCGAAAGATTATCAATATCAATTCGACACCAAATTTGAAGAATTCGATATTGAAGTTTCACCAGATGTAAAATTAAATTCTTTGCTGTTTAAGGCAAACGATTCTGCTAAGGGTTTAATTTTATATTTTCATGGAAATGCTGGAGCACTTCATGAATGGGGCTTGAGAGCTTCTTTATATACTAATAATAATTATGATTTACTGATGGTAGATTATCGTGGCTATGGCAAAAGTGATGGTTTTTATTCTGATGAAGCACAAATTTATAATGACGCACAAAAAGTGTATGACTATGCAAAGACTAAATACAAAGAAAAAGATATTATTGTTTTAGGATTTTCTCTTGGCTCTGGATTTGCTGCCTATGTAGCTTCTCAAAACAATCCGAAATTATTGATATTAGAAGCACCTTATTATGCTTGGAACGAATCAATTTCTAACATTGCTCCTTTTCCTAAATGGATGGTTAATTATGAGATACCCACTTATAAATTCCTAAAAAGTGTTTCAAGTCCAATTAAGATATATTATGGTAGTAGAGATTTTTTAATTGATCCTGAAAAGAATGCAATACCGTTAAAGAAATTATATCCTAAAAAGATTGATGTTACAGTCATCGACTTTGCGGGTCACAACGGAATTTATATTACAAAACAGTATCATGATATTTTAGGGGAGTTGTTAGAATAAGACAAAAGACCGCTTCGCTTTCCGTCTTCATGAACAAGTTACGTGTGTGGATAGCTCAAAAATAAGAGTAAAAAACAGTATGAGATTGCCACAGTAAATTTTCAATTTACTTCGCAAAGACAGCTTAGAGAAATACTAATAGTCTAAATCAATCTTCTTTTACAATTCTTCTATTTGGCACAGGTGGTTCTAATCCTATTTCTCTAAGTTTAGAAAATATTTTTAACGATATATCATGTTTTGAATTTAATGCCTCAGAAAAGGTAGTCCAATACCACAATTCAAATTTCAAGTTACCATCCTCATCAAATCCCTTAAAGTAGGTAAATGGTTTAGGGTCTTTAAATACTGCAAAATGATTTTTTCCTATTTCATTTGAAAATTCTAAAATTTCTTCAGGATTTACATTTGATGCTGTTCTAAACAATACTTTTGATTTCCTATCTCGATTACTCAAAGTCCAATTTACTACTTTTTTAGAAATCAAATCACCATTAGGTATAATTGCTTCATACCCATCATAGGTTTTAATATTACTAGAACGTACGCCAATATTTGTTACTACACCAAATTCACCATCTACTTCAATAGTATCGCCAATATTAATTGGTCGCTCGAAAGCTAAAATTAAGCCTGAAATAAAATTGAGCACTATATTTTGCAAACCAAATCCAATACCAACACCCAAAGCACCTATTATAAATCCGAGCTTACTTAAATCAATTCCTGCAGAAGTAACTCCTACATAAAAACCAATCCCAATTAATCCTATTCTTAAAACAAGTGAAATTCCAGGAGCGATTCCTCTAGGTAATATAGATACCATCCATTCATCTAGAAAAATGGATGCTACTAATTTTGCTATTAAAATGGTGATGGTGAAGATTGTTAAAAAAGAAAGGATTCCGCCCAAGGAAATTATTGTTTCTCCAAGCATCCAAGTTAAATGCAAAGATTTATCAACCCATGCCATTAAAAACTCCAATACTTCAAATCCTTTTACGGTAAAGAGCAACCAAATAAACATACCTGCCCAAAATAAAATAGGCTGAAATCTTTTATGGGTAGCATCTACAATTGTTGCGACCGCTTGTAATTCAAATTTTGTTCTTAGCTTAAACAGTAATACAATAATACTTGTAATTATTTTGACTGATGTGTAAAGAACCATCAATAAAACAATAGATGTTAATACTCCTTTGAATAGAAATCTCGACAAGCCCACCATACCAATAATATTGGTAATAAATGCCACTATCAAAACCGACATATAAAATGGAGCTACGAATCTATAAATCTTATTGATTCGAATAAAGTCTTCAGGGTTTTCTTTGATTAATTTTTTACTTTTTCTTAAAATAATGTATAGTATCACTATTCGTAACAACAATACAATCCTAGATGAAAAAGAGCCGAATTCTAAATAAGTTGCTCCTATACCAGTTAAATAAACAAGTAGAATTCCGACTAAATAAATAACAAATCTAGAATGGGTTAGTCTAGGTAAGATCCTAATAACTCCAAAGAATATAATGAGTATAAAAAACTCAGTAACATTCGGGATTAATGCTTCATAGAAAAAAGCCGAAATTAAAACACCAACAACTGCTGTTGAAGCGTATGGGTTTTTTAATATTATTTTTGATTGTATCTCAACTGGATTCGATAAATCTTTCAACTTTACAATCCATCGCTTCTTTACGTTAATCAATAATAAAAAAATCAAAAATCGCTTTTTTGTTAGTCTGAAGTTGTTCTATAAAACTCTTTCTTTCTAATTTAGAATTCGCAGTTTGTGCCTTCGCAACAGAATCAGTCTTCTTCCATATTGGGTTGCTATCCACAACAAAGTAATCCTTTTTAAAAGTTAGCTCAACATCGTCTAATTTTGCTAATACTTCATCTGTAATTAAAATAATCTCAGTCAACTTATTGTCAATAGAATAAATAGCTTTCAACCTAAAAGTTGCCATGTCAAGAACTTCAGCAAGGTTTGCTATGATTCCGTCTAAATTCTCAAAAATCGAATTAGAGCTTATGTTTTTAGTAAGCTCATCTTTAGTGAATTTCCATTTATCAATTTCAACAATAATTTTATCACTAACCTCACTAATTTCTTCTATCCTACTGTTTATTCTTTTTTGATATCCTTTTAAATTAGATCTATAGTTTTGCCATTTTACTTTTTTTATTTTTAAATCTCGTCTAGAAATAGTTCCTATTTCTAGCAGTAGTGAATCTCTACGAATATTAATTTCTTTATAGCTGATGGCAAGCAGCGAATCTACTTCTACAACCGTACCGTTAGGAACCAATATATCTTTATATCCAGATAACTGTTGATTTACCCTTTCACTTTCTTCAGAAATATCATTAATAGTAATAGCTGCTTTTTTTACCTTAACCTCATTTTCGTTTTTGGTTTCTTCTTGTGCGTTGAGATTAAATGCAAATAGTATTAAAAAAAATAGTATTGTAGAAAAATATTTTGTTGGAATAGATAAAAAAGGGCGATACATAATTGCAGTTTAAAAGAAATAGCAATATAGTTTAAAATAAATTTAGATAAAATCATAAAGGAAACTACTTATCACAAGTAGTTTCCTTTGACAAATTAAATGCATTTTATTGGCATGTACTCAACCTTTACTTGATTGATTGTACTACTAAAGTTGTGGAGACTAGTCAACACCAAATGGCATTGCGATATTTTTTAAAAAAATCCCCGTTGTTGGAAAAATTATGGGACACCTTTCTGTTTTGATTAGAGTAAAATAAAACGGCTTTAACAAGCTAATTGAAAAAGACAACTATTTGGGGTTACCTATCAAAGCCGTTTATTCAGGGGTTAATCTTTTATGCTTTCATTCTAATTATGGTACAAATGTATCATTAGCTTTTATCCCAAAATTGATTATTTATGTGAAGTGACTCAACTTATAGGTGAAATGTCTTTTTAAATATGTGAATTGATTTTTTAAATTTCAATCATAAAAAAAAGCTGTCTTTTCAGACAGCCTTAACTACTTTTTTAGAAATGAATTACCTCCTAGAATAATTAGGAGACCCTTTAGTAATAGTAACATCATGAGGGTGACTTTCAGTAATACCCGATGAAGTGATTTTAACAAACTGTCCTTCTTTTTGAGTTTTAATGTCTTTAGCTCCACAATATCCCATACCTGCTCTTAAGCCTCCAATAAATTGATGCATGGTTTCTGATAATTCACCTTTATAAGGCACGCGACCTACAATTCCCTCAGGAACCAATTTTTTAATATCGTCTTCAACATCCTGAAAATACCTGTCTTTTGATCCAGACTCCATCGCTTCAACAGAACCCATTCCTCGATAAGATTTAAATTTACGTCCTTCAAAAATAATGGTCTCTCCCGGAGATTCTTTTGTGCCTGCCAATAATGAACCCAACATTACAGAATCTGCACCTGCTGCAATCGCCTTCGGGATATCTCCTGTATAACGAATACCTCCATCAGCAATTACAGGAACTCCTGAATCAACCAATGCTTCGGCAACTTGCATCACTGCTGATAATTGTGGAAAACCAACTCCGGCAACAACTCTTGTTGTACAAATTGACCCTGGACCAATTCCTACTTTTACAGCATCTGCACCGGCAGCTACCAAATCTTTTGCTGCAGCCACAGTAACAATATTACCTGCAACCACCTCTAAATTTGGGTGCGTCACTTTTATTTCTTTTAATTTATTGATAATGTTAATTGAATGCCCATGGGCAGAATCTAGCACCACAGCATCAACTCCCACATTTACCAATGCATTAACACGTTCTAAACAATCAGGAGTTACACCAATTGCAGCAGCAACTCGTAAACGTCCAAAGCTATCTTTGTTAGCATCTGGATTTTCTTTTACCTTAATTATATCACGAAAAGTAATCAATCCAACCAATTTGTAGTTCGCATCAACTACTGGTAATTTTTCAATTTTATTATTTTGTAAAATAACTTCGGCTTGTTTTAAGGAAGTTCCTTTTGCAACCGTTACTAAATTTTCTGTAGTCATTACTTCAGAAATTTTACGGCTATTATTTTTCTCAAACCTCAAATCTCTGTTGGTTACAATTCCTATTAAAATTCCTGAATCATCAACTACTGGAATTCCACCAATACTATATTCTCGCATCAATGCTTTTGCATCAAAAACAGCGTCGTCTTTACCAATGGTAATTGGCTCGATAATCATTCCAGATTCTGAACGTTTTACTTTTTTAACTTCAGCTGCTTGTTGCTCAATCGTTAAGTTTTTATGCAATACTCCTATTCCGCCTTCACGAGCCATCGCAATTGCCATAGCAGATTCTGTAACAGTATCCATCGCTGCAGAAATAATAGGAACGTTTAACGAAATATTTTTAGTGAATTTTGTTTGAAGATTTACCTCTCTTGGTAATACTTCTGAATAGGCAGGAATTAATAATACGTCATCGTATGTTAATCCTTCTCCGACAAATTTTGATGAGTTTGAAATCATGATGCAATTAAGATTTAATTGCGTGCAAATTTAGGGATTATTATTGAAAGTGTTGTTACTAATATTACATTTGATTTTCGATTATTTCTCTTTGGATAAATCCTAATTTTAACTGATCTACTAAATTTTACACTTTTTTGACATAATTTCACAATTGAAAACCTTCAATTAAAATCTTTCATCTTAAGTTTGAAAAAAATATCATGTTCAAAAAATATTATTTATTACGTATCGGTCTATTAGTATTAGGAGTTTTTCTTGTAAGCTCATGTAAAGGAGAATCAAATTCTAAAAATAAGAGGATTGATTCTATTAGTAAAACAAAAGCAGAAGAAATTGAAGGAATCGTAGGTCTATATTCAGAATACGGAGGTTTTAATGGTGCTGTTTTAGTTTCACATGAAGGCAAAATCATTTTTAAAAAAGGATTTGGATACGCAAATTTAGAATGGGGTATCCCCAACCAAACAGATACAAAATTCAGAATAGCATCCATCACAAAGCCATTTACAGCAATGCTTATTATGCAATTGGTGGCAGATGGAAAGCTAGATTTACATCAACCAATTTCAAACTATTTACCAGATTATCCTAAAAGCTATGGTGATAAGATTACGATTCATCATCTGCTCACTCATACTTCAGGAACTACAAGAGATTATGATTCAGATCTCCCTAAAAATAAATATCCAGACAGATATCGTACAGAAGAAGTCGTTCAGCAATATTCAAACCTTCCATTAGAATTTGAACCAGGAGAAAAATTTTCATATAGCAATACCGGTTATCACACTTTAGCTTTAATTATTGAAACGATTACAGGTCAATCATACGAAACTGTTTTGCAAGAGCAAATTTTAGATCCTATTGGAATGAAAAATACGGGAGTTGATAAACATAGACCCATTATTAAAAATCGTGCTTATGGCTACTTTAAAGGGTTTGGAGATTATTTTAATGCTGATTTTGGAGACATGTCTGCAATAACAGGAGTTGGTAATATATACTCAACTGTAGAGGATATGTTTCTTTTAGATCAAGCTTTATATACCGAAAAATTACTTCCGAAAAAGCATCTAGATTTAGTTTTTTCTGAACAAATTTCTGACCCAGCTTACGGAGGATTTTATGGATATGGTTGGGAAATTAGGGGGAAACCAATCGGGAATACTTCAAAAACAGTAGAGACCATTGGGCATAGCGGATCCATGAAAGGGTTTACTGCTTTGTTTACAAGGATTCCGTCTAGTAATTCTTCCATCGTATTTTTTAATAATACAGGGCGTGCTTTTTTAAATACAATGACAACAGCTATTATCGGAATTTTAAATGATGAATCGTATGATTTTCCATTAAAACCATTGGCTATGTTTATGAAGAAAACGATTGAAAAGGAAGGAATTGAAAAAGGGGTTTTATTTTATAAAGAGCATAAAGATTTGGATGATTATTATGTTTCTGAACAAGAATTAATTGTAGCAGGATATAAATATTTACAAGCAGGAAATGCTGAATATGCTGCTGAAATATTTAAACTAAGTACCGAAGTTTTTCCTGATAGAGACAATCCGTATGACAGTTATGCTGAAGCATTAATGACTTTAGGAAAAACAGAAGAAGCTATTAAGAATTATAAAAAATCTTTGGAATTAAATCCCAACAATAACAATGCAAAAGAAATGTTGAAGAAATTAGAAAAGGAAAACAACTAATAAATCTTATTTGTATTCACAAGAAAAGAGGAATGAATGACGAAGTGATCTTTACAATTTTAATTGGATAAATTAATGAGATTGCTTCTTCTCTTTCGGAGAATCGCAATGACGAAGACAATTATTTCTTTTGAAACAATTGCTTTAAAATAATAAAAACAGATGCTGTAAAAGTAAAAGTCATCAAAAAACCAGAAAGCATGATGACATATTTAAACCAGAGTACTCCTGACCATAGAATATAGATTCCTCCAAAAGTTAATAAAATAGAAGCAAAAGGCTCCACCATTAAAAACACTTTTAACTTCATATTGATGCTGGTTGTCGAAACTATAATTGCCAATATAAAAAATATGACAGACAGTGATAGCATATGATTATGCACCAATGTCAGAATTTCACGTTCTGATTTTTTGAACTTCATAGTGGGTGCATCCTCAATATGTTCATTTCCTAAATATTGAGTTTCAACACCATCTGGACTCGCATCAGTAGTTTCATTTACAAATGAAATTCCCATAAAAAAACCGATACTTAAAACAATGAGAAAAGAAACAATCAATAATTTTATTTCTTTTGGGAATGAATGAATGCTACCGTGTATCGTCATTTAAAAAATATTTTCTTGTTCTAAAATCGTAATAGTTTGTAATAAATTATTAATAGCGATGGTCATTGATCTTGCTGAAATAGTTGCTCCAGAAATCGGTACAATCTCATTTCCATATACAATTGTTGATGACGGTTCTAAACCATTAAACTGCTTAAGCCAACGCTTAGAACCAATCTCTGCACCATAATCTTCTCTGTATGCTATTAGCTTAGATTTTTTTATAATTAAATCTACATCAAATAAAACAAGAAAATCAAATTCATCTGTTTTACTAGGTGCTTTTCCAAGGTATGCATAACCAATCAATTCATCATTCTTTAGTATCTTAAACAGATCGTCTTTATATATCTTTGTTTTTAGCTTGGAATTGGTAGCCTTATCAATCAATATCTCTTCTAATAAAACATCTTCTGCTTCAAAAGCAATTTTAATTTCTTTCCGTACTTTTTTATTCACACTTTTTGAAAGCTCTACAGAAGTAAATCCAAATTGAATTGGAATGACAATTAAGAAAAGAAATAATTTTTTCATGTGTAAAAATATCATGCTATTAATAGTTGAGCACCTTTGCAGTACCCAACTATTAATAACTAAACTAATTTAACTAAAATGATACACCAATACCAACATTGAATTGGTTATCTGGTTCTGCTCTAGCAACTGCATTATTTTTAATTTGATAATCAGCCTTTACAACTGCTCCGTGAGCCACTAGGAAACTTAAGCCAAAAGTCCATTCCTCTCTATCATAGCTCAAATTTTTATCAACACCTCCACCCATTTTAGAGTTGGTATCATAGCTTTCATATCTCGTAAATCCCCATAATTCCATTTTTTTTTCTGAAGGCAATAAATTAAATGACGCTTCTAAATTCCAACCATACATTTGGCTCCCTAAATCAGATCCATACAAATTATTGTAAGCTTCGCTGTCTGAAACACTTGTACTAATTAACTCTCCTCTAGCTGCAAAACGCCCTAATCTATAACGTGCATCTAAACCAATCATAGTAATACCTATATCAGCACCATCAAGGTCTTCATCATCTTCTTCTGGTTGTGAACGTCCAAAATATCCTGCCAATCCTAAACGCAATCCTTGAATTCCGTAATAATCTACTTTTCCAGAAAATGTTGGTGTATTAAATGTTGATTCTGCTCCTTTCTGTCGTCCATTTCGTAAACCATTATTCCCTCCTAAATATTTATCACCATTAACTGATGCAAATCCGTTGAATATATAAGCTTGGTATTTTAAAGAAATATTATCGAATCTACCATAAATTCCTGCACCAATTTCTCTCCAAGTAGTTGGAACGATAGACTTTGCTATACTTGGTCTTTCAACAGAATTAAAAGTTGTAGGTTCGTGGTATTCATTAATCGATCCCATTGGAACTAACATTAAACCTCCACGAGCGCTAATTTTATCGTTAAAACTATATTGCAAAAATGCTTGCTCTACAAATACTTCTTTAACATGCTCAAATTCCACTTCCGTAATAAACTGAACCTTATCATTAAATTTATATCCAAAAAGTAAAACTAATCGTTGTACATCTAATTCACCATTTCCAGTTTCTGGCTGATTGTAAGTAATCTCTGCATATCCACCAACGGTAACTCCACTTTTAATGTTTCCAGATAAAATTCTCTCTGCAGAATTTTGCTGTAATTCTTCTAATTTCATTTGAGTTGAGTCTTTGAGTTTTTCAGTTTGAGCAGTTACCATAGTTGCAATTAATAATGCTGCAAATAAAGTTGATTTTTTCATTATTATTATTTAGATTAATTTAAAATAGTATTTATTACTGCTACAAAAATATTATAATAAATGAATCTAACAAATCTTATTTAGATTTATTTTAAATAAAGATTTTACATCTTTATTATTCTGAAAAATGAAAAGAAAAAAGCCAATAAGTTATAAACTTATTGGCTTGAATATAATAGTATTACAAGAATGTTAAAGTGTTTCTAAATAATTAATAACCACTTTCCTAATATCAATAGCTGCATCTCCGGGTCTATTTTCATAAACTTTTAGCATTCCTTCACTATCAGCTTTTAAAAATGGAATATCAAACCCTAGCAATAGATAATCAGTAAGAGCTACAGTATAGATTTTATCTAATTTTATAGGCTCTCCCACTACTTCCCAAGTTTTAGTTTCGGCATTGTAATCAATATTATCACGTTGTAAATAAGCACCAGTCCCCGCTTTAAGCCTTCCATAATTAAGTGTTTTTTCTAGCAACTTCCCTGTCATATCTACTTTATTGATTCCTCCACCAAAAGGCAATACTCTAAAAATATCAACACCTGTAATATCGCCTATCAATTCATCATCTATCCGAATTGAACCACCATTTACAAAAGCACAATCAACTTCATAATTAAAGTTTGCTGACATCGATGCTGCAATTAATTGCCCCAAATTTGTTTGAATACTTCTAGTTTCCGTATCACGTCCGTCGAGTGGAACTTCGGCTTTGAAAACTACTTTATATGGATTATCTAATATAAGTTTTAGTTTATTGTCTAATAAAACATTCCATCTCTGTACAATTCTCGTCACTTTTTTTGATGGTGTAACAGACTCATCTAGTGATACAAGTTCTGATTGAATTGTAGTTTTTTTAGTCGATTTATTAAAAGTAATTTTATGAACATATGCAGTTCTTGCATTGGCATCAGCTTTTGAAATTACCGCATCTCCAACAGGCACCATCATATTTGTATGTTCGTGACCGCCAAAAATAATTGGGATATTAGGCATTGAATTTGCTAGCATTTTATCCTGAGCAATCGTAAGATGTGTTAAGCCTAGAACAAGATCAACCTTTGATTGTAAAGCTTTATTTGCATTAATGGGGTCTTGGTATAAATCACCATAATCTACATAATCTGTCGGAGTTGAGTTGATGGTTGAACTTATAAAACCAACACTCAATTCAGTTCCATCAGCATCTTTAAAATTAAACGTAACCGTTTTTGGAATAGGTGTTTTTGTACCGTTCTTTTCTATATAAAAAGGTTCTAATTTATCGCCTGTCTTTAATTTAATGTTGGTTGCTATCCATTGAAAATTTGATTCATTCAATCTATTTTGAAAGTCTTTATATTTTAAATCAAACTCATGATTTCCAAAAGCAACCAAATCAAAACCTATGGTATTCATCACTTCTACCATTTGTTTACCTTTATATCGCTCTCCATTCTCATCTTTCAAAGTTCCCAATAATGAAGGGTTTAAAAAATCCCCTGCATGTACCAACAAGGTGTTTTCATTTTCTTTTTTAATTGAATCATACAAAGCTGCAACACGTGCCAATCCGCCAACTTTGCCTCCACCTAGGGCATCAATTTCATAGATGTCGTTTACGTTGATGACTATAAATTCTAGTGTGTCTTCGTTTTTAGAACACGAAATTGAAAAGAGAATTACAAATAATAGGGCTAACTTTTTCATCTGATTTTATTTATATTTATTCATTCACAAATATATGTAATACATTCGCACAAAATAAATTCAATTTCAATGAAATTCAATTTTTTAATCCTCACAGGATTCCTTTTAAGTATTAGCTTTTTGACTTTTGCCCAAGAAACAAATTCTAAATTTAAAATTGGGTTTAATTATGGTTTTGGTGAAGTGGATAAATTTCCATTTAGCACTGATGAATATACTTATGACATACAGTTTTATAAAATTCAACTGAATTATTTGATTAAGGAATGGCGAAAATTTGATTTTGAAATTAATGTTGAACCAAGTTATTACCGTACAGAACACCAACTCTTAAACAAGTATTTTGTTACTCCAGATGACCCTAATTATTTGGAAAAAAGGGAGGAATACACGAAACTAAAAACAATGAACGAATATGTACTAGGATTAGGTTTTTTGGTAAGATATCCTATTGCAAACAAATTGTCTGTTTCTATTTTAGGAAGCATTGGCCCTATGTATATAGATACTGAAACAGAACGTATGGCTAGTGGTTTTGCCTTCTCTGATGTGCTCTCTTTTGGGATTACCTATAAAATTAAAACACTTGCTTTTGATGTGCGCTATGGGGTTCGTCATGTTTCGAACGCAGAATTACAGCAGCCAAATAGTGGGTATAACACTACTAATTTAGAGTTTGGGGTATTGGTTGATTTATAATCTTTTTTAACAAAACATTATAAACAAAACCTAAAACATTCTTCTATTTTTGAGCAAACTAAAAATCAATTGAAAAAACTTTTACTATTCTTATTTATTTGCAATTCCTTTTTTTCGATTTACGGTCAAAATCAAGAAGAAAAACCTTCAGAAGTTACAACTACTTATTATTTAATTAGACATTCTGAAAAAGAGACAAGCAATCCATCAGATAGGAATCCAAACTTATCTGAAATCGGAATTCAACGTGCAAATAGTTGGGTTACAATTTTTAATGAGGTAAAGTTTGACGCCATTTACGCTACCAATTATAATAGAACAATGCAAACGGCAAAACCAATTGCAGATAGCAGTCAATTAAAAATAATTAAATACGACCTTTTAACTTTTGATTTTGATGATTTCAAAAAATCAACAAAAGGGAAAACGGTGCTTATAGTTGGTCATAGTAATACAACACCCTTTTTTGCGAATGATTTTATTGGCAAAAATGAGTATGCACAAATTGAAGAATCAAATTATACTAATCTTTACATTATAACTGTAACTGGCGATACTGTAACACATACATTATTAAAAATAAATTAAATGAATTTTTTAAAAAACTCAATAACCATAACCCTATTTACTGTCTTATTTGTTTCTTGTGGAAATACTGCTAAGATTACTCAGCAATCAGACAATAAGATTGTCAAGAAAGAATCTGTAAAATTTAACATTGATTTAAATAATAGAAAGGATGATACTTTTAAAGTGACTGTTACTGCTCCAAAATTATCAGCAGAAAATAATATTTTTCAATTTGCATCTTCTGCACCTGGAACTTATCAAGTAATGGACTTAGGTCGATTTGTAAAGACATTTACTGCGATGGATAAAAAAGGAAATCTAATTACAACTACTCAAATATCTACCAATCAATTTGAGATTTCATCACCAGAAAAAGTAAAGACTATTATCTACGAAATTTCCGAAACTTATGACACTCCGGTAAAAGAACATCCAATTTATCCAATGGCTGGAACTTCAATAGAAAATGACCATGCCTTGATAAATGGGCAAGCTGTTTTTGGATATTTTAAAGGGTTGCAGGATAGAGAAATCAATATTAAAATTGAGTATCCTGAAAATTGGAAAATTGGAACAGCTTTGCGTCAAAATTCTGATGGGTATTTTGTTGCAAACAGTTATGATCATGTTGTTGATTCTCCTATCTTATTAGGGAATTTGACTAAAGCCACAACCTTAGTTGATGGAACCAATATTGATATCTACACTTACTCTGCCAAGGGAATGATTAAATCTGAAGAAGTATTAGAAACAATAGAAGGCATGTTACATTCTGCAAGTAAATTCTTAAACGGATTACCTGTTGATCATTATACTTTTTTATTATTTATGGAGACAAACCCTCAACAAAAAAAAGGGGCTTGGGAGCATTCTTATAGTTCGTTATACACACTAAATGAAAAGAATTGGGACAAAATTTCTAATGGATTTAAAGACATGGCGGCACATGAGTTTTTCCATATCGTAACGCCTTTGAATATTCATAGTGAGATAATTCAAGAGTTCAATTTTATTACACCTATTGCTTCACAACATTTGTGGTTGTATGAAGGAACGACTGAGTGGGCATCTCACATGATGTTATTTAGATCAGGAGAAAAATCATTTGAAGATTATTTAAAAACACTTCGCCGTAAAGCCTATATCGCTACCAATTATTATAGCACAGATTATAGTCTTTTAGAATTATCTAATGAATGCTTTACCGCCACTGGACAAAAACAATATGCAAATATTTATATGAAGGGCGCATTGGTTGCAGGCATGCTAGATATACGCTTGTTAGAATTATCAGGTGGTGAAAGAGGATTGATTGATGTTGTAAATGAATTGGCTAAAATTTATGGCCCGAACAAAGCTTTTAACGAAGCTACTTTCTTTACTTATTTTACAGATTTTACCTATCCAGAAATTGCTGAATTTTTTGAGTTGTATGTAAAAAAGGCTACACCTTTACCGTATAAAGAGTATTATCAAAAAATTGGTATTCAATATAATGCAAAAAAATATCTTTTTACTGTTGATGAAAATGCAACTGAGGAGCAATTAAAATTAAGGACTCGGTGGATGGAGCGATTGTAATTAAAAACGTATTTAAAAATTAAGGGATTTGTTTAGAGCAAATCCCTTTTTTATTTTAACAAATAACTACCTTTGTACGAATGCAAAAGAAAGTCAACATCCAAAATAAAAAAGCTCGTTTTGAATATGAAATTCTAGATGAATATGTTGCGGGTATCAAACTTAGCGGAACAGAAATAAAAAGCATCAGGGAAAGTAAAGCGAGAATCACCGAAAGTTTTTGTGAGTTTAATGAACAAGGAGAATTGTTTGTCATTAACATGTATATAGAAGAATATGCTTTTGGAAATATCTACAACCACAAAGCAAAAAGTGCCAGAAAACTATTACTCAACAAAAGAGAATTAAAAAAACTCGAGAAAGAAATTCAGAATGTAGGTCTGACAATTATTCCGCTTAAATTATTTATGACAGATAAAGGTTGGGCTAAATTAAAAATTGCACTTTGTAAAGGTAAAAAACTATACGACAAGCGAGAAACTATGAAAGACCGCGATAGCAAACGTGATTTGGCACGCATAAAAAAAGACTTTTAAATGGTAGTACATTTTTTAAAGTTGATACGTTGGCAGAATTTAAGCATGCTTATAATTGTTCAACTACTCTTTAAATATGTACTCTTCAAAAACTACCAAATTGTTATAAACCTATCAAATTTTGATTTTACATTATTAGTATTGGCCATTATATTTATTGCCGCTGGAGGGAATGTAATCAATGATTTCTTTGATATTGAAACTGACAATATTAACAAACCAACCAAAGTTATAGTTGGTACAGTTTTTAGTCAGTATAAAGCAAAATTACTTTATATAATTTTAACGATATCAGGAATTATATTTGGAGCTTATCTGAGTTGCAGTAAACAACTCCCCTATTTATCAATTATTTTTATAGCAATTACTGGCTTGCTTTTTTTGTATTCAAACTACCTCAAAAGAATTGCTCTGATAGGGAATATCCTTGTTTCCTTACTCATAGGATTTAGTATTCTTTTATTAGGAGTGTTTGATGTATTCCCAAATAGTGGCAATCCAGACAATGCCCTTGTTTTAAAAGTGATGTTTGTTTATGTTACTTTTGCCTTTGGACTTAATTTTATCAGAGAAATAATTAAGGATATTGAAGATATGGATGGAGATTATACTGTGGGTTTGAAAACATTACCCATTATTTTTGGCAAAAAAAGAGCGCAAAATTGTACTTTGTTTTTAAGTAGCTGTTTTGCTTTTACTTTAATTTTTACAATTACTTTCTATCGATATTTAAGTGATTTTCTTTTAGGCTATGGATTTCTTTTTGTTGTCTTTCCGCTACTCTATTTTTGTTATCAACTGTATTATGCAAACACAAAACAAGACTTTAAAAAGTTGAGTTCTTTATTAAAGCTAATTATGATTTCTGGTATGCTATCAATCTTTATAATTTAAACGTATGTTAAAAGAAAAATTAAAAAATTACAATATCATTCTTGCTTCAGGATCACCAAGAAGGCAACAATTTTTAAAAGACTTAGATCTCGATTTTACAATTCAATTAAAAGAAGTTGAAGAAGTGTATCCACCCCATTTAAAAGAAACAGAAATTACAGATTATTTGGCTGAGCTTAAATCGAGTTCATTTACCAACTTAAATAAAAATGACATTCTCATTACCTCTGATACCATTGTTTGGCTAGATAACAAAGCCATTGGCAAACCAAAAGATAAACAAGATGCAATTGCAATTTTTAAAGAAATGTCTGGAAAAAAGCATCAAGTATTTACTTCAATTTGCCTTAAAACAGCAACTGAAATCAGAATTGTCAATGATACCACAGATGTTTATTTTAAAGATTTATCCATCGATGAAATCAATTACTACCTAGATAATTTTCAGTCTTATGACAAAGCAGGAGGGTATGGAATTCAAGATTGGATTGGGCTTATCGGTGTCGAAAAAATTGATGGAAGTTATTTTAATGTCATGGGATTACCTGTTCATAAATTATATGCAGAATTGTTAAAATTTTAGGCTTCATATTATTTCAAAAAGATTATTTTTGCGAATGCACAACGTTATTTTATACAAATGAAAAAATACACTTTTACCGAGAAAAAAGATACCCGTTCAGGATTTGGAGACGGACTTACAATTTTAGGTCGTACCAACCCAGATGTCGTTGCACTTTGCGCCGATTTAATTGGATCTTTAAAAATGCAAACATTTATTGATGAAAACCCAAAACGTTTTTTTCAAGTAGGTATAGCCGAAGCTAATATGATGTGTATTGCAGCTGGCTTAACCATTGGTGGTAAGATTCCGTTTACCGGAACTTTTGCAAATTTCTCAACTGGTAGAGTGTATGATCAAATTCGTCAATCTATTGCATACTCTGGTAAAAATGTAAAAATTTGTGCATCGCATGCTGGATTAACTTTGGGAGAAGATGGTGCAACACATCAAATATTAGAAGACATTGGTTTGATGAAAATGTTACCTGGTATGGTTGTAATCAATCCTTGTGATTACAACCAAACAAAAGCTGCAACTATTGCTATTGCAAAATATGAAGGTCCAGTTTATTTAAGATTTGGCCGTCCGTCAGTGCCAATTTTTATGCCTGATTATAAAGACGAAGAATTTGTAATTGGTAAAGCAATTCAATTAACCGAAGGTACAGATGTTACCATTGTAGCAACGGGTCATTTGGTTTGGGAAGCTTTGCAAGCATCTGAGCAATTAGAAGCAAAAGGTATTAGTGTCGAAGTGATTAATATCCATACAATAAAACCTTTAGATGAAGAAGCTATCTTAAAATCAGTTGCTAAAACGGGTTGTATCGTTACAGCAGAAGAGCATAATATTTTTGGCGGATTAGGAGAAAGTGTTGCAAGAACTTTAGCAATGAACAATCCAATTCCTCAAGAGTTTGTAGCCGTTAATGATAGTTTTGGAGAATCTGGAACTCCAGCTCAGCTAATGGAAAAATACGGTTTGGATGCATCAGCAGTTGTAAAAGCTGTAGAAAAAGTAATCGCTAGAAAATAAGCCACTCTTTTTATCGTTCTCATATAAATAAACTATTACTAGGTCAATTTTTGATTTAGTATTAAACCCTTACTTATTATGAAAAAATTGATTGTATTCGCACTTCTTCTTATTGGAGCGCAACTAACTAGTAATGCCCAACTTTTTGATTGGGGAATTAAAGGAGGATTAAACTACAATAGCAATGGTGATATTGTTGATGAAACTGGTGATATTATTGCTGACCCTGAAGCTAATGCTGGTTTTCATTTTGGATTTTTTGCAAAAACTAAAGGTAGAATTTATGTGCGTCCAGAATTGGTTTATACACAAACTAATAGCACTTATAAAGGTGAAGCTAAAAGCTCAAAATTGACCATTAAAAAAATTGATGCTCCTATATTACTTGGTCTAAAAATAATTGGTCCATTACATGCCGTTATTGGACCTTCGTTTCAATATATAATTGATACCGATTTAAAAGATGCAAATTTTAAAGATATAGAAAACAATTTTACAGTTGGTGGTACAGTTGGTCTTACTGTTCAACTAGGTAAACTCGGGATTGATGCTAGATATGAACGTGGATTTAGCAACAACGAAGCAAAATTCATAGGTGATATCCTTGAAGGCAGAGTTGATACTAGACCAAGTCAGTTAATTTTGAGTGCTTCGTTTAGATTCTAAACCAACAAAAAGATTCCATAAAAAAAACCACTCTTTGAGTGGTTTTTTGTTCTTATAAACATACTTGATATTAGCTATCGCTATCTAAATAATCTGGAATTCCATCTCCATCTGTATCATCGTTGGTTGGGTCGCCATCACCATTAGCATCTTCGTCTTTAGTTAGGATACCATCATTATCATCATCGGAATCAACATAATTTGGTAAAAAATCACCATCTGTATCATCATTCGTCACATCACCATCACCGTCTAAATCTTCATCATTAGATAAAATAGTATCTTCATCATGATCAGCAGGAACTGAAAAATGTAAATTAACAGTAAACACTATTGGTGTTCCAGCAGGAATTGCAGCGCTACCTGGGCCATATGCCAAACCAGATGGAATGAATAAAAATCCTTTGCCAATATTTTCAAATTCCAATGGCATCTCTGGCAATGAAATATTTTCACCACATTTAAAATGTGTAAATCCGTAAGACCATCCTTTGATTACTCCCGTTAAATTAAACCAAGGGTTTCCTGTTTGAATTGATTCCCGCTCATCAAAAACCCCTCCTTCTAAAAATTCGCCTCTATAGGTTGTTAAAACATCATCTACTTCTGACGGTTGGTAACCAACACCTTGCTCACTAACTATATAATACAAATTATAAGTAACGTCATTTTCAACAATTACTTGAGTTTGAACATTATTATAAAAGGGTATCTCTCCATTAGTTACCGAATCAATTGAATCCAAAGTTTCATTGTAATAATGTGTCTCCATATATTCTATCAAATCAATATCATCAATTATTGCTTGTCCTTCAAAATCATAAGGTGTAAAATTATCTTCATTACACGAAAAAACCGCAATCAATAAAAGACTAAATAATACGAGAATTCTTGTTTTCATTATTTCATTTTATTTAAGTGCGCAAGATACAATTTTCATATCTTTGTTCAAGCCAAATAGTTAATTTTAACTTTTTTTATGAGAATAGATAAATATTTGTGGTGCATCCGTATTTTTAAGACTCGGAGTATCGCTACCGAAGCTTGTAAAAAAGGGCATGTAAAAATAAATGGAGCTTCTATTAAACCATCTAAAGAAGTTTTTAATAATGAACTATTAGTTATTAGAAAAAATCAAATCAATTATGAAATTGTTGTTTTAGATTTACCTAAAAGTCGTGTGGGAGCTAAATTAGTTGACTTATACAGAAAAGATGTGACGCCCAAAGAAGCTTTTGAAAGTCAAGATTTATTGAAATTTTCTAAAGATTATTATCGTAAAAAAGGGAGTGGTAGGCCTACAAAAAAAGATAGAAGAGATATTGATAATTACTCAGAAGAATAAACTATGTCAAATACAGTAATACTTACAAACGAGCAAATCAATCATAAAATTAAGCGTATTGCCTATCAAATTTTAGAGGTAAATGCAAAAGAAAAAGAAATTATTTTGGCAGGAATCTCCACTAATGGATTTTTATTGGCAAACAAATTAAAGTTTGTTTTAAATGAAATTTCTGAAGTTGAAATTATTTTATGCGAAGTCATTATTGATAAAAAGCACCCTTTAAAAGAAATCAAAACCTCCATACCATCTGATACGTATAAAAACAAATCACTTGTTTTAGTTGATGATGTATTAAGTTCTGGAACAACTTTAATGTATGGCATTAAACATTTTTTAGATGTTCCGCTAAAGCGATTTAAGACTGCAGTTTTAGTCAATAGAAATCATAAAAAATATCCTGTAAAAGCTGATTTTAAAGGCATTTCATTGTCAACTACTTCACAGGATAATATCACAGTAGAGTTTAAAAAGAGCACAGTAATAGCCTATTTAGACTAAAATATTTTTTATTTGCTTTACAATTTCTTCAATAGTTAAACCATCAGTTTGAATGCTATTTTGGGATAGTATATAAAACGGTGTACGTTCAAATAAATGCTTTCCTATAAATTCAGGTAATTTTTCATCACTTATTTTTGTAACTAACGGACGAGAAATTTTTCCGATTTTTAATCTTTCACACAATGTATTTATTGAAGCTTTTAAAAATACCGATTGAGACAAGGTATTTATCATTTCCATATTTTTACCATAACAAGGAGTCCCACCACCAACCGAAAGCACAAAACTGTTATTAGAATTTAGTAGCTCTGATAAACATTCCGTTTCTTTTAATCTAAAATATATCTCTCCTTTTTCTTTAAAAATTGTTGGAATCGATTTTCCTTCTTTCGTTTCGATATAAGCATCTAAATCAATAAAATCAAGAGATGATTCTTTCGCTAACAATTTTCCAACTGCCGATTTACCACTTGCCATATACCCAATTAAAACAACTTTCATTCTTTAAAATTTATAAAAGGCAAATATCGAATAAAAATTTATAAAATTTGGTTTGAGTTCTTAATAATTGATAGTATATTTGCACTCGCTAAAAGAGAAAAAGGAACGACTTGGTAGCTCAGTTGGTAGAGCACCTCCCTTTTAAGGAGGTGGTCCTGGGTTCGAGCCCCAGCCAAGTCACAAAAAAGTTAAGCTTAATGCTTGACTTTTTTAGTTTAAGCGCGTATGGCGGAATTGGTAGACGCGCAAGCTTGAGGGGTTTGTGTCCACTAGGACGTGCTGGTTCGACTCCAGTTACGCGCACAAAAATCTATCATTTTTAATGGTAGATTTTTTTCTTTTCACAAGACTTTAACGAATCTTATCAATATTATTATTATCATTGCATATGCTTAAAAAAATACTCCTTTCAACATTTTTATTTGTCAGTATTTATAGTTTTTCTCAAGAAGAAACTAAAACAGATTCCGTACAAATAGATCCAACAAGAATTATGGAATTAAAAGGGCAAATTGTAAATGGTTTTGATAAAAAACCATTGGCAGGTGCGCACATTTTTAATATGAATTCTGTTAGAGGTAGTGTTACAAATAACGATGGTACTTTTAGTATTCCTACTAAAGTGAATGACACAATTTTCTTATCATATTTAGGGTTTCAATCTGTAAAGATTAAAATCACTAATGATTTACTGAAAGGAAATGAGTTAGAAATTTCTTTATATCAACGCTCTGAAAAATTAGCCGAAGTAAATGTAAAATCTACTACCTTAGTTGGAGTTTTAGAAATTGATGCTAAGAATGTACCTAAAGATAAATTTACACGAATCCATATCAACGGGCTTCCACAGACATATGAAGTAGGAACACCGAGAAAGAAAACCTACTCATCACCAGTTGATGCTGTCTTTCATCCTATTGATTTTGTTTATAATCTTTTCGGTAAAAATCCGAAGCAACTTAAAAAGTTGAAAAAGATGAAAGATCAAAATGAGATTCGTGAAATGCTGAATGATAAAGTTGATAGAGAATTAATGCTCGAATATTTAGAATTGAGTAGAGCCGAATTTGATGAGCTTTTAGACAACTGTAACTATTCAGATTATTTCATTCAAACTGCTAGTGATGTTCAAGTGCTAGAAGCATTTTTAGAATGTTACGAAAGTTATAATGCCGTTAAACAAGGAAGTACAAAAAAGAAAAATGAAAAGAATTAGTAAAGTGTCTTTTTTAGTTTTATTTCTTTTTTTTGCTTTAATCAGCAATACCTATTCTCAAGAAACTGATCCTGAATTACTAGAGTTAATTACAGACACCAAAGCTAAAATGAAAGCATTGGGTTATAAATTTATTGAACAAGTTCAAGGAGAAACATCTGCAGAAAATATTTTAGAATTTAAGCAACAAAAATTTGTATATGGATATTCATATATGGCTATTTCATTTTTTAAAAAATGTCAAAGCTGTCATTTATCTGTTGAGTTTTGGAATACACAAACAAAATCAAAAGAATTGTTAAGTGTAGAAACTATTTTTAATGAGAGCTCTTACAACACAAGCGAATGTAGAATTAACGACAGGTACAATACTTTTTTTTATACTGATCATTCTGACAAAAGGGGAAAACTCTATATGTACGTCAATGATGAAAGCCCTCATTATTTAAACTCGCTATTATTTTATAAATAAAAAAAGCCGCTCAATGAGCGGCTTAAACTTTTATAAATATTGTTTTAGTTATTTCCTAAGATCAAAGGTAATCCATCTGATCCGCCAACAACTACAACTTTGGTGTTAGGAGATTCTGCTAATTTCAAAGTAGCTTCAATTCCTTTGTCCCTCAAAATCAGGCTATTTAACGATGCACTTAAAATTCTATTTGCTTCAGCTTTACCTTCTGCTTCAATAATTTGCTTTTCAGCTTCTTTTTGAGCAGTAATCAATCTAAATTCGTATTCTAAAGATTCTTGCTCCTGTCCTAATTTACGCTCAATAGCATCTTTAATTGCAGCAGGCAATGTTACATCTCTAACTAAAATTTCTATCAAATCTATATATTGATCTTCGACAATTAATTTTGTTTCATCATAAATTTCAGCTTGTATCGCATCTCTCTTACTAGAGTAAATTTGCTCTGGAGTATAGCGACCAACAACCGATCTTGTTGCAGAACGCATTGCAGGTTTTAAAACTCTATCTAAATAATTAGCTCCTTTTTCTTGGTGTAACTTCCCTAGATTAATTGCTTGCGGTCTAAACCAGACAGATGCTTCTAATTGTATGTCTAATCCATTTGATGAAAGTACTTTCATACGTTCAGTCAATTCTTGCTGACGTACTTCATAAACATAAACCTTGTTCCAAGGTGCTACAATATGAAACCCTTCTCCCATTGCAGGTTCGTCTGTTACCACACCACCTCCAAATGTTTTATATAAAACTCCGGCTTGTCCAGAGTCTATAGTTACTGCCGATTTTGTAATGATAATTAATCCGACTATTACGATTGCAATAATGCCTATTAATCCCTTTGGTAATTGTAATTGTTGTTGCTGTGCCATTTTATTGTTTTGTTTTAAATGAATCCGTTATATTTTCGAATAAACCATTCGATGCTCAAAGATACTATAATTAACCCTAATAACCATTTCCAATCTATCAATGAATTCAATTTCTTTTCTGATTTTTGAATGGATAAAAATCTAGTATCATCAATTAGATCATTCGATAAATTCAATGTATTATCAAGGTAATAAAGTTTGCCATCAGATTTATTTGCAATTGCTGATAATCCCTTTTTATTAGCTGATAAAAATTGTTGCTCTACATCAAAATCAAATACTTTAAATATTCCTCTAGAAGTAGCATTCTCATTTTCTACTGAAACAGTAAATGAATATTCTCCTGAATCTAATCCTGATAAATCTACCGAATAACTGTTTCCAGCTAATGAAAAAGGGATCTGCTTAACAATTTTAGTTTCATTGTTTTTTACTGATAGCCACAAAGTAGCATCTCCATCAAATACATAGTTTTTATCTAAATAATTCGCTAAAATTTTGATAGCCTCATTGTTATAATATATTGGCTCAAATTCAACACTTAGTCTATTTTCTTTTTTTGATGATGTTAAATACTGCATCAAAGTGCCTATGAAATTATCATAATCAATGCTTGATTGATTATCTTTTTTAGATACCATTCTCCAGCGCCAACTATTTTCACCAAATAAGACTACACCCCTTTTCTCTCCGTATTCGTAGGTTGATAATAATGATTTTTCTGTTGTGATACTACCAATTTTTTGAGTCAATAAATTATCAAAGGGAGTATTAAAAATAACATCGCCAAATTGATCGGTTAATGGTGGGAAGTTTTCAAAACCAATATCATTGCTCACAAAAGCTCTAAAGACTTGGTTGTAAACTGCTACATAATTTTCTGTTTGTTGAATCACATTTTTTGAAAAATTATCTTGCGCGCTATTTAAAAAATTCCAATCTGTTTTTGTGCCAGTAATAATAAAATGATTTGTTTTTTGATGATCCAATTCTACAAACATATCTTGGAAAGCGCTTGTAGGCTGATACAAAATCACGGATTGATATTTTAATATGTTATAATCGTCACCAATAACTTTAATTGTAACTTTTCTTTGTTTGTTAGCTTCAATAGCTGATTTCAACGCCCCAACATCAGGATGTAAAAATGAAGTCAATAATAAAATATTTGCTTGCTCATCAATCACCTCTACCACAAAATCCTTTTTATTATTCAAACTGTTTTTTTCATTTTCAGCTGTACTCAACTGAGCTGAATAATAATCTACTCCGACTTTATCAGCTGATAAATAAAAAGAAATATTTTGTGAATTATTTTCTTTAGAGAAATTTACTCGTTTAGCAAACACCTTTTGATTTCCCTTATAAATTGTAAAATTTGAGCTTACTTTTTTGGTTCCAGAATAATTTAAAAAGATTTCTACAGGAAATTTATTATCTAAATATGCATATTTATTTACGTTTAATCGAGTAATCGAAACATCGGTATATTGTGTCGTATCACCTACCACAATAGGATAAACAGATTGAGTAATCTTTAAATATTCGTAATTACGACCGTAGGTTTGATTCCCATCAGTAATTAAAATAGTGGGTGCAATAGTATTTTTATAAACTTCTTTAAACTGTTTGAATGGTTTTGAAATATTGGTTTGAGATTTGTTAAAGTTTAAAGAATCTAAGATTTCAATAGCATCTCCAAACGAATAATAATCAATATCAAACTTTTCATTCAACGCATCGTTTCCTTTCAAACCTGAGAGAAGTTGCAATATCTTTTCTGTTTCTCCAGAATTTTTTATTGAAGATGAATTATCTACAGCGACAACCAAAGTTGGTTTTTTTATGGTAATAATTTGCTGCTCAATTTTTGGATTTATCAGTAAGACAAAAACAGAAAGCAATACTACAAAACGCAAAAAAGTCAGTATATAACTGACTTTCTCTTTGTTCTTTAAATTTCTATAATAGAAAAATATAGCAATTGCTAAAGAAACAATTACTGCTAATGCTATCAATAAAATAGTTTTAGATTGCAATACGTTTCGTTTAAACTATATTAGGTCAACATTCCACCATCAACACTCAATGTCTGTCCGGTAATATAACTACTCATGTCTGAGGCTAAAAACACACAGGCATTGGCAATATCTTCTGGAGTTCCTCCGCGTTTTAACGGAATTGCTTTACGCCAACCATCAACAGTAGCTTCATCTAATTTAGCGGTCATCTCCGTTTCAACAAACCCTGGAGCAATTACATTACTACGAATATTACGCGAACCCAACTCCAATGCTACCGATTTAGAGAACCCTATGATACCTGCTTTTGAAGCTGCATAATTAGACTGTCCTGCATTTCCTTTTAATCCAACAACAGAACTCATATTTATAATAGAACCTGCACGTTGTTTCATCATTGGGCGAATCACAGCTTTGGTTAAATTAAAAACCGATTTTAAATTAATTTCAATCACTTTATCAAAATCATCTTCAGTAATACGCATCAACAAATTGTCTTTGGTGATTCCTGCATTGTTAATCAACACATCAATACTACCGAATTCTTTGAGAACATCTGTAGCTAATTCTTGTGCTGCATCAAAATCTGCCGCATTAGATTGATATCCTTTAGCTTTGACTCCGAAACTTTTCAGTTCTTCTTCCAAAGCATTTGCAGCTTCAACGGATGAGCTATACGTAAAAGCAACATTGGCACCTTGTTTTGCAAACACTTGGGCAATTCCCTTCCCTATACCTCTTGTTGCTCCTGTAATTAACGCTGTTTTATTTTCTAATAATTTCATCTTGATATTTTGATTTTAACAAAATCAAATATAGTAAAAGAAATGATGCCATTAAAAGTCTTATTAAAAATTTAACTTCTCTATTAAGATAAAATTACCTTCTTTACTTTGGTGACTTTGAGCTTTCACTTTATCTTTGTAGCTAATCATATTTTAAATATAAAAATCATGTCATATTATTTTAAAACAACCCTGAACAATGTTTCTTTTAATGAAGCAATTGACAAAACAGTTGCCGCTTTAAAAACTGAAGGTTTTGGTGTACTTACCGAAATTGATTTAAAAGCCACTTTTAAAAAGAAGTTGGATGAAGATTTTTACAACTACAAAATATTAGGGGCTTGTCATCCGCAATTTGCCTATGATGCTTTACAAGTCGAAAATAAAATTGGTACGATGTTGCCTTGCAATTTTATTGTACAAGAAAGAGAAGCTGGTACAATAGAAATTTCTGGAGTTGACCCAATGGCTTCAATGATGTCAGTTGGAAATGAATCTTTAGGAGCAGTTGCTGGTGAGGTAAGGGATAAGCTAAAACGTGTAGTTGAGAGTATTAAATAAGGTTTCCAAACAACTCTATTACAAGTATTTGAGAGCTAAATAACTATTTTATATTGATGTAAGTTTTGTAAATGGCCATCGTCTATTCTTACAAATCAAATTCATCTACTATGAAATCAACTTACTCTTTAAGTATCATCGTTTATTGTTTTCTTTTTACTTGCACAAGTCAAATTTTTGCTCAAAGCGTTGCAACGTATGACATAACATTTACGAGTGTGTGGAATGCTACTGATCATGGAACACTACCTTCTGGTGCTCATTGGTCTAATTTAATTGGAGCAAATCACATATTAACAAATGAGTTTTTACAAATGGGAACAATGGCATCATTAGGTGTAGAAAGCGTTGCAGAAACTGGTGCAAATAGCGAATTTGAAAATGAAATAAATGCTAGTGTTATGGCCAACGATTCTGAGCAGTTAATAAATGTAGCTTCAGTATCTACAGCAACTGGTTCTGTAACTATTTCAAATTTAGAAATAGATGAACAATATCCATTATTAACATTAATTTCTATGATTGCCCCAAGCCCAGATTGGTTTATTGCACTTAACAGTTATGACTTAAGACAAGGAGGTAGTTGGGTTTCTAATGCAACTATTGACCTATTTCCTTACGATGCTGGCACAGAGGAAGGAACAGCGTACAGTACCTCAAATGCTGCAACAATGCCTCAAGAAAACATTACAAGCCTTGTAAATATTGCGCCTTTTAACAACTTAAGAATTGGCTATTTTACAATAAATCTTATTTCAGTTTTAAATGTTGAAGAAGAATTATTTGATCGGCAAATTACTCTTTATCCAAACCCTAGTAGCGGGTTCATTTCATTAACTAATTCATCTACAAATGAGATTGATAAAATTGAGATTTATGATTTAATTGGAAAACAAATACATACACAAAATATTGATAATCAAAAAATAGTTAATATTGATTTAGCTCAATTAAATTCTGGTGTGTATTTGGTTAAAGTATTTTCAGGAGAAATAAATACTATAAAAAAATTAATTATTAATTAATTTGATCTTTTAATAAAGCTTTATTAATCTTCTTTATCAAACTTGGTCCTTCATATATGAAGCCTGTAAAAATTTGAACCAAGTTTGCCCCTGCCTCTATTTTATCTAAAGCATCTTGTGCTGAATGGATACCTCCTACTCCAATAATTGGAAAAGCCTTGTTTGATTTTTTTGACAGATATTGAATCACTTTGGTGCTCCTATCTGTAATTGGTTTTCCACTCAATCCTCCATTTCCAATTTTATCTAATGCAAAATTTGAGGTTTTAAGTCCTTCTCTATTGGTAGATGCATTTGAAGTAATGACTCCATCTATCTTAGTTTCGGCAACCAATTCTATGATTTCATCTAGTTGAATGTCATTTAAATCTGGTGCTATTTTAAGAAGTATAGGCTTTTGTGAGTTGTGATTATTATTCTCATTTTGAACTGCTGTAATTAACTCTAACAAGTAATCTTTATCTTGTAGTTTTGCCATCGAACCAACATTGGGGCAGCTTACATTCAACACAAAATAATCTACATACGGATGCAATCCCTTAAAACATGTTAGATAATCTCGGGTATATTGATTGGGCATCGATTTGGTGTTTTTCCCAATATTACCACCAATCAAAACCTCACCATTATTTTTTTTGAGTTGTTCAACCGCAGCTTTAACTCCTTCGTTATTAAATCCCATTCGGTTGATGATACCAGAATCATCTAACAATCTAAATAAACGTTTCTTAGGATTCCCAATTTGAGCATTTGGAGTTACAGTTCCGATTTCTATAAATCCAAAACCAAAATTAGAAAGTTCTTTATACAACACCGCATTTTTATCAAAACCTGCAGCTAAACCAACTGGGTTTTTAAAAGTTAAGCCAAATAATTTTCGTTCTAGCTTAGGGTGTTCTACTGCATATAATTTTTTAACAAGTCCGCTTATTAAAGGAATTTTAAAAATAAGTTTTAAGAATGAAAAGGTGAAGTGATGAACCTTTTCTGGATCAAACAAAAATAATATTGGTCTTATTAGTAGTTTATACATAATAATTTATTTGTCTTTCCCGTGAAAACTGGAATCTAATTGATTTACGTATGGATTCCCGTTTTCACGGGAAAGACATTTGGTGAAATTATCTTAGTTCAGCCTGTAAATTCTTTTCAAAGGATTGCTGCATTTTTTGCATAGTTTTTTCAATTTGCTTGTCATTCAACGTTTTCTCAGTGTCTTGCAACACAAAACTCACTGCATACGATTTCTTACCTTTCGGTAATTTATCTCCTTGATATACATCAAACAAATCAACTTCTTTCAAAATATTTTTTTCTGATTGAAAAGCAGTATTGTAAACATCAGCAAATTTTACATCGTCATCTAACAACAATGCTAAATCTCTTTTTACTGATGGATATTTAGGCATATCAACTACCTTAAATCCTTTTCTTCCAGCAACTTTTAAAACATTTTCCCAATTAAAATCTGCAAACAAAACTTCTTGCTTAATCCCAAATTTCTTTAAAATTGATTTCTTTACAACACCAAATTCTACCAATTTAATTTTACCTAATTCAAAAGTGATTCCCTCAGAAAAAATATCATTTTTTGTAGGAGAAGTTTTTAACTTTGTAATTCCTAATCTATTTAAAGTAGCCATTACAATTCCTTTTAAATAAAAGAAATCTGATGTTTTATTAGTAGTACTCCAACTATCCTTAGTTCTCTTGCCACTTACAAAAAGTGACAAATGTTTTTGCTCAGAATAACCGCTTTCATACTTATGGTAGGTTTTCCCAAACTCATAAAGCTTTAAGCTATTATTTTTCCTATTGATGTTATAAGCAACCGATTCTAATCCACTAAACAACAATGATTGACGCATCACACCTAAATCACTACTCAACGGGTTCAACATAGCTACATCATGATCAGAATTTAAGTTTTCCGTCATGTTTAAATAAGAAGCTTTGGTCAAAGAATTTGCCATTGTTTCGTTAAACCCTTGTGCTGTTAATTGACTTGCAACAGTATTTTCAATTTTTACACCATCAAAATCATCATGCGAAATTGAAGTATTTAGTTTATGAGAAAACTGAATATTATTATATCCATACACACGCAATATTTCTTCAATTACATCTGCTTCTCTCTGTACATCTACTCGGTAAGAAGGAATTGTTAATCCTAATCCACCTTCAGTTTCGCTATTCAATCTAATTTCTAAAGAAGCCAAAATGTTTTTAATGGTATCCTTCGGAATTTCATCACCAATCAAACGATTTAATCTATCATAAGAAATGAACACTTGAAAATCTTCAATTTTCTCTGGATAAAAATCCAACACATCCGAAGATTTTTTTCCGCCAGTAATCTCAACAATCAACAATGCGGCTCTTTTTAAAGCATACTCAACAAAGTTAGGATCAATTCCTCTTTCAAATCTAAAAGAAGCATCGGTATTCAATGCATGTCGTTTTGCCGATTTACGGATAGACACTGGGTTAAAATAAGCCGCCTCTAAAAAAATACTCGTTGTACTTTCGGTAACAGCAGAATCGATTCCACCAAAGACTCCAGCAATACACAAAGGGTTCGATTCGCCATCACAAATCATAATATCATCTTCATGTAATTCTCTTTCAATGGCATCAAGCGTAGTAAATTTCGTGCCTTGTGGCAAGGTTTTTACTACTATTTTATTTCCTTTTATTTTAGTAGCATCAAAGGCATGTAAAGGTTGTCCGAGTTCGTGCAACACATAATTTGTGATATCTACAATATTATTTTTGGGAGTTAACCCTATTGACTTTAATCTGTTTTGTAACCATTTTGGAGATTCTTCTACTTTGATTCCTGAAATTGTAATACCTGAATATCTCGGTACTAAATTTTTATTTTCTACTTCAATATCAATTCTGAGAGAACGCGTATCGACATGAAAATCACTCACTGAAGGAGAAATCAATTCTAACTGAGTTCCTTGTTGAATCATACCCGAACGTAAATCTCTAGCAACACCATAATGACTCATAGCATCTGCTCTATTTGGAGTCAATCCAATTTCAAAAACTTCATCAGTTTCTATTTTAAAAACTTCGGCACATGGTGTGCCAACTTTTAAATCGGCATCCAAAACCATGATTCCGTCATGACTTTGACCTAGACCTAACTCATCTTCGGCACAAATCATCCCAAAACTTTCTTCGCCTCTTATCTTTCCTTTTTTAATTTTAAAAGACTCGCCTTTATCATCATACAATAAAGTACCGATAGTAGCAACTGGTACTTTTTGACCCGCAGCAACATTAGGTGCTCCACAAACAATTTGAAGTGGTGCATCCTCACCAATATTTACAGTAGTAACTTTTAATCTATCCGCGTTTGGATGTTGCTCACAAGTTAAAACCTCGCCAACAACAATCCCTTTTAAGCTTCCTTTTACAGATTCAATCGTTTCAATTCCTTCAACCTCTAGTCCTAAATCGGTTAATAACTCTCCAGTTTTTTCAGCTTCCCAATCAACTTTTAAAAACTGTTTTAACCAATTGTATGATATTTTCATCTGTTACTTTTTAGTAGTGTTCTTTTTCGATTTGCAAAGATACTTTAAATTGAAAGATTCGACAATTGATATGGCAGGAAAATTAGTACTTGACTATCTCATAAAAAAACACGAGATTCACACTTATCGGTGGATATAACTAATTGAAACTATTCATATCCGACACAATAAACGCATCTCCAAAAAAATAAATCAAGAAACCTTAGCTAATATTAGACCAAATAGCCGAACTTTTTTGAATGCCTAAATAGGTTTTTTTAATATTATTATTTTTTGGCAAACTCAAAGAGGAGTCTTCTTGTAAAGTTTCAAAAGCAGTGGCTCTTGCTTTAGCTAAAATCTTCGCATCTTTGGTAATATCAGCAATCTTTAAATCCAATACACCACTTTGCTGTTTACCCATCAAATTTCCTGGACCTCGTAATTTTAAATCAACATCAGCAATTTCAAATCCATCAGTCGTTTTTACCATGGTTTCTAATCTGATTTTTGCATCGGCAGAGAGTTTAAAACTCGTCATTAAAATACAATAACTTTGGTCTGCTCCTCTCCCAACTCTACCTCTAAGTTGATGTAATTGTGACAATCCAAATCGTTCTGCACTTTCTATCACCATTACACTTGCATTGGGAATATTAACTCCAACTTCAATAACTGTAGTTGCTACCATAATCTGAGTTTCACCTTTTAAGAATCTGTTCATTTCATATTCCTTATCAGCAGGTTTCATTTTACCATGAACAATTGAAACTTGATATTTAGGCATCTGGAATTCGCGCGTAATACTTTCATAACCATCCATTAAATCTTTGTAATCCATCTTTGCAGATTCTTGAATTAATGGATATACCACATATACCTGTCTCCCTTTTTCAATCTCATCACGCATAAATTTAAAGACAGATAAACGATTGCTATCATATCGATGTGCAGTAGCGATTTCTTTTCTACCTGGAGGTAATTCATCAATCACAGAGATATCCAAATCGCCATACACGCTCATTGCCAAAGTTCGTGGAATCGGAGTCGCTGTCATTACTAAAATGTGAGGTGGCAAAGCCCCTCCAACCTCCCCTTGGGGGAGGCTTTTATTATCTCCCTTCTCTTGGCGAAGGGTTGGAGATGGGCCTCCCTTTCTCCACAATTTAGATCGTTGTTCTACTCCAAATCGGTGTTGTTCATCGATAATAGCAATTCCTAAATTTTTAAATTTCACCTTGTCTTCTATCAAGGCGTGTGTACCTATTAATATATCTAAACTCCCATCTTCTAAGGATGAATGAATCTCTCTTCGTGCTTTTGCCTTTACCGAACCTGTTAATAATTGTATGTTGATATTCATTCCCTCCACCAATTCTTTGATGGAATTATAATGTTGCGTTGCCAATATTTCTGTTGGCGCCATAATAGCTGCTTGAAAACCGTTGTCTAATGCAATCAACATTGCCAACAATGCCACAATGGTTTTACCTGAACCAACATCACCTTGCAATAACCGATTCATCTGCGCATTTGACCCAACATCTTTTCTTATTTCTTTTAACACTCTCTTTTGAGCATTGGTCAATTCAAACGGGAGTTTGTTTTTGTAAAACTCATTAAAATAAGCCCCTACTTTTTTAAAGGGATATCCTTTAATTTTTGATTTGCGAATCATCTTTTTACGGATGAGTTGCAGTTGGATATAAAACAACTCTTCAAATTTTAAACGTGCTTGGGCTTTTGATAATAACTCATGACTTTTAGGAAAATGAATATTAAACAGTGCATCATTCTTTGAAATAAAACCCTGTGCATTCATAATATCTTCTGATAAAGTTTCACCAAACTTACCATTCAATTCGGTAAATAAGCTCATCATCATTTTTTGAACAACTCTGTTTGACACACCTTTGTTAGTCAGTAATTCTGTAGATGGATAAACAGGTTGCATTGCAGTTCTAAGGGTTTTCTTATACTCACTCACCAATTCCATTTCTGGATGTGGCATACTAAAACTCCGATTAAAATAATTAGTCTTTCCAAAAATGACATAAGGCACGTTTACCTTTATAGAATCCTTTATCCATTTAGCACCTCTAAACCATACAAGTTCTATCATCCCCGTTTCATCAGCAAAAGTTGCTACTAGCCTACTTCCTCTTTTTTGTTGTACCGTTTTAATTGAAGTCACTTTTCCTGCAATCTGAATTTCGGCAGTGTTCTGTTCGAGTTGATTGATCTTAAAAAATTGAGTTCTATCAATATATCTGTGTGGAAAAAAGTTAATTAAATCCCCAAAAGTACGGATGCCTAATTCCTTTTTTAGTAAATCGGCACGCGAAGGACCTACACCTTTAAGGTAGCCAATAGAAGTGTTAGAATTATATTGAGGCATGCTTTTAATTTTACAAGGCTAAAATAACAAATACTCGGTATTCATTCGTACATTTGCAATCCAAATTTTTGAAGTAAATGAGATTACATAGAAACTTGTGTTTTACAGTGATAGATTCATTAAATATGATTTTTAATGATGAAGAATATGCAGGTAAAGTAGTAGAGAAGGCATTGAAGCGCGATAAGCGTTGGGGTGCTCGTGATCGTAAATTTGTTGCAGAAACTATTTATGATATTGTTCGTTGGAAACGTTTGTACAATGAAATTGCAGGAACAAAAGATCATTATACACGAGATAATTTATGGAAACTTTTTGCAGTTTGGGCTACATTAAAAGGAATAGAATTACCAGATTGGAAATATTTTGAAGGTACACCTGTAAGACGTATCAAAGGTAAATTTGATGAAGCTCAAAAAATACGTGCCATAAAAGAATCTATTCCAGATTGGATGGATGAATTGGGAGTTAAAGAATTAGGAGAAGCAGTTTGGTCTAGAGAGCTTACTGCATTAAACCAAAAAGCTGAAGTTATTTTAAGAGTAAATACCTTAAAAATTGACATTGCAACTTTGCAAAAATTTCTACGAAAAGAAGAAGTTGATACAGAGATAATTAGAGACAATCCAACAGCATTAAAATTGGTAGAACGCAAGAATGTCTTTTTAACCGAAGCTTTTAAACGTGGTTATTTTGATGTACAAGATGCATCATCACAATTAGTGGCTCCATTTTTACATGTTAAACCAGGAATGCGTGTAGTTGATACTTGTGCAGGTGCAGGCGGAAAAACATTGCACTTGGCAGCAATGATGGAAAATAAAGGTCAAATTATTGCGATGGACATTTATGCAGGCAAGTTGGCGCAATTAAAAAAACGTGCAAAACGTGCAGGTGCGCATAACATTGATATGCGTGTGATTGAAAACTCTAAAGCTATCAAAAAATTAAAAGATTCTGCTGATGCCGTTTTAATTGACGCACCTTGTAGCGGAATCGGAGTATTGAGAAGAAATCCTGATTCTAAATGGAAACTGCAACCTGAGTTTGTAGAAAATATCAAAAAGACACAAGCTGAAATTTTAGACAGCTATAGTAGAATGGTAAAAGTTGGTGGTAAACTAGTATATGCTACCTGTTCAATATTACCATCAGAAAACCAAGATCAAGTAAAAACATTTTTAGATTCGCACAAAGAGTTTAAATTTGTAGAAGATAAAAAAGTATTACCTTCAAAATCTGGCTTTGACGGATTTTATATGGCACTTTTAGAACGTATAAACTAAACCTCAAATATTAAAAAAATTATGAAAAGAAATCTACTCTTATTATTATCAATGCTATTTATTAGCATTTCAATTTTTTCACAACAAGCGTATTATAATGATGTTAATTTAACTTTAACAGGTACTATATTAAGAGATGAATTAGGTGCAAAAGTTACCAATACACATACAAATTCTTTAAGTTATACACCAGGTATATGGGAAGCATCTAGAATTACTGATCAAGACCCAAATAATTCATCAAATGTAGTTTTGATTTACGGTTGGGAAGACGGTTCTGATGGTGATGTAACAAATGATCTCTCGAGAAATAAATTTTCTGACGGAGGAAATGTGGGTGATTGGAACAGAGAGCATACGTTCGCAAATTCTTTAGCAAATCCTGATTTAGACGCTTCAGGAACAAGTGGTCCGCCTTATGCTGATGCTCATAATTTAAGGCCTTGTGATGTTCAAAGAAATGGGCAACGAGGTAGTTTAAAATTTGCTACTGGTTCTGGTAATTCTGGAAGCTCTAATGGAGGATGGTATCCTGGAGATGACACAACTGGCGGAACAGATTGGAGAGGAGATGTAGCTAGAATTATTATGTATATGTATATTAGGTATGATTCACAATGTAATCCATCACTTGTAGCTATTGGATCTACAAATTCAATAGATGCAAATATGATAGATTTATTGTTAGATTGGAATGCTTCAGATCCTGTATCATCTGTAGAGGATGCAAGAAATACATACCATGAAAGTGGTGGAACATACTCCCAAGGAAATAGAAATCCTTTTATTGATGAACCCTATTTAGCTACATTAATTTGGGGTGGTACTCCTGCAGAAGATCGTTGGGGTATTTATGGAAGTGGCGACACAGAAACTCCTTCGATTCCGGCAAACCTTATAACATCAAACCCAACAAGCTCTACTGTAGATTTAACTTGGACAGCTTCAACAGATAATGTTGCAGTTACCAGTTATGATATTTATGTTGATGGCAGTTATGACTCTTCATCTGCAACCAATTCACATACAGTTACAGGTCTAGCATCAACAACAACTTTTACATTTACGGTTTTAGCTAAAGATGCTGCAAATAATGTATCTGCCCAAAGTGCATCTGCTAACGGAACAACTTTAGAAGGCGCTACCAGCGGCTCAACGTGTTTAACAGAAACCTTTGAAAATATTCCTGCAAGTTCTAGTTCATATGCAACTCAAAATTGGACTGGAGACAATGGGTCTGCATGGGAAGCAACAGATGCAAGAACTGACCAAACATTAAATACAAGAGCTCTTACAATTAGGAATGGTATATTAACAGCACCTACAACTGCTGATGGAATTGAAACCTTAACAGTTACTACTATGTTGGTGTTTTCGGGTTCTAGCGGTACTTTTGATTTAAATGTGAATGGAATTTTTAAAGGCACTATTCCTTATGGTGCATCTGAACAAACAACAGTTATTCCAAATATTGATGTTACAGGAAGTGTAACTATCGTTTTTGACAATAACTCAAGTGGATCTAACAGAGTTATGTTTGATGATCTAACTTGGACTTGTTTTTCTGCTTTAGCTATAGATGATTATAATCTTGAAAATATCAGAATTTATCCAAATCCTGCGTCAGGAAGTCTCTTAACAATTGATGCACTTGATAATGTTACCATAGCTATATTTGATATTCTAGGCAAGCAAATTTTGAAAGATGAAATTTCTAGAGATGATAATCAAATTGATATTTCTCGCTTAAATAGCGGAATATATCTCATACGGTTACAAACTGAAAATGGATCGGCTACCAAAAAATTTATAAAAAGATAATTTTTAGTTGATCGTCAGTTCGAGTTGTTTTCTTGAAGAATGAAAGAAAATTGTATCGAGAACTTTTTATTAAAATTCAGCCTCGTTAATTCGGGGCTTTTTTCTTTTTAAAATACTCCTATCCATATTTCCCTTTGTGCACTTTGCGAAACCCTAGCGTACTTTTCGGTTAGCTCCACCTTCTTTTTTTATACATTATTATTAACAAAACTATTTAAAATGAGATTAGAATAATTATTTTTGCAACTTATCAAACCACAAACACACCACAATGATTCTTTTCTTCGGAAACACTTCTAAAAAAGTTTTTGCAGTTCAGGTAACTTCAAAACTTTCGGCTGAAAACACTAAAAAGTTAAACTGGTTGTTCGGCAACCTACCCCAAATATCTCAAGCGTCTATTGACGCTTTTTTTATTGGTCCACGTGCCGCTATGATTACTCCGTGGAGTACCAATGCTGTTGAAATCACCCAAAATATGGCGATTGAAGGCATCATCAGAATTGAAGAGTTTATTGCGAAGCCAGAAAAATTTACACATTTTGATCCGATGATTTCTCAGAAATACGCTGAACTAAATCAAGATGTGTTTACTATTGATACACAACCAGAACCAATTTTAGAGATTGATGATATTGCAGGATATAATCAGCAAGAAGGATTAGCATTGAACGGTGAAGAGGTTGAATACTTAGAAAATCTCTCTAAAAAATTAGGAAGAAAATTAACCGACTCTGAAGTCTTTGGATTTTCGCAAGTGAATTCAGAACACTGTCGCCACAAAATATTTAACGGAACTTTTATTATTGATGGTGAAGAAAAACCTACTTCATTATTCAAGATGATAAAGGAAACTTCAAAACAATTCCCTAACGGAATCGTATCTGCTTACAAAGACAATGTCGCTTTTGTAAAAGGACCAACAGTAGAACAGTTCGCTCCTAAAAGTGGAGATAAACCAGATTATTATGAAAAAAAACAATTTGATTCTGTAATTTCATTAAAAGCCGAAACGCATAATTTCCCAACAACCGTAGAGCCTTTCAACGGAGCTGCAACTGGTTCTGGTGGTGAGATTCGTGATAGACTCGCAGGCGGAATGGGATCCTTACCTTTGGCAGGAACCGCAGTTTATATGACTTCATATTCTAGATTAAAAAAGAATCGTCCTTGGGAAAAAGCGATGGATGAAAGAGATTGGTTGTATCAAACTCCGATGGATATTTTAATAAAAGCATCTAACGGAGCCTCCGATTTTGGAAACAAATTTGGGCAACCTTTAATTTCTGGTTCAGTTTTAACTTTTGAACATAACGAAGAAAATGATATGGCTTCGAACGGAGCAAAGAAGAGAAAACTAGGTTATGATAAAGTCATCATGCAAGCGGGAGGAATTGGATTTGGAAAAGCTGATCAAAGTATCAAGCAGAAACCTCAAAAGGATGATAAGATTGTGCTGTTAGGTGGAGATAATTATAGAATAGGAATGGGTGGTGCTGCGGTATCATCTGCTGATACTGGAGAATTTAGTTCGGGTATCGAATTAAATGCAGTGCAACGCTCCAATCCTGAAATGCAAAAACGTGCTGCCAATGCCATTAGAGCAATGGTAGAAATGGATGTAAATCCAATTGTTTCAATTCACGATCACGGTGCTGGTGGGCATCTAAATTGTTTGTCAGAATTGGTTGAAGAAACTGGTGGATTAATCGATTTAGATAAATTACCTGTGGGTGACCCTACCCTATCGGCTAAAGAAAAAATTGGTAACGAATCTCAGGAACGTATGGGATTGGTCATCAACAAAAAAGATATTGATTTCTTACACCGAGTTGCTGAGCGAGAGCGTTCGCCAATGTACACCGTTGGTACGGTTACTGATAATAATCGATTTACTTTTGAGTCAAAAACAACTGGTGAAAAGCCGATGGATTTTGCTTTGGAAGATATGTTTGGCTCATCGCCAAAAACAATCATGGATGACAAAACAATCGTCAGAAAATATGATGATATCGAATATTCACAAGAGAATATTCATGACTATTTAGCGCAAGTTTTACAGTTAGAAGCTGTGGCGTGTAAAGATTGGTTAACCAACAAAGTTGACCGTTGTGTTACAGGTAAAGTTGCCAAACAGCAAACTTGTGGACCTTTGCAATTACCACTAAATAATGTTGGGGTGATGGCATTGGATTATAATGGTAAAGAAGGAATTGCAACGTCGATTGGACACGCACCAATTGCTGCTTTGATTGATGAAAAAGCAGGTTCTAGAAATGCAATAGCCGAATCATTGACAAATCTTATTTGGGCACCATTAGAAGATAATTTAGATTCAGTTTCTCTATCAGCCAACTGGATGTGGCCTTGTAAAAATGAAGGGGAAGATGCAAGATTATACAATGCTGTAGAAGCTGTATCGCAATTTGCAATCGAATTGGGAATCAATATTCCGACGGGAAAGGATTCACTTTCAATGAAGCAAAAATATCCGAATGAAGAAGTAATTTCTCCAGGTACTGTGATTATTTCGGCGGCGGGACATTGTAACAATATCAACCAAGTTGTAGAGCCTGTTTTACAGAAAAAGGGGGGGGATATTTACTATATTAACCTATCTCAAGATGATTTTAAATTGGGCGGAAGTTCTTTTGCGCAGATTAAAAATAAGATTGGAACAGAGACTCCAACTATTAAAAATTCAGAAAAATTCAAAGTAGCATTTAATGCGATTCAAAATCAAATTAAAGCAGGTAACATTTTAGCAGGTCACGATATTTCTGCTGGCGGAATCTTAACCACCTTATTAGAATTATGTTTTTCTGATACGAATTTAGGAGCGTCTATCGACTTATCTGAAGTCAATGAAAAGGATACTGTAAAATTATTATTTTCAGAAAATAGCGGAATTATAGTTCAAGTAAATGATAACCTTACTTTTGAAAATACTTTAAAAGAATCTGATGTTGAATTCTTTTGGATTGGTACGGTAGAAGATAATGCACATCTTCATATTGCAAATGGAGAACGCCAATTATCATTTGATATTCCGCAGCACAGAGATATTTGGTACAAGACCTCTCACCTTCTCGATCAAAAACAATCGGGTAAAAAATTAGCAACAGCACGTTTTAAAAATTATAAAGAACAAGGATTGGAATTTGTTTTCCCATCTGAATTTTCAAATACATTAGACGTTATTGCGAATGAAATGAAGCAATCTCATTCTGGCACAAAAATCAAAGCAGCAGTCATCAGAGAAAAAGGATCAAACTCAGAAAGAGAAATGGCGTATGCGATGCAACTCGCAGGGTTTGACGTTAAAGATGTTCACATGACCGATTTGATTAGTGGTCGTGAAACCTTGGAAGATATTCAGTTTATAGTTGCAGTTGGTGGGTTCTCAAACTCAGATGTATTAGGCTCTGCCAAAGGATGGGCAGGAGCATTTTTATACAACGAAAAAGCAAAAACTGCCTTAGATAATTTCTTTGTAAGAGAAGATACTTTGTCTTTAGGAGTTTGTAATGGTTGTCAACTATTTATCGAATTAGGGTTGATAAACAAAGGCCATAAAGAAAAACCAACAATGTTACACAACGAATCTGGTAAGTTTGAATGTAACTTTACTTCGGTAGAAATTCAGGAGAATAATAGTGTTTTATTAAATTCTTTAGCAGGCTCAAAACTCGGAATTTGGGCTGCACACGGAGAAGGGAAATTCTCTTTCCCATACGAAGAAGATCAGTATAATATTGTGGGAAAATATGGATATGATGCATATCCTGCAAATCCAAATGGATCAGACTTTAACACCGCAATGCTAACTTCTGAGTGTGGAAGACATACGGTGATGATGCCACATTTAGAGCGTTCTACGTTCCCATGGAACTGGGCACATTATCCAAAAGAAAGAAAAGAAGATGAAGTAACGCCTTGGGTGGAAGCCTTTGTGAATGCTTATAAATGGTTGCAGAAATAACATCCACATAAATAATAGAAATCCTTAGCGTCATTGTTAGGGATTTTTTTTATTTTTATCTTATGAAAAGAAACTTAACTGCCCTATTCCTTTTTATTAGTGTTTTTGCCTTCGCTCAAACGAATCTGAGTGAAATAGAAATCAACCTTATCAATCTGAGTTTAGAAAAAAGTTTCACTTTAAAAGAAGCTTCTCACGAACTTTCTATCGATAGTATTGAAAGTAAATCTATCCGTCAAAATTTTATTCCAACCTTAGAATTGGATGCAATGTATGGCTATGGTGCCAGCAGAATTAACGTAGATGTTCCAACGGTGCAACTTCCTATTACTGGAACTGAATTATTTGAAGGCGAATCTAGATTTGATGCCGCAGGTCAAGTTTTTAACACCAATCTAACCGCAAAAGCTTTATTGTTTTCTGGACTTCAGGTAAATTATGGTTCTAAAGCTTCGGAAGAAAAAATCAAAGCAAAAAACTTTATGTTGAATGCTACCAAGTCAGAAATCATTAAAGATGTAATCGATACTTTTGACAAAATAGAATTGCTTCATAAAGCTGAAAGTGTTATTGAGGTTAGTGAAAAAAGATTGGCAAAAGAAAAAGAACGCGTTATAAAAGCCATCAAAAACGGATTGGCAATTCCTTATGATCGTCAAAAATTTACCGCAGCCGAATTAAACTTAGCTTCCAAAAAAGCAGCACTTTATGGCAATATGAGTTTGCTCTACATGAAACTTTCTATGCTCACCAATGTGGATGTTGCAACCTTAGAAAACTATCAATTTGAGTTGAAGCCTTGGTTGTTACAAAACAGTTCTAATACTTATAAAGATAGACCAGAACTGAAAGCCTTAGATGCTTCGGTGAATGCTTATGATTATAAATTAAAAATGAATCGGAATGCGTTTTTACCGAAAGTACAAGCACTCGCGACCTTGTCTTATTCAAATATATTCAACGCTAATTTACAAACTCCTTATTCTTTACCAGGGGGTGAAAATGTAAATTTAGAATTGAATAAATTTGAATTATTTCCTGCTTATTTCTTGGGCGTTGGAATGCATTGGGAACTTTTTAGTGGATTAAAAAACTCCAACGAAACCAGTAAGACAACTATCGAAAAAAGTATTGCTGAAGAAAAGAAAAGCGATGTAGAAGAAAAATTAGCGCTTTTTGCTAAAAAGGTTCAAGTAGATTTTGAAGTGAAAAATCAACAGTTATTATTTAAGCAACAAGAAAAAGAAGTATCTTTTAACACCTTGAATCTTGCTATAAAAAGTTATCACGAAGGGCTCATTTCTATTACCGATAGATTAGAGGCTGAAACCGATTTTCAAGAAGCTGCACTTAATTATTATAAACTAATTGCCCAACAAAGAATGGCAGCAGTTGAGCTGCTAATTTCCACCGGAAATTTACAAGTAGAAAACTTGAATCATTAGAAAATTATTACAATGAAAAATAAAAAACAACTACTCATTCTTATAATTCCTATACTCATTATTGTTATCGGAATTATTCTTTTATACATCTTAAAACCAAACGAAAATAACAACCGTGTTTTTGTAGGATTATTTGAAACTACCGAGATTCGTGTAGCTTCAGAAATCCCTGGACGAATAGAAACCATTTATATAAAATTAGGAGACAAAGTTGAAAAAGGACAACTTTTAGCAACCATCGAAAGTGATGTTCTCGATGCTAAAATTCAACAAGCAGAAGGAATGTATGAAGCTGCATCAGGTGTAAATGACAAAGCAAATTCTGGAGCTAGAAAACAAGAAGTAGTGGCTGCCGGGGATCAATATAAAATGGCTAAAAGTCAATATGAGTTTGCTGAAAAATCACACAATAGATTAGCTAAAATGGCAAAAGATAGTTTGGTTTCACAACAACAACTAGACGAAGTTACCTTTAAACGCGATGCAGCTTTTGACCAAATGAACGCTGTAAAATCTATTTTTGAAATGGCACAAGAAGGCGCTAGAATTGAAGATAAAAAAGCCGCCAAAGGACAAATGAATGCTGCCGGAGGAATGGTAAGTGAAGCCAAAGCCTATTATAAAGAATTAGAAATTTACGCTCCAGTTTCTGGAGAAGTTTCTTCAAAATTAGCAGAGGAAAGTGAAGTGATGCCAGCAGGATACCCCTTATTTACGATTCAGAAATTAGAAGATATTCACGCAGTAATTCACGTACGAGAAGACTTTTTAAAAGATTTTAAAATGGGAACAGAAATCACTGGAACATTACCTGCTTTTAACAATGAATCACAAAAATTCAAAGTGACTTATATTGCTCCAATGGCAGACTTTGCCGATTGGATTCCCACCGCAGATAAAGGGCGTTTAGATATGAAAACTTTTGAAATTCATCTAACTCCAAGTACAAAAATTGAAGGCTTACGACCAGGAATGAGTATTAATATCGAACTTTGAAAATCATTCTTCAAATAGTTGTTCGGGAGTTATTCCGACTTAAAAAAAGGCCTGCTGCTTGGGTGTTACTTTTGGTAATTCCTATTGGTATTTTCTTTTATCTCGGTGCTATTTACGAGGAAGGTGCTATCGAGAAAGTAGATATTGCTGTGCTTGATTTAGATCATTCGGACTTGAGTAGAAAGGTGATTCAAAATGTAGAGGCTGCTCCAAAATTAGATATTGTTAAATTTTTAAACTCCAATGATAATATTGATGAAGTGTTTATCAATCATCCCGATATCAAAGGGTTTTATGTGATTCCGAAGAACTTTCAGAAGAATATTTATCGTGGTCAACAAGAGAAATTGTTGGTTTATACGAATTCTTCCAACATTATTTACGGAAATTTAATTTACAAAGAAGCAGCTACATTTATCAATACGATGTCGGCAGGAATTAATTTAAATTCCTTTAAACTCCACGGAATTCCTCACGAAAAAGCCTTGAAAATGGTGATGCCTATAAAGGTAATAACCAAACCTCTTTATAATTCGTATTACAATTACTTGTATTATTTAATCCCAGGTTTAACGACTGTTTTGTTGCAAATGATTGTCTTTTTTTTAGCAGCACGATCTATTAATTCTGAACATACCAACGACACTTATAATGAACTTTTAACACTCACAAAGGGAAGTATTTTTAAAATCATCTTCGGAAAATTAATTACTTATACTCTCTTAGGTTTTTTGGTGGGCGTATTTATTTTTTCAGTAGTTCATCCACTTTTGGGTGTTCCTACAAATGAGGCTATACTCCCGTTTTTGTGGGTAGTTTGGGCCTTTGTAATGGCAAATGCGATGTTGGGAATTATGATTTCTACCATCTTTAAAAACGAAGCCATTGCGATGGATATTTCATTTGTGTATAACTCGCCAGCCTTTGTGTTTAGTGGATTTACTTTCCCGATTATGGCGATGCCAGCTTTTAATGCTTGGTATGCACAACTCATTCCGTACACCCATTTTTTAAATGCTTTTTTAAAGGGAATTGAAATGAATACTCCTTTTTCATTTTTAAGTCAGCAGGTGATTAATTTGTTGATTTTCTTTTTGGCGGGCTATGTAGTAACGGTGAGTATTTTATTGTTTCAAAATAAAAAAGTTACAATATGAAACAGTGGATTTCCATATTAAAAAGTGAATTATCTTTAATTTTTGAAGATAAAAGCATCTTGCTTACTTGTTTGGTGGCTCCTATATTATACGCCTTTTTTATAGGATCTATTTACACTGAAAAAGAAGTTTCTGAAATACCGATTGCGATAGTCGATTTTGATCATTCTAACTTATCTAGAAAAGTTTCTCAGCTCATTAATACTTCTGAAAAAGTTATGGTGGAAGGGCATTATTCTACTTTGGAAGATGCAATGTTTCATTTTAATAATTTAGAAGTTCAGGGGATTGTAATCCTTCCGAAGAATTTTCAGAAAAAAACAATAAATTTGGACGGTGCTCACGTAGAATTGATATTGAATAACACCAAGTTTTTAACATCCAATGAGATAAACAAATCAGTACAGCAAGTAGTCTTAACCATCGCTGGAGGCGTACGAATGCAGTATTTTATCTCTAATAAAATTCCTGTTGAAATTGCCAAACAACAGGCACAACCCATAATGCCTGTAATAAAATCCATATACAATGCTACCAACAATTACGGAGATTATTTGCTACCTATTTTGCTAATTTTAATTTTGCAGCAAACCTTAATAATTGGTTTTGGACAAAGTATCGTTCACGAATTCAAACACGGAATGCTTCAAAATTTAGAGGCTTATTCTTTCTATGAGTTTATGAAAGTGATTTCAGCAAAAAGTAGTTATTATTTAGTGTTGTATGTTGCCTACTTTTTTGTGTTTTACAAGTTGATATTCCCTCATTTTTCACTCACCTTTAACGGCTCTATTTTTTTACATTTATTTTTGAGCTTGCTGTTTATTTTGGTTGTGATATTGTACACTATTTTATTTGCTTCCTTCTTTAAAACGGTGATTGGTTGGACCGAAATTTTAGCATTCTCAACCTATCCTTTATTTTTAGTTTCGGGTTATTCTTGGCCGATAGATGCAATGCCAAAAGCTTTGCAAATATTCGCAAATATTTTGCCTTCCACTCCCTATTTTAGTGTGTTTAATTCGCTAGCAACCGAAGGAGAAAAACTGAGTAATATCACTAGTGGATATATTCATCTATTGGTTTTATTGATGTTGGGCTATGTGCTGTTGTATTCTCGATTTATATTTATGAGAAAAAAAGCGAGAATAATTACTCAACTGCCTTAAAGTTTTCGATTGCTTCATTGGGCTCCATAATGGTGTAATCTTGCCAAAAGGTCGGGTCGTATTGTGATAAATAAGTTGCTTTTACACCTTCATTTATTACAATTGATTCGTAATCTATTTGACTAATTGGTTCAGATTCAAAAATCACCATTTCATATTTTATGATTTGATTCATCTGTATATCTAAGGCTAAAGAAAGTTCGTTTTGCTTTCTTCTTCCTTTCACATTTTTATTTTTTTCAATCACTTTTAAAGGTCGATCTAATCCAAAAAAACTTCCGTCTTCTAACTCTAAATAAGTTGGACTATAAGCTCCATTTTCATCTTTATCGAAAAGCATTTTACCACGATAAATAGTATTGCGGTAGGTAATCCCCAGTAATCCAAATTTACTAATAGGTCTTACGTTTTCAAAATCTAATCGCAGCACTCCAAAATCTTGAGTATTCACATACATTGTACCTTTAAAATCTTTACTTCCTTTTGGAGTAAAACTTAAAACATACACAGTCATTTCGTTGATTATTGTGTAATCTTCCAATGTAAATTTATAACGATTGGACTTTTCTAACACATCAATTTTTGAATCTTCATGAAAGAATAATTGCTCATATAAATCTGAAATGCGATTTGTTATTTGTTCTTGAAATACCGCACTATTATCGTCTTTTTGCTTTTTAATAGCAACTTTTGCCTCTTCATTTTCTTGAATGATTGAATCTACCTGCATCTTTGTGCTAAAAATTCCTGACTTGATTTTGATATAGGAATCTTTTTTTACGTTTTCATTAAAAATACGCTCTAGCTCTTTCCCAATTCCATCAGCAGAAAGATCATTGTTTTTATCATACAATTCAGCAGCTTTATTGATGCTTAATTTGTTTTTAGAATAATCGCCATAAAAATCTGCAACAGCTTCTTTGTAATAGGCAGAGTATTTAGGAATTATTCTCGTGATACTATCCATCAACTCTTTATTGAGTTCTTCAATACTCGATTTTTTGAATCCAAAATCCATTTTTTTAATACGAGCAATATCCGATTGACGGAAAAATATTTTCTTTTTAGTTAAATCTACATTGTAATTTTTAGTGAGATTTATTTTAACATTTTTAATGATTTCTGAAGCTGTTAATTTTTTTGTCGTAAAAAATACTTCATTCAATTCGAAAGTTTTTGGAGCTAATTCTACTATTAAATTTTCTTGCGCTACAAATAAAATTCTTTTGGTTTCATATCCCATATAAGAAATATAAATAGAGTCTTGAGGTTGTTTAATTCGGTCTATCTGAAAAGAAAACTCCCCTTCACCGTTTGTTACCATTCCTTGGCTTTCACTTATAACAACCGTTGCATAAGTAATCGGCTCTCCCGAATCTTTATCAATAACTTTCGCCGAAAATGTTTGAGCATTTCCCACAAAAAACAAAAGAAAAATTACAATAGATAATACGTGTTTTAAAAGCATGGTAATTATTGTTAGTTAATATATAAGACGCAAATTTTATTTAAATAGTTACCTACAATTAATTTGACGAGGCAATGTAGTTTATGTTACTTTAGATAACTCTTTTTTTTTCTTAGTTCTTTTATTGCTTCCCATCTAAAACAAAAAAGCGCAACAATCAATTGATTGTTGCGCTTTTAACTAAAACTAAACTAATTTATCTCAAATATGAATTCAACATCCACAATGTTTTTTCTGTTTCAGTGATATAATCACTCATCAAACTCATTGTTCCTTCGTCATCAGCATCTCCTGCCAAAGCTAAAATTTCGCGCTCTTTTAATATCAATACAGAAAAGTTTTTTACAACTATCTCTACACCTTTTGTTCCATTGGTAATTCCTTTTTCAGCCTGTATTTCTGAAATACCTATGTAGTCAGAAAATGTGTGCAGTGGTTCTCCTTCAAGCGTTAAAATTCGTTCTGCTACTTCATCAATTTTTATTACAGCATCATCATATAATTCTTCAAATTTTAAATGCAATTCAAAAAATTCTTTTCCCTTAATATTCCAATGTAAGCCTCTTAAATTCTGATAAAACAATTGATAATCAGCCAATAAATGGTTTAATTTAGTAATGAGTAATCCTGCTTTTACTTTATCTATTCCTATTAAATTTTTCATGATATTATGATTTAAATATTACACTGCAAATATACAACTTATTGAAGTATCATCAAAATTGATTATTTTTATATTGTAATAGTATTTATTTATTTTAAATAAAAATAGATTTTAGAAAAACATATTATCACCTCTTCAAATATTTTGTAAATTGCATTAACTAAGTCAAGCAAATCCATTCGTTTTGAAACATAAAGAAGCCCAAAATAGATTCCTTATTTTTTTAAAAGACAAAAGAAAGAAAAGCATTTTTAAAATGTTTTGGGAAGCGTCTTATTTATGGATTAGTAAAAGAGAAATTCCTTTCTATTATTTTAAATACCAATACCGAAAATCGGTAACTAACTTCAAAGATTATTTGAGCACTAAAGAAGGGGTAAGGATCCAACAAGGTAAACAATTACATAATGATGAGCTTATCTCGATTATATCAAATAAACTTAGCTTTTCTTTGTATTGCAAAAAAAATGGACTACCCATTGCTAAAATGGTTAGTTATAATTTAGATTCAAATTTCTTTTTTGAAGGTGCCGTTTTCAAAGTAAAAAATTCTGAAGATCTTTTTACTTTTTTTAATCATGTATTTGATAAAACAACACTCCAAAGTATTTTTATAAAACCACTTGCTCAATATGGTGGAGCAGGATGCTTTAAAATAAATAAAAACAACTTAAAGGAAGATATTGAACATTGCAGTGAGTATATAATAGGCACTGGGTATATCCACGAAGAGCTCATTCAACAACACGAAGATATTAATAAAATCCATCGAAATTGCATCAATTCTATACGCCTGTTAACATATATTGATAAAAACAAAATAGTAAATATTATTATTGCGTATATGCGATTTGGTGTTGGTAAAAGTGTAGTTGATAATGTGAGTTCTGGTGGGTTTCAAGTAGGTTTAAATTTAAAAACTGGTATCTTACAAGAAAAAGGATATCAAGATATGGAGTTTGGTGGTGCTGAGTTTTATGAGCATCCAACAAGTGGGTTTATTTTTAAGGATTTTAAAATCCCTTATTTTAAAGAAGTATTGGATTTAACCAACAAAGCAAGTAATTTTTTACCTGACCGGATTATAGGCTGGGATATTGCTATTACTCCAAATGGCCCTGTTTTGATAGAGGCCAATGAGTACCCATCTATTTATGCAGCTGATATTGTTTATGGCGGATTAAAGAAACACCCTAAGATAATTGAATTGCTATCAGAATTGAAAAAGAAATAAATATGGCTGCAAAACAACAAAACAGGTTGCGCATTTTTTTGAAAGACAAAAATAAAAAAAGCTTTTTGAGAATGTTTAGAGAATCTATGTATTTATGGATTAGCAAAAGAGAAATTCCATTTTATTATTTTAAATATCTCTATCGCAAAAATGTGGTAAATTACAAAGATTATATCAGCACAAAAGAAGCGCATAAAATTCAGTTTTCAAATGCTTTTCACAAACCGGAACATTTATCAATCATATCAAATAAGCTAAGCTTTTCTATTTTTTGCGAACAGATTAATTTACCCGTTCCAAAATTAATTAGCCACAACCTCAACTCCAATTTTATTTTTAAGGGAGAACTTTTTAAGGTGGCTTCCAAAGAAGATTTACAAAGTTTCTTCAAAAATATTTTCAATAATACCAATCACGAAAATATTTTTGTGAAGCCATTGTCACTTTATGGAGGCATAGGTTGCTACCGAATCAATAAAAATAATTTGGAGGCAGACATAAATAAATGTGTAGATTTTGTAATCCATAATAGTTGTGTGCATGAGGAAGTTGTTTTACAGCATCCTGAGATAAATAAAATTCATGCAGATTGTATCAACACTATCCGCATGGAAACATTTATTGATAAACAGGGTAAGACTCATTTACTTTCAGCTTTTATGAGGTTTGGTGTAGGAGAAAGTTTTGTAGATAATGCACATTCTGGTGGGTTTTATGTCGGTATTGATTTAGAAAATGGCACTTTAAATGAAATTGGGAATCAATATATGGAATATGGTGGAGCAACTTTAACTGCCCATCCTGATAATAATTTTGTCTTTGGCGGATTTAAAATCCCGCTGTTTAAAGAAGCAATTGAATTAACCATGAAATCTGTAGATTATATTCCTGACAGATATATTGGTTGGGATATTGCCATTTCTAAAGAGGGCCCTGTAATTATTGAAGCCAATGAATACCCTGCAATTTTTATGTCGGACATTGCTTATGGCGGATATTTAAAACATCCTTTATATAAAGGAATACTCGAAGAAGTGAGAAGTAGTTCAATTTCAGAACACCATAAACCAATATTTTAACATTTGAATACTGCCTTTTATTTTGTATTTTGCGTACAAATAATTCTGCATTTATGTCTATAGAAGTTACGCGTCTTTTTGATTTTCCTTATTATCAACTAGAAAAAAATCCGATAGAGAAATCATTGGTCACCAAAAAAAATGGAGAATGGATTGCAACTTCTACACAAGAATATATTGACAAGGCAAATGCCATCTCACGTGCTTTGATAAAAATGGGGGTACAACTCAATGATAAAATCGCAATTATTTCTTCAGCCAACAGAACGGAATGGAATATTTTAGACATCGGTATATTACAAGTAGGCGCACAAACTGTTCCTATTTACCCAACCAGTTCAAAAGAAAATTACGAGTACATTTTTAATCATTCTGAAATAACTTATTGTTTTTTATCAGATAAAGAATTGTTTGATAAAGCAAAACAAATAAAAGATAATGTACCAACTTTAAAAGAAATATATTGCTTTGAAGAAATTGAAGGATGCAAACATTGGGATGAAGTCTTAGAATTTGGTACTGACACTTCAAATCAAGATGAAGTTGAAAAACGAAAAGACTCAATTATAGAAACTGATTTAGCAACCATTATTTATACATCTGGTACAACGGGCACACCAAAAGGTGTTATGCTGTCTCACAAAAATTTAGTTAGTAATGCTTTAGATAGCACCCCTCGCTTACCATTAGCCAATGGTGATACTAAAATTCTTAGCTTTCTACCAGTCTGTCATGTTTTTGAACGTGTACTTATTTATCTATATCAATATAATTGTTTATCTATTTACTTTGCTGAGAGTATTGAAAAAATGCCTGAGAACATCAAAGAAGTAAAACCTAATTTTATGAGTGTGGTCCCTCGCCTACTCGAAAAAATTTATGACAAAATTATTGCCAAGGGTGCTGAATTAAAAGGAATTAAAAAAGTGCTTTTCTTTTGGGCGGTTGAAGTTGGCTTGCAATACGAACCCTATGGAGCTAACGGATGGTGGTATGAAAAAAAATTAGCATTGGCTAGAAAATTGATTTTTTCTAAATGGAGAGCAGCACTTGGTGGTAATATTAATACGATGGTTTCTGGTAGTGCAGCATTGCAACCTCGGCTTACTAGAATTTTTGCTGCTGCAGAAATGTATGTAATGGAGGGCTACGGATTAACAGAAACATCACCCGTAATAACGGTAAATCAATATAAAAATAACTTATTCAGAATTGGAGCTGTTGGTAAAGTTATTGACAATGTAGAAGTCAAAATTGCTGAAGACGGGGAGATATTAGTAAAAGGCCCAAATGTGATGATGGGTTATTATAAAGATCCAGTGAAAACTGCTGAGGTAATGACAGGAGAATATTTTCATACAGGAGATAAAGGTGAAGTTGATGCCGATGGGTTCTTAAAAATAACAGGACGAAAAAAAGAAATATTTAAAACATCTGGAGGAAAATATATTTCTCCCGTTTTATTAGAAAACGTACTAAAACAATCTCGTTTTATTGAACAGATTATGGTTGTTGGTGAAGGTGAAAAAATGGCAGCTGCCATCATACAGCCTAATTTTGAATTTTTAAGGGAATGGGGTACTAGACATGGTTTTAGTTTAGATACGTCATACGAAGACATCATCGCAAATGAAAAAGTAATTGAACGTATTTATCAAGAAGTTGAAGAAGCTAACAAAGGTTTTGGAAAATGGGAAACCATTAAATGTTTTGAATTAACTTCTGATGTCTGGAGTGTTGAAAATGAACTTCTTACGCCTACCCTAAAACCTAAACGAGCAATCATCAAAGAAAAATACATCGATTTATACAACAAAATCTATTCAAAATAGTAACTTTGTTTTTTCTGAATTTTCAAACTAATTAATGGAGCATTTTATAGTATCGGCACGTAAGTATAGACCCCAAACTTTTAAAGAAGTTGTTGGGCAACAGTCTATCACCAATACTTTAGAAAATGCAATTAAGAATGATCATTTAGCGCAGGCATTATTATTTACAGGACCACGTGGAGTTGGTAAAACTACTTGTGCTCGAATTTTGGCAAAGCAAATAAATCAAGATGGAAAAACAGAAGTAAATCCTGATGAAGATTTTGCCTTTAATATATTTGAATTAGATGCTGCCTCTAACAACTCAGTTGATGATATTCGTAGTTTAACCGATCAGGTTCGGATTCCACCACAAGTAGGAAAATACAAGGTCTATATTATAGATGAGGTACACATGTTATCAGCATCTGCCTTCAATGCATTTTTAAAAACATTGGAAGAGCCACCTGCTCATGCTATCTTTATTTTAGCAACTACTGAAAAACATAAAATTATTCCTACTATATTATCTCGCTGTCAGATTTTTGATTTTAAAAGGATCACTGTTTTAGATGCAAAGAATTATTTAAAGGTTATCGCCCAAAAAGAAAATATAAAAGCTGATGATGATGCTTTACATATCATTGCTCAAAAAGCAGATGGAGCTATGCGTGATGCACTTTCTATTTTTGATAGAGTCGTTAGTTTTTCTGGTTCGAATTTAACGCGACAAGCTGTTACTGAAAATTTGAATGTATTAGATTATGATGAGTATTTTAATACAACCGATTTGTTATTAGCCAATGACATACCAAAAGTATTGGTGCAATTCAATACTATTTTATCTAAAGGGTTTGAAGGACATCATTTTATAAATGGATTGGCTTCACACTTTCGTGATTTATTGGTAGCCAAAGACAAAGCGACTGTCCCTCTTTTGGAGGTTGGAGACAATGCTAAAAAACGTTATTTAGAACAATCAGAAAAGACATCTTTACAGTTTCTGATGCAAGCAATTGATAAAGCAAATGATTGCGATTTAAAATACAAAACAAGTAAAAATCAGCGATTACTTGTAGAACTCACCTTAATGCAATTAGCCTCTATCACTTTTGATGGAGAAAAAAAAAATAGTAAAAACTACATAATTCCGGCAAAATTCTTTAGTCATATTCAGGTTGAAGAAAAAATTGATGCTCCTATTAATGTAGCCACCCAGGTTGCAGAAAAGAAAGAAGATACCTATAAAAAAATTCCAACTCTAAAACCTGCAACTCCAAAAATTGAAGCTAAAAACACAACAAGTGGAAGAAGACGTGGTGCTTCTAACTTATCATTAAAAAGTGTTCAATTAAAAAAGGAAATATTAGAAACTGAGGTTGAAGTAATTGATTATAGCATACTTCCAAAAACAGAGTTTACTGAAGTGCAATTACTAAGTGCTTGGAAACAATACATCACAAATTTAAGAGAGAAAGGAAAGAGAGACGTCGCCTCAATCATTGATGCTGACACCCCTAGAGTTGAAGATTTTAAAATTTTTATCACTTTGCCAAATAGCATGATGAAATCTAAATTGATAACTCATAAGCCCAAGCTTTTGAAGTTTTTACGTGATAAATTAAACAATTACAGCATCGATTTAGAAGTTGATGTAAATGAAGTTGTAGCAAAGAGATTTGCTTACACACCACAAGAGCGCTACGAAAAGTTAAAAGAAAAAAACCCAATATTAGAGGATTTCAGAAAAATGTTTGGATTGGACTTATAGTTTAGTCCTTCATAGTCAATCGTAAAACAGAACAAGCTGAGTTGTATGCAAACCTATCCTTACCGGTTCCAAATAATACATTACGCCAATTGTCTTTTTCTGGTGTTCCTAAAACAAGTAAATCATAATCTGCCGAAATAAATGAAATCGCTTCAATTGAATTGTTAGATTTTATTATTTTTAAATCACATCCAACAGTAGTTTTTGTCAATATTTTATTAGATGTTTTTTCTAGCTCAAGAATATCCGTTTCTAAAGTATTTTCTGGGATTACGTGTAACATAGTAAATGTAGCACCATAAAAACTACAAATTCTATCCACTACAGCTACAAAGTTTTTATCTCTACGCCCTGGTCTCAATGGTAATAAAATTCTACTAAAATGTCGTACACCATTGTCCTTAAACAAAGCCAAATCTGAATTGATATGTCGCAATAACCAACCGATTGGATTACTAATTAAAATGCCATTTTGAGCTCTACCATCCCACCCCATTACTAGCCAATCGCAATGTGTATGATCACTATATTCATAAATTGTATCTGATACATCATGAGTAGCTACAGCTTCAAAATCAATATCTATATTTCTTGCTTTTGCCAATCCGGAAATTCTTCTTGCCAGCGAATTTATTCTCGGGCTATCATCAACAGCTTCTAAAAATGTTTGGTTAGGAACCTCAGTAATATCAACTGTTAAAAGTTTTGATTTTTTATTAATGGCTGCTCCAATTTCTGCCAACATTTCTGGGGAGTTTTCGTTTCCTAGAAGCGGTACAACGACACCTGCATCTAAAACTTCCGAATCGACCGTTTCATCTTTTATAAGTGAAGGTTTTCTAACTACTGACTTTCTTTTCTTCTTCTTAACTAATAAATAGGATGCTGGTCGGTGACCATATAATTTCAACACTCCAGTTCTTGCTGATTTTGTTCCGTATATAAAATATATAAGTGTCCCGAAAACTACCAACCCGAAAACGGCTAATAGGGGAATCATCCCTAAAAAAACTAATAAAATACCGCCACTAATTACACCAAATAATTGCATGAATGGATATAATGGTGATTTGTAAGTGGGCACATACCATTGCACCGAAGTCTCTCTCAACACAATTACACAAAGGTTTACCAACATAAAAGACATTACCATAAAGGCACTTGCTAATTTTGCTATTTTGACTACATCTAAAAACAAAATAGCAAAAGCCATCAAGACACAGGTCATCACGATTGTAACAACAGGTGTTAATTTTGTTGGGTGAATTTTACTCATAAATTCTGGAAACAATTTATCTCTAGACATAGCAAAAGGAAATCTAGAAGATGCAAGCACACCTGAATTTGCCATAGAAACCAATGTGACAATCCCTAAAATGGCAGCTGCGTAACCAACATATTTACCTCCTAATAAAAATGCTAAAGAATAAATTGGTTTAATATCTGTACTCAAATCTTCTAAAGGAATATTCCCAACTAACATAAAGGCAATAGATACATAAAGCATGCCCATAATTACCAATGAAAGTAGCATTGCAGTAGGAATATTTTTACTTGGATTTTTAATTTCACCGGCTATTGCAGCAACTTTTGTAACCCCTGCATAAGAAATATAAACAAAAGCGATTGTACTAATTAATCCAAAGCTACCCTCTTTAAAAACAGGTTCTAACAAATCTGGATTTATATTTGGCAGACCAAAAAATAATAATACAAATAACCCAACCAAACTAAAACTTACAATAACAAGCTGCACTTTACCTACCTTCTTGACCCCATAAATATTTAACAACATAATGAGTCCTAAAAAGAATAAAGCGATGTATTTGATATATCCTAAATCTATATCTACTAAAACAGATAGGTATGCGCCAAAGCCTACCAAAGCAAAAGAGCTTTTTAATAATAATGACAACCACAATCCTATACCTGATATTGTTCCTAAAATAGGTCCGAATGCTCTCTCAATATACACATAGCTCCCGCCTGAAGAAGGCATCGCTGTTGCCAATTCTGACTTAGACAACGCTGCTGGTAAAATACATATAGCGGCCAACAAATAAGCCAACCAAACCGAAGATCCTGTTTTGGCTGCTGCTAAACCGGGGAGCACAAAAATTCCACTTCCCAACATTCCACCAACACTTATGGCAATTACAGATGATAAGTTTAAACTTCGTTGTAATTTTTTCAAATGATAAAAATTTTCTTAAAAATAGCTTTTTTTAAAGAATTACAAGGGTATCGTTTCAAAATATTTAAAAATTAAATGATATTTTTGCATTCTATTAAAAAATAGATAAATTTAACAATGACTAACTCAATTCATTCAGATACCATCATCGCATTAGCAACTCCATCGGGTATGGGTGCCATTGCTGTTATTCGTTTATCTGGTGATAATGCCATACAAATTGTAACGAAACATTTCAAGCCTAAATATGGTAACAAAGATTTAACCAACGTAAAATCTCACACCATCCATTTAGGACATATTATGGATGAAAATAGAATCATTGATGAAGTTTTGGTTTCTGTTTTTAAAGCCCCTCATTCTTATACTGGCGAAAATGTGGTGGAAGTAAATTGTCATGGCTCTGTTTATATTCAGCAGGAAATCATGCAATTATTTTTATCTAATGGATGTAGAACTGCTACGAATGGGGAGTTTACCTTACGTGCTTTTATTAATGGTAAGATGGATTTATCGCAGGCAGAGGCTGTTGCCGATCTTATAGAATCTGATTCTAAAGCATCACATCAAATTGCACTACAGCAAATGCGTGGTGGTTTTTCGACCGAAATTGCTAATCTTAGAGAACAGTTATTAAACTTTGCGAGCTTGATAGAATTAGAGCTCGATTTCTCAGATGAAGATGTAGAGTTTGCAGATAGAGCCGCTTTTAGAGAATTGGTGAATAAACTCTCTTCCATCTTAAAACGATTGATAGATTCTTTTGCTTTTGGAAACGTATTTAAAAACGGAATTCCTGTTGCTATTGTTGGTGAACCAAATGTAGGAAAATCAACTTTACTGAATGCTTTATTGAATGAAGAAAAGGCAATTGTATCGGATATTCCTGGAACTACAAGAGATGCGATTGAAGATGAACTAGTGATTAACGGTGTTGTTTTTAGATTTATTGATACCGCAGGAATTAGAGAAACAAATGACCTAGTTGAAAGTATCGGAATTAAAAAAACATTCGAAAAAATTGAACAAGCGCAACTTGTATTGCATCTTATTGATGCAAAAGAAGTTTCAAATACTAAATCTAAAATTGAAGAATTAAAAAATAAATATCCTTCAAAAAGAATCTTAACTATAGTAAATAAATCTGATTTACTTTCTAAAGCAACAATAGAAAGTCTAACGTCTAATGTCTCTAGTCTAATATCTATTTCTGCCAAAAACAAAACAGGGATTGATTTACTTTTAAACGAGTTGACCAAACTTACTAATATGGGAGCTTTGACAAACAATCAAACAATTGTCAGTAATAGCAGGCATTTTGAAGCATTGACCAACGCATTGTCATCAATTAAAGAAGTTGAAAAAGGAATGGCAATTGATTTAAGTTCTGATCTTTTAGCAATTGATATTAGAGAAGCGTTACACCACCTTGGTTTGATATCTGGTGCTGTTACTACAGAGGATTTACTAGGTAATATTTTTGCTAATTTTTGTATTGG